>NZ_JBFAMZ010000016.1:0-272224 GCF_040674635.1 Nonomuraea sp. NPDC049758
GGCCGGTTCTCGACCGGCCGCGCGCCTCACGGACGAAGCACAGCGCCACCGCGCCCGCCACGGGCCCGGCGGCCAGGGTGGCGAACGCGGCGGAGAAGGAGCCGCCGGCCTGGTAGACCGCCCCCACGACGACCGGCACGGTCACGCTGCCCAGTTGCGCCACCGCGTTCGTCGCGCCCGCCGCCGAGCCGGCTCGCGCCGTCCCCGACAGGCCGGGCACCATGGCGATCAGCAACGGCGAGTACAGGTACGCGCCCAACCCCGCGAACCCGGCCGTCACCAGGAACGCCGTCTCCGTCTCCATGCGGCCGAACAGCAGCAGGCAGCCGGCGAAGGCCACCAGCACGGCGACCGCCGGGCGTTTGCGCCCGCGTCCGGCCAGGTCGGTGGCCAGGCCGATGACCGGTTTGCCCACCGCGCCCGCCGCCGCGAACACCACGACGACCGTCCCCGCCGTCACCGGGTCCAGCCCGTGCCCCTTCACCATGAGGGTGTTGGACCAGGTCACGAAGCCGTACGTGCCCCACAGCCCGCCGAAGCCGGCCAGGCCGATCAGCAGCAGGTCGCGGTCGCGGGCCAGGCCGCGCAGCGACGGGCGCGCGGCCGGCGGCTCGCGCCGGTCGCGCAGCAGTGTCAGGCACACCAGCGCGAGCCCCATCGACACGATCCCGAACAGGTGGTACGAGGCCCGCCAGTCGTACCACTGGATCAGCCGGGGCACGAGCACGTTGGCGATCATCGTGCCGAGCGAGGAGGCCATGGTGAACACGCCCATCGCCAGCCCGCGCTCCCGCTCGCCGAACCAGGACGCGATGAGCTTGACGCCCGCCGCGAAGTCGGCCCCCGCGCAGAGCCCGATCAGCGCCTGCACCGCGATCCCGGCCCCGGCGGACGGCACGGACCCGAAAACGATCATGAAGCCGCCCGCCGTGAACAGCGACCCCGACAACACGACCCGGCTGCCGATCCGGTCGCCGAGCAGCCCGCCGCCGATGTTGGACAGCACGTAACCGACGTAGTACGCCGTCGCGAACGCCCCCAGCCCCGCCAGCGACACCCCCAGCGCCTCGCCCGCCTGCAGCGACGCGGGCCCCCAGGTGGAACGGTCGACGGAGGTCATGGTGAGCGAGGCCCAGCAGAGCAGCAGCACGACCCACCGCCGCAGGGACCGGGGGCCGACCGACGGTGACAGTGTGTAATCGCTCACGTGCGCAGACGCTACTGCCTCACCCCACGCCTTGTGACTGTCTGTACTTGAGCAATGACAATCTGCTACTCTCGGCGGTCCTTCCAGACCACGTCGAGGGGACCTCGAAATGTTCAAGAGAAGACGCGGATCAGCCGGCCTCGCGATCACCGCCGCCGTGGCCGGCGTGCTGGCCTCCGCCGCGCTGGCCGGGCCGGCCCGCGCCGCCGCTCCCGTCCCGCTGCCCCACCCCTACCCCGGTTTCGGCCCCGCCTGGCCGGCCCCGGCGGGCACGGCCCACGTCCACAAGCCCGCCCAGGCCGCCTCCGGCGGTCAGGGCCTGCTGAACAAGATCGCCTCCGGGGTGTCGTGACCCCCGCACCGGCGCAGGCGCCGGGCGTCGGCGTACGGCGGCGCCCGGCCCGTCCACTCCGCCGGGAACTCCTCGCCTGATCACCCGCAGAGCCGACGCGGCACGGAGATCAGGCGCCGGGCGCTCCTCCGGGCCCGTCGGCGAAGTGCCGCAGCACCATCTCGGTCAGCGCGTGGACGTCGGCCTCGACCATCGGCTCGCCGGTCATGCCCATCCGGTGGAGCAAGGTGCCGACGACGACGTCGATGTAGAGCAGGACGCGCTGCTCCGGCTCGCCGAGCGCCTCCTGGAGCGCCAGCCGGTACGGGTCCTGGAACCGGGTGGACAGGACCTCGCGCAGGGCCGGATCGCTGACGGCGTCGCTGAACACGCCCGCGAACGCGTCGCCCGTGCCCGGCTCGCTGACCTTCCCCGCGATCCAGCGGATGGTCGAGGACATGATCTCGGCCCGGTCGGCGCCCTCCAGCGGCGCCGGGCCGAACGCGTCGAGCAGGCAGTCGACGATCAGCTCGCCCTTCGTCGGCCAGCGCCGGTAGACCGTCGTCTTCGCCACACCGGCCGCGGCGGCGATGCGCTCGACGGTGGCCCGCGCGTAGCCGAGCTCGTGGACGGTGCGCAACGTGGCGGCGAACACCTCGGCGTTGACGCCGGTGCGCGGGCGACCGGGCGGTCTGGCGGAAGTGCTCGCTCGGGACATGCCTGAACGATATCCGATTGCGCTACCTCGAGTATCGATACTTCAGGTAGCGGAATTGGAGGACCCATGACCGGCAGCCGCGATCCGAGCCGGGGACACCGGCCCGCCCCCGAACCGCCCGAGGCCGTCCCGCCGCCGGAACCGGGTGCGGGCGGGCTGCTGCGCCCGCACGTCCCGGCGTTCGTCGCCGTCGTCGTGTCGCAGGTGATCGGCGCGGTCGCGGGCCTGGCGCCGCCGCTGCCGGAGCCCGCCCGTCCGGTCGTGCCCCGGGGGCACCGGATCGAGCTGCGGGACGTGCGGTTCGGCTACGACGACGGCCGCGAGGTGCTGCGCGGGATCGACCTGGAGCTGGAGCCCGGCACGGTCACCGCGGTCGTCGGACCGTCGGGCGGCGGGAAGTCCACGCTGGTGCGGCTGCTGCCGCGGTTCTTCGACCCGACGCACGGCTCGGTCGTCCTGGGCGGGGTCGATCTGCGCGAGATCGGCAGCCGGGAGCTCTACCGGCGGGTCTCCTTCGTCTTCCAGGACGTCCGCCTGCTGCGCGCGTCCGTCGCGGACAACATCGCGCTCGGCGTGCCGGACGCCGCCCGCGAGGAGATCGTGCGCGCCGCCCGGCTCGCGCACATCCACGAGCGCGTCCTGGAACTGCCCCGCGGGTACGACACGGTGATCGGCGAGGACACCGGCCTGTCCGGCGGTGAGCGTCAGCGCGTCTCGATCGCGCGGGCGCTGCTGAAGGACGCCCCCGTCGTGCTCGACGGCGGCCGGATCGTGGAGGCGGGCGGCCACGACGAGCTGCTGCGCCGCGGCGGCCGGTACACCGGATTCTGGCACGTCTCGACGGCCGTCCCGGACTCGATAATGGAGTGAACCTTCTGGATCATGTGCGTACCGTGACGAAGGTGGATCCAGCTGACTTCTACACCGGCCTCGTCGCGGAGCTCTACGGACCGCTGAAATCCGTCTCCCAGGACCCGGAGCCCTATGCCGCCTTCGTCGAGCGTACCGGCGTCCCCGCGCTGGAACTGGGCTGCGGGGACGGCGATCCCCTGCTGGAGCTGCGCCGGCGCGGCCTGGAGGTCGACGGCGTCGACTCCTCGGCGGACATGCTGGCGCGGCTCCGGCGCCGGGCCGGCGAGCTGGACGTGTCGGTGACACTGTTCCACCAGCGCATGGAGAGCCTGAGCCTGCCCCGCCGGTACCGGGCGATCTTCCTCGCCGGGCCGACCTTCACCCTGCTTCCCGACGACGCCACGGCGCTGGCCGCCCTGCGCGGCATCCGCGCCCACCTGGACGAGGGCGGTGTCGCGCTGGTGCCGCTGTTCACTCCCGACCCGGCCCCGGCCGACCAGATCGGCCGGGCGCGCACGGCCGTCGGCCCCGACGGCGCCGGCCTGCGGGTGTCCGTCGTCTCCCAGCGACGCGACGAGACCGCCCGGACGCAGACGACCCTCCTGCGCTACGAACGCCACCACGGCCCGGACGTCACCGTCGCCGAACGCCCGTGGGTCCTGCACTGGTACCCCCGCGAGGTGTTCGCGGAGCTGGCCGCGGCCGCCGGCCTGGCCGTGACCGCCGTCACCGACCCGGACGGCCACCCCGCCCCCGCCCACGCCACCGACCTGCACGTCCACCTCCAACCCGCCACCTGACGCGGCGGCGGGCCCGCGCAACATCGTCGTGCGTCTTCGGGCGTTCGCGGCACGTCCGCCGCGCCGCCCGGGGCATCATGCCCCATGCCGAACACGCAGGCCAGGAGCCTGTTTCCGATCGAACTGGGGCGTAACGGGCTGCTGGTCGTCGCGGCACGGGCGCTGCGGACCTTCGGCTACGGATGCACCAGCGTGCTCCTCGCCGAGCTGCTCACCCAGGACGGCGACGCCCCCTGGCAGACCGGCCTGCTGCTGGCCGTGGCCGCCGCCGGATCGGTCTTCGCGAGCCTGCTGCTGGGCCTGTTCGCCGACGTGTGGGGGCGGCGCCGGACGCTGGTCGCCTGCGGCTGCCTGATGGCGGTGACCGGGGCCGTGTTCGCGCTCAGCGAGTCCTACCCCGTCCTGATCGCCGCCGCCTTCATCGGGACGATCTCGCCCTCCACCAACGACAACACGCCCTTCTCCGGGGTGGAGCAGGCCATCCTCGCCCAGACCTGCGCCCCGGCCCGGCACACGTCCGTCTTCACCTGCTACAACGTCACCGCCCTGGCCTCCGGCGCGCTGGGCGCGCTGGCCGCCGCCGGGCTCGGGCTCCAGACCTGGACGTCGGCCCCCGACGCCGCCTTCGCCCTCTACGCGCTCCTGGCGGCCGGGGCCGTGACGCTGTTCTGGAACCTGACGCCGCAGGCCGAGCCGCCCCGGACCGCGCCCGCCGGCCCGGAACGGCGTCGCGGGCGGGTGCCCGGCCAGATCCGGCTGCTGGCCGGGCTGTCCGCGCTGGACGCCCTGGCCGGCGGGCTGGCCGTCCAGGCGGTGCTGGCCTGGTGGTTCGCCCATCGCTTCGGCGCGACGACCACCCAGCTGGGCCTGGTGTTCTTCGCCGCCAACCTGCTCCCTGCCCTGGCCCAGCTCACCGCGCCGCTGCTGGCCGCCCGGCGCGGCCTGCTGGCCACGATGCTCCTCCCCCACACCGTGGCCAACCTGCTGCTGGCCTGCATCCCGTTCGCCCCGGACCTGGCCACCGCCGTCGTCCTGCTGCTGCTCCGCCAGACGGTGTCCAAGATCGACGTACCGGCGCGGCAGGCGTTCACGGCCGCGGTCGTCCCGCCGGGGCAGCGTACGGCCGCCGCCAGCATGACCAGCCTGGCCCGCAGCGTCGCCGTCTCGGTCGCCCCGATCGCCGCCACCACCATGCTGACCGGCACGCTGGCCGCGCTGGGCGCTCCCCTGCTGCTCGGCGCGGCCCTGGGCCTGGGCTACGACCTGGCGCTCTGGCGCGCCTACCGCGGCGTGCCCCTGTCCTGAGGAGGACGCCGGTCAGCGCCGCAGCCTCGGGTCGCGGGTGGGGTCGGCGTACCGGCGCGGGCAGCCGCGATCGACGGCTTCCGGACGCAGTTCGTAGTGCCAAGGCTCGTTCCGGTAGATCTGGCACAGCCCGTACGCGGCGCCGTGCGCCGACAACCATCCGGCGGCGGCCGCTCCGAGGTCCACCGCGTCCCCCGACACGTGCAGCGACGTGTCCGGGGAGGCGACCCATCGGGCGGCCTCCCGCTCCGAGCCGTACCGGGCGACCGCCTCCCGGCGCAGCCGTTCCTGGTAGGCCGGGGAACGCCGGCCGCTGTTGACGACGAACTCGACGCCGTCGCCCGCGGCCTCGGCCGCCGCCCGGCGCAGGGCCCGGAGCAGGTCGGCGTCGAGGCCGGCGACGGCCGGGATCCCGTCGTCGAAGACCGTCACGCCCTCGGGCACGGCCCCCTCGGCCTCGTCGTACGCCGAGACGGTCAGGGACGTCGCCGCCCGGTGGACGACGACGCCGGCCGCGAGCGTCACGCCGAGGACGACGAGCGCGGCCACCAGGGCCGACCGGGTCCGGCGGGCTGCCGTTCGTGCTGGTCCGCTGGGTATCATGCCGCCAGTCAAGGCAGCGGGCCGTTGCCGGCCCGTATGGGATTTTTCATATGCCGGCGATAGGCCGCGGGCCGTACGGTCAGGGGTATGCGGGTACTGATCGTCGAGGACGAGCCCTATCTGGCCGAAGCCGTCCGCGACGGCCTGCGCCTGGAAGCGATCGCCGCCGACATCGCCGGCGACGGGAACACCGCCCTGGAGCTGCTGAGCGTCAACGCCTACGACATCGCCGTCCTCGACCGCGACATCCCGGGCCCGTCAGGCGACGAGATCGCCGGGCACATCGTCGCCTCCGGCAGCGGCATGCCCATCCTCATGCTCACCGCCGCCGACCGGCTCGACGACAAGGCCAGCGGGTTCGAACTGGGCGCCGACGACTACCTCACCAAGCCCTTCGAGCTGCGCGAACTCGTGCTCCGTCTCAGGGCGCTCGACCGCAGGCGGGGCCACAGCAGGCCGCCGGTGCGCGAGATCGCGGGCCTGCGCCTCGACCCGTTCCGCCGCGAGGTCTTCCGCGACGGCCGCTACGTCGCGCTCACCCGCAAGCAGTTCGCCGTGCTGGAAGTCCTCGTCGCCGCCGAGGGCGGGGTCGTCAGCGCCGAGGAGCTCCTGGAGCGGGCGTGGGACGAGCACGCCGACCCCTTCACCAACGCCGTCCGCATCACGGTCTCGTCCCTGCGCAAGCGCCTCGGCGAGCCCTGGGTGATCGCCACCGTGGCGGGGGTCGGCTACCGCATCGACACGGCGCCCGCCGCCGGGCGCGAGGGGGAGGACCGTGGGTAGGGCCCCCGGGCTGAGCGTGCGGCTCAAGCTCACCCTGAGCTACGCCGGGTTCCTCGTGGTCGCGGGCCTCGTGCCGCTCGGCGCGGTGGGCGTCTACTACATGCGCGGTCTGCCCGATGACGCCATCTACTCCACCGGCGACTTCCTGGTCAACCGCTCGGCCATCGTGCGGTCGTTCACCCCGGTCGCGGCTCTCGTGCTGGCGTTCCTGCTGGTGTTCGGGCTCGTGGGCGGGTGGCTGCTGGCCGGCCGGATGCTCGCGCCGCTGACCCGCATCACCGACGCCGCCCGCAGGGCCACCGCCGGCTCGCTCTCCCACCGCATCCGGCTGCCGGGCCGCGCGGACGAGCTGCGCGAGCTCGCCGACGCCTTCGACACCATGCTCGTACGGCTCGAAGCGCACGTCGCCGAGCAGCGGAGATTCGCCGCCAACGCCTCCCACGAGCTGCGCACCCCGCTCGCCGTCGCCCGGACGCTGCTCGACGTCGCCCGCACCGACCCCACCCGCGACCCCGCCGAGCTGGTCGACCGCCTCCATCTGGTCAACACCCGGGCGATCGACCTCACCGAGGCGTTGCTCCTGCTCAGCCGGGCCGACCAGCGGTCCTTCCCGCGCGAGCGCGTCGACCTGTCGCTGATCGCGGAGGAGGCCGTCGAGACGCTGCTGCCCCTGGCCGAGCGGCGTGGCCTCGCCGTCGAGACCGCCGGAGACCTGGCCCCCGCCACCGGCTCACCCGCGCTGCTGCTCCAGATGACGACGAACCTCGTGCACAACGCGATCGTGCACAACCTCGCCGGACAGGGCACGGTGTGGGTCACGACCGCCGTGCACGCCGGCACGGTGACCCTCACCGTCGAGAACACCGGCGACGAGCTGCCCCCGGACGTGGTCCCCACGCTGGTGGAGCCGTTCCGGCGGGGCACCGACCGCGTCCGCGCCGACCACGCGGGGGTCGGGCTGGGCCTGGCGATCGTCGGCAGCATCGTGCGGGCGCACGACGGGACGCTCGACCTCGTCCCCCGCCCGTCCGGGGGCCTCCGCGTCACCGTGCGCCTCCCGGCGGGCGTCACGGAGGGCATCCACCGTCGGCGATCGCCCGCCGCCTGAACTCCGTGGGCGTCAGGCCGGTCGACTCGCCGAAGGCCCGGTAGAAGCTCGACCTCGTCTGGAAGCCGCTGGCGTGCGCGACCCTGTCGACGCCCCAGCCGGTGACCAGCAGCAACCGGCAGGCGTGGGCGACCCGCAGCCGGGTGACGTACTGCCAGACGGGCATGCCGAGGGCCCGCTTGAAGGCCAGGGCCGCGTAGGTGGGGTGCACCCCGGCGGCTTCGGCGATCTCCTCGACCGTCAGCCGCTCGGTGTAGCGGCGGGCGACGACGGCCAGCATCCGCTCGGCCGATCCGGCCGCCGCGGCTTCGGTGGGCGCCGTCTCGCGCGGCCCGCCGGTCAGGCGGGCCAGCCGGGCGTGCATCTCCAGTAGGCATACCTCGGCCACGGCGGGGGCCGGCTCGTGGCGCAGCTCCCGGTCCCAGCGGCTCATGAGGAAACGGTCGTGCTCGCCCTCGGCGGCGGTGCCGTACAGGAACTCTCCCGACAGCGCCCGCTCGACCGCGCCGCGCAGCGGGTCGTGGCCGATGACGGCGCTCAGCGGGACGGTGGCCCAGAGGAAGTCCACGCCCTCGGCCGTGAGCAGCCGGTGCGGGTAGCCGCCCCAGAAGACGGCGAGCCGGCCGGGCGGCAGGTCCACCTCGCCGCCGACGGTCGCGTACCTGGCGGTGCCCGACAGGACGAGGTTGAACTCGACCTCGGGGTGGATGTGGGAGCGGGGCATGGGGCCCGACGTCACGTGGAACGCCTGCAGGCCGATGACCTGGGCGAGAGACTGCACACCTTGAGGATATGCGACATCTCGGATCTTTCGGGTGGATGACCGGAATGAGGTCGTCGCGGCAGAGTGGCGGCATCTCACCACACCCCGGAGGTTCCACCATGTCCGAGCTGGACGACTTCATGTTCGACCTCAACGGCTACCTGATCCTCAGGAACGCCGTGGACGCGGATCTGCTGCGGCGGCTCAACGAGGAGTTCGACGCCTTCCCCCGCCACCTGGCCAGGGGCGAGTGGTACCGGGGCGCCCAGCGCCGCGACTACACCCCCGAGACCGGCTTCGAGCTGCACCAGGCCGTGGCGGCGGGCCGGCCGTTCGAGGAGCTGGTCGACCACCCGAGCTGGTTCGACCTGGTCAGGCACTACGCGGGCGAGGAGGACAGCTACATCCCCGGCGTCTTCGTCGACGAGACGATCGCCTCGATCCGCGAGTCGGGCGGGCACCACCCCGTGCACTCCGGCGGCTACCGCACCGCGCTGCGCTGCGGCTACCGCTACGACCACGGCGTCTTCCGCTGCGGCCAGGTCAACATCATCCTCGCGCTGACCGACATCGGCGAGGGCGACGGCGCGACCATGGTGGTGCCGGGCTCGCACAAGTCGAACTTCCGGCACCCGCTGGGCGGCGACTACGCCAGGGGCGACCGCATGGACACCCTGCCGGGCGCGATCCCCGTCCACCTGGAGAAGGGCGACGCGCTGCTCTTCGTGGACGGGCTCATGCACGGCGGCTCCACCCGGACCAACCCCGGCGAACGCCGCGTGGTCATCTACCGCTACGGCCCGGTATGGGCGGGCAGCAGGTACGGCTACGTCTACGACGAGTCCTGGCTCAGCGGCCTGACCGAGCAGCGTCGCAAGGTGCTCTACCCGGTGCCGCACGTCCACGTCGGCGACCCCTGCCCCGCGGAGCCCGGCGACAGGTGAGCGACGGCCCTGCCCGCCCGCGCATGTGACAGCCTGGAGGCGTGACTGTCGAGTGGTCGCGGGCCGATGCGCTCGCAGCCGTCAGGGCGCGGCTGCTGCGTCCGGGCGCCGTGACGGCGGGGTTCGCCGGGGTCGAGGTCGTGGCGGAGGGCGACGGCCTGCTGGTGGTCTTCCGCTGGCGGCGGGACCCGAACACGTACGCCGTGCGGATCGGGTTCCCGGCGGCGTCGGCCGGGCGCTGGGCCGCCTCGCGGTCCACGAGGTGGCCGAGGCGGGCGCCCTGGGCGTCGTCACCGCGATCGACGTCCCCGAGCTGCGGGAGCTCGGGTTCGGGCCCGCGGACGACGGCGGCCTCGTCCTGCACACCAGGAGCGGTGCCTGATCCCGGAGTGACGGGCCCGCGCCGAGGTCAGCGCACGGGCTCAGCGGCGGGGGCAGGCGAACTCGCCGTGCGGGCCCCAGGTGGTCTTCACGTCGCCGCCGTCGCGGCGGCCGCACTCCATGGCCACCACCGGCCCTTGGGGGGTGTCCCGGAGGATGAGGAACCTCTTGTCGGACGGCACGACGGTCACCGCGCCCGACGCGTTGCGGGGATCGCTCGGGTAGACGATCGTCCCCGTCGCGCCGCGCAGGCCGGCGTCGCCGCCGACGCCGAAGGAGGACAGGACCTGCACCGAGCCCCGCCCGCACCCCGCCGCCTTGTTGAGCTGGCAGACGGTGTTGACGGCCGTGGCCATGGTCATGAGGGCGTCGTAGGCGAGCGGCCCGCGCCAGTGGTCGTACCAGGCGTCGTGACCGTAGGCGGCGGAGTAGCGGGCGAGGTACTCCCTGCCCATCTCGTTCGGCGGCCGGCTGGGGAGCGCGTGCGCCGAGTAGTACAGGGTGACGCCGTCGAACGACAGTTGCTGCGCGCGCGTCACCGTGGTGGTGACGTCGGCACCGGCCAGCACGGTGAGGGCGCTCGGGCACGCGTTCTTGCCCTTGACGGTCTGCAGGAAGTCGCGCAGCCGCTGGGCCCGCCCCGGCCAGAGGACCAGGGTGCGCCGCGGGTCCTTGGCGACGATCGCGCAGGTCTCGTCGGCCAGCGCCGACAGGCTGTACACCGTCTTGCCGCCGGGCTGGGGGCTCTTGTTCGACGGCGAGAACCACAGCTGGGTGCTCGGCCGGAACTCGGCGGCGAAGTCGTCGCTGAGGGTCTTGCTGTAGTCGTCGTCGGGATCGCCGAGGATGACGGCCGAGGCGGCGGGGGCGCAGGTGCCGTCATCGGCGGGGATGACGCCGGCGTTCCTGACGAAGGCCGCGATGAGCCGGGCCTGTTCCGGATTGTCGTAGGAGACCTGGTGATAGAGCGGGTGCGACTGGAAGGTCTCCGAGGTCGCGCCGATGCCCAGCATGGGCAGGCCGCCGTCGCCGAGGATCCGCTGGGCCTCGATCGTCTCCTTCCGGCTCTCGCCCAGCCCGATCACGCCGAGCACCTTCCGGTCCGGCTGGGCCGCGATCCGGCGCGCCATCTCGGGCGCCTTCGCGTACCCGGCGCCGGCCTCCTCGACGTTCACCCGCACGAAGACGTTGCCGTCGTAGTTGCGCCGGCTGTGCGGTGTCGCCTCCGCCATGTCGTTCATCTTCTGCTGGGCCAGCCGGATCCCGCGCAGTTCGGGGAGCACGCCGTTGTACTCGGGATGCTCGAAGGTCGCGACGCCGGAGCCGAGATACACCACGGTCTTGACGGTGTATCCCTGTTTCTCCTTGGCCTCGACCCTGGCGTTCTCGGCCTCGATCCGCTGCTTGTCCGCGGCATAGAGGCTCTGCGCCCCGGCGGCGTCCGGGACCTGGGCGGGCGGGCTCGCCGGGCCGGGCGCGGGCCGCGCGAGGCAGGAGGTGTCCGGCGGCCGGATCGGGGGCAGCCAGGGGATCGCGAGCACGGCCGCCAGCCCGACGGCGGCCAGGCCCTGCGCCACGGCCTCCGTCGCGGCGAGCGCGGGGCTGCCGAGCCGCACGGGGATCCTGGTCCGGCCCGCCAGGGCGGCGGCGTCGAGGCCGCCGGTCCCCTGGATGACGCCCTCCGTCGTGGCGAGGGCCGTCTGGCCGTCGAGAGCGCTCGCCGTCCACCTGAGGTCCGGGTCGGCGGCCTCGGCGCCGGACGCCGTCGCGGCGATCACAATCGTGCGGCGTACGCGGGTGTCCCGTACGGCGTCGGCGACGCGGTCGGTGAGCGCGGCGTCGCCGGTGACGAAGAGCACGAACCTGCTGCGGCGACGCCGCCGCCACGGTGACAGCCTGGGGGTGAAGGCGGCCTCCAGGTCGCACAGGAGCGCCCGGAGCAGGGCTCCCTCCTGTTTCGCCCGGTCGGGGCCCCACATGAGCCGGCCGGCCTCCGGGAAGAAGTCGGCCTTGTCATGCCCGATGTGGCCGGGGAACCAGCCGCGGGTCCGGCGGCGCCACGACCAGCGGAAAACTCCGCGGATCGCCCAGCCCGCCAGAATGAACAGGAGAACCTGGAAAAACAACGACAATCCGCCTACCTGGTTGGCATTCCGCACGAAATAGGCGAGATTTGGGTGAAGGTCGTGAAAAGCCAGCTCTAGTGCACCGGTTGCCTGCTCACCATCCTTTATCGCCTTCAAGACCCGATAACGGGGAAAACGTACTGTGCCCCAGCCGCGTGGCGTCGTGTTCCCCAGCTGGACGACGATCCCGTCCAGGCCGGTGGCCTCGTCGACCTCGGCATGCGGGACGAGGGACCGGTCGTCCGCCGTGCGCAGCCGGCGGGCGAGCGCCTTGACCACGACGCCGGGGGCGGCCGCCCGGGTGCCCTTACAGATCTTCACGACGAGCGCCGGAGCGGCCCTGCGTGCCGTGACTCTTTCGTCGATCATCGAGGCGAACGCGTCGAAATCGCCGTTCAGGGGAGCCATGCACCCAGTATTGGGGGCACGGGCAATTCGGCCCGCCCGCGATACGAAAGTGAAATCGAACGTTCGCGGTCATCGGCTCTCGCCCAGGAGCGAACGCAGCCCGGCGGTGTCGACGACGTGGGCCGTTCTCGGGAACACGCCGGTCATCAGCGTCCGGTGGAGGTCCGGGTCCGGGTCGGCGACGCCGTCCGACAGGACGTGCAGCCGGTAGTCGCGGTCGGCGGCGTCGGCGACGGTGGACAGGACGGCGCCGCTGGTGGTGAGCCCGGCGACGACCAGGGTGGTGATCCCGCGCTCCCGCAACCGCCGGTCGAGGTCCGTCGTGGACAGCGCGCCGACCCGGGTCTTGCGGACGACGAGGTCCCCCGGCTCGGGCGCGACCCGCCGGTGGAAGTCCGTGCCGGGGTCCTCGTGGTGCAGCAGGCGTCCGCGGCCGATGAGCGAGAACGTCGGGTTGGCGGCCGGGATCGCCGCCCAGTCGGCCTCGGTGAAGCCGAGCCGCACGTGGACGACGGCGGCGCCGTGCGCGCGCATGGCGGCGGCGGCGTCGGCCACCCGGGACAGCAGCGCCTCCTGCTCCGCCAGGCCGGGGAGCGCGGCGAGCACGCCCTGCTGGAGGTCCAGGACGAGCAGCGCGGACGTCCGGGGGTCGAGCTCGGGGGACGTGACGGTCATCGTTGTCTCCTTGGTGATGAGGGGATTCAGGCGTGGGGCGCGGGCACCGGCTCGGAAAGGGCCGCGGCGGCGCGCCGGGGAAGCAGCAGCGGGGTCGCCAGCAGGAGCACGCCGGCCAGGCCGATGGCCGGACGGGGGCCGAGCAGGGCGCCCAGCACCCCCCACGCGGCCGTCAGCAGCGCGGTCGACGCCTTGGTCGTCACCGACCAGGCCGACAGCGTGCGGGTGATCCGGTCGTTCGGGGTGCGTTCGAGGCGGTAGGTGGCCGAGACGGGGTTGAAGACGCCGCAGCAGAAGATGAGCCCGAGTTCGACGGCCATCACCAGCAGCAGCCCTCCGGTGCCCGGCCCCACGAAGGCCAGCCCGACCGGCCACACCGCGCGCAGCGTCCCGGTCACGACCAGGACGCGGTGCTGCCCGAACCGGGTGACCAGCGGACGGGCCAGCCGCGCCCCGAGCAGCCCGCCGATCGCGGGCACGGCGAAGGCGAGACCGTACTGCCACGAGGTGAACCCCAGCCGGCCGAGCATCAGGACGGCCAGCAGCGCGTCGGCGGCCATCAGCAGCCCGTTGAACAGGGCGGTGTTGAGGAACAGCGGGCGCAGCGCGGCGTCGGCGAGGATGTGCCGCCAGCCGTCGAGCAGGTCGCCGGCGCGCATGCGCGCGGGCTCCCGGCGTTCGGGGCGCGGCTCGCCGCCGCCCGCCGCGCGCACCCCCAGGGCCGACAGCAGGTAGCTGACCGCGTCGGCCACCACCGTCGCGACCGGGCCGAGGAGCGCGATGGCGGCGCCGCCCAGCGGCGGCCCGACGATCGTGGTCGTCCAGGTCGTGGACTCCAGGCGGGCGTTCGCGACGAGCAGGTGCTCGCCCGGCAGCAGCGTCTTGAGGTACGCCCCGGAGGCGGCGCGGAAGGTGATGTCGGCCGCCGCCACCACGACCGAGACCAGCAGCAGCTGGACGAAGGTGAGCACGCCGAGCGCGAACGCGGCGGGGATCGTCAGCAGCGCCGCGAACCGCACCAGGTCCGCCGCGATCAGCACGGGCCGCTTGCGGCGGAACTCCACCCACGGGCCGAGCGGCACCGCCACGGCCGCGCCCACCGCCGCGCCCACGGCCGACAGCGCCGCGACCTCCGCCGGCCCGGCGTGCAGCACCTGGACGGCGATCAGCGGGAACGCGCCGAAGGCGAGCCACGTGCCGAGCGCGCTGGTGCCGTACGCCGCCCACAACCATCCGAACCGGCGGCCCAGCCGGTGCCCGTCCCTCATGTCCCCGACGCTCCTCGTCACTCGCCCGTACAACCGATACGCGATCGGGAGCATCCAATCGGGCCGGTGAGCAGGAGATCAAACAACCGGGTGGCCCGATCTGCACAACGGATGGTTGTGTCCGTAAGGTGTGCGCATGGACCTCGACATCGTCCGGACCTTCGTCGCCGCCGCCGAGGCGGGGCAGTTCCAGGAGGCCGCCGCCGACCTGGCGGTCACCCAGCAGGCCGTCTCCAAGCGCATCGCCGCCCTGGAACGCGACCTCGGGGTGCGGCTGTTCACCCGCACCCCGCGCGGCACCACGCTCACCATCGACGGTCAGGCGTTCCTGCCGCACGCCCGCGAGCTGCTGCGGGTCGCCGAGCGGGCGGTCGCGTCCGTGCGGGCGGGCAGCCGTCCGCTGCGGGTCGACGTGCTGGCCTCGCGCGGCGTGGGGTCGGGCCTGATGCGCGGCTTCCATCACGCGTACCCCGGCATCGACCTCGACGTGGTGATGTTGTTCGACATCGACGCGGCCGTCTCCGCCATCCGGTCCGGCACGATCGACGCCTCCTTCCGCGCCGTCGCCATGCCCGGCCGGCCGCTTCCCGACGACGTCGAGTCCGCCTGGGTCGCCGACGAGGCACTCCAGCTCCTCACCGGCCCCGCCCACGCGCTGGCCGACGCCCGCTCGGTGACCCTCGACCAGCTCGCCGGACACCGGATCTGGATGCCCGGCCTCGCCCCCGGCACGGAGTGGACCGCCTTCTACGACGACCTGGTCGCCGAGTTCGGCCTCAGCATCGAGGCGACCGGCCCCAATTTCGGCTCCGACGTGCTCCTCGACACCATCGCCGACACCCCGGCCCTGGCCACGTTCATGGGCGACCGGACCCGGCTCGTCTGGCCCGCCGGTCACGGGCTGCGCCGCATCCCGGTCACCGGCCCCACGCCCGTCTACCCGCACTCCCTCCTGTGGCACCGCGACAACCCGCACCCGGCGCTGGCCACCCTGCGCGCCCACCTCGCCGCCACGGCGGCCGAGCGCCAGGCCGGGACGTGGACCCCGGCCTGGGCGCGGCGGGCGACGGCCTGACCGCGCCCTCGCCGGTCAGCCCTCCTGAGGGCCTTGGGTGACCCAGTAGTCCTGGAGCAGGGTGTTCTTGGGGCACCACTCCTCCGAGACGGACGTGCCGCCCACCATGGGCCCGGGGCGCTCCGGCTCGATCCCGCAGCGGATGTGGACCTGGTGCCAGTGCTGGTAGGTGCCGGCCGGGCAGACGGACCGCGCCCCGAACTGCTCGTACTTGATGACGCTGCCGCCGACGCGGTGGGTCTGCTCGGCCCGGCACGGCCCGTCGGCCGCCCGGAGGTCCGGCCCGGCGTGCGCCGGCCCGCCGGGCAGCGTCAGGGCGCCGGCGACGGCGGCGAGGACGGCGGCTGTGCGTGCGCTGCGTGCGCGCATGGTGGTCTCCTTCGGTCGGAGTCGGCGGAAGCGGCCGAAGCGCTCCGGGGCGCGCCGGGCGTGCCCGACCGGCCGCGTCCGGTGGACGACAGCGAAGCCGCCCCGGCGCGGTGTCCAACAGCACCTCGGCCGGACTCGGCCGGACCCGTCCGGTGTGGGACGTCGCACCGGCGGCTCTCGCCTGCGCCCCGGTAGGGTCATCCGGGCATCTCCGGATAGAAGGACCCCCTCTGGTGAATCTGGGCATCGTCGGGCAGGCCGCGGGGCTGTTCGCCGTCACCAACATCGACGACATCCTGATCCTGGCGTTGTTCTTCGCCCAGGGCGCGGGCAGGCGGGGCGTCGCCGTCCGGATCGTGGCGGGACAGTACCTGGGCTTCCTGGCCCTGGTGGCGGTGGCCGTGGCGGCGGGCTTCGGGGCGACCTTCCTTCCCGGGGCGCTGATCCCGTACCTGGGGCTGCTCCCCCTCGCCCTGGGCGTCAAGGCCGCCTGGCAGGCGTGGCGGAACCGGCGCGACGGCGACGACGGCGACCCGGACGGCGAGCCGCCCGGCGGCCCGAGGGCGCTGGAGGTCGCCGCGGTCACCTTCGCCAACGGCGGCGACAACATCGGCGTGTACGTGCCGGTCTTCGCCACCGCCGGACCGGGCGGCACCGGCGGGTACGTCGCCGTGTTCCTCGTCCTGGTCGGCGTGTGGTGCGCGGCCGGACGGCTCTTCGCCACCCGTCCCCTGGTCGCCCGCGCCCTGAGCCGGTGGGGGCACGTCCTGCTGCCCGTGGTCCTGATCGGCCTGGGCCTGCTCATCCTCGTCGAGGGCGGCGCCTTCGGCCTCTAGGTCCGGGGAAACTTCGGCGCGGCCCGAACCAAGGGCCGGACGTCGACGTCCAACAAGATCACGGCATCGGAAGGGGGTCCGGATGTTGATCCGCTCGGGCGGCGCCTCGGGGGCGCGGGCATGGTGACGCGCCGACGCGCCGCCCGTCCGGCGCCGCGGATCGACGTGGCCCGCCTGCCCGAAGACGTGGTGGCGCTCGTCGACGCCCTCGAACCCGGCGAGAGCCTGGTCCTCACGCGGGACGGCGCGTCGATCGCGACGATCTCCAGCACCGTCGACGTGGTCCAGGGCGCCGTCGTCGGCCGCGGGGCGCCGGACGAGCCCGGCGATCCGCCGCCGGCCGACCACGACAGCGTGACGGTCGTGGCCACCGCGATGGAGCTGTCGAACGCCGCCCGGGTCGCGCTGTCCGACCGGCTCGGGGCCGACTACGTGGTGCTCGACATGCACGCCGCCCCGGCGACGGCCGACGTGCTGCTGGTGCCCGCCGGCAGCCCGCAGCTGATCGCCGGGCTCCGGTCGATGTTCCCGAAGGCCCGCGTGGTCGTCACCGAGATCGAGGACCCGGAGCTCGGCGTCCGGTACCACGGCCCGGTCCGGCGGCTGCTCGACGCCGGCGCGGACGCGTACCTGCCGCCGGCGACCGTCCCGATCCTGGCCAGGCAGCTCGGCCATGTCCTGGACCAGGGGCGCGAGCTCACCGGCGAGGCCACGGCACCGCTGCAGATCGCCCCGGCCCCGGCAGCGGACGGCGACCCGGAGGAGCAGGTCTAGCCGGGCGGCGGCTGGGACGGCGGTCCGAACAAGGTGGCGGTGTCGACGGTGGCGACGTCGCCCGAGCCCGTGCGCTTGGGTTCGCCGTCGGCGCCGATGAGCGGCAGGCGGTCCGGGAGCCTGCTCGGGTCGATCGCGCCCGTGCCGGTGATCCAGGACGGGCGCGGCGGCTGCGCCGGTGGCGTCTTCGCCTGGAGGCCGTACTTGGCGGTGATCCACACGTTGCCCGACGGCAGGGAGCCGCCGTTCCAGCCGTCGTCCCAGACGTATCCGAAGGCCTGCGTCGCGTACCAGGCGGTGCCGCAGGGGGCGGGGTTGGACCCCTCGCCGCTCCACATGTACCAGTCGGCGTGAAAAGTGGTGTTGGGGGTGTAATGCCAGCCGGAGTCCAGGTCCGGGCAGGCGCCCCAGACCTGGTGGGTCAGGTCGTAGACGAGCACGACTTGACGTATCAGGAGATGGCCGGCGGGCACGGCCTGCCAACGGCCGCACGGGATGCCGTCCCTAGGCCCGTAGACGTTCGCCGCGGACGTCTGGTAGGAGCCGCCGTTGCTGCTGGAGAGGTCGAGCATCTCGGCGTAGACCAGGACGCACAGGGAGTCCGAACGGTAGACCCAGTCCTCGTTGCGGGCCTGGTTGCCGATGGCGTGGGCCGGGGTCGTCGAGGTGGCCGCGACCAGGAGGGCGGCGGCGGCGCACAGGCCGCGGCGGGCCCGCCGGCCTGTCGTGCCGGGTGTCCGGGGGTGTCTTCGCATGTCGTTCTCCTCAGCGACGGGCGCGGGCCGTTCGCTGCCATGGTCGGGGCGCGCCGGGGTGCGCACAATCTCTTCGGCCGGGCACCGAAGAGCTCCTCCGTCAACCGGACGATTGCTTGAAATCGATCATCAGGCGACGATTGGCGCATGCGTCTGAACTTCCAGGTGGGCGACCTCGCGGCCACCCGGTTCGTGGTCTCGCCCCTGACCCACGCGATCTTCGCGGCCTTCAGCGTCCACCATCCCGACCTGACCGAGAAGGGCTCGATCTGGCGGGACATCGCCAGGGCCGTGCCACGCCGGACGCTGCCGCTGCTCGACATCCTCAACCGCGGCGCCTCCCGCGTCACCCTGCATGAGGGGCTGGTCACCTCCGAGGTGGCCCCGCCGATCGAGACCGCCGCGCTCTCCGACGAGCTCGACGCGCTCGCCGCCCTGGACACCCCACCCGAGGAGCGCGAGTTCGGCGGCGACCTGTGGCGCTTCAGCGGGGTGCCGGGACGGCCCGACCTCGACATGGACCCGGCGCGGTTCCGCCGGGCCCTGGCCGACAGCATGTACGTGCTCTTCCACCGTTTCCTCGCCCCGGAATGGCCCGGCATGCGCCGGCGGCTCGAAACCCGCCTGGCCGCCTACCAGGAGACGGTGGCGCGGATCGGGCTCGGCTCCGCGCTCAGCACCCTCAGCCCGCGACTGTCCTGGGACGGCGGCGGCATGGTCGTCGCGGGCGGGCCGCCGATCACCGTCGATCTCGGCGGACGCGGCCTGCTGCTCCATCCGATCTCCGGCGCCTCGCCCCGCTACCTGGGCATCGCGACCACCCGGGACCGGCGCAGCTCGGTGCTCACGGTCCCGATGCCCGACGGCGGCCGCCAGGTGCTGCCGTCACCGGCCTTCGACACGCTCGCCGCGCTGGTCGGGCGGGCGCGGGCGCGGGTGATGCGGGCCGTCGGCGGACACGGCTGCCGTACGGACGAACTGGCCGGGCGGCTCAGGGTCAGCGCGTCCACCGCCTCCGAGCACGTCACCGTGCTGCGCAACGCCGGGCTGATCGCCACCCGCCGCAACGGCCAGGCCGTCCACCACCACCTGACCTCACTCGGCGCCCGCCTGCTGGAGGCCAACGGCTGACCCGGCACGGACGGGCTCACCCGCTCCCGGGGGCGGGCAGCCGACGCGGCGGTACTTGCCGGGGGGCATGCCGTACTCGCGTTTGAAGGCGTTGGCGAAGGCGAACTCCGAGCCGTAGCCGACCGCGGCGGCGACCGTGCTCAGCGCGGCGTCGGAGTCGCGCAGCATGCGCGCGGCCGTGCTCAGCCGCCACCAGGTCAGGTAGGTCAGCGGCGGCCGGCCGACGAACTGGGTGAACCGGCGGGAGAACGCCGCGCGCGACAGCTGAGCGCGGCGGCCGAGCGACTCGACCGTCCAGGGGTGGGCGGGATCGCGGTGGATGCCGTCGAGCGCGGCGCCGACGGCCGGGTCGGCCAGCGCGGCGGCCCAGTTGCCCGCCTCGCAGTGGTCGGCCGAGGCGTCGAACCAGGCACGCAGGATGTACAGCAGCAGCATGTCCAGCAGCGCCGGGACCACCAGGTCGGCGCCCGGCCGCGGGTCGTCGATCTCCTTGCCGAGCAGCTCGACGGCGGCGCGCAGGTCGGTGTTGCGCCCCAGGCCGGTGGGCAGGTGGATCATCTCGGGCAGCCCGCCGAGCAGCGGATGCGCCCGGCCGGCGTCGAGCCGGTAGCCGCCGCAGAGCGTCACGGTGACGGGCCCGGCGCCCTCCATCGAGGCCGAGGCGAACAGCTCGGCCGGGGCGTAGGGGTCGCAGTCGGGCTCCAGGAGGGCCCGGTCGGGCGAGTCGGCCAGCCCGTAGCCGTGGCCGTGGGGGAAGAACAGCACGTCGCCCGTGCCGACCGGGAACGGCTCGCCCTCCGGCGGGATGGCCCAGCACGAGCCGCGCAGCACGACCTGGAAACCCGCCGACCCGGGCACCGACGGGAAGCGCTGCCCCCACGGCGCCGGCCACTCGACCCGCGCCGAGCGCGGCACGCCGATGCGCATGGAGGCGACCACGTCGCTCAGTACGTCCATGGCCGAAGTCTAGTGCGGAAGACGATCGCGTATGAATCAAGCACGCGGACTCATTGGACGCCTCGCACCCGGCTCCTAGGGTTGACGGCATGACAAGAGTCCTGGTCAGCGGGGCGACCGGCACGATCGGCCGTCCGCTGGTTGAGCAGTTGAAGGAGGCGGGCGCCGGCGTCCGCGCGGTGACGAGGGAGCTGACCGACCCGGTCGCGCTGGCGGCGGCCCTCGACGGGGTGGACGCGGTGTTCCTGCTGTGGCCGTTCGCCTCGGCGGAGGGGGCCCGCGAGGTGCTGGAGCTGATCGGCGCCCGGCGGGTGGTCTACCTGTCCTCGGCCGCCGCGCGTCCGCACGAGGTCGAGATCGAGCGCCTGATCGCCGGGACCGCCCGGGAGTGGACGGTGCTGCGTCCGCACGCGTTCGCGGCCAACGCCCTGCGGTGGGCCGGGCAGGTCCGGGCGGGCGTCGTGCGGCAGCCGTCCGGCGAAGCGGTCTTCTCCCCCGTCCACGAGCGGGACGTCGCGGCCGTCGCGGTGCGCGCGCTGCTCGGCGGAGGGCACCACCGCGCGGTGTACACGCTGACCGGGCCGCGGCCGCTGACCCAGCGGGAGCAGGCGCGGCTGATCGGCGAGGCGATCGGCCGGCCGGTGCGGTGGGTGGAGGAGCCTGCCGAGGAGGCCAGGCGGCGGCTGCTCGGCCTGGGCTGGCCCGCGTCCGCCGTGGACGGCATGCTGAGTGCGCTCACCGAGCCGGGCCCGTCCACCCGGACCGTGGAGGAGGTCACCGGAGTGCCCGCGAGCGACTTCGGGACGTGGGCGAGCGAGCACGCCGCGGACTTCCTCGGCACCATGCGGGCCGCCCGCCTGCACGAGTACGGCGACGCCTCGGTGATCAGGGTGGAGGAGGCGCCGGTGCCGCGGCCCGGCCCCGGCGAGGTGCTCATCGAGGTGGCCGCCACGTCGTTCAACCCCTCGGAGGTGGCGCTGCGCGCGGGCCTGCTGCGGGAGGTGTTCGGTGGCACCCTGCCGCACACGCTCGGCTGGGACGTCGCGGGCACCGTGCTCACCGGGGCGGGCGGCCTCGTCCCCGGGGACCGGGTGATCGGGCTCATCGACGGCGCGGCGGCCCAGTACGCGGTCGCCAAGGCGGACGTGCTGGCCAGGGCGCCGCGGCGGATCCCGCTGACGGCCGCGGCGGCCGTGCCGGTGGCCGGGCTCACCGCCTGGCAGGCGGTCTTCGAGCACGCCCGCATCGGCCCCGGCAGCCGGGTGCTGATCAACGGCGCGGGCGGCGGCGTCGGGCTGTTCGCCGTGCAGCTGGCCAAGCACGCGGGCGCGTACGTGGTGGCCACCGCCGGGCCGCGCAGCGCCGCCGCCGTACGGGCGCTGGGGGCGGACGAGGTCGTGGACTACACCGCCGGCCCCTTGCCGGGCGGCAACGACGTGCTGATCAACCTGGTGGCCGACGTGCCCGACTCGGTGACGGAGCTGGCCGCGGAGTTCGTCTCGATCACCCGGCCGATCGACCATCCGCGCGCCGTCCGGTTCGTGGCCCGCAACGACCCTGGGCAGCTCGCCGAGCTCGTGGCGCTGATCGACGCGGGCGTGGTGGACGTCGAGGCGGCCGTCCGCCCGCTGGAGGCGCTGGCCGACGTGCACCGGGAGGCCGAACGAGGTCTCGTCCGCGGCAAGGTCACGCTGACGACCGGCGCCTGATCACGCCCATTCCTCCGGTCATCGGTCCGGGGGCTCAGGTCCGGGCGGCGTCCCCGGAGAGGAAGTCGCGGACGAGACGGTCGTAACGGGCGCGGTCGACGTTCCACGCCTCCGTGTGCTCGCCCCGCTCGAACGGCTCGAACCGGATCTCCCACCCCAGCCGCCCGCCCGCGGCCACGAGATCGCGCGCCTCCTGGATCGGGTGCTCGGCGTCGGGCACGGTGTGGATCAGCAGCAGCGGCGGCCGGACCCGCGGCGGACGCCGGATCAGGCTGAGCCGGTCCGGATCGACCCCGGTACGCCACCGGACGACCTGGTTCGACAGCCCGGCCAGGAAGCCGGGCAGGCGGTGGTTCCTGACGCCCTGTTCGGCGGTCATGCCGACGTCGATCATGGGGGCGTCCATGACGACCCGGTCTACCAGGGCCGCCAGCGGCGACCGGTCCAGGAACTGCCCGACGACCTGGCCGCCCATCGAGGTGCCGTACAGGACGAACCGCCGCGCCCCCATGGTCCGCGCGTGGCGCAGGGCGGCCTCCAGGTCGCGCCACTCCGAGTCGCCCAGGTGCAGCAGCCCGTCGGGCGAGGCGGGCGCGCCCTGGTCGTTGCGGTAGCTGATGTCCAGGAAGGGCAGCCGCAGCCCGTGCACGACGGGCAGGACCTTCAGCTCCGCCTTGCGCCGCCCGTTCTGGCCGTGGACGGCGACGACCCAGGTGTCGCCCTCGCCTGGCACGTACCAGGCCGGCGCGGGCCCCAGCTCGGTGGGCACCATGGTCTCGGTGTAGCCGATCCCCCAGGCCACCTCGGGATCGCCGGGCGGCACGTTGCCGAACCAGCCGGGCGTGCCGACCGAGGGGACGTGGCCGCGCAGCACCTTGCGCGTCACCCGGTCGGCGGCGCCGGAGACGACGTCGCCGAGCATGGCGTACGAGCCGGTCCACTCCAGCCAGTACGTGCCCGGCTTGCCGGTCTCCGGCGTGCGCGTGAGCGTCACCAGGTCGCCCGCCACGGCCAGGACCTCGGTGTTGGCCGTGCCGTAGCGGACGACGCCGACCGACTGCTCGCTGCCGAACCAGGCCCCGGCCCCCGCCGCCCCGGCCAGGACGACGACGACCGCCAGACCCGCGATCCACAGCCGTCTCTTCTTCAGTGCTCGCATGTATACAGAGTAAACTATGGACGTTTACGGCGTATACATCATTGGCTCAGGCCGTTCCGGCCAGGAGGTCCGAGAGCCGGTGCAGCCCGCGCGAAATGCGGGCCTTGACGGTGCCGATGGGCACCCGCAGGTGCTCGGCGATCTCCCGCTGGGTCAGGTCGGCGAAGTAGGCCAGCTCGATGGCCTGCCTCTGGGCGTCCGACAGTTCGGCGAGCGCGCGGTCGATCTGGTCGCGGTCGCCGAGCGCGTCGGGCGCCGGCCGGGCGCGTCCCGGCAGGTCTCCGGCCTCCTGCAGCGGCACGGTCAGCAACCGCCGCACCCGCAGATGGTCGACGGCGCGGCGGTGGGCGATCGCGAAGACCCACGCGGCCTGGCTGCGCCCGGGGTCGTACCGCCCGCGCGAGCGCCAGACCTCGGCGAAGACGACCTGCAGCAGGTCCTCCACCTCCTCGGCGGGTACGAACCGGCGCAGGTAGGAGCGCACGGAGGGAGCGTGCGTGCGGTAGCACTCGCCGAGCGCTTCCTCGTCACTGATGTCCATGCGCCTGCCCCTCACCGCAAAAACCTATTCAAAACTTATTCATACCGAGGCACGGCAGGCGGTCACAAGCTCATCGGGGGAAAGGGCGGCTCAAATCAGGGTCGACATGACGCATGCGACGGCGTCGGGCAGCGTCGACACCCGGACGACGCCCTCGGGGGCCGGGCCCTGCCAGCCACGCCCGCCGATGACGATCCGGCAGGCGGGACGCACCTGGGGCAGGGCGGCGAGAGGCGCGGTTTCGCCGGTCTCCGCCCGCTGCGACCAGACGAACACGGCCGCGGGCCCGAGCCGCCGCATCGCGTGCGCCAGCGCCGGATAGGGAGTGCGGGCGCCGAGCACGCGGGTCTGCACGCCGCGTTCGGCGAGCGCGGCGGCCAGGGCGTGCACCGGAAGGCTGTGCTGCTCCTCCTCGGCGCAGGCCAGGAGCACCGGCCGGTCCGACCGCGGCGGCACGTCGCCGGCGAGCCGGTGCAGCGCCGCCTGGAGGTGGCCGGACAGCAGGTGCTCGGCGTCGATGCCGGACCCGGTCGCGTCCTGGCCCCGGCAGACGGCGTCGAGCGCGGGCAGGAAGAGGTGTTCCCACGTCCACACCACGCCCTGCGCGGCCAGCGTCTCCTCGACCAGGGCGGCGACGGCTCTGCCGTCGAGCATGACCGCGGCGCGGGCCAGCGCGGCGACGACCTGCCGCGGCGCGGGCCGCCCGCCGGGAGGCCGCGGCGTCCGCCGGCCGCCGGAGGGAACGGCCGCCGTCCGCGCGCCAGGGGTGTCGGGCAGCGCGAGGGCGAGCCTGGCCGCCTCGGCCGGCACCAGACCGGTGGCGATCAGGCGTTTCATCTCGGCCAGCCGCCGCACGTCGGCGGCGCCGTAGCGGCGGTGGCCCCCGGGGCTGCGGCGGCTGGGGCCCAGGCCGTAGCGCAGGTTCCAGGTGCGCAGCGTCGGCGCGGGGATGCCGAGGCGCCGGGAGACGGCTCCGATGCCGAATCCCGCGTCCTCCTCGCTGACCGGTGTGTCCTCATCCATGATGTTCCCGCTGCCGCTCGACGTGTCCGACTATCTTTTCGCGCTTGCGGGGTGCTTGGGCGCATGGCTGGGCGCGTCCGGCTTGATCCCGTTGTCCGGTGACGTGCAACCGGGCGCGCTCCTGGCACGAATTCTGTTCATAGCGACAGAAGGAGCTGCGTGCATGGACACGGTGACCTCGCAGGCCGGGCACGTGCGTGGGACGGCCGACCGATGAGCCCGGTGGTCGTCGTCGGGGCCGGGCTGGGCGGGCTGGCCGCGGCCGTCCACCTGGCGGCCGCCGGTCGTCAGGTCACCGTGGTCGAGGCCCTCGACGAGCCCGGCGGCTGCTGCGGCACCGCCCGCCTCGGGCCGTACCGCTTCGACACCGGCCCCTCGGTGCTGACCATGCCGGGCGTGCTGGCCGAGGTCTTCGGCGCGGCCGGGCAGGAGCTGCGGCACTGGCTGCCGTTGCGCCGCCTGGACCCGTCGTACCGGATGGTCTTCGACGACGGGTCGCGGCTGGACGTCCGGCCCGAACGCGAGGCGATGGCCGAGCAGGTGCGGACGGTGTGCGGGCCCGCCGAGGCGGCGCGCTACGACCGCTACCGGGCGCTGCTCGACGAGCTGTTCCGGGTGGAGTGGCCGGCGTTCATCGACGCGGACGTGAGCCGGCTGCGCGCCCTGGCCCGGCCGGCCGCGCTGCTCCGGCTGGCCCGGCTGGGCGGCTTCCGGCGGCTGGACCGCCTGGCCGCCCGGCACCTGCGCGACCCCCGGCTGATCAAGGCCCACACCTTCCAGTCCCTGTACGTGGGGCTCGCGCCGCAGCGCGCGCTCGGCATCTACGCCGTCATCGCCCACATGGACACCGTCGGCGGCGTGTACTTCCCGCGGCGCGGCGGCATGCACGCCATCCCCTCGGCCATGGCGGCCCTGCTGGCGAAGCTGGGCGGCGACCTCCGCTACGGCGCCCGCGCCGACCAGGTCGAGACGGACTCCGACGGCGTCACCGGGGTGCTGCTGGCGGGCGGCGAGCGGCTCGCGGCGCGGCAGGTGGTCGTGGCCTGCGACCGCCTGGCCGCCCGGCGGCTGCTGCCCGGCCCGGCGGCCGACTGGCGGTTGCGCCGCCCCCACCACTCCCCCTCCTGCCTGGTGCTGCACGTCGGCCTGGACCGTCCCCTGGACGGCCAGGCCCACCACACCCTGCATTTCGGACGGGCCTGGCGGGAGACCTTCACGGCGCTGGCGGCCGGCCGTCCGCAACCCGATCCCAGCCTGCTGATCACCCATCCCGAGCCGGACGGCGAGGCCGCGCCGCCCGGACAGGCCACGCTCAGCGTCCTGGAACCCGCGCCCAACCTGCGGACCGCCGACTGGGACCGGTTGCGGCCCGAGTTGGAGACGCGGCTGCTCGACCGCCTGGCCGCGCTCGGCCACGGCGACCTGTCCGGCGCGCCCCGGCTGGTGCTCGACCCGCCCGCCTGGGCGGCGCGCGGGCACAGCGCGGGCACCCCGTTCGCGCTGGACCACCGCTTCACCCAGACGGCGTGGCTGCGGCCCTCGGCCGTCGCCCGGCGGGTGCCGGGACTGCACTTCGCCGGCATGTACACCGCGCCCGGCGTCGGGATCCCTCCGGTGCTGATCTCCGGCCGGCTCGCCGCCGAACGCATCATGAAGGAGGCCCGTTGACGCTCACCGCCAGCTACGAACGCTGCCGACAACTCCACGCCCGCTACGGCCGCTCCTACTACCTGGCCACCCGCCTGCTGCCCCAGTGGAAACGCCGGCACGTGCACGCCCTGTACGGCTTCGCCCGCTACGCCGACGAGATCGTCGACTCCTTCACCATGACCGGCGACCGCGCCCGCGCGCTCGACGACCTGGCCGCCAAGGTCGAGGCCGGGCTGGCCGGGGCGGCGACCGGCGATCCGATGCTGCCCGCGTTCCTGCACACCGTGCACTCCTTCGGCATCGACCACGGCGACGTCCGCGCCTTCCTCGCCTCGATGCGCGCCGACCTGTCGGTGCGGCGGTACGCGACCTACGACGACCTGCTGGGGTACATGTCGGGATCGGCCGCCGCGATCGGCACGATGATGCTGCCGGTGCTGGAGCCGGCGCCCGGCCACGAGGAGGCGGCCCGCGAGCCGGCCCGCCAGCTCGGCCTGGCCTTCCAGCTCACCAACTTCCTGCGCGACGTCGCCGAGGACTTCGCCCGCGGCCGGGTCTACCTGCCGATGGAGGACCTGGACAAGTTCGGCGTCGTGCCCGGCATGCTGGGCGAGCGGCGGACCCGGCGGACGGTGCGCGACCTGCTGGCCTTCGAGGCCGGGCGGGCCCGCGAGCACTACCGGGCCGCCGACGAGGGCATCGGCCTGCTCGTGGCCTCCTCGCGGCCGTGCGTGCGCGCCGCCTTCGAGCTGTACGGCGGCATCCTCGCCGAGATCGAGCGCCGCGGCTTCGACGTCCTGGCCGGGCGGGTGCGGGTGCCGCGCCGCCGTAAGGCCGCCGTCTTCGCCCGGCACCTGCTGGCCTCCGCCGGGTCGGGCCGGGCCGAGCGGCGCGTCCGCGTGGAGCTGCCGTGACCGGCGCGGCCCCTGTGGTCCTGGACGCGATGGGCGGCGACCACGGGCCCGCCGAGGTGGTCGCGGGGGCGGTGCTGGCCTGCCGCGAGCACGGCGTGCCCGTCGTCCTGGCCGGTCCGGCGCCGCGGCTGGCCGAGGAGCTGCGGCGGCACGGCGCCGCGGACGAGATCGCGGTGGTCCACGCCGAGGACGCCGTGCCCATGACCGAGCGCGGGGCGGGCGCGACCGCGCTGGCCGCCTCCAGCCTGGCGATCGGCTGCGACCTGGTCGGACGGGGGGAGGGCGGGGCGCTGGTGTCGGCCGGGTCCACCGGCGCGGTGGTCGCCTGCGCGGTGCGCGGCATCGGCCGGGCGACCGGCGTGCTGCGGCCCGCGCTGGCCGTGGCGCTCCCGTCGCTGCCGGGCGGGGCGAGCGTGCTGGTGGACGCCGGCGCGATCACCGATCCGAGCCCCGCCATGCTGGCCCAGTTCGCGCTGCTCGGCGCGGGGTACGCGCGGGCCGTGCTGGGCGTGGCCGATCCGGTGGTGGGGCTGCTGTCGATCGCGGCGGAGCCGGGCAAGGGCAACCGGCTGGCCCGGCAGGCCGAGGAGCTGCTGAGCGAGCTGCCGGTGCGCTTCCACGGCCCGGTCGAGGGGCACGACGTCCTGGCCGGCACGGTGGACGTGATCGTCACCGACGGCTTCACCGGCAACGTCGTGCTCAAGAACGTCGAAGGCTGCGTGCGCACGGCGCTGACCATGGTGGCCGACGCCGGCATCGCCGCCCCCGACCGGCTCGCCGAGGTGGCGCGCCGCTACGACCCGCAGACGCACGGCGGCGCCGTCCTGCTCGGCCTGCGCGGCACCGTCGTGGTCGCGCACGGCTCCTCGCGGGCGGCCACGATCGCCCGCGCCTGCGTGGTGGCCCACACGCTGGCGGGGCGGGATCCGGCGGCCGGGATCGCGGCGAGCGCCGTCACGGCGGCGGGATGAGGGGGTCAGCCCAGCGGGTCGCGCCCGTCCCAGCGGCCCTCGCTGGCATAGGGGACGAAGCGGGCGAACAGCTCTTCGGCGTACCAGTCGCGGGCCCGTACCCGCTCGATGACCCGCCGGTGGGCGTGGCCCCGGTAGGCGAAGTCCCGTACGGCACTCCGGTCGCGCCACAGCGAGAAGGTGGCCTGCCGGGCGAGCGGCCACTCCCCCATGCCGACCGAGGCCAGGCAGCCGTCCTGCCGCCGCAGCAGCTCCTCGACCGGCGGGACCGACCGGTAGAAGGCGACCAGCCGGCCGGGCCGGATGGACGCCCTGGTGAGCACCGCCACCGGGCCGGGCCCGCCGTCGTCGCGGGCCGGCACGCCGCCGAACGGGTCGCGGCCGCCCCACGCGCCGCGCGAGGCGAGCGGGGCCAGCCGGGTCTGCCAGTGCTCCGCGGACTCCGTCCGCCAGCGGGCGGCGATCGGCGAGTCGCGCAGGAACTCCTCCAGGTCGCTCTCCCGCCGCCAGACGGCGAACAGCGCCCAGCGCCGCAGGTCGGCGCCCAGCGACATCGAGCGTCCCCTGCCGGTGCCGAGCAGCCGCCAGAAGAGCGGGCCGCCGGGGCGGCGCAGCAGCGGCCGGTCGAAGGCCATGTGCTTCATCGCCCCCCTGCCGCCGTACCGGACGAGGTGGAACGACGCGATGGTTGAGGTGCTCGTGTCGGTCGTCATCGGCTACCTGCTGGGGTCGGTGCCGGTCGCGGTCCTGACGGCGCGGGCGCACGGCGTCGATCCGCGCGACGTCGGGGACCGCAACCCGGGGTACTGGAACGTCAAGGAGCAGCTCGGGCGGTGGGCGGGCGTGCCGGTGTTCGCCGGCGACACGCTGAAGGGCGCTCTGGCCGCCCTGGTCGCGCTGGTGATCGGCGGCGGCCACACCGCAGCCTTCGGCGTGGTGTCGGGGGCGAGCGTGGCGCCGGTGTACCTGGCGGTGGCGGCGGCCATGGCGGGGCACGCGTGGCCGCTGTTCGCCGGCTTCCGGGGCGGCCGGTGCGTGCTCACCTTCGCCGGCGGGGTCGCGGTCATCTGCCCGCCGGCGTTCGGGCTGGCCGTGGCGGCGCTGACGCTGGTGGCGCTGGCGACGCGGTCGTTCGCGGCGGGCGCGCGCCTGGCGGTGTTCGGGGTGCCGTTGCTGCAGCTGCTGTTCATGCCGGCCGAGCTGGTGGCGGCCACCGGGGGGCTGATGTGCCTCATCGGGCTGCGTTTCGGGCAGGCCGCGCTGGCCGGCCGCCGCTCGTCCCACCGCTGACGTCGCCGACCTCGCCATCGATGTCGCCGCCGCCGTCGCCGTAGGTGCGGCCGCGCCAGCTGCGCACCGGGCGTACGGTGGCCTGCGTCAGGCGGAACGCGGTGGCCGGGTCCAGCAGCGGCGACAGCAGCAGCCCCACTCCGGGCCGCCGGTAGCTGCCCCGCAACGCCGCCGTCAGTGACACCCGCAGTCCCAGCAGCGCCAGGTCCAGGCCGGTCGGGCGGCCCGCGGCCAGCCGCAGCACGGGCAGCGCCGCCGTCAGCCAGATGACCGCCAGGTCGGCCGCCTGCCAGCCGGGGCCGGTCACGTCGGCCAGCGGCAGCGAACGGCCCCACTCCCGCCACAACTCGCCCGCCGAGTCGTGCATGTCGACCTCCAGCAGGCCGCCGGCGTCCAGGAAGCCCACCGACCAGCCCTGTGCGGCCAGGCGGCGGGCCAGCGCCACGTCGTCGGTCATCCGGTCGCGCACGAGCGCGAAGCCGTCCGCCTCGGTCATCCGGGAGCGCCGGAAGGCCATGCACTGGCCGTTGGCGATCGCCCGGTGCGGCGGCGGCGGGCTCGGCGGGCCGACGGGGCCGAAGCGGTAGACCAGCGTCGCCAGCATCGAGGCGTGCAGGGCCTGCTCCAGCGCGCCGTCGCAGACGAAGCGCGGGCCGGCGCTGACCAGGTCGTAGCGGTCCAGGGCCGCGGCCAGGGCGCCGAACAGGCCGGGCGCGGGCCGGACGTCGGCGTCCAGCGTGACCACCACGCCGGCGCGGGCGGCGGCCACCCCCTGCCGCAGCGCCCACTGCTTGCCGACCCAGCCGGGCGGCAGCGGATCGGCGGTGACGACGGTGGCGCCCAGCGACGCCGCCAGCCTCGCCGTGCCGTCCCGGGAGCCGTCGTCCACGACGATCACCTCGCGCACGCCGGGGGCGGCCAGCGCGGCGCGCAGGCACGGGCCGATCCTGGCCTCCTCGTCGCGGGCGGGGATCACCACGGAGACCGGCTCGCCCGCGACCGGACGGGGCCGCAGCGCGGGCAGCCGCCGCCGCCCCCGCGCGAGCCGGGCCGCCACGACGGCCGCCGCCACGCCCTGCGCGACGGTGAGCGCCCTCATCGCGAACCGCCCGCGAGGTCCTGGGACACCAGGCCGGCCACGATGCGGGCGCCCAGCGTCACCATCGGCAGGCCGCCGCCGGGATGGGCCGAGCCGCCCACCAGGTACAACCCGCGTCTCGGCCCCCGGTTGCCCGGCCGGGCGAAGGACGCCAGCCTGCCCCGGTAGGCGCTGCCGTAGATCGCGCCGCCCCAGGAGCCGTACCGGTCCCGCAGGTCGGCGGGGGTGAGGACGTCGACGAAGCGCAACCGGCCGGCCAGGTCGCAGCCGCGCCCGGCCAGCCGCTCCAGCACCAGGTCCCGGTACGCCTCGACCCCGATCCCCCACCGGGCCGGATCCCGGGCGGGCACGTTGACCAGCATCGTCCAGTTCTCCGCCCCGCCCGGCGCCTGGGAGGCGTCGTCCACCGCCGAGCAGCCGACGTAGACCGTGGGGTCGAGGGGCGGACGCCCCCGGTCGAAGATGTCGGCGAACTCGCGCTCGTAGTCGGCCGAGAACAGCACCGAATGGTGCGGCAGCCCCGGCGTGCTGCCCTCCACCCCGGCCAGCAGCAGGAAGGCCGAGGAGGAGGCGCCGAGCCGGGCGATCCGGCGCAGCCGCCGCCGGTCCGGCGACAGGCGGCCGTACAGGGCGGCGGCGTCGGTGCCGGCCACCACGACGTCGGCCCGCACTCTGCGCCCGCTCGCCAGCCGTACCCCGGTGACCCTGGACGCGTCGGCCTCGACGGCGGCGACGGGCTCGGACAGGAAGATCTCCACCCCGGCGGCCTTCAGCAGCAGCGTCAGGTCGTCGGCCAGGCGGGCCAGACCGCCGGGCGCGTACCAGACGCCCTCCCCGTGCTCCAGCGCCGGGACGCAGCCCAGCGCCGCCGGCGCCCGGTACGGGCTCGACCCGGCGTACGTGGCGTAGCGGCCGACGTACTGCCGCAGGCGGGGGTCACGGAAGTGGCGCTGCGCCAGCCCGGCCAGGGTGCGGGCGGGGGCCACCGCGGTCAGGTCGGACAGCCGCGGCCGTCCCTGCCGCCGGATCGGCGGACCGGCGAACACGGTCCGCTCCGCCGCCCGCAGGCAGCCCCGCGCCCACTGGTGGAAGGCCGTCCAGGCCCGGCCCTCGCCCGGCGCCAGCCGCTCCACCTCGGCGGCCATCCGCGCCGGGTCGCGGTGGGCGTCCAGGACCGCGCCGTCGGCGAAGCGGTACCGGCACAGCAGGGCGGGTTCGATCAGCTCGCGCTCCAGCCCCAGTTCGCGCAGCACGCGCGGCATGGTGAGCAGCGAAGGGCCGAGGGAGAAGGTGAAGCCGTCACGGCGATGCTCGGCCAGCTTGCCGCCCAGCCGCGGCAGCTGCTCGTACAGCCGCACCTCGTGCCCCTGGCGGGCCAGCAGCAGCGCGCACGCCATGCCGCCCATGCCGCCGCCGATCACCGTCACCTCGGCCATGACCGCCTCCAGGCCGGCGCGGCGAACGCGCCCATCGTGATCCCTCCGGCGGCGGCGACCAGCAGGTCCGGCGGCCGGAACACCGCCGCGAAGCCCACCGTCTCCATCACCGCCATGACCGTGTACAGCGCCAGCAGCCCGCGCGCCGGGGAGCCGGGGCGGACGATCCGCCCGACGACCACCATGACCAGCGCCGACACCAGCAGCCAGCCGGCGAAGTTGCTCAGCGGCACGCCGCGGTAGAAGCCCTCCCGCGCCCACGTCCACAGGCCGAGCCGGACCATCTGGGGGTCCAGGAACAGGTCCCACGCCGTCAGCGCGCCCGCGCCCGCGCACATCCGGGCCACCCCGCCGGACGGCACGACCGCGACCGCCACCGCGTGGGCCGCCAGCCCCATGCCGCCCCACGCCAGCACCACCACCACGGGAACCCCGGCCACCTGCGGCCACAGCGCGTCGCTGTAGCTGTAGGAGCCGAACGGGAACCCGGTCAGCAGCCCCGCCAGCTCGGCCGCGTACCCGGTCAGCGCCGCGCCGGCGAAGGCGGCCGACGCCCTGGCCGCGCCCCAGGCGTCCGCGGCGAAGGCCAGGGCGCACGCCGCCAGCAGCACGACGATCACCCCGGTGAGCCGTTCGGGCCGCGCGGCCAGCCCGGACGCCACCTGGCAGCCCATCATGGCCAGCACCGACAGCACGCCGAGCGCGCGGCCCGGCCGCAGCGCCGATCTCAGCGCCGCGCCCGTCACCTGCCGGTCTGGTGTGCGTTCCACATACCTGTGTTTCGCACGTGCCGCCCGCGGGGTTGCACGTGCCCCGAGCCGGTAGGGGACGAAGAGGATCTTTGTCGCGTTCCCCGCACACGACGGCTGCCCGCTTGAAATGCTGGGACCGTGAGCCGGCGGACGAAGACATGGTGGTTCTGGGCGGGCGTGGCGGCCGGGATGGTCATGCTGGTGGCCGCCGCGCTGCGGCTGTGGTCGCTCTACCCCGGCGACGTCGACCCGGTCGGCGCGGGGCTGGCGCTGGCCGGAACCGGCATCGCCGCGATGTCCTGGTGGCAGGCGCAGCGGCTGGCCGACACCGACGTGCAGGCGGCCGCGATCCTGCTGGCCGGGCGGGTGCTGGCCGAGGAGCGGGCCCAGCGGGCACAGCTGCTGGGCCGCAAGGGCAGCGACGCGGTCATCGACGTCGACTTCTCCTTCCACCCCACCGGCGGTTCCGCCTCCGCGCCGCCGACCGGCAGCCTGAAGCGGGTGGCCGCCTACTTCCGCGAGCTGGGCGGCCCGGGGCGGCTGGTGATCACCGGGGTGGCGGGTTCGGGCAAGACCGTCCTCGCCATCGAGCTGATCCTCCGGCTGCTCGACGGCCGGCGGCCCGACGACCGCGTCCCGGTGCGGATCACCGCGGCGAGCCTGGATCCCGACGTGCCGGTGCGGGACATGCTCGCCCGGCACCTGACCGCCGCGTACGGCCTGAAGCCGGTGACCGCGCGCACGCTCGTGGCGGCGGAGCGGATCCTGCCCGTCGTGGACGGGCTCGACGAGATGGACGAGACCGACGAGCCGGGCTACGGGTCGCGGGCCGCCCGGGCGCTGCGCGCGCTGGAGGAGTACGAGCACGGGCTGGACCGCTGCAGCATGGTCCTGACCTGCCGCACCGACCAGTACGACGCCCTGGTCGCCGACCGGGCCGTCCCTCGCGGGATCGTCCGGGTCGACGTGGGCAAGGTGGGCGGCGACAAGGCGTGGAGCTTCATCCAGGCCGTCACCGACCAGGAGGACCCCGACCGCTGGCGGCCGGTCCTCGATGCGCTGACCCGCGACGGCCACGTGCTGGCCGAGGCGCTGAACACGCCGTGGCGGCTGACCCTGGCGGTCAGCGTCTACGAGCAGCGCGACCCGGTCACCGGGCGTTATGTGCGCTCTCCCGAGGTCCTCACGCGCTTCGCCGACCAGCAGGCCGTACGGGAGCATCTCCTCGGCCTGTTCATCCCCGCCCGCCTGGCCGCGGCGGACCCGGCGGGCAAGGGGCCGGACGCCCAGCGCACGCACGCCTACCTGGCCGTCCTGGCCGCTCACCTGCGCGCCAACACGGGCCGGCCGCCGTTGCACGGGCGTGTGTTGTCCGGCACGGATCTCGTGCTGCACCAGTTGTGGCCGCTGGCCGGAGACCGGGCGCGGCTCTTCGGCGCGCTGGTGACCCTGGCGACCTGTCTTCCCGGGGTCGCCGCCACCGTCGTCGCGGCCGTCGTGGTGTTCTCGCAGGTCGAGATCGTGGACGGGAAGATCTCGGGCGCGACGGTGATGGCCGTCGGCCTGCTCCTGCTGCCCGGCGCGGTGGCGGTGGGCCTGCTGACCGAACCGGTCAGGGCCTGGCGGGAGGCGTGGTCCGCGGCGGACGAGGACGGCCTGCTCCGGTCCCGCGGCGGACAGAGCCGCAGGAGGAGCGTCGTGAACGGCGTGCTGGCCGCCCTGTACGGCAGCGTGACGAGCGCGGCGGTCATCATGGAGTTCGGCGCCGCGCTGCCGCTGTGGGTGCCGATCGTCTTCGGCGTCCTGGTGGGCGTGGGGATGGCGAGCGGGAGGGACGTGGAGCAGGGCTATGCCGGCTCCTGGGACGGCGTCGACCCGAGGACGGTCATCCGGAACGACGTCGTCTCCACGCTCGTGGCCGCGCTCACCTTCGGCCCCGGCTTCGGGTTCATGCTGGGCATCTGGTTCGTGAAGCTGCTGGAGGGGATCCCGGTCGTCGCGGCGGTCGCGGTGGGCGCGGTGTTCGGCATGTCGCTGGTGGCGTCCTGGTCGCCGCTGCTGGCGCGCCGCTACCTGGGGCTGCTGCTGGCCACGCGAGGGCGGCTGCCGTGGCGGCTGGGCCGGTTCCTGCACCGCTGCTACGGCGCCGGGCTGCTGCGGATCTCCGGGATCGCCTACCAGTTCCGGCACCGCGAGCTTCAGGACTACCTGGCCACGCATCCCCAGGCCGGCACGGCGTCCCCCGTCCCCTGCCTGGAGGGAGAGCCCTCATGACGACTCCTGCGAGCGCCACACGCCCACGATGAGCGCGAGCGCCGACGTCACGACGATCAGATCGAAGATCACCTGCACGACGACCAGGGCCTTCGCCCCCTGCCCGAGGGGGACGACGTCGCCGTAGCCGACCGTGCCCAGGGTGATCACCGAGAAGTAGAGCGCGTCCACGCGCGTGCGCAGGCCGTGGAACTGCGCGGCCATCAGGAAGTACAGCGTCGCGAAGAAGACCACCACGACGATGACGACGGTCAGCAACATCGCCAGCTGCTCCGCCAGCGACCGTCCGGGCCGCAGCGCGCGCCCCACCTGCCGCCCCAGCAGCCAGGCCAGCACGATCACCCCGGCCAGGCAGGCCACGACGCGCAGCTCGGGCGAGCCGTCCTGGAGTTTCTCGGTCGGCAGCGGCACGGCGAAGTAGACGCCGGTGATCAAGGCGGCGGCGACCGCGCTCCGCACCCATGCCAGCACGCCGGCCGGAGAAGCACACATGAGAGGAACGTTCCTCGGACCGGCGGCCGCATCGCCGGGAATGCTCTTTCTTGAGGCTCTCCTTGCCCTTATCGCAGACTGCCGAGGGCAGGACGCTCACATGGCAGACCTTCCCTTCCAGGACCGGACGGACTTCGAGCACGCCGATCGCGGCTTCGTCGCCAGGCTGACCCCCGGCGTGGTCAGGACGTCCGGGGGCGAGGTCGTCTGGGACAACGACGTCTACGGCTTCCTGACCGGCGACTGCCCGCCGACCGCCCATCCGAGCCTGTGGCGGCAGGCGCAACTGTGCGCCCGGCAGGGCCTGTACGAGGTGACCGACGGCATCTACCAGGTGCGCGGCCTGGACCTGTCCAACATGACCCTCGTGGAGGGCGACACCGGCGTCGTCGTCATCGACCCGCTGGTCTCCGCCGAGTGCGCCGCCGCCGCGCTCGGGCTCTACCGCGACCATCGCGGCGACCGGCCGGTCACCGGGGTCGTCTACACCCACAGCCACGTCGACCACTTCGGCGGCGTGCGCGGCGTCACCGACGGCGGCGTGCCGATCGTGGCGCCCGCCGGCTTCATGGAGCACGCGGTCGCCGAGAACGTCTACGCCGGCAACGCCATGAACCGCCGCGCCCTCTACATGTACGGCCAGCTCCTCCCCCGGTCCCCCGAGGGCCAGCTCGGCTGCGGGCTGGGCATGGGCACCTCGCAGGGCACCGTCTCCCTGATCCCGCCGACCGTCGACGTCACCCGCACCGGCCAGGAGGAGACGATCGACGGCGTCCGCGTCGTCTTCCAGCTCACCCCGGGCACCGAGGCCCCCGCCGAGATGAACTTCCTGTTCCCCGACCACCGCGCCCTGTGCCTGGCCGAGAACGCCACGCACAACCTGCACAACGTGCTCACCCTGCGCGGCGCGGTGGTCCGCGACGCCCGGGTGTGGGCCCGCTACCTGACCGAGGCCGTCGAGCTCTTCGCCGACCGGGCCGACGTCGCCTTCGCCTCCCACCACTGGCCCACCTGGGGCCGGGACGACATCGTCACCTTCCTGTCCCAGCAGCGCGACCTGTACGCCTACCTGCACGACCAGACCCTCCGCCTGCTCAACCAGGGCCTGACCGGCCCCGAGATCGCCGAGGTCATGCAGGTGCCGCCCGCTCTGGAGCAGGTCTGGCACACCCACGGCTACTACGGCTCGGTCAGCCACAACGTCAAGGCCGTCTACCAGCGCTATCTCGGCTGGTTCGACGGCAACCCCGCCCACCTGTGGGAACACCCGCCCGTCGAGCTGGCCCGCCGCTACGTCGAGTCCTTCGGCGGCACCTCGGCCGTGGTGGCCCTGGCCGGCCGCTACGTCGAGGAGGGCGACCTGCGCTTCGCCGCGACCCTGCTCAACCACGCCGTGTACGCCGACGGGAACGACGCCTCGGCCCGCAGGCTGCTGGCCCAGGTCTACACCCGGCTCGGCCAGGGCGCCGAGAACGCGACCTGGCGCAACTTCTACCTCACCGGCGCGGCCGAGCTGAAGGACGGCCCCTCACCGGGCGCCACCGACACCACCTCGCCGGACGTGCTCGCGGCGCTGTCCAGCGAGCAGATCTTCGACTCCCTGGCCATCCGGGTGAACGGCCCCGACGCCTGGAACGAGCGCTTCGCCATCGACTGGCACCTCACCGACCTGGACGAACGCCACCGGACCACGATGTCCAACGGCGCCCTCATCCACCAGCGGTCACCCACGGGCGACGATGCCGACCTGACGCTGCGGCTCACCCGGCAACGCCTGCTCACCCTGCTCTCCGGCGACGGCGACGGGCTCGACCACGACGGCGACCTGACCGTTTTGGGACGCCTGTTCTCCCTGCTGGAGCAGCCCCAGCCGGACTTCGCCATCGTCACCCCCTGAGACCACGGGAGACGGGCGGCCGCGCGCTCACGGCGGGCGGATGAGGCCCCGCTTCGAGGCCGCCGCGACGGCCGCGGTGCGGGAGTCCACGTCGAGCTTGGTGTAGATGTGCGCCAGATGCGTCTTGACGGTGGTCTCGCTGAGGAACATCACCTTGCTGATCTGCCGGTTCGACAGGCCGGCGGCGACGTGCCCGAGCACCTCCAGCTCGCGCGGGCTGAGCGTGGCGTCGGGGGCCCGGACCCGGCCCAGCAGGCGGGCGGCCACGCTCGGTGCCAGGGCGCTGGCTCCCGCGGCGGCCGACCGGATGGCGGCGTGCAGGTCCTCCGACGGGGCGTCCTTGAGCAGGTAGCCGGTCGCGCCGGACTCGATGGCGGCCACGATGTCGGCGTCGGTGTCGAACGTCGTGAGCACCAGGACGCGGGGGCCGTCCAGGGCCACGATCCGGCGGGTCGCCTCGCTGCCGTGCATGCCCGTCCCCAGTTGCAGGTCCATCAGCACGACGTCGGGGGCGAGCGTGGCGGCCAGCCGCACGCCCTCCTGCCCGGTGGCGGCCTCGCCGACCAGGTCGAAGTCGGGCTGCCCGGCGAGCATGGCGCGCAGGCCGGAGCGGACCACGGGATGGTCGTCCACCAGGACGATCCGGATCACGGCCCCTCCAGCGGCGGCAGCGGCAGGGTCGCCACGACGGCCGTGCCCTCGCCGGGGGCCGACTCCACGGTGAGGCTGCCGCCCAGGGCGCTCACCCGTTCGCGCATCGCGCGCAGGCCGTAGCCGGCCGAACGCCCGGGGTCGAACCCGCGGCCGTCGTCGTACACGTCCAGCATGACCACGTCGTCCAGGTAGGTGAGGGTCACCCCGGCGTGGCCGGCGCCGGAGTGGCGGCTGACGTTGCCGAGGGCGCCCTGGGCGACGCGGAGCAGCGTCGCGTCGTAGTCGGCGGGCAGCGGCGCCGGGGTGCCGGAGACCTCGAAGCGCGCCTGGATGGGCGTGCCCGCCACGGCGGAGTCGCCGGCCCTGCGCAGCGCGGCGGCCAGCGACGAGTGCCGCAGCGCCGCGGGGGCCAGGCCGCGGACGAAGTTCCTGGCCTCCTCCAGGTTCTCCTTGGCCGCGTCCGCCGCCTCGGTGATGCGGCGTTCGGCGGCCGGGAGGTCGTCGGCCAGGTCCCGCCGGGCCGCCCGCAGGAGCAGGATGATGCTGGACATGCCCTGCGCCAGGGTGTCGTGGATCTCTCTGGCCAGGCGTTCCCGCTCGGCCAGCCGTACGGCGTCGCCCTCCGCCTGGAGGAGTTTCCCGCGCGTGCGGACCAGGTCGTCGATCAGCAGGCGGCGCTGCTCGCTCTCGGCGTGCAGCGCCTTGTAGACCATCGCCATCAGGGTGGCCACCGCCGCGCCGATCGTCGGGCCGATGACCAGGGCGGCGGTCAGCCGGCCCTCGTGCCAGGCGGCTGCCAGGACGGCCGCGACGGTCAGCGCCGCCACGCCCGGCAGCGCGACCGCCAGCGGCAGCAGGTGCAGGTAGGCGAAGAAGAGCGGGAAGGCCAGCCAGACGAACTGCGGCGCGGCCAGCGCGAGCAGCGCCCACCCGGCCGTGGTGAGCACCAGCCAGATCCGGCCCAGCAGCAGGTGCGTCGGCCCGCCGAAGTGCGGCAGCCGCGCCTCGATGGTGATGCCCGCCGCGTAGAGGACGCCGAGGAGCGCTCCGCCCAGCGTCGGCGCGAGCCGTCCGGTCCCGGCGACGCCGGCCAGCGCGATCGCCAGGAGGGTCGCGAACGTGCCGTGCACGGTCCAGCGCAGCAGGCGGAGGGCGGGCGGGAACGGATAGTCAGACATCTCTCACCAAGCGTATGCGACGGCCCTGCGCCACAAATCGTCCGAAAGAAGTATTACGGGCGGACCGCATGCACGATGCGCGGCCGATCCTGCGGCGCGCACGCTGGAGGACGTCAACGTGACCTTCAACCGCAACGGGGGACGCGCCGTGTTCGTGGCGCTCAGAGACCTGCGCTTCGCGAAGGGACGGTTCGCTCTCATGGGCGCCGTCGTCTTCCTCATCACCCTCCTGGTGACCATGTTGTCCGGCCTGACCGCCGGGCTGGCCCGGGAGAACATCTCGGCCGTGGAGGGCCTGCCCGCCGGGCACCTCGTCTTCGCCGGCGGCGGGAAACCGTCCTTCGCCGACAGCCGCGTCACCGACCGGACCTGGCAGGAGTGGCGGCGGGCGACCGGCGACGCCGCCGAGCGGCTGGGCGTCTCCATGTCGCGGCTCGGCTACGGCGACGACGGGAGCGCGGGGGTGGCGCTCTTCGGCGTCCAGCCGGGCGGCGCCCTCGCCCAGGGGCGGCCGGTGGACGCCGGGAAGGTCGTCCTGTCCGCCGCGCTCGCCGCCGACACCGGGGTGGGCGCCGGGGACACGGTGCGGATCGCGGGCCGGGACTTCACCGTGTCCGGCGCCGGCGGCCAGGCGTCCTACAGCCACACGCCCGTCGTCTGGATCGGCATCGGCGACTGGGAGCAGATGGGCCGCCAGGCCGGCGCCGACAGCGTGGCGACCGTCCTGGCGCTGCCCCCCGGTGACACGGCGCTGCCTGCCGGCGGCCTGGCCGCGGCCGACGCGCGGCTCGGCACCACGACGGTCCCGCTGTCGCAGGCGCCCGCCGCGATCGGCTCGTTCTCCTCCGAGAACGGCTCGCTCCAGCTCATGCGCGGATTCCTGTTCGCGATCTCGGCCCTGGTCATCGGGGCCTTCTTCACCGTCTGGACGATCCAGCGGCGCGGCGACGTCGCCGTGCTGAAGGCCCTGGGCGCGAGCTCCGGCTACCTGCTGCGGGACGCGCTCGCCCAGGCGGTCATCGTGCTGCTGGGCGGCGCGGGCGCCGGCGGCCTGCTCGGCGCGGGCCTCGGCGCGCTGGCCGAGGGCACCGTGCCGTTCGTGTTGTCGGCGGCCACCACCGTGGCGCCGGTGGCCGTGCTGATCGTCCTCGGAGCCGCCGGGGCCGCGCTGGCCATCCGCAAGATCACCTCTGTCGACCCGCTGACCGCCCTGGGAGCCTCCCGATGACACTCAAGCTGACCGACGTCGTCCTGACCTATCCCGACGGCGACCGTACGCTGACCGCGCTCGACCACGTCAGCCTGGCCGTCGCGGCGGGCGAGTTCGCCGCTGTGGTCGGCCCGTCCGGCTCAGGCAAGTCGAGCCTGCTCGCCGTCGCCGCCACCCTGATCACGCCCGCCGCGGGCAGCGTGATCATCGCCGGGCAGGACGTCTCGAGAGCCGGCCAGGCGGCCCGCACCAGGGTCCGCCGCGACCACGTCGGCATCGTGTTCCAGCAGGCCAACCTGCTGCCCTCGCTCACCGCGCTGGACCAGCTCCTGGTGATGGCGCACCTGGCCGGCGAGTCCCCGCGCGCGGCCGGCCCGCGGGCGCGGGAGCTGCTGCTCGCCGTCGACCTGGGCGGCAAGGAGCACAAGCGCCCGCACCAGCTGTCCGGCGGCGAGCGCCAGCGCGTCAACATCGCCCGTGCTCTGATGAACTCCCCCGAGGTGCTGCTGGTGGACGAGCCCACCAGCGCGCTCGACCACCACCGGGGCGAGCGGATCGTCTCCCTGCTGGCCGACCTCACCAGGAGGAACGACCTGGCCACCGTCATGGTCACGCACGACCTGGCCACCCTGGACCAGGTGGACACCGTCCTGTCCATGGACGACGGCAGGCTCGGCGAACGCGCCGCCACCCGGGTCGCCTGACCGGGGCCGCGCCGAGAGCACCGGCCGGGGTCAGCCGCGGGGGGTGAACTGGTCGAGGTCGTAGATGCCGAGCGCCTTCTCGATGTCGGCCACCTGCGCGACCACGCCGGTGAAGCCGGCCGCGCCGAATCGGCGGTGCTCCTCGTCCTCGAACGTCTCGGCCAGCTCGGCGAACTCCTTGGGCGGGATGACGGCCCGCATGGCGGGGAAGACCACGGTGTCCTCGCGCGCCTCGTGCGGCTCGTACATGCGGACGAAGGCGGCCAGGTCGGCGGTCAGACCACGGCGGACGCTCTGGGGGACGGGCCGCGCGGTGACGTCCAGGATGCGGCCGGTCAGGACGCGTCCGCGCCGGTGCTGCCGGATCAGCACGGGCACGACGTCGGTGAGCCGGCCCGCCCCGACCAGGCGCGGGAAGACGTAACGCTCTTCGAGCCGCTCGTGGTAGTCCTCGATGAACGTGCGGATGATCCCGGCGCCGGCGTGCAGGGGGCCGACCGGCACCCGCTCCCCGGCGCCGATCCGCCGGACGCCCTCCCGGTAGACCAGCAGGACGCGCTTGAGGACCCCGTGCTCGCGCATGAGGTCCTCCGGCGGCGTGACCGGCACCTCCCCGGCCCGCTCCGGGCCGGGGGCGGGGCTGGCCGTCGTGGCACTGCGGGCCGGCCGCGCGGTGTCGCAGCCGGTCAGCATCGCCGAGCCGCAGGCCAGGGCGACGGGCATGGCCAGCATCTCGCGACGGCGCACGCTCGCCGGCCCGCCGCCTGCTTCGTCCCTCATCGTCCGCCCCCGTTCCCGAGCCGTCCCTTCCAGGTGCTGCCCGTCGGCCGGCGGTCCGACGCGAAGGCGCGGGTAATCCTTGTGCCGGGAACGCGTCTACCCGCGGGCTACCACTCCTCGTTCCATGCCTCGTCAGGCATGGACCACTCCTGCGGGTGCGGGCAGGCGAAGGCCGATTTGTGGCAGACGTCGTGCCAGCCCGGGTGCTCCTCGCAGTGGTCCCAGTACGGATGCCCGCCATCGCAGTGCCCCGGATGGGTCGGCGTGGGCTTCGGCGTGGGCGTCGGGGTCGGCGCGGGCGTGACGGTCGGCGGGACCGTGGGCGTCGGGGTGACCGTCGGGGTCGGGGTCACCGTCGGTGTCGGTGTGGGCGTCGGCGTGGGTGTGGGCGTCGGGGTCGGGGTGGGCGTCGGGGTCGGCGCGGGCGGGCGGTTGTAGACGGTGCAGCTGACGGCCGCGTCGCTCGGCACCTCGACCGTGAAGCCGAGGCCGCCGCTGTTGGTCACCGGCACCTCGACGCCGGTGTCGATCTGGCGGCAGACGGCGTTCCGCCCGTCCTGGGTGACCAGGGTGTGACCGGGGTGCTGGGCCTCGGTGACGGTGACGTCGGCCGACGCGGTCTGGCTGAAGGTGAGGTCGAAGTTGACCGACCCCGTGCCGTCGCCGGTCGTCGACTCGGTGGCGGGCAGCCCGCCGATGCCCGGCGTGGTGGTCTCGGCGGTGAAGTCCCAGCCGGGGCCGGCCGGGGTGGCGCCGGCGACGTCCTCACCGGTGTTGCCGGACGGGACGAGCTGCTTGATCACCGACAGCGACCCCTCGCACTGGGCCCGGACGATCTCCCGCAACGCCTGCCCGGCGGCGGCGTAGTCGCTGGTCTGGAAGTAGTCGGCGGCGACCGCGTTGGAGCCGTCGAAGGCGGTCGTGCCCGAGATGGCGCGCAGGTTGAGCGCGGTCAGGCCGGTCACGCCGTTGCCGACGCCGACGGCCAGGACGCGGGTGCCCTCGGCCTTGACCGCGTTGGCGGAGAAGATCCCGGCCTCCACCTCGGCGATGCGGGTGTTGCTGCCGTCGCCGAGCAGGGTGTCGTAGTAGGTGGGGTTGCCGTCGGTGAGCACCACCAGCAGGTCGTAGCGCGGCGCGGCCTCGGCGACCGCCCACAGGCCGCGGTCCCAGTTGGTGCCGCTGCCGAGCTGCCAGTCGGCGTACTGGTTCTTGAACGCCTCGGCGCCCGCCTCGGTGGACACCGGCATGAGGTCGGGGTTGTTCGTGGTGCCGGCGCTGGGCGAGTTGCGGTCGAAGGTGAACAGCGCCATCCGGGACGGGGTGCCGGTCAGCGCGTCGGTGAAGGTGTCGGCGGCCGCCTTCAGGTCGGGCAGCGCGCTGCCCACCGAGGCCGACAGGTCGAGCAGCAGCGCGACGTCGAGGCCGCAGGTGAGATCGGGCCGGGGGTTGACCCGTGACTGCTGCCAGATCCCGGTCGAGGCGGTGGCGTCCCCGCGGGTGTTGTTGATCATGAAGTCGCTGGTGGAGGAGTACGTGGTGCCGCTCTCCAGCGCGGGGGTCTGGAAGACGTACGGCGTGGCGACGGAGTTCGACCCGCTGCCGCGGCCGGTGCGCAGCTCGGGGTTGGTGTACCAGCCGCCGGGGGCGGACAGCTGCTTGACGTAGAAGCGGGCGCCGGCGTTGTCGCCGCCCGGCTCGGTGCCTGGGACGACGAAGCTGCAGTCGCCGTCGTCGTCCGAGACGCACACGCCCCAGTCGGCGTCGACCGGGACGGCGGCGTCGGGCGCGGTGAACAGGCCGAGCTCGACCCCGGCCAGCGGCCCCACGGTGGTGTCGCCGGTGCGGTCGCCGCCGGTGCGCACCGTCACCACCGACGTGTCCGGCGACGGATCGGGCACGACCAGCGGGGACGACGGGACCGCGAGCAGCCCCGCGCACAACACTTTCGCCATCCTGCCGGCGACTATGCGAACACTCTTCATCTTCCCCCCAGAGCAATCCGATCACTACGGACTGTAACCAGGAGTGGATCAAAGGGCGCTTCCGCCGTCCCCGGCCGCGCGATCAATGCCGACCGCACCTTGGGACGCGCTTGACCTGGGCCGGCCCGCCGTCAGCCCGCCGTACGGTCGCTGATCCAGCGGGCGGCGAGCAGGCCGGAGACGGCGGTGAGGACGGCCCCCGCGACGACCGTGGCGCCGAGGCCGAGCACGTCGGCGAGCACCCCGGCGACCAGGGCTCCCGCCGCGTAGCCGACGTCGCGCCAGAAGCGGTAGGCGCCCAGGGCGTTGGCCCGCCAGGAGGGGTGGGCGTGGTCGGAGACCGAGGCGATGAGGGCGGGGTAGACCATGGCGGTGCCGAGCCCGAGGACGACGGCGGACAGGACCCCGGCGAGCAGGGCGTCGCCCAGCGGGGCGACGGCCAGGAGCAGCCCGCCGGCCTGGACGAGCATGCCGGTGACGATGAGGGGTTTGCGGCCGAGGCGGTCGGCGAGGTGCCCGGCGGGGATCTGGCCGACGCCCCACAGCAGCGGGTACAGGCCCTTGATCAGGCCGACGGCGGCCAGGCCCAGGCCGTGCTCGGTGAACAGGAGGGGGAAGACGCCCCAGGTGAGGCCGTCGTTGAGGTTGTTGACCAGGCCGGCCTGGCTGACGCCGCGCAGCGAGCGGTCGCGCCAGGACGTGCGGGCGAACGCGGCCGCCGGACCGACGTCCCCGCCGGCCGGCCGGGGGTGCCGGTCCAGTTCGAGGGCCACGTGGGCGGCGGTGTCGCGGACGGCCAGGGCCAGGGCCAGCCCGGCCACGACGAAGACGACGCCGACGAGCTCGGGGACGGGCCGCAGGCCGTGCCGGGTGGCGAGGTAGCCGGTGAGCAGCGCGGTGGCGCCGACGGCGGTGTACCCGGCGGCCTCGTTGAGGCCGGTGGCCAGCCCCCGCCGGGCGGGCCCGACCAGGTCGATCTTCATGTTGACGGTCATCGACCAGGTCAGGCCCTGGTTGAGGCCGAGCAGGACGTTCGCGGCCACGATCCACCCCCAGGAGGGCGCCCAGGCCAGGACGAACGGGACGGGGATCCCGATCAGCCAGCCGGCCACCAGGAGCTGCTTGCGGCGGAACCGGGCCGTCAGGGCTCCGGCGGCCAGGTTGGTGACCGCCTTGGTGAGCCCGAAGGCGACGATGAAGGAGAAGACGGCGAGGTCGCTGGTCAGGCCGAAGGCGTGGGCGCCGATGAGCGGCACGGTGGTGCGTTCGAGGCCCACCAGGCCGCCGACGGCGACGTTGACGACGACCAGCAGCGAGAACTGCAGGGCGTTCGCCCGGAGCCCGAGGCGTACGGGGGGCCGGCCGGCCGGGGCGGGCGCGGAGATGTTCTGCACGGCGAAGGTCCCTTCGCGCCTGGATTGCCGGGTGCATATGTCCAGGTCACCATACCCCCCCAGGTATCCTTGGCAATACCACGGGGGTATTTGACATCCTCGCCGCGGAGAACCTACTGTCGGGTAGGCGATACCCCCCGGGGTATCAATCCACTGGCCGCGTTCCTCACGAAGGGATTGCCGTGTTCTTCACCCAGTACTACCTGGACTGCCTCTCGCAGGCGTCGTACATGATCGCCGACGAGGGGACCGGCCGCGCCGTGGTCGTCGACCCCCGGCGGGACGTCTCCGAGTACCTGGCCGACGCCCGCGCGCACGGCCTGACCGTCGTCGGCGTCGTCAACACCCACTTCCACGCCGACTTCGTCGCCGGCCACCTGGAGCTGGCCGACAGCACCGGCGCCTGGATCGGCTACGGCCGCCGCGCCGAGACCGAGTACCCCATCCGCAAGCTCGGCGACGGCGAGCGCATCTCCCTCGGCGACGTCACCCTGGAGATCATGGAGACGCCCGGCCACACCCCGGAGTCGATCAGCGTCCTGGTCTACGAGCACGCCGAGGACCCGGTCCCGTACGGGGTGCTGACCGGCGACGCCCTGTTCATCGGCGACGTCGGCCGCCCCGACCTGCTCGCCTCCGTCGGCGTCACCCCCGGGGAACTGGGCGCGATGTTGTACGACAGCGTGCAGAACAGGCTCATGGGCCTGCCCGACGCGGTGCGGGTCTTCCCCGCCCACGGCGCCGGCTCGGCCTGCGGCAAGAACCTCTCGGCCGAGAAGCAGTCGACCATCGGCGAGCAGCGGGCCACCAACTACGCCTGCGCGCCGATGGACCGCGAGACGTTCGTCGCGCTCGTCACCGCCGGGCAGCCCGCCGCCCCCGGCTACTTCGCCTACGACGCCGACCTCAACCGCAGGGACCGCGCCCGCTACGACGCCTCGGCGGCGCCCGTGCCGCTGACCCTCGACGAATTCACCAGGCTGCGGGCCGCCGGCACGGTCGTGGTGGACGCCCGCGACCCGCAGGACTTCGCCGCCGGGCACCTGCGCGGCGCGGTGAACGTGCCCGCCGACGGGCGCTTCGCCGAGCAGGCGGGCACGGTGCTCGACCCGGCCGCCGAGCTGGTCGTCATGGCGCCGCAGAACCGTGAGGAGGAGGTCGTCACCCGCCTGGCCCGGATCGGCTTCGACCGCGTCGCGGGTTACCTGCGCAACCCCGACGACGCGCTGGTGGCCCTGGCCGCCGAGGTCGCCCCGGCCAGCCGCCTGACCGCCGCGCAGCTGCGCGCCGCGCTCGCCGGCGACGCTCCGCCCGTCGTCGTGGACGTGCGCACCGCGGGCGAGCGCGAGGCGAACGGCTTCATCGACGCCGCGCTGCACATCCCGCTGAGCGAGCTGCCCGCCTGCAGCGGCGAGCTGCCCGCCGACCGGCCCGTCGTCCTGCACTGCGCGGGTGGTCACCGCTCCTCCGTCGCGGCGAGCCTGCTGCGGCACCGCGGCTTCCAGGACGTCTCCGACGTGCTCGGCGGCTACGCCGCGTGGTCCCTGTCGGCCGAGCCCGCCGCCGTCTGACCCGACCGTTCCCCGTCCCTGTCCTACACATATGTCTCCTCTATACCCCCCTGGGTATCAGCGAAGGAAAGATCCATGAACACCTCCTCCGTCCTCACCCCCACCGTGCTGCAGCGGCTCGTCCAGGAAGGGCGGGCGCCGCGCCTGCTCGACGTGCGCACGCCCGGCGAGTTCCGCACGGCGCACATCCCCGGCTCGTACAACGTGCCGCTGAACACCCTGCGCGAGCACCGGGCTGAGCTGCTGGCCCACCTGGACGAGGACGTCGTGCTCGTCTGCCGCTCCGGGGCGCGGGCCGCGCAGGCCGGGCAGGCCCTCGCCGAGGCCGGGCTGCCGAACCTGCGCGTCCTGGAGGGCGGCATCGTCGCGTGGGAGACGGCCGGCGCGTCCCTGGAGCGGGGGCCCGAGCGGTGGGACATCGAGCGCCAGGTGCGGCTCGTGGCCGGTTCCGTCGTCCTGGTCACCGGTCTGGCCGGGATCTTCCTGCCCGGCGCGCACCTGATCGGCACCGCGATCGGCGCGGGCCTGACGTACGCGGCCGTCAGCAACTCCTGTGCCATGGGCGTCCTGCTGTCCAGGCTGCCCTACAACCGCGGGCCGCGCACCGACATCCGCACGGTGCTCGCGGAGCTGCGGAGCACCCCGTGACCGTGCTGATCGTCGCGGCGTCGCTGCTCGTCGGGGTCAGCCTCGGCGTGCTGGGCGGCGGCGGCTCGATCCTGACCGTGCCGATCCTGGTCTACCTGGCCGGGCAGGACACCAAGGAGGCGATCGCCACCTCGCTGTTCGTCGTCGGCGTCACCAGCCTGGCCGCGCTGGTCCCGCACGCGCGGGCCCGGCGGATCCGCTGGCGGACCGGCCTGCTCTTCGGCGCGTTCAGCATGGCCGGCGCGTACGGCGGCGGACGCCTCGCCGAGTACGTCCCCGGCACGGCGCTGCTCGTCGCCTTCGCCCTGATGATGCTGGCCACGGCGGTCGCGATGCTGCGCAGGCCCCGCAACCCCAGGAAGCGGGCGCGGCCCGCCCACGGCGACCTGCCGCTGCCGCACATCGCGGCGGAGGGCCTGGTCGTCGGGGCGGTGACGGGGCTGGTCGGCTCCGGCGGCGGCTTCCTCGTCGTCCCGGCGCTCGCCCTGCTGGGCGGGCTGCCGATGGGCGTCGCGGTCGGCACCTCGCTGCTCGTCATCGCGATGAAGTCGTTCGCCGGGCTCGCCGGGCACCTGGCGGGCGTCGCGATCGACTGGCGTCTCGCCCTGATCGTGACGGCGTCCGCGGTGATCGGCAGCCTGGCCGGCGGCCGGCTCGCGGGCCGGATCCCGCAGGACGCGCTGCGCACGGCGTTCGGCTGGTTCGTCGTCGTCATGGGCGTGTTCGTGCTCGTCCAGCAGATCGACGCCGCCGTCTGGAGCCATCCGGCCACGTGGGCGGGGGTCGTGGCCGTGCTGGCCGCCGCCCTCGCCGCCCGTCGGTGGCGCGCCTCAGGCGCCGGCTGACGGTCCGGAGGACGCCGGTTCGTCGCGTACCTGGGCGGCCGTGACCGCCACGGTGGTGACGATGTCGGCCACGGTGGCGCCCCTGGACAGGTCGTTGACCGGCCTGCGCAGCCCCTGCAGCACCGGCCCCACCGCGACCGCCCCCGCGCTGCGCTGGACGGCCTTGTACAGGTTGTTGCCGGTGTTCAGGTCGGGCACCACGAAGACGGTGGCGTGCCCGGCCACCTGGCTGCCGGGCATCTTGGCCCGCGCCACGGCCGGGTCCACCGCGGCGTCGTACTGGATCGGCCCTTCCACCTGGAGGTCCGGGCGGCGCCGACGGACCAGCTCGGTGGCGGCGCGCACCTTGTCGACCTCGGCGCCCGCGCCCGAGGTGCCCGTCGAGTACGACAACATCGCGATCCTGGGCTCGACGCCGAACATCGCCGCGGTGCGGGCCGAGGCGATCGCGATGTCGGCGAGCTGCTCGGCGGTGGGGTCGGGGTTGACCGCGCAGTCGCCGTAGACCAGGACCCGGTCGGCCAGGCACATGAAGAACACGCTGGAGACCAGCCCGAGCCGCAGGATCTCGAACGCCGGCCTGATCGTGTGCGCGGTGGTGTGCGTCGCGCCGGAGACCATGCCGTCGGCCAGGCCGGCGTGGACCATGAGCGTGCCGAAGTAGGAGACGTCGGTGACGGTGTCGCGGGCCAGCTCGACGGTCATGCCCCGGTGCGCCCGCGCCTCGGCGTAGGCGTGCGCGAACCGCTCGCGCAGCTCCGGGTCGAACGGGCTGAGCACCCTGGCCGCGGCCAGGTCGAGGCCGAGCTGAGCGGCCTGGACCCTGATGCGTTCGGCGTCGCCGAGCAGGGTGAGGTCGGCCACGTCCCGGCGCAGCAGGATGTCGGCCGCGCGCAGGATGCGCGGCTCCTCGCCCTCGGGCAGCACGATGTGCCTGCGCCGGGCGCGTGCCCGGTCCAGCAGCTCGTACTCGAACATCAGCGGCGTGACGACGTCGGTCTTGGCGATGTCCAGCCGTTCCAGCAGCAGCGGGCCGTCCGCGTGCTCGGCGAACAGGCGCAGCGCCGCGTCGATCTTGCCGCCCGCCTCGGGCGTGAACCGCCCCTCCACGGCCGACAGCCGGGTCGCGGTGTCGAACGTGTCGTGACCGGTGGCGATCACCGGCAGCGGGATCTCCATGCCGCGCAGCAGCCGCTCCACCGAGCCGGGCAGCTCGGTGCCGCCGGTGAGCACCACCGCCGACAGGGCCGGGAAGCCCGGCGAGGTGTGCGCGGCGATCAGGCCGGGCAGCAGCGCGGCGGCCCGGTCGGACGGGATGATCACCGCCGCGCCCTCGGTGAGACGCTCCAGGATGCCGGGCAGCGACATCGCGCCCACCATCAGCGCGCTCGCCTCCCGGCCGAGCCCGTCGCGCTCGCCGAGGAAGAACCAGCCGTCGCACGCGTCGAGCAGGTCGGCGACCGTCGGCGCCCGCAGCGAAGGGGTCTCCGGCAGCACGAACACGGGCGTCGCATGGCTGAACGTGAGCGGCCCGCCGGTCGAGCGGGTGACCACGACCGCGAGCTCCTGGGCGTGATGGTGGGCCAGCTCCCTGGCCGACACCTCGACCGCCGCGGCGGTGCGGGCGGCCGTCCGGCCCCTGCCGCTCACCACGTTGATCACGGGAGTGCCCAGGTCGGCGGCCAGCCGGGCGTTGAACCCGAACTCCGTCGGCGCGCCCACGTCGGTGTAGTCGGTGCCGACCACCACGACCGCGTCGCAGCGCCGGGCCAGCGCGCGGAAGCGGGCCACGATGTCGCCGGCCGCCCGCTCGACGTCGGCGTGCACCTCGTCATAGGTGACCCCCGCGCACGCCTCGTAGGGCAGGGCGAGCTGGAACCGGCTGCGGATGGTGTTGACCAGGCCGTCCTCGCGTCCGGCCCGTACCACGGGGCGGAACACGCCCACGCTTCCCACCTGCCGGGACAGCAGCTCGACCAGCCCCAGGGCGACGGTCCCCTTGTTGCTTCCCGCTTCGCCGGCGGCGACGTACACAGCTCGTGTCATGACACTCATTCTCGACGCCCTCGCCGGGTCCGGAACGCCATCGGGCCCGGATCAGTGTCGTACGCCCCCGATGGCAGGGACCAACGTCCCTGTCTTGGGGGGAAGGCAGGTGGGTAGCGTCATCGTCATGGCCGCCTTGACCCGGTCCGTGGGGTCGCGATGAACCCGTGGACGCTCACCTACGAGGGCTTCGCCCCGGGCTCGGCCGGGCTGCGGGAGGCGCTGTGCACGCTCGGCAACGGCCGGTTCGCCACCCGCGGCGCCACGCCCGAGGGCCGGATCCGCACGCCCGGCACCTACCACGCGGGCTGCTACGACCGCCTGGCCTCGCAGGTGGGCGGCCGGACGGTCGTCAACGAGGACCTGGTCAACCTGCCCGACTGGCTGCCGCTCGGCTTCGCCACGCCCGGCCAGGACTGGTTCAGCCCGGAGCTGGCCGACCTGCTCGGCTACACCCAGGAGCTCGACCTGCGCCACGGGGTGCTGCGGCGGGAGCTGCGCTGGCGCGACGCGCTGGGCCGGGTCACCCGGGTGCGGCAACGCCGCCTGGTCTCCATGGCCGATCCCGCCCTGGCCGCCCTGGAGACGACCTTCACCGCGGAGAACTGGTCGGGCCCGCTGCGCGTCCGCGCCGGGCTGGACGGGCGCGTCACCAACAGCGGCGTCGAACGCTACCGCGACCTGCGCGGCGACCACCTGACGGAGCACGCCACGGGCCACCGCGACGGGCTGACCTGGCTGACCGCGACCACCCGCTCCTCCCGCGTCACCGTCGCGCTCGCCGCCCGCGCCGACGCCCCCTCCCCCGGCTCGCCCTCCATGGAGCCCGACCACGTCGCCAGCGAGCACGTGCTGACGGTCGCCGAGGGCACGCCGGTGACGTTCACGAAGGTCGTCGCCCTGCTGACCTCGCGCGATCCCGCCGTGCACGACCCGCTGTCGGCCGCCCTGCGCCGCGCGGCCACGGCCCCGGGCTTCGCCGAGCTGCTGGAGGCGCACGCCGCGGCCTGGGAACGGCTGTGGGAGCGGGCCGAGCTCAACGTGGACGGGCCGGAGCTGTCGCAGATCGTCCACCTGCACATCTTCCACCTGCTCCAGACCCTGTCGCCGCACACCGCCGACCTCGACGCCGGGGTGCCCGCGCGCGGCCTGCACGGCGAGGCGTACCGGGGGCACGTGTTCTGGGACGAGCTGTTCGTCCTGCCCTGGCTCAACCTGCGCTTCCCCGAGATCTCCCGCGGCCTGCTGCGCTACCGGTGGCGCCGCCTGCCCGAGGCCCGCGCGGCCGCCCGGTCGGCCGGGTACGACGGCGCGATGTTCCCCTGGCAGAGCGGCAGCGACGGCCAGGAGGAGACCCAGACCTACCACCTCAACCCCGCCTCTGGACGCTGGCTGCCGGACGTCTCCCACCTGCAGCGCCACGTCGGCCTCGCGATCGCCTACAACGTGTGGCAGTACCGCCTGGCCACCGGCTCCATGCCGTCGTGGTGCGCCGACCTGCTGATCGCCATCGCGCGGTTCTTCGCCTCGCTGGCCGTGCTCGACCCCGTCTCCGGCCGGTACGAGATCCGCGGCGTCATGGGCCCGGACGAGTACCACACCGCCTACCCCGGCGCCGCCGAACCTGGCCTGGCCAACAACGCCTACACCAACGTCATGACCGTGTGGCTGCTGCGGCACGCCCTCCGGCTCGGCGTGGCCGGCGCGCGGGAGGCGGCGCGGTGGGAGGACATCACCCGCCGCATGCGGGTCGACTTCCACGACGGCGTCATCAGCCAGTTCACCGGCTACGCCGGGCTCGCCGAGCTGGACTGGGAGCGGTACGCGGGCGTCCGCCGCCTCGACCGCGCCCTGGAGGCCGACGGCGACGACGTGAACCGCTACAAGGCGTCCAAGCAGGCCGACACGCTGATGCTGTTCTACCTGCTCGGCGCCGACGAGCTGCTGGCGATCCTCGACCGGCTCGGCTACCCGGCCGACCCCGGCCTGATCCCGCGGACGACCGCCTACTACCTCGACCGCACCAGCCACGGCTCCACGCTGAGCGCGGTCGTGCACGCCTGGGTGTTGTCGCGCTGCGACCGGGCGCGCTCCTGGCAGTTCTTCGCCGAGGCGCTGGTCGGGGACGTGCACGACGTCCAGGGCGGCACCACCGCCGAGGGCGTGCACCTGGGCGCGATGGCCGGGACGGTGGACATGCTGCAACGCTGCTACCTGGGCCTGGAGCCGAGGCCCGAGGGCCTGCTCCTCGACCCTCTGCTGCCCGGACGGCTCGGCACGCTCTCGTTGCCGGTCCTGTTCCGCGGACGCCGGATCACCATCGAGGCCGGCCACGACGGCACGCGGGTCGACGGCGTCCCCGTGCCCGGCGGTGCGGGCCTCGTCCTCACGGAGAAGGAGATGATCATGACGAACAGCGGTGACTTCGGACGCCGGGTGGCCCACCACCGCGACCGGCTGGGCCTCACCGTCGACCAGCTGGCCGAGCGCGCCGACATGTCCCCCGGGTACGTCACGTACCTGGAGGGCCACCTCGGCATCCCGGACAGGAACACGGTGACCCGCCTGGCCACCGCCCTGGAGACGACCCCGCAGGACCTGCTGGGCGGTGGCCGCGACCGTCCGCCGGGCCCCGGCGCCGGCCCGGACGAGCCGGTCCTGGAGGTCCTCGACCCCGAGGAGTGCCTGCGCCTGGTCGCGCCGGGCGGGATCGGGCGGATCGCGTTCAACGGCTCGCACGGGCCCACGGTGCTGCCCGTCAACTACCGGTTGCACGAGGGCGCCGTGCTGTTCCGCACGTCCCGCGGCGGGCCCATGGACCAGGACCTGCGCACCGGCCTGGAGGGCGTGGACATCATGATCGGCTTCCAGGTGGACCGGATCGACGAGGTGCGCAAGGAGGGCTGGAGCGTGCTGATCCAGGGGCCCGCCCATCACGTGCCCGAGGACGAGGTCGCCAAGCTGGCCGACGCGGGCGTCACGCCCTGGGCGGGCGGGGAGCGTCATCTCTACATCCGGGTCGTGCCGCACCAGGTCACCGGCCGCCGGATCCACGGCCTGTGAGCCGGCCGCCGCCGTGGACCCGCGTCACACGGGGGCGGCGGGCCGCAGCAGCGCCTGTTGCAGCGCCCGGCCGAGGTCGGCGTCGGTGATCATGCCGGTGACCACGCCGCCCTCGACGACCACCGCCGACAGGCCGCCCACCCGGGACGGACGTTCCAGCAGGGCGGCCGCGTCGTCGTCCGGCGACAGCACGCGCGGCGGCTTCTGGGCGGCGACCAGCGTCTCCACCCTGGTGTCCCCCCTGCGCTCGGCGGGCACGGCGAGCAGGGTCTCCAGCGAGACCACGCCGAGCGGCGCCCCGTCGAGCCCCACGACGGGGAAGACGGACTGGTGCGAGCCGAGCACCACCGTGTCGACCAGCCCCTGCACGGTCAGCCACGCGGGGGCCAGGTCCGGTGTGACCGTCATGACGTCCCGCACCAGCACTCCGCCGAGGCCGCGCCGGGCCGCCCTGCTCATGATCTCGCCGCGGGCGGCGCCCGCGATGTACCAGCCGGTGATCACCACCCACATCCCGCCCAGCGGGTTCCACACCCAGATCACGACGAACCCGGTGAAGGTCAGCGCCATGCCGATCGCGTAACCGGCCCGCGCGGCGCCGGCGTCGGCGCGGGCGCGGTCGCCGTGGCGGCTCCACATCAGGCCGTGCAGCACCCGCCCGCCGTCGAGGGGGCTGCCGGGCAACAGGTTGAACACGCCCAGGACGAGGTTCATCATGGCCAGCCACGCCGCGGCGGCCCTGGGCACGCCCGGTGGCAGCACGGCCGTGACGGCGAGGGCGAGACCGCCGAGCAGCAGGCTCGCGGCGGGGCCGGCGGCCGCCGTCACCACCTCGGCCCCGGGCGTCCGCGCCTCGTCGCGGAACTGCGTGACGCCGCCCAGCGCCCAGAGGGTGACGGACTCCACCTCCATGCCGCACCGTTTGGCCACCAGCGCGTGCGCCAGCTCGTGCGCGAGCAGGGACACCATGAGCAACAGCCCAGTGAGCGCGCCGGCGACCCAGTACGTCGTCCTGCCCGCGCCCGGGGCGGCGACGGCCAGGACCCCGGAGCCCAACCCCACCGCCACGAGCGTGACGATGGCCAGCGCGGACCAGTGAGCGCCGACGGGGATGCCCGCCACCCGTCCGAAGCGCAGGGTTTGCCTCATACTTCCAGCTTGCATGCTTCTCGACCCTCCTGACCAGGGACGACCTCTACGGGCGGACCACCGCGACGGCGCAGCGGGCGTGGTGCAGCACTCCCCTGCTGACCGAACCGAGCATCAGCGAGCCGAACGTGCCCCGCCCGTGGGAGCCGACCACGATCAGGTCGCAGGGAGCCCCGGTGAGCGCCTCGACCGGATGCGCGCTCTGGACGTCCTCCACGACCGTCACCTCGGGACACCTCTCCCGCCATCCGGCCGTCCGGGCGCGGACCGCCTCGTGCTGGGCGGCGCGGACCTCGTCCAGGTCGTAGGCGATCTCGGGGGCGAAGGCGTGCACGGGGATCTGCCAGGCGCGGATCAGGCGCAGCCGGGCGCCGCGCAGCCTGGCCTGCTCGAAGGCGTAGCCGATGGCCGGCTGGCAGACGTCGGAGTCGCCGATCCCGACGCCGACCTCGCCGACCGGCCCGCCGCCCTCGGCGCGCACCACCACCACGGGACAGGCGGCGTGCCCGGCCACGTGCATGGTCACCGATCCCAGCAGCGCGCCGGCGAACCCGCCGAGCCCCCGGTTGCCGATGACCAGCTCGTCCGCCTGCCGCGCCTGATCCAGCAGGACGGCCGCGGGCGTGCCCTCGACGACCTCGGCGTGCAGCCGCACCGACGGCTGCCGGGCGCGCGCGGCGCTCTCGGCCGCCTCCAGCACCTTGGCGGCCGCCATCAGCAGGTAGTTGCCCTGGCCGTAGTCGGGGAACCTGGTGACGGCGTACGGCTGCCGGTCCAGGGCGTGCACGATCCGCAGCTGCGCGCCCGTCCGCGCGGCGTCGTCGGCGGCCCAGCCGACCGCCGCGGCGGCGGGGGCCGAGCCGTCGGCTCCCACCACGATCACACCGGCCATGACGCCCCCTCGTCCGACACTCCGAACACCTCCGGTCCCGTCATCCCTTCTCCGCGCGCGGCCGTACCACCGCCACCGGGCAGACCGCGTGGTGCAGCACGCCGTGGCTCACCGAGCCGAGCACCGCGGAGGAGAAGCCGCCCCGTCCGCGCGAGCCGACCACGACCAGGTCCGCGGCGGCGGCCGCCTCGGTGAGCGCGGCCACGGGGTGCCCGCGCACCTGCTCGTCGGTGATCTCGACGTCGGGGTTCTCGCTCCGGCACGGGTTCACCCGCGCCTGGGCCGCCCTCGCCTCCTCCTGGAAGGAGTCGGCCAGCAGGTGGCTGTAGGCCGCCCAGTACGGCGAGACCGCCGGCGCCTGCCAGGCGTAGACCACGTGCAGGCGGGCGCGCCGCGCACGCGCCTGCTCGACGGCGTACGCCACGGCCTGGCGCGACCCCGCCGAGCCGTCGTCGCCGGCCACCACCAGGTCGTGCCGGACGGCGACCACCCCGCGGACGACCACGACGGTCCCCGCGGCGTGCCCGGCCACCGCCCGGCCCACCGACCCCAGCACCATGCCGGCGAAGCCGCCCATGCCCCTGCTGCCCAGCACCAGGCTGTCGGCCGTGGCCGATTCGACGATCAGCGCGTCGATCACGTTGCCCGCCAGCATCTCGGCGGTGACCTCGACGCCCCCGCCGATCGCGCGGGCCCGGCCGGCGGCGGCCTCCAGCGCACCCAAGCAGGCCCGGGCCCCGTCCACGCCGAGCACCCACTGCTCGCACACGTGCACGAGCCGGAGCGGCAGCCCTCTGCGCTGCGCGTCGCCGGCGGCCCATTCCACTGCGGCGGTCGATGACGCGGAGCCGTCCACCGCGGCCACGATCCGTCCGCGCATCTTCCCTCCTTCGCGCCTTCGACGTCCCCATACCCGCCATAACGGATATAAGAGGCGTAAACACACCAAAAGTCGCCGCTGTCCCCTCCAACTTCGGGACGCGGCGCGCGACGGGCAAGCAGGCTAGGCCAAGAGTTTCCGCGTCTGTGGGGCTCGTCCCGCCGGTCCAGGGAAGGCTCATCCGCGCAGGTAACCGGACAGAATTCGCTCCCGGAGGCGGCAGTGATCGACACCCATGCCGGCCGGCCGGTGCTCGTCGGGTACGACGACTCGACCGAGAGCCGCCACGCGCTGCACTGGGCGGTCGCCGACGCGCGCCTGCGCGGGCTGCCCGTCCTGGTCTGCCACGCCCTGCACTGGCCCTACGCCCCCAGACCCGTCGCCCAGGAGATCATGCGGCACGTCGAGCCGGTGGCGCTCGGCGTCGTGGACGAGGGCGTCCGGCGGGCCAGGGAGCTGGCGCCGGAGCTGGACGTGCAGCCGCTCCTGGGCCGGGGCACCCCCTCGGCGGTGTTGCTGGAGGCCGCGCGTGAGGCGGAGCTGACGGTGCTCGGGTCCCGCGGGCAGGGCGGGTTCGAGGGGCTTCAGGTGGGGTCGGCCGCCGTCCAGGTGCCCGCGCACAGCGTCACGCCGGTCGTGGTCGTCCGGCCGCCGCTCCAGCCGCCCACCCGCCAGGACGTCAGGATCGTGGCCGGCCTGGACGGCTCACCCGCCAGCCTGGCCGCCTTCGACCTCGCCCTGGACGAGGCCGCCCTGCGCGAGGGCACCGTGACGGCCCTGTGCTGCTGGGCCGACTGCGGGTCGTCGTCCTGGCAGGAGCCGCTGCCCTTCGTGGACTCGCACGCGCTGCGCAAGGGCGCGGAGAACCGCTTCCGCGAGGTCGTCGCCCACCTGGCCCGCAGACGCCCCGAGGTGACGGTGGTCACCGAGTTCCTGACCGAACGCCCCCAGCGCGTGCTGATCGAGGCCTCCAAGGACGCCACGCTCCTCGTGCTCGGCAACCGGGGGAACGAGGCCCCTCCCTGCCTGCTGCTCGGAGCGGTGACGCAGGCCGCCCTGCTGGAGTCCAGGTGCCCGGTCGCGGTGGCGCCCGCGGCCGTGCTGAACCCGCGGCTGCCGCCCGCGTCCGGGTGACGCGGGGAGCTCAGGGGCGGTCGCCCGGCACCACCGCGACCGGGCAGGGCGCGTGCTGCGGAAGGGAGCTCGCGGTGCCGAGATGCGCGGCCCGCGTCCGGCCGACCACGACCAGCGTCGCCCGCTCGTGGGGCTCACCGTGCTCCACCTGGACCTCCGGACGGCGAGCCGCCCACTCCCCCAGGTCGGCGGAGGCCGCGAGCGGCAGCCCGCGCATGGCCGCCTCGGCGAACGCGAACTCGACGACCGCCGCGTCCGGCTCCCGCTCGGCCAGGACGACCGGGCCGGGGCGGGTGGCCTTGGGCAGCGGCCCCGGCCCGCGTACGACGATCACCGGACACTCGGCGTGCGCGGCGGCGTACCCGGCCACCGAACCGACCACCACCCTGGGCAGCGCGCTCAGCCCCCGCGAGCCGACCACGACGAGCGTGGCGTCGGCGGACAGCTCCACCAGCCGCTGGGCGGCCGGGCCCTCGTACAGGTCGGTCTCCACGCGGACGCCCGAGCTGGTGGAGCGGGCGCACTCGGCGCCGTGCCACAGGACGTGCTCGGCCGCCTTGCGCAGGTGGGCCTTGGCCTCCTCCTCCGCCTCGCCGTACGGCCATTGCCAGGCGTGGACGACGGTCAGCGGCAGGTTCCTGAGCTCGGCCTCGTCCAGCGCCCAGTCCAGGGCCTGGACGGAGAAGTCCGAGCCGTCGTAGCCGAGCACGATGCGATCCATGTCCGTGATCCCTTCAGACGTCGCCAGCCTTCAGCCTCGGTCCCGCGAGGCCGGCCACCCGTGGTGCGGCGGCCCGTCTTGACGGGACCTTGACCCTCCTTTTCCGGCCGCGCGGGGCCGGCGTCCTTCGCGCGTCACCAGGTCCAGTCGCGGACGGCGGGGGCGTCCTCGCCGTGCTCGCGGGTGTACGCCCGCGCTCGCAGCCGCTCGTCGGCCATGCGCTGGCGCAGGTGCGCCTGGGTGGCGCCCAGGCCGGGCACCCGGTCGATGACGTCGATGACCAGGTGGTAGCGGTCGATGTCGTTGAGCATGGCCATGTCGAACGGCGTGGTCGTGGTGCCCTCCTCCTTGTAGCCGCGCACGTGGATGTTGGCGTGTCCGGCGCGGCGGTAGGTGAGGCGGTGGATGAGCGAGGGGTAGCCGTGGAAGTTGAAGACGACCGGCCGGTCCACGGTGAACAGGGCGTCGAACTCGGCGTCCGGCAGGCCGTGCGGGTGCTCCGACGGCGGCTGCAGCCGCATCAGGTCCACCACGTTGACGACGCGCACCTTCAGCTCGGGCAGGTGCTCGCGCAGGATCGCCGCGGCGGCCAGCGTCTCCAGGGTGGGCACGTCGCCCGCGCAGGCCAGCACGACGTCCGGCTCGGCCCCCTCGTCCGAGGACGCCCAGGGCAGGACGCCGAGGCCGCGGGTGCAGTGGGCGACGGCCTCGTCCATGGTGAACAGGTCCAGCACCGGCTGCTTGCCCGCCACGATCACGTTGACGTAGTCGCGCGAGCGCAGGCAGTGGTCGGCCACCGAGAGCAGGGTGTTGGCGTCCGGCGGCAGGTAGACCCGGACGACCTCGGCCTTCTTGTTGACCACGACGTCGAGGAAGCCGGGGTCCTGGTGGCTGAAGCCGTTGTGGTCCTGCCGCCACACGTGCGACGACAGCAGGTAGTTGAGCGAGGCGACGGGCCGCCGCCACGGGATCCTCTTCGCCGACTGCAGCCATTTGGCGTGCTGGTTGAACATGGCGTCGATGATGTGGATGAACGCCTCGTAGCAGTTGAACAGGCCGTGCCGGCCGGTCAGCAGGTAGCCCTCCAGCCAGCCCTGGCACAGGTGCTCGCTGAGCACCTCCATCACCCGGCCGCCCGGGGCCAGGTTCTCGTCCGTGGGCTCGACCTCGGCGTTCCAGGCGCGCGTGGTCGTCTCGAAGACGGCCTGCAGCCGGTTGGAGGCGGTCTCGTCCGGGCCCATCAGCCGGAAGTCGTGCGGGTTGGCGGCGATCACGTCCCGCAGGAAGGCGCCCAGCACCCTGGTCGGCTCGGTCGACTGCGCCGCGGGCGACTTGACCTCCACCGCGTGGTCGCGGAAGTCGGGCAGCGCCAGCGGGCGCAGCAGCTCGCCGCCGTTGGCGTGCGGGCTCGCACTCATCCGCAGCGGCCCCTCGGGGACCGTCCCCAGCAGGACGGGCGCCGGGCGGCCCTCGGCGTCGAACAGCTCCTGCGGCCGGTACGAGCGCATCCACTCCTCCAGCATGGCCAGGTGCGCCGGGTTGTCGCGGACGCCCGACAGCGGCACCTGGTGGGCCCGCCAGGTGCCCTCGACCGGCTTGCCGTCCACCTCGCGCGGGCCGGTCCAGCCCTTCGGCGTGCGCAGGACGATCATGGGGAGGCGCTCCAGGCGGCCCTCCTTGTAGGCGGCGATCTCGTCGAAGACGGTGTCGAGCGTGCGCGCCATCTCCTCATGGTCGGGGCCGACGAGGTGGGGGCAGTAGCCGTAGCCCTCCATGAGCTTGACCAGCTCGTCCTGCGGGATGCGGGCCAGGACGGTCGGGTTGGCGATCTTGTAGCCGTTCAGGTGCAGGATCGGCAGGACGACGCCGTCGCGGTAGGGGTCGAGGAACTTGTTGGAGTGCCAGCTCGCGGCCAGCGGGCCGGTCTCGGCCTCGCCGTCACCGACGACGCAGGCGACCACCAGGCGCGGGTTGTCGAACGCGGCGCCGTAGGCGTGCGCGAGCGAGTAGCCCAGCTCGCCGCCCTCGTGGATGGAGCCGGGGGTCTCGGGCGCGACGTGGCTGGGGATGCCGCCGGGGAAGGAGAACTGCCGGAACAGCCGGCGCATCCCGGCGGCGTCCTGGGAGACCTCGGGGTACTTCTCCGAGTAGGAGCCCTCCAGCCAGGCGTGCGCGACGGCGGCGGGCCCGCCGTGGCCGGGACCGGCGATGTAGATCATGTCCTGCCGGCGTTCGGCGATGATCCGGTTGAGGTGGGCGAAGCAGAAGTTCAGCCCCGGGGTGGTGCCCCAGTGGCCGAGCAGCCGCGGCTTGACGTGCTCGGGGCGCAGCGGCTCGGTCAGCAGCGGGTTGTCCAGCAGGTAGATCTGCCCGACGGACAGGTAGTTCGCCGCGCGCCAGTAGGCATCGATGTGCTGCATCGTCGTCATGATGACGATGATTGCCGGATGCGCTCCCGCGCCCTAGGGACCTTGGTCCCCTTCTCGGGGGGCGGAGGGCGGACGTCCGGCGGCGAGGGCGGCGGCCACCGTGCTGAACCGGTGGGCCCTGCGGTGCGTCGGGTGCGCGGCGGTGCGCCCGCCCCCGGCCAGGGTCTCCGGGGCGGCCCGGTAGAAGCGGCGCTTGGCCAGCTCGACGAGGGCCAGGTAGGCGACCACCATCAGGCCCAGCACCGCGAAGAACGGGCCGGGCAGCGGCTGGAAGCCCAGGGCGCCGGCGAGCGGGGTGACCGGGATGACCGCGCCGAGCACCACGACGCTCAGTGCGGCGACCGTCAGGGGCAGGCTCGGACGGCTGCGGAAGAACGGCACCCGCCTGGTCCTGATCGCGAAGACCACCAGCACCTGGGTGGCCAGGGACTCGACGAACCAGCCGGTGCGGAACAGCGGCGGCCCGGCGTGCAGGACGCCGAGCATGACGGCGAAGGTGGCGAAGTCGAACAACGAGCTGACCGGCCCGAAGAACAACATGAACCGCCGGATCAACGCCACGTCCCACCGGGACGGGCGCCGCAGCTGCTCGGGATCGACGTTGTCGGTGGGGATGGCGAGCTGGCTGGAGTCGTAGAGCAGGTTGTTGAGCAGGATCTGGGACGGCAGCATCGGCAGGAACGGCAGGAACGCCGAGGCCGCGGCGGCGGAGAACATGTTGCCGAAGTTGCTGGACGTCCCCATCAGCACGTACTTCATGGTGTTGGCGAAGATCTGCCGGCCCTGGATGACGCCGTCGGCCAGGATGGCGAGGTCCTTCTCCAGCAGCAGCACGTCGGCGGCGTCCTTGGCGACGTCGGTGGCCGCGTCGACGGAGATGCCCACGTCGGCGGCGTGCAGCGCGAGCGCGTCGTTGACGCCGTCGCCGAGGAAGGCCACGTCCAGGCCGTTGCGCCGCTGGGCCCGCACGATGCGCGCCTTGTGCTCGGGGCTGACCCGGGCGAACACGACGGCCTGTTCGATGAGCGCGGCCAGCCGGGAGTCGTCGGCGGCCTCGACGTCCTGGCCGGTCAGCACCCGCCCGCCGGGCAGGCCGAGATCGGCGCACAGCTTGGCCGCGACCGCGGGGTTGTCCCCGGTGAGCACCTTGACGGTGATGCCGAGGCCGGCCAGGCGGCGCAGCGCCTGCTCGGCGCCGGCCTTGGGCGGGTCGAGGAAGACCAGCAGGCCGCGGAAGACGAGGTCGTGCTCGTCGGCCTGGCTGAGGGTCGTCCGGCGGGCGGCGTCGCCGGTCAGCCGTCGGGTGGCCACCGCCACCACCCGGTTGCCGGCGGCGAACTCGGCCTCCAGCACGGCCCTGGCCCGGTCGGCGACCGGGGTGCAGCGCGCCAGCACGGCCTCCGGAGCGCCCTTGGTGACGATCATCCGGCCGTCGTCGTCCTCGACCAGGACCGAGGCCGCTCTGCGTTCGTGGTCGAAGGGCACGACGGCCAGGCGCCGGCCGGGCGGCCCGGGCCGGAGCGCGGCGGCGGCGGGCGCGTCCCACAGGGCGACGTCCAGGGAGTTGCCGCTCGCCGAGTGGCCCGGTTCCCCGTCCTGGCCGCTCACGACGGCCTCGTTGCAGAGCAGGCCCAGCTCCAGGACGCGGTCGTCGGGGCTGCCGTCCGGCCCGAGTGCGCGCGTGAAGCTGATCCGCCCCTCGGTCAGGGTGCCGGTCTTGTCGGTGAACAGCACGTCGATGTCGCCCAGGTCCTCGATGCAGACCAGCCGCTTGACCAGCACCCGGTGCCGGGCCAGCCGGTGGGTGCCGGCGGCCAGGCTGGTCGAGACCACGGCGGGCAGGAGCTGCGGGGAGATGCCGACGGCGATCGCCAGCGAGAACAGCAGCGCGTCCAGCACCGGGCGGTGCAGCACGAGGTTGACGACGAAGATCCCGGCGGTGAGCGCGGCGGCGACGCGCACCAGCAGCATGGAGAACCGGCGCAGCCCGATCTGGAACTCGGTGTCCGGATGACGGTCGCCGAGCCGGAGCGCGATGCGCCCGAACTCGGTCCGTCCGGCGGTGGCCACCACCACGCCGGTGCCGGACCCGGCGTGCACGACGGTGCCCATCAGCGCGCAACTGGCCAGCTCGGCCAGCGCGCGGTCCGGGCCGACGGGCTCGACGGCCTTGGCCACCGGCAGCGACTCGCCGGTCAGCACCGACTCCTCGCACTCCAGCCCCGCCGACGACACCAGCCGCAGATCGGCCGGGACGATGTCGCCCAGCCGCAGTGTGACGACGTCGCCCGGGACCAGCGTGACGACGTCCACCAGCCGGGGAGCGCCGTCCCGCAGGACCAGGCAGCGGTGCCGGATCTGGGAGTGCAGCGCCTCGGCGGCCTTCTCCGCCCGGTACTCGTTGAAGAAGCCCAGCCCGACCGACACCGTCAGGATCACGCCGATGATGATCGCGTCCGTCGACTCGCCGAGGAAGAACGACGCGGCGGCGGTGACCGCCAGCAGGATCAGCAGAGGCGAGCGCAGCTGGCGGGCCAGCACCGCGGCCCGCCGGGCCCGGTGGGTGCGCAGGGAGTTGGGGCCCACGGCGGCCAGGCGGCGCTCCGCCTCGGCCTGGCTCAGGCCGCCGCCGGTGCCGCCCAGCCGGGCCATGACGTCGTCGACCGGCAGCGCGGCCGCGACCGCGACGTCCAGCGCGCCCTCTCCGGTCATGTCACTGTCCGAGCCGTCCCGCTCGGCCTCCTCCTGGTTCTGGTAACCGGCCCGTCGCCAAGACAAAGGCAAAGGTGCTCCACGCCCATCCCAACGCCCGCGGCGACGTGCCGTCAATCCCGCGGCCGGACGACCGCCACCGGGCAGCGGGCGTGGTGCAGCACGCCGCGGCTGACCGACCCGAGCAGCGCCGATCCCAGCCCGCCGCGCCCGTGCGACCCCACCACCAGCAGGTCGGCGTGGTCGGAAGCCGCGGTGAGCGCGTCCACGGGGTGCGCCGACGGCGTCTCCCGCACGACGACGACCTCGGGGTAGTCGGCGGCGAACACGTTCACCCGATCGTCGACGACCTGCTGCTGCGCGGCGCGGACCTCGTCCATGGCGTAGGCGGCCTCCGGCGCGAACGCGTGCACGGGCAGCTGCAAGGCGTGCAGCACCCGCAGCGTGGCGGCCCGCAGCCGGGCCTGCTCGAAGGCGTGGGCCAGGGCGGGCTCGCACTCCGGCGAGTCGTCCACCCCGGCCACCACCTCGCCGCGCACCTGCTGCCGGTCGCCCCGGACCACCACGACGGGGCAGCTGGCGTGCCCGGCGACGTGCGTGCTGACCGAGCCCAGCAGCGCGCCGGCGAACCCGCCGAGGCCGCGGCTGCCGAGCACGATCTCGGCGGCCTCCTTCTCCTGCCCGCGCAGCACGACGGCCGGCAGACCTTCGACGTCCTGCGTCGTGACCTCGACGGACGGCTGCCGTTCCCGGGCCAGCGCCTCGGCCTCCCGCAGGATCCGCTCGCCCTCGTCCGCCGGCAGGTCGGGCGCCCAGCCCGGGGAGAACCGGTGGATCTGGTACGGCGTGCGGTCCACGGCGTGCACGATCCGCAGCGGCAGCCGCATGCGGAAGGCGTCGTCCGCGGCCCATGCGACGGCGGCGCGCGAGGCCACCGAGCCGTCGGCTCCAACAACGATCATGATGTTCCCTCCTTCGTCACCTCCCATGAGACCCGGCCTCCCGCCGTCCCTCGCAGAGCCGAAGGTCGGCCGGGCCAGGGCCGAAGGGCCTTCCCCGATGCCGTCCGGCGAGGGCGGGCGGCCTCGACGGCGTCCCGCCGTCCGTCGCCGCGGCCTGCACCACGACCACGGGGCACGGCGGCAGGCGCAGGCACGACAGCAGCACCGCGCCCAGCCGCCCGTCCCCGGCGGGCCGCGCGGCGGAGCCGAGCACCAGCAGGCCGGCTTCGCGCGCCTGGTCCGCGAGCGCCGTCTCGGGGCGGCCCCGCACGAGCCGCGCCTCGACGGCGACGCCGGGGAACCGGTCCATGACCAGGGCGACCGCCTGATCGAGCACGGCGCTCGCGCGCGCCTCCTCAGACCCGGCGGGCCGGGACGGGCAGGGCGCGTACGGCGCCCTGTGCTCGATCGAGGGCTCCCAGGCGTGCACGACGACCAGCCGCGCCGCGCGACGGGCCGCCTCGTCGGCGGCCCACAGCAGCGCGGCCGCGCAGTCCTCGGTGCCGTCGGTCCCGGCCACGATCAGGCGAATGCTCATACCTCCACGATCCGCCCGCGCGACCGGCGCGGAACAGTGCCGAAGGCCCCGCTTCCGGTGACTTTCGGCCCTGCCGCCGTCCGGCCGGTCTCGGGAGGCTGGAGGAGCGGGGAGACCTGCACGTTTACCGCCCTGAGCAGGGCGAAGACTAGATCCTGAAGACATCTCGCAGCGACTCCGCCGGCCCGAGGGCCACGGCGGGCAGGAAGGACACCCACGTGACGCCCTCGTCCTCTGGCCTGTCGTCGGCGGAGGCAGCCGTCCGCCTGGAACGCGACGGCCCCAACCTGCTCCCGCGCAAACCGCCCACCCCGCTGTGGCGGCGCGTCGTCACCCAGCTCCGCGATCCGCTGATCATCGTGCTGCTGATCGCGGCGGCGCTGACCGTCGGCACCGGCGACTGGACGGACGCCGCGGTGATCGCGCTGGTCATCGTGGTCAACACGGCCGTCGGCGTGACGCAGGAGGTGCGCGCCGACCGCGCCATCACGGCCCTGGCCGAGCTGGCCACCCCGGAGGCCCGCGTGGTGCGCGACGGCCACCAGCGGCAGGTCCCCGCCGGTGACGTCGTGGTCGGAGACCTGCTGGTGCTCGCCGAGGGCGACATCGTCCCGGCCGACGCCGAGGTGGTGGAGTCGGCGGCGCTGCTGGTCGACGAGTCGGCGCTGACGGGCGAGTCCGTCCCGGTGGACAAGGACGCGGGCGCGGCGGTCTCCTCGGGCACCGTCGTGGCCCGCGGCAGGGGCCGGGCGGTGGTCACCGCGATCGGCGCGGCCAGCGCGAGCGGGCGCATCGCCTCGCTCATGGTCAAGGGCGCCGGGCTCACGCCGCTGCAGCGCCGTCTGGTCGGGGTCGGACGGCTGCTGGCCGCTGTCGCGGTGCTGCTGTCGGCGCTGGTGCTGGTCCTGGGCCTGGTCCGCGGCCAGCCGGTCGAGCTGATGGTGGTGACCGCGATCAGCCTGGTGGTCGCCGCCGTGCCCGAGTCGCTGCCCGCGGTCGTGACCCTGAGCCTGGCCCTGGGAGCCCGCCGGATGGCGGCCCGTGACGCGCTCGTCCGCAACCTGCCCGCCGTGGAGACGCTGGGCTCGGTGACGGTGCTCGCCACCGACAAGACGGGCACCCTCACCGAGGGCCGGATGGTCGCCCGGCACCTGTGGACCCCTGCGGCCGAGGCCACGGTCACCGGCTCGGGGTACGGGCCCGACGGCGAGATCACCGGCGGGGACCCGGAGGAGTTCCGCGCGCTGCTGACCGCCGCGGCGCTGTGCAATGACGCCCGCCTGCGCCCGCCCCAGGAGAGCGGGGAGGAATGGACGGCGCTGGGCGACCCGACCGAGGCCGCGCTGCTGGCCGCCGCCGCCCGGCTCGGCCTCGACCGCGCGGGCCTGCAGGAACGGTTCCCCAGAGTCGCCGAGCTGCCCTTCGACAGCGACCGCAAGCGAATGAGCACGGTGCACCTGCTGCCGGGCGGCGGCGTCCGCCTGATCTGCAAGGGCGCCCCGGAGGCGCTGCTGCGCCCGGACGTGCTGACCGACGCCCCGGAGCTGCCGGCCCGCGCCGCCGAACGCGCCGACCGGTTCGCCCGGGACGGCTACCGCGTGCTGGCGGTCGCCGCCGCCGACCTCGACGCCGTCCCGCATCCCGTGCGGGAGGAGGGACTGAGACTGCTCGGGCTGGTCGCGATCCTCGACCCGCCGCGTGCGGCGGCGGCCGCGGCCGTGGCCGACTGCGCGCGGGCCGGCATCAGGACGGTCCTCATCACCGGCGACCATCCGGGCACCGCCCGCGCGGTCGCCGCCGACCTGGGCATCATCGGCGCCGCCGACCGGGTCGTCGACTGCCGGGAGCCCGGCGCGCTCGCCGCGGGCCCGGCCGGCGTCTACGCGCGGGCCACCCCCGAGCAGAAACTCGACATCATCGAGGGCCTGCGCGGCCGGGGCGAGGTCCTGGCGATGACAGGCGACGGCGTCAACGACGGCCCGGCGCTGCGCCGCGCCGACATCGGGGTGGCCATGGGCAGGCGCGGCACCGAGGTCGCCCGGCAGGCCGCCGACCTCGTGCTCGCCGACGACAACCTGGACACCGTCGTGGCGGCCGTCGAGGAGGGCCGCCGGGTCTACGCCAACATCCGCCGGTTCCTGGTCTACGGCCTGTCGGGCGGCGCGGCCGAGATCGCGGTGATGGTGCTGGGCCCGTTCCTCGGGTTGCCGCTGCCGCTGCTGCCCGCGCAGATCCTGTGGATCAACCTGCTCACCCACGGCCTGCCCGGCGTGGCGCTGGGCGGGGAGCCGACGGTGCCGGGAACCATGTCGCAGCCGCCGCGTCCGCCGGGTCAGAGCATCATGGGGGCGGGCCTGTGGCAGCGGGTCGTCCGCATCGCCGTGGTGCTCACGGCCGTCACCCTGGGCGTCGCCGTCTGGGGGTCGATGACCGGGCGGCCGTGGCAGAGCATGGCCTTCTTCGCCCTCGGCGCGACCCAGCTCGGCGTGGCGCTGGGCACCCGGACCCGCCCCGGCACACTGGCCAACCCGATGTTGCTGCTCGCCGTGGGCGGCGCGTTCGTCCTGCAGCTGGCCGGGATCTACCTGCCGCCGCTGCGCGAGCTGCTCGGCACCCGGCCGCTGTCGCCGGGAGACCTGCTGGTCGTCGTCGCGCTGTCCACGCTCGGCTACGCCGCCGCCCGCCTGGACCGGATCCTGCACCCGTCCCCGACGCCCGCGCAGGACTGAGAACGGCGCCCGGCGGAGAACCGCCGGGCGCCGTTCCAACAGTCGTCAGGACGCGGGGACCGGGAAGGACGCCGCCAGGCTCTCGCCCCACTGCCTGGCCCGCTCCAGCTCGCCCGGCACCAGCGGCCCCTGCGTGCCGGTCACGTAGAAGCTGCACGGCGGCACGGCGAGCCGGACGCCGAGGCGGCGCAGCCGCTTGGCGACCGCCCGGCCCGCCGACCCCGGCAGGCGGGGCTTGGCCACGCGGGTGTCGAAGGCCGCCGAGCAGAGCCCGGCCGACGACGTGCTGAGCGTGGCCAGCCACTCGCGCACGCCCCTGTCCCGCGACACCAGCGGCCCGGCGGCCTGCTGGGCGGCCGACTCGCGGGTGGAGGCGCGGCTCATGGAGAAGGCGTGCGTCGGGCCGCCCACCACCAGGAGGGTGACCTCGTCCCCCACGTGCGCGGGGGCCGAGCCGACCTCCGCCACCTCGGCCCGCATCCGGGTGGCCAGCCCCTCGGCCACGGCCTGGGCGATCCGCTCGGTGTTGCCGTACATGGACTCGTAGACGACCAGTGCCTTCATCTCACGCCTCCCGCCGTTCCGGCAGGATGGGTTCGAGGTGGAACATCCCGGTCACCACCTCGCTCGGCTCGGGCCGCGGCTCGATCCGTCCGGCGACCGCCGACAGGACGTCCCGGGCGGTGATCAGGCCCACCAGGCCGTCGTCGGACAGCACGGGCACGGCGTCCACGTCGGCGTCCAGCATGGCGGCGGCGACCCTGCTCAGCGGGGTGTCCGGCCCCACCCGGGGTGTGCGCGCGCCGCCGAGCAGGTCGCGCACCTCGCGGCCGGCCTGCTCCTGCGGCCCGCCGGACCAGGACGCGGCCAGGTACTCTCTGGTCAGGATGCCCAGCAGGCGCCCTCCGTCGAGGACCGGCAGGTGGTGCACGCCGGCCCGGCGCATCAGCTCCCACGCCATCAGCGGCGACTCCTCGGCCTTGACGGCCACCAGGACCCGGCTCATGACCTGTCCAGCCGTCGGCGACCCGTTCATGACCTGTCCAGCCGTCGGTGACCCGTTCATGACCGCTCCTCCGCGTCCGGCCGGACCACGGCGACCGGGCAGGTCACGTGGTGCAGCACGCCGTGGCTGACCGAGCCGAGCACGGCGGAGGCGAAGCCGCCCCGCCCGCGCGAGCCCACGACGACCAGGTCGGCCGATCCGGCCGCCTGCATCAGGGCGGTGACCGGGTGGGCGCACGGCTGCTCGTCGGTGATGACCAGGTCCGGGTTGGCCTCCCGCCACGGCACGACCCGCTCGCGCGCCGCGCCGGTCTCCTCGCGCATCAGGTCCTGGATCAGGGTGTTGTACGTGACCGCGTACGGGGAGAAGACGGGCATCTGCCAGGCCGAGACCACGTGCAGCCCGGCGCCGCGGGCCCTGGCCTGCTCGACGGCGTACTCCATGGCCGCCTGCGCGTCAGGCGACCCGTCGTAGCCGACCACCACCCTGCCGTGCTCGGCGGGGGCGGCGGGGGCGCGGACGACCACGACCGGCCCGGACGCGTGCCCGGCCACCGCCAGGCTCACCGAGCCGACCGTCATCCCGGCGAACCCGCCGAGCCCCCGGCTGCCCAGCACCACTCCGCCGGCCGTCGCCGACTCGCGGATCAGCTCCCCGGCCACGTTCCCGGACAGCAGCTCCGTCGTCACCTTGACGCCGCCGGCCAGCGCGCGGGCCCGGTCGGCGGCCTCCTCCAGCAGGCGGGCGCACTGCTCGGCGTTCGCTTCGTGCAGCCACTGCGGGCCGACGTGCACGAGACGCAGGTCCAGGCCCCGCCGCCGCGCGTCGGCGGCCGCCCATTCCACCGCTCCGGTCGCCGGGACGGACCCGTCCACACCGACGACGATGTGAGTGCTCATCGCGCATCTCCTTCACCGGTCGAAGCTCTCACCCTCAGGCTCCTGCGGGCGGCGGCGCGGCGCCGGAGGAGGAAGTCCCGCCCGGCAGGGCCGTTGGTCCTCATCCGCGTGGCGGGGAGGAGTTCTGGCACGATCCGGTCACGCCGCCGCCTCGCCGTCCTACGCTCTGTAGTGTCGGGAAGCGACCCTCGCGCAGTAGCCCGCTCAACGTGAGGACGTCCTCATGACCGAAGAAGCGGTTCCCCCCGTCGCAGCACCCGCCGCGCCCGCCCGCACCGGCGGCCTGCTGGAAAAGCCCCTGCTGGTGGACATGTTCGCCCTGGCCAAGAAGCTGGACGGCACCTGGCCGCTCTTCGCGCGGAGCCTGGACCCCGCCGACGACCCGGCGCTCCTGCGCGGCCGCTACCGGGCGGTGGCCGCGTCCACCGCCCGCTGGTCGGTGCGGCGCAAGCACGTCGAGGACAACCTGAGCGCCTACGTCCTGCTGCCCATGCTCGGCGTGGCCGTCGTCGTCCTGGTGTGGGTGTTCTCCGTCACCTCCGTGCAGAAGATCTTCCTGGCCGTCGTGGGCCTCACGGTCTTCATCTGGATCTCCGTCTGGATCGAGAACCGGCGGCATCGCCCGTTCTTCCGCTACCTCCTCGACCCGCTGGTCAGCGTCCTGGGGGTCGGCTGCTTCCCGGCCGTCCTGTACCTCCGTCACGCCACCGGCCCCGCGTGGGCCGTCGACCTGGCGGGCCGGGGATGGCTGCCGATCCCCCAGAGCATCGGCACCGCCTGCTGCGCCCTGGTCCTCGGGATTATCCCGGTCAAGGTGGTGATGTGGCAGTGGGACCGCGAGTCCCGCGCCTCGCCCACCGAGCCGCTCTTCGAGCAGCTGGCGGCCATCCTGGCCCGCGCCGAGCCCGACCGCCGCGGGCAGCTCGCGCCGGGGGCGCGCAGGGAGATCCTCACCCTGCTGGGCCGGGTCGCCTTCCTGCTGCGCGTCGGCATCCCGACCGTCGCCCGGGGTGGGACGCCGCTGACCAGGGCCGTCGTCCGCGCCCGCGCGGTCGAGGCGGCCAAGGCCGTCATCGACCTGCAGTTGTGGGTGGCGCTGCCGTCCACGACCGCCTACGACGACCTCCGCACCCGCGTCGCCGAGCTGACCCGCACCGTCATCACGGGCGAGTACGACCGGCTCCCCACCCGCGACACCACCCCCGAGGAGACCCGCCGGACGTGGCACGCCCGCGTCCTGGAGACCGTCCGGACCCTGGTCATCGCCCTGCTGCCGGTGGCCGGCCTGGTGACCGCCGGCCGGCTGGGCCTCAGGCTCCCGGCCCCCTTCGACGACGGCGCCATGATCGCCGTCGTGGCCTGGGCCGTCGTGCTCCTCCTGGGGTTCCTCGACCCGAACTTCGCCTCCCACCTGGCCGCCGCCCGTGACCTGACCACGCTCCCGACGTTCAACCGGAGCACGGACAAGGGCGCGTAGCGCGGCCCGGTCCCGTCAGGAGGACGTCAGCCGCGCGAACGTCTGGTGGGCGATCTCCCACTCCTCGTCGGTGGGGATGACCAAGACGGGCACCTCGGCGCCGGGGACGGACACCGCGCGCTCGCCGGCCGTCCCCGCGGCGTTGAGCACGGGGTCCACCGCGATGCCGATCCGCTCCAGCCCCGCCAGGCAGGCGGCGCGGGTGGCGGCGTCGTGCTCGCCGACGCCGCCGGTGAGCACGATCGCGTCCACCCGGCAGCCGAGCAGCGCGTGGTAGGCGCCGACGTACTTGCGGATGCGCCGGGTGTAGATCTCCAGGGCCAGCCTGGCCTCGTCGTCGTCGCGGGCGCGTACCTGGCGCATGTCGCCGGACCCGGTGAGCGCGAGCAGGCCGCCGCGGTGGCTGAGCTCGTGCTCCACCTGCTGGGCGTCCAGGCCGCCGGTGCGGGCCAGGTACGCGGCCAGCGCCGGGTCGACGTCGCCCGAGCGGGTGCCCATGACCAGCCCTTCCAGCGGTGTCATGCCCATGGAGGTGTCGACGCTGCGGCCGCCGGAGATCGCGGTGGCGCTGGCGCCGTTGCCGAGGTGGAGCACGATCAGGTTGAGCCCGGCCAGGTCGCGGCCCAGGACGGCGGCGGCGCGGCGGGAGACGTACGCGCACGAGGTGCCGTGGAAGCCGAAGCGCCGCACGCCCTGCGCCCGCCACTCGCGCGGCACCGCGTACGTGTACGCCTCGGGCGGCAGCGTGCGGTGGAACGCGGTGTCGAACACGGCCACCTGCGGCACGTCCGGGAACACCTTGAGCGCCAGCCGGATGCCGGTCAGGTTGACCGGGTTGTGCAGGGGCGCGAGCGGGGCCAGCTCCTCGATCGCGGCGATGACGTCGTCGTCGATCAGCACCGCGTCGGTGAACCGGGTGCCGCCGTGCACCACCCGGTGCCCGACCGCGACCGGCGCCGGCTCGGGCCCGGCGGCGGCGAACGCCGCCAGCATCGCCTCCAGCCCGTCCCCGTGGCTGGGGAAGGGACGTTCCCGGACGTACGGCGGCCCGTCCCCGCCGTGGTGCGTGATCCGCCCGCGGTCCTCCCCGATGCGCTCGACCAGCCCTCGGGCGGCGCGCTCGCGGGTGTGCGGATCGACGAGCTCGTACTTGATGGAGGAGGATCCCGTGTTCAGCACGAGAATGGGGTCGGCCATGCCCATGACCCTAAGTCCGTTCCGGGGGTCGGGTGGCGGCTCGGATCATGTTCGGGACTTCCGGCCCTACCGGCTCTGCCTCGCCCGCGTTGTGATGGGAGAGCCACGAGGCCGCCACCCCGGGCGGAGCGGGCCGTGGGGCGACCGTCGTGGCAAGCTGACCTGGAAGACCGACGACTCCGAGTGGGAGGCCAGACAGCGATGCTCGTCCGCGAGGTCATGAGCAGCCCGGCCGTCACCGTCCGCGACACCGATCCGGTGCGGCGGGCCGTGCGGGTCCTGCACGGCCACGACATCACCGCCGCGCCCGTCGTCGGCGACGACGGGCGGCTCGTCGGCGTGGTCAGCGAACTGGACCTGCTGCGGGGGGAGTTCGAGCCGGATCCCCGTGCGACCGTCCGCCCGGCCGCGCCGGTCGACGAGCCGCCGCCCCGCCAGGTCATGGACGTCATGAGCCGCGACGTCGTCACGGTCACCGAGACCACCGACGTCACCGTCGCCATCGATCTCATGGTCCGCGAGCGGGTCAAGAGCCTGCCCGTCGTGACCGGCGGCCGGATCGCCGGGATGGTCAGCCGCCGCGATCTGATGGCCATGCTCGCCCGCCCCGACGAAGACCTGCGGCAGGCGGTCGAGGCCGCGCTGCGCGAGCAGTACCCGGCGGGCCCGAGCTGGGACGTCGCCGTCCGTGACGGCGTGGCCGAGCTGCGCGGGCCGTCCCGGCAGCAGGCCGACCACATCGCCGGCGTGCTGGCCCGCACGGTGCCCGGCGTCGTCCGGGTCAGACACGTCCGGCCGTCACCGTGAAACCGGCCGTCGCTGTGAAGGCCGGCCGTCCATGACGTGGTCGCTTTCTCGGCCGGGTCAGCCGACCAGCACGTCGTCGCCGGCGCCGACGCCGATCGCGGCCAGGCCGTCGCGCATCGACCGCGGGGTGACGTCGTCGTCGAAGCGACGCCGGTCGACGACGCGGCCCGTGCGGGCGTCGAGCTTGACCAGCGTCGTCGTGTCCTCGGCGACGTAGGTGTGCACGCCGTCCGTCAGCACGGTGCCGTTGCGCGCCGCGTCCAGGTCACGGCGCCAGGCGACCGCGCCGTCGGCGATCCGGTAGGCGGTCACCGCGGTCTTCGAGCGCACGGTCAGCAGTTCGTCCGACACCCCCATCGCGCTCCCGTACGGGTTGTCCCGCAGCCCCGCCGACGGGACGCGCCACAGGACCTTCCCGTCCCGTACCCCGCGGACGACCAGGACGCCGCCGCCGTCCACGGACGCCAGACGCCCGGCGCCGAGCGCACGCGCGTGCCACAACTCGCCGCCGTCGAACCCCCACAGCCGCCTGCCGTCCGCGGCGGCCAGCGCGACGTTCGACTCCGCGCCCGCGCAGTTCCGGAAGACCAGGACGAGCTCGCCCTCGCCGCGGGCCCCGAGATCTGCGTCCCCCGTGGGGCAGGAGGCGGACGATCCGGAGGGGAAGGACCAGCGGATCGCTCCCGTGCGGCCGTCCAGCACGTCGAGCCGGCCTTCGTGCAGGATCACCACGAGGGGCACGGAGCCGTCCCTGGCCACCGAGATCTCCCAGGCCGCCCCCCATTCCTCGTCGTAGGCCCGGTTGGCCTCGTGGTACGGCCCCTGCGGCAGGTCGGCCCGCCAGACGACGCGACCGTCCGGCACGTCGACGAGGCTGACCCGGCCGTCCCGCCGGACGGCCGCGATCCGGCGGTCGTCCACCCGTACGGGGCCCACCAAGTCGTCGGCCCAGGCGTTCTCGTACCGCCAGACCGGGGATCCGTCCGTGACCCGCTCCGCCGCCAGCCCCTCGGCGTGCGGGCCCCACACCGGGCGCACCGCCACGTCACCGAAGACGTCGGCGGCGAAGGGCATGCTGCCGACGACGTCGATCGGCGGCGTCCCCCATCCCGCCGGACGCCAGGGGTAGGAGGACTTCCCCGCCGTCGTCATGGTCTCGCCCGGCAGCCCGGCGAGGCCGAGCAGCAGGACGCTGAAGACGGCACACGACACGATGTGGATCATCCGCACATTCCCAGCATGCCTCGGGATGGGGGTCGCCGTCGTACGGCGGGCGGCTTCGGCGGGGGCGCGGCGGGTCGCCCGGGGCTGGGATCCGGGTCGTTTGTGTCCGCCCCAGGGGCAGGGTCCATACTCGGGCGGTGTCCGATTTGATGACCACTGGACAGTTCGCCGCGCGGTCCGACCTGACGCTCAAAGCGCTGCGCCTCTACGACGCCAAGGGGCTGCTGCCGCCCGCCGAGGTCGATCCCCGCACCGGTTTCCGCCGTTACGGCCGGGCGCAGCTCGCCGTGGCACGCCGCATCACGCTGCTGCGCGCCATCGACATGCCCCTCGCCGAGGTCGGCAGGGTGCTGCGACTGGACGGACCCGCGGCGGTCGAGGCCATCGCGAAGCACTGGAGTCACCGCGAGGAGCAGTGGCGGGCACGCCAGTCGCTGCTGGCCTACATCCGCCAGGTCTTCCTGGACGAGGCGACCCCCGCGTACGAGGTGCGCCTGCGGGACGTGCCCGAGCAGCGTGTGATCTTCATCCACGGCCATGCGCGCGCCTCCGGCCTGGCGGACTTCATCACGGACGCCTCGGCGGCGCTCTTCGCCCACCTGGGGGCGGCCGGCGGCTGCCTGTCCGGGCCGCCGTTCGCCGTCTTCCACGGCACGGTGGGCGAGGACTCGAACGGCCCGGTGGAGGTGTGCCTGCCGACCGGGAGCCCGATCGAGCCCGCCGGCCGGATCGGCGTCCGGCTGGAGCCGTCACACCGGGCCGCGTACGTCGAGGTCAGCAAGGAGCGGTCGCACTACCCGGCGATCCTGCCGGCGTACGACACGCTCAAGGCCTGGCTGGACGACCACGGGCTGGTCCCGGCGCTGTCCATGCGCGAGATCTACCACCCGAACCGGGAGACGGCGGCCCCGGCGGAACACGTCACCGACGTCGCGGCCCCGTTCGCGCCGCCCTCCTGAGCGACGGTCCTCGGCGCGGCTCGGGCCGGACCGTGTCGAACAGCGAGGGTCATCGTGTCCAGGTCCACCTCTGGTTGGTTCCGCCGTGGCAGGTGCAGAGCTGGAGCCGGGTGCCGTGGGCGGCGCCCTGGCCGACGGCGTCCATGCACAGCCCGGACTGCGTCCCCGGTGCCGTCGGAGTTTCGCTTCATGGTTCCGCCTGTTCGTGTGTTAACGCTCACAAGTCGGGGTGCCGCGGGACGGAGCAAATACGAGCCGCACGACCCCGTCAAGAGCCCCCGAAGCCCGAAGCGGCCGGAAACGCACCCTCACCTCGGACCGGCCGCCGCCCGTCCCGTGAAACTTTCACGACCCGTCGGCCGAAAACTTTCAACAGCTAGCAGCCCTGGATGACACGCCCACACAAGCAAGACAGCTCCGAAAGTTTTACCCGAATCTTGACAACTTTCGGCGAGATCCACACACTGAGTGCCCGAGCCCGGCTCCCCCACCCGCTACCGAACGCCCTGGGCGCACCCCTCCGAAGTGCGTCCGCACGACCTTCCCCCCATGATTCGCGTACGGAGGCTCAAGCATGCGTGTCAACGCCATGTCCCCACCGACCGCCGGACGGCCGCCCGGCGCGCGCCGCCGGGCGCTGATCACCGGCGCCATCGGCGCGCTCGGCCTGCTCACGGCACTGGCGACGGCGATTCCGGCCGATGCCGCGGCCAGCACGCTCGGCGCGGCCGCCGCGCAGAGCGGCCGCTACTTCGGCACCGCCATCGCCGCGGGCAAACTCGGCGATTCCGCCTACACGACGATCGCCAACCGCGAGTTCACCATGGTGACGGCCGAGAACGAGATGAAGATCGACGCCACCGAGCCCAACCGGGGGCAGTTCACCTTCACCAACGGCGACCGGGTCTACAACTGGGCCGTGCAGAACGGCAAGCGGGTACGCGGCCACACCCTGGCCTGGCACTCCCAGCAGCCCGGCTGGATGCAGTCGTTGTCGGGCAGCTCGCTGCGCCAGGCGATGATCGACCACATCAACGGCGTCATGGCCCACTACAAGGGCAAGATCTACGCCTGGGACGTGGTCAACGAGGCCTACGCCGACAGCGGCGGCGGCCGGCGCGACTCCAACCTCCAGCGCACCGGCAACGACTGGATCGAGGTGGCCTTCCGCACCGCGCGCGCCGCCGACCCGGCCGCCAAGCTGTGCTACAACGACTACAACATCGACAACTGGACCTGGGCCAAGACGCAGGGCGTCTACAACATGGTCAAGGACTTCAAGGCCCGGGGCGTGCCGATCGACTGCGTCGGCCTCCAGTCGCACTTCAACGGCAACAGCCCCTACAACAGCAACTACCGCACGACCATCCAGAGCTTCGCCGCGCTCGGCGTGGACGTGCAGATCACCGAGCTGGACATCCAGGGCGGCTCGGCCACCACGTACGCCAGTGTCGTCAACGACTGCCTGGCGGTGGCGCGGTGCACCGGCATCACCACCTGGGGCGTTCGCGACACCGACTCCTGGCTCGGCGCCGGCGCCACCGCGCTGCTCTTCGACGGCAACGGCAACAAGAAGGCCGCCTACACGGCCGTGCTCAACGCGCTGAACGGCGGCGGCACGTCGCCGCCGCCCGGCGGCGGCGACGCGGGACAGATCAGGAGCACGGCCGCCGGCCGCTGCGTCGACGTGCCCAGCTCCAGCACCACCGACGGCACCGCGGTGCAGCTGTGGGACTGCAACGGTCAGAGCAACCAGCAGTGGACGCGGACCTCGGCAGGGGAACTGAAGGTGTACGGCAACAAGTGCCTGGACGCCGGGGGCACGGGCAACGGCGCCAAGATCCAGATCTACTCCTGCTGGGGCGGCGACAACCAGAAGTGGCGCGTCAACACCGACGGCACGATCGTGGGCGTGCAGTCCGGACTGTGCCTGGACGCCGTGGGCGGCGGCACCGGCAACGGCACGGGGTTGCAGCTGTACACCTGCTGGGGCGGCAGCAACCAGAAGTGGACCTACAACGCGGGCGCCGCGTGAGCGTCACCGGCCCGGCGCGCCGGGGCCTGGCGCCCCGGCGCGGCCCCGCCCGCTGACCGCCCCCTCCCCCGGCCCGGCGAGGCCGGGGGAGGGGGCCGGGTGACGCCCGTGAAACTTTCATGGTGACGGGCCGTATCCGTGGAGACAGAACTCCAGGCGGGAAGGCGTGCGCAGGACAAGGCCCAGCTCGGCCGGCAATCCCCTCGTTGACACCGGAACGGCCCCTCGGTTGTACTCCCTCACTACGGAGTAGTCCCATCGGCAGAACGATGTTAGCGCTAACACCCCTATCCACCCAAGGAGCCCCTGACATGCCGGAACCGATGGCACGGGACACGACGGTGACCAGATCGACCAATTGTTAGCGCTAACAACACCCGCCGAAAGACCAGGCCACGGCCCTTCGCAGGCCCTGACCTGCTGACCCCCGTGACCGGCCCCGGGCCGTTCACCGCCCCCCATCCCAAGGAGCTCCGCATGTCCTTGAGCCGCCGTCAGCTCTTCCAGGCCACGGGCGCGACCGCCGCGCTCTCCGTCGTCGGTCAGATGGCCGGCGCGTCCCCCGCCCTGGCCGCAGTCCCCTGGAGCAGGCCCGACCTCGGCGTCTCAGCCTACGAGTTCGACCTCGGCCAGGTCCGGCTGACCTCCGGTCGCCTGCTGGACAACCAGAACCGCGCCCTCGCCTACCTGCGCTTCGTCGACGTCGACCGGCTGCTGTACGTCTTCCGCGCCAACCACCGGCTGTCCACCGGCGGCGCCGCGCCCAACGGCGGCTGGGACGCGCCCGGCTTCCCGTTCCGGTCGCACGCGCAGGGCCATTTCCTGACGGCGTGGGCGCAGGCGTACGCCGTGCTCGGTGACACCGCCTGCCGCGACAAGGCGCGCTACATGGTGGCGGAACTGGCCAAGTGCCAGGCGAACAACCCGGCCGCCGGGTTCACCGGCGGTTACCTGTCCGGTTTCCCGGAGGCGGACTTCACAGCCCTGGAGAACCGCACGCTGACCAACGGCAACGTGCCCTACTACTGCGTCCACAAGACCCTGGCCGGGCTGCTGGACGTCTGGCGGCTGATCGGCGACACCCAGGCCAGGACCGTGCTGCTCGCCCTGGCGGGCTGGGTGGACGCCCGGACGTCGCGACTGTCCGCCGCCCAGGCGCAGGCCATGCTCGGCACCGAGTTCGGCGGCACGAACGCCGTGCTGACGGACCTTTACCAGGCGACCGGCGACCCCCGCTGGCTGGCCACGGCCCAGCGCTTCGACCACGCGGCCGTGTTCGACCCGCTGGCCGCGAACCAGGACCGGCTCAACGGCCTGCACGCCAACACCCAGGTACCCAAGTGGATCGGCGCGGCCCGCGAGTACAAGGCGACGGGCGCCACCCGCTACCGGGACATCGCCGTCAACGCCTGGGCCATCACGGTCGGCGCGCACACGTACGTGAACGGCTCCAACAGCCAGGCCGAGCACTTCCGCGCGCCCGGCGCGATCGCCTCCTACCTGACCAGGGACACCGGCGAGGCGTGCAACACCTACAACATGCTCAAGCTGACCCGGGAGCTGTGGCTGCTGTCCCCCGACCGGGCCGACTACTTCGACTACTACGAGAACGCCCTGCTCAACCACCTGCTCGGCCAGCAGAACCCGGCGGACGCGCATGGGCACGTCACCTACTTCACCCCGCTCAACCCCGGCGGACGGCGAGGCGTCGGACCGGCCTGGGGCGGCGGCACCTGGAGCACGGACTACGGCACGTTCTGGTGCTGCCAGGGCACCGGGATCGAGACCAACACCAAGCTCATGGACTCGATCTACTTCCACGACGACACCACCCTGTTCGTGAACCTGTTCGTGCCCTCCGTCCTCGACTGGAGCCGGCGCGGCATCACGGTCACCCAGACCACCTCCTATCCGGTCAGCGACACCACGTCGCTGCAGGTCACCGGCGACGTGAGCGGATCGTGGACGATGCGCGTCCGGATCCCGGCCTGGACGCAGGGCGCGACGATCAGCGTCAACGGGGTCCGGCAGGACATCTCGGCCGCGCCGGGCAGCTACGCCGGCCTCACCCGGTCGTGGTCGTCCGGCGACACCGTGACCGTGCGCCTGCCCATGCGGGTGGTCATGAAGGCCGCCGCGGACAACCCCGGCGTGCAGGCCGTGACCTACGGCCCGGTCGTGTTGTCGGGCGACTACGGCGACACCGTCCTGTCGTCGGCCCCGGCCCTGAACCCCTCCTCGATCACCCGGACCGGCGGCTCCTCCCTGGCCTTCACGGCCACGGCCGACGGCGCGCCGGTGCGGCTGGGCCCCTTCCACGACGCCACCGGCCACAACTACGTCGTCTACTGGAACGTCCAGGGCGGGACCGGCACGGCGAGCTTCCGGCTGGTCAACGCGGCCAGCGGGCTCGTCCTGGGCATCAGGGACATGTCCACCGCCGACGGCGGCGCGGCCCTGCAGTGGACCGACAGCGGCACCGCCGACCACGACTGGGCCTTGATCGTCGACGGCGACGCCCTGCGGTTCCGCAACGCGCACAGCGGCAAGGTGCTCGGCGTCGAGAACATGTCGACCGCCGCGGGCGCCCGGGTGCTCCAGTGGGGCGACACCGGCACCGCCGACCACCGCTGGACGGTCACCGACGCCGGCGACGGCTCCGTCAAGATCCGCAACGTCCACAGCTCCAAGCTGCTCGGCATCCTGAACGGCTCGACCGCGAACGGCGCCCAGGTGGTCCAGGACGCCGACGACGGCAGCCCGGACAACCAGTGGCGGTTCCTGCCGAACGGCGCGCGCCGCCTCCAGAACGTGGGCACCGGCATGGTGCTCGGGGTCACCGGCATGTCCACGGCCGACGGCGCGCTCGTCGTCCAGTGGGGCGACAACGGCACCGCCGACCACCTGTGGACCGCCGTCGCCGACACCGGCGGCTACCTGCGGCTGCGCAACTCCCACAGCCAGAAGGTGCTGGGCGTGGAGAACATGGGCACCGCCGCCGGGTCGCGGGTCGTGCAGTGGGCCGACAACGGCACCGCCGATCATCGCTGGCGGCTGCGCCACGGGTCGGGCGTCGCCTTCCGGGTCCAGTGCGCGGGCGGCGGCCGGGTCCTCGGCGTCGCCGGCGCGTCCCAGGGTGCGCAGGTCGTGCTCGCCGACGACAACGGCTCGGACGACAATCTCTGGAGGTTCCTGTGAGACGTGTCCTCGCGGCTGTCTCGGCCCTGCTTCTCGTGGGCGTGCTGCTCACCGCCCAGGAGGCGTCGGCCGCGACGGTCGACACCAACATCTGGTACGTCCTGGTCAACCGCAACAGCGGCAAGGCCCTGGACGTCTACAACCTGTCCACCGCCGACGGCGGCCGCATCACCCAATGGACCAGGAACAACCAGAACCAGCAGCAATGGCAGTTCGTCGACGCAGGCGGCGGCTACTACCGCATCAAGTCCCGCCACTCCGGCAAGGTCCTGGACGTCTACAACTTCTCCACCGCCAACGGCGGCGCGATCGTCCAATGGACCGACCTCAACGGCGCCAACCAGCAATGGAAACTCGCCGACAGCCCCGACGGCTACGTCAGGCTCATCTCCCGCCACAGCAACAAGGCCCTGGAGGTCCAAGGAGCCTCCACCGCCGACGGCGCCGACATCGTCCAGTACGACGACTGGGGCGGCGCCAACCAGCAATGGCAACTCGTCCCGGTCAACGGCAACGGCGGCGGCAACTACGCCAACCCGGTCGTGTGGCAGGACTTCGCCGACGGCGACATCGTCCGGGTGGGCGACGCCTACTACTACTCGGCCTCGACCATGCACTACTCGCCGGGCGCGCCGATCCTGCGTTCGTACAACCTGGTCGACTGGGAGTACGCCGGGCATTCCGTGCCGAGGCTCGACTTCGGCTCCGGCGCCTACGACCTCAACGGCGGCCGGGCGTACGTGAAGGGCATCTGGGCCTCGGCCTTCAACTACCGGCCCGGCAACGGCACCTTCTACTGGCTCGGCTGCGTCGAGTTCAACCGGACCTACGTCTACACCGCCTCCGCCGTGGACGGCACGTGGACCAAACGCTCACAGATCAACAACTGCTACTACGACGCGGGCCTGCTGGTCGACTCCGACGACACCATGTACGTCGCCTACGGCAACAGCACCATCAGCGTGGCCCAGCTCTCGGCCGACGGTCTCAGCCAGGTGCGCGCGCAGCAGGTGTTCCAGACGCCGAGCAACGTCGGCACCCTGGAAGGGTCCCGCTTCTACAAGCGGAACGGCTACTACTACATCTGGCTGACCCGCCCCGCCAACGGCCAGTACGTGCTCCGCTCGACCTCGCCATGGGGCCCGTACGAGATGCGCCAGGTCCTGCTCGACCTGCCGGGCCCCGTCGCCGGCGGCGGCGTCCCGCACCAGGGCGGGCTCGTCCAGACCCGGAACGGCGACTGGTACTACATGGCGTTCGTCGACGCCTACCCCGGCGGACGCGTCCCGGCTCTGGCGCCGATCACCTGGACCGGCGACTGGCCGGTCGTGCAGACCGTCAACGGCGGCTGGGGCGTGAACTACCCGAAGCCGAACATCCAGACCAGCCGGACCGTGACGTCCATGATCGGCCCGGACACCTTCACCTCGGCCACGCTCGGCCCCCGCTGGGAGTGGAACCACAACCCCGACACCAGCCGCTTCTCCACCGGCGACGGCCTGCGCCTGCAGACCGCGACCGTCACCGGCGACCTCTACGCGGCCCGGAACACGCTGACCCACCGCATCCAGGGCCCGTCCTCGACGGCGACGATCGAGCTCGACCCCGCACAGATGGCCGACGGCGACCGCGCCGGGCTGGCGATGCTGCGCGACCAGTCGGCCTGGATCGGCGTCAAACGCGACAACGGCGTCAGCCGGGTCGTGATGACCAACGGCCTGACCATGAACGGCTCGTGGCAGACCACCGGCACCGGCGCCGAGGCGGCGAGCGCGAACGTCCCGGGCGGCCGGATCTGGCTGCGGGTCACCGCCGACATCCGGCCCGGGTCCGGCCGTCAGGCCCGTTTCTCCTACAGCACCGACGGCAGCACCTTCGTGGGCCTCGGCCCGGCCTTCACGCTGAACAACGCCTGGCAGTTCTTCATGGGTTACCGCTTCGGCATCTTCAACTACGCCACCAAGTCCCTCGGCGGCGCGGTCACCGTGCGCCGCTTCGACCTGACCACCCCCTGACACGGCATCGGAGCTCATGGTGAAGAGACACAGTCCCCTGACCGTCCTCGCGACGCTGGCCGTCCTGCTGGCGAGCCTGTTCGTCGCGAGCCCGCCCGCCGACGCGGCCACCGTCGACACCAACGCCTGGTACGTCCTGGTCAACCGCAACAGCGGCAAGGCCCTGGACGTCTACAACCTGTCCACCGCCGACGGCGGCCGCATCACCCAGTGGACCAGGAACAACCAGAACCAGCAGCAATGGCAGTTCGTCGACTCCGGCGGCGGCTACTACCGCATCAAGTCCCGCCACTCCGGCAAGGTCCTGGACGTCTACAACTTCTCCACCGCCAACGGCGGCGCGATCGTCCAATGGACCGACCTCAACGGCGCCAACCAGCAATGGAAACTCGCCGACAGCCCCGACGGCTACGTCAGGCTCATCTCCCGCCACAGCAACAAGGCGCTGGAGGTCCAAGGAGCCTCCACCGCCGACGGCGCCGACATCGTCCAGTACGACGACTGGGGCGGCGCCAACCAGCAATGGCAACTCGTACGGACGGACGGTGGCAACCCCGGCATGTGTGACCTCCCCTCGACCTACCGCTGGACCTCGACCGGCCCGCTGGCGACCCCGAAGGCGGGCTGGGTCTCGCTCAAGGACTTCACCGTCGCCCCCTACAACGGGCGGCATCTGGTCTACGCCACGACCCACGACACGGGGACGAAGTGGGGGTCGATGAACTTCAGCCCGCTCGCCAGCTGGTCCGACATGGCCTCGGCGACTCAGAACACGATGTCATTCTCCGCCGTCGCGCCCACGCTCTTCTTCTTCGCCCCCAAGAACATCTGGGTGCTCGCCTACCAGTGGGGCGGGCCCGCCTTCTCGTACCGGACCTCCACCGACCCCGCCAACCCCAACAGCTGGTCGGCGCCGCAGACGCTCTTCTCCGGCAGCATCTCGGGGTCCGGGACGGGCCCCATCGACCAGACGGTCATCGGCGACAACACTGACATGTACCTGTTCTTCGCCGGGGACAACGGCAAGATCTACCGGGCGAGCATGCCCATCGGGAACTTCCCCGGCAGCTTCGGCACGGCCTCGACCGTGGTCATGAGCGACACGACGAACAACCTGTTCGAAGCCGTCCAGGTCTACAAGCTCCAGGGCCAGACCCGGTACCTGATGATCGTCGAGGCGATCGGCGCGCAGGGCCGCTACTTCCGCTCGTTCACCGCCACCAGCCTGAACGGTTCCTGGACGCCCCAGGCCGCGACCGAGGGCAACCCGTTCGCCGGCAAGGTCAACAGCGGCGCCACCTGGACGAACGACATCAGCCACGGCGAGCTGGTCCGCACCGGCGCCGACCAGACCATGACCGTCGACCCGTGCAACCTGCAACTCCTCTACCAGGGCCGCAGCCCCAGCTCGGGCGGCGACTACGGCCTCCTGCCCTACCGGCCGGGGGTGCTGACGCTGCAGCGCTGACGCCGTGAGCCGGCGACCCTCGCGGCTCCCCCCTGAAATGCCACGGGCCCACCCCTCCGCCGAGGGGTGGGCCCGTGACGGGTCCGAGCTACCTGAGCCAGGCGTTGCGGCGGACGATCGGCAGGTTCCCCAGCCCGAGCGTGGCGCCCGCGCCGGTCATGGCCAGGCCGATCAGCACGATCGCGTAGATGATGTGCTCGTCCATGAAGGGGTTGTTGGCCAGCGGAAGCTCGGCCGCCCACATCAGGGTGAGCATGAGCGTGCCGGCGACCGCCGCGATCCGGGTGCCCACGCCCAGCACCAGCGCCAGGCCGATGCCGGCCAGGCCGGCCATGAACAGCCAGTCCACCCACGCCTGTCCGGCCAGGTTCGAGAACAGGCCGCCCAGCGCGTTCTCGCCGGCGCCCTTGAGGAAGCCCGTCGTCGGGCTGCCGCCCGCGATCCACGCCTTGCCCGCCGGGGTGGCGAACCCCCATCCGAACGTCTTGTCCAGGAACGCCCACAGGAAGATCCAGCCGATCGCGATCCGGGCGACGGCCCAGACGTAGTCGACCGGGGTACGCGCCGCCTGCACGGTGGTGACGTCCATCGCGGGCCGGTTGATGGTGGTGGCCATGGCGGGCCTCCCTTTCGGTGGGGGGTGTACGTCCTTGTCTCACCCCTATTCCACTGCGGGCGCCCGCTCCCGGGCAGTGTCGTACGCCCCTCGCTGGAAGGACCTTGGTCCTCAGGGCCGTCCGTTCCGGGGCCGCCCGGCCGGACCCGGTCCTTCGGCTGCCGGAGGCGGGACTTTGGGCCCTATGCCCGTGGCCGTCGTTCTCGTAGCTTCGCTTCGGGGGCATCGTGCTTCCGCTGACCAACGCCGGCCACCGGCCGCCCGCCGAGAGCAAGGAGACGGACATGGGTTCTCAGGCGCGGCCTGGCACGGGCAGGCGGGCGGTGCTGAAGGTCTCCGGCGACCTGGACCTGGCCACGCAGGCGGGGTTCCGCGCCCGGATCGCCGCCGCCCTCGCCGAGCAGGGCACGCGTCTCGTCCTCGACCTCAGCGGGGTGACCTTCATGGACGCCCGCGGGCTGGCCGCACTGGTGGCCGCGCGCGACCTGGCGGCCGCCCGCCACGGCAGCCTCCGGCTGACGGGGGTGACGCCGGCCGTCCTGCGGTTGCTGGAGGTGACCCGGCTCGACCGGACGTTCTCGCCGGTCTCCCTCGCGGACGTGCGCCCCGCCGCGTGAACGGCGGTCAGCGGGGTGTGCGGCTCTGTTCCCGGCGGTGCAGCAGGCCGGGCAACTCGGCGAGCAGGAACTGGTAGAAGTCACGCATCTCGGCCAGCCGGCGCTTCGGCGAGCTCATCGCGGAGATCTTCAAGCCGGCGGCGCGGCTGGTGTTCGGGGCGCTCATCACGCCGTCACCATCGTGGCCTCGATCCTGCTCCACTCCTCCACCGACATCGTGGTGGCCCGCGGCTTCGACGACGAGCACGACGTCCCGGCCTGGTTCGGACGGCCGCGCAGACGCGACCAGACGCCCTGAGACGCCTTCGCCCGCAAGAGCGGGAGATCGCCGCTATCGCAGGCCCGTGAGCAGCGCGTCGAGGCCCGCCTTCACCGCGGAGGCCGTACGGCCCCGGTGGAGGACCAGGTTGGCCGCGACCGGCGCGAGCAGGGCGTCGGCGAGGAAGCCCGCGTCCGCCTCCGGCCTGATCTGCCCGATCAGCATGACCAGGTGCTGGTGGTACGCCTCGTAGGCCCCGCCGAAGCGGGTGAACTCCCCCGCGGTCTCGGCCATCAGCAGCAGGTCGAGCTGGGCGAAGGTGCGATCGGTCAGCGCGTGCAGGAAGGCGCGCAGCCGCTCGATCTCCGGCGCCCCGGGGCCCAGCGGCGGCGGGCCGGTCAGGAACGCCTGCTGGAACTCGCGTTCCTTCTCGTCGATGAGCGCGTACGCCAGGCCCGACCTGTCGCCGAACCGCCGGTACAGGGTGCCGATGCCGACGCCCGAGGCGGCCGCGACGTCGGCCATCGCCAGCCCCTTCATTCCCGAGGTGGCGACGATCTCCGCGGCCGCCGCGAGGATCTTCGACCGGTTCCTGGCGGCATCGGCCCGTTCCTGTGCCACGGGTTCACCTTATCGGCTTGAAAAGCGGAACGCATTCCGCATATCCTCAACCGGAATCAGTTCCGCATAGTGGAGGCAACATGCTCGACGGCAAGGGCGTACTCGTCACCGGCGGCAGCAGGGGCATCGGCGCGGCCATCGCCCGCCACCTGGCCGCGGCGGGCGCCGATGTGGCGATCACCTACGCGACGGCGGCGCGCCGCGCGGAGGGCGTGGTGAAGGAGATCGAGGCGCTCGGCCGGCGCAGCCTGGCCATGGCCGCCGAGGCGACCGACGCCGAGGCGCTCCAGGCGGCCGTCGCCCGCACCGTCTCCGCCTTCGGCCGGCTCGACATCCTGGTGAACAACGCCGGAATCGCGCCCTTCGGCCCGCTGGAGGACGTCTCCCTGGACGAACTCGACCGCACCCTCGCCATCCACGCCAGAGCCGCCTTCGTCACGTCGCAGGCCGCCGCACGTCACATGCGGGCCGGCGGGCGCATCGTGAACATCGGCAGCAGCCTGGCCGAACGCGTCCCCTACCCCGGCTGGACCCTGTACTCGATGAGCAAGTCCGCACTGATCGGCCTGACCAAGGGCCTCGCCCGCGACCTCGGCCCCCGTGACATCACGGCCAACCTCGTCCACCCCGGCTCCACCGACACCGAGATGAACCCCGCCGACGGCCCCGACGCCGACGCCGAACGCTCCTACACCGCCCTCGGCCGCTACAGCACGCCGGACGACATCGCCGCCACCGTCCTCCACCTGGCGGGCCCGGCCGGCCGCACCATCACCGGCACGTCCATCACCGTCGACGCCGGCACGACGGCCTGACCTGCGACGGCCACCCGGTGGCAGCGTGGCGGGGCTAAGGCTGCGGGGTCCGCTGCTGCGATCTCACCCGGGCTGTGAAGGCCTCGATGGCGTCGACGAGCGCCTCGAAGCGGACCGAGTGGTACAGGTCGAAGGCGTGGTTGCCGCCACGCAACTCGGCGTAGACGACGGGGGAGGCCGACGTACGGCGGAGCTGGTCGGCGAAGTGCCTGGCCTCGGCCACCGGCACCAGCGGGTCCAGATCGCCGTGGGCCACGAAGAACGGCGGCGCGTCCGCGGTGACGTGGGCCAGCGGCGCGGACTGCGGGTCCCCGTCGAAGTAGGCGCCGTACCAGCCGTTCAGGTAGATGGCGCCGGTCACGGAGGTGTCGGCCTGCTCGAAGCCCGGCTGGTAGGCGGGGTCGTCGGGGGTGAGCGCGGCCAGCGCCGCCATGTGCCCGCCCGCCGAGCTGCCCGCGACGAACAGCGTCGAGGGGTCCGCGCCGTACTCGTGGCCGTGCTCACGCACCCAGGCGATGATCTTCTTGAGGTCGATCAGGTGGTCCGGGTGCTGGAACTGGGGCCGCAGCCGGTAGTTGGCGCTGACGCACACCCACCCCTGGGAGGCGAGCCGGTAGAGCAACGGCAGCGACTGGCTGTTCTTGTGGCCGCCGGTGTAGCCGCCGCCGTGCAGGTGGATCAGCACGGGGGCGCCCCGCGGACGCGAGCGGTGGTGATAGACGTCGAGCAGGTTGCGCCGGCCTGCTTCGCCGTACGGGAGATCGGCCACCCGGCGGACGTCCGCGCGGCGCTTGAGGATGGGCAGGAACAGGATGCGACCCCACGGCGGACGGCGACGCAGTCCGGCGGCGAGGTCGGCGTCGATGGCGGCGCGCCAGCCCGCGCCCAGGCCGTCGTCCATCGCCCGCCAGATCCGTGCCCGGTCCCCCAGACCGCGGCAGGCGATGACGGTGAGCCCGATCGTCGTCACGGCGGCCAGGGCGACGACCGCCCAGCCGCCCGCCGTGTGGATGTCCCCCTCGGCGAACGCCAGCGCCGTCGGGGCCAGCAGCAGCCAGAAGAAGGCCGCGAACGGCAGTTCGTTGGCGGCCAGCCCGAAGAAGTAGCTCACCCGGCCGAGCGCGCTCCAGCCCGGCAGCGGCCGCAGCGCCAACAGCGTCCCGATGGCCACGAGTGCCACAGGGATCAGATATCCGACGGGCACCGAACCTCCAAAGCCGCACGTCCTTCGAACGCGCCAAGCCTCTCCCACCCGGCCGCCCCGCATCTACGACGGATCCGATAACGTCCTTTAACCCTGAGATGAAGAATGCGGAGGCCCGCCCGTGGAGATGCGGGAGATCGAGATCTTCCTGACGCTGGCCGAGGAGCTGCACTTCAGCCGTACGGCCGAGCGGCTGGGCATCAGCCCCGCCCGCGTCAGCCAATCGATCAAGAAGCAGGAGCGGCGCATCGGCGCGCCCCTGTTCGACCGCACCACCCGAGCCGTCCGCCTCTCCCCGCTCGGTGAGCAGCTGTACCAAGCGCTCAAGAGCGGCCACCGGCAGATCACGCAGGGGATCGCGACCGCTCAGGCCACCGCCGACGGCACCGCGGGCACACTGACCCTCGGCACGGTCGGCCCGCTCTCCACGCAGATCAAGAACGTTCTCGACCTGTTCCTCGCCCGCCACCCGAACGCCCGGCTCCAGCACCGCGAGATCCAGCCCGCCTCTCCGCTGGACCTGCTGAAGTCGGGCGAGGTGGACGTGGCGCACCTGTGGCTGCCGATCCGTGAGCCCGACCTGACCGTCGAACCGACCTCGTACGCCTCCGACGTGGTGTTGATGGTCTCCGCCGACCACCCCTACGCGGGACGGGACTCCATCTGCCTGGAGGACCTCGGCGACTGCACCGTGGTCGAGGGCCGGTCGATCCCCTCCTGCATGGAGGAGGTCTTCAACCCCCACCACACCCCTTCCGGCCGCCCCGTCCGCCGCGGGCACAAGGTCACCACCTGGCAGGAGACCCTCAGCGCCGTCGCCACGGGTCAGGCCACCGCCGGGGTCACCGCCGAGGCCGCGGCCTTCTACCCCTGGCCCAGCCTCGCCTTCGTCCCGATCCGGGACGCTCCGCCGTGCCGGTGGGCGTTCGCCTGGCGTACGGCGGCCGAGACGCCGCTCATCCGCGCCTTCGCCCGAGCAGCGGCCGACGCCTCATGAGGGAGCCCGCGCGGGGCGCGGGCTCAGGACAGGGGCACCTGCAAGGGGCGCCAGGTGGCCACCTTGACGGTCAGCGCGTCGGCCTGGGCGGGCAGGGCGTACAGCGACCAGAACTCCTTCGTCTCCCCCGCCTCGAAGCTCATCGCCGACAATGCCACCCCGGAGGTGTTCGTGCACGCGCAGTACGTGCCCGGCTCCTCGCCCTCGGCCACGATCACGCGGGCCGGGCGGTACAGGCGGCGCGCGGCGGGGTCGGTCACCTGGATGTTCGTCGCGGCGTGGTGCTTGAAGGCGTTCCAGTCGTCGGCCCAGTTGAGGTCGTGGTACCACGCCTCGCCGTCACCCCGGTTGGTGATCGTGTAGCGGAGCAGGCCCAGGTCACCAGGCATCCGGCGGAAGGACGTCACCTGCAGGTCGAAGGGCACGCCCTTCGCGCGCACCGTCGCCGTCGTCCCCTCGCCTTCGGGCAGCGGGGACGCCGCGGTGCCGGCGGCCGGCACGTCAGCCGGCGCGGGCTTGGCGAACGTGATCGTCACCCGGCGGTTGCGGCGCCGTCCCTCGTCGGAGCTGTTGCTGTACAGCGGGCGGCGGGAGCCGTATCCGCGGGCCCTGAACGTCACCTGGTCGCGCGTGATCAGGGGCATGAGGGCCCGGCGCACCGCCTCCGCGCGGCGGCGGGACAGCGGTTCGTTGACGGCGTCGGTGCCGGAGGAGTCGGCGTGGCCGTCGACCTCGATCGTCGTGTCCCCGGACGTGTCGATGAGCTTGGCCGCCTTGGCCAGCACCGTGCGGGCGCGCGACGTGAGCGTCGCCTTGTTCAGCGCGAACAGCACGTCGGAGGAGAGGCTGACCTTGAGGTCGGCGCCGTCGTCGGTCGTCTCCTCGGTGCGGTCGAGCGACTGCGACGGCGTCTCGATGCGGTGGCTGACGGTCTCGACCTGGGACGCGTCGGCGTCGGGCAGTTGCTGACCGGGCGGCGGCACGGGCGGGTCGTCGCTGATCGGGACGTCAACCATCGGCGGGCCGATCGGTGTGACGATCGTCGTGGTCGCCGGGTTGCCGGACGGCGCGGGCAGCACGGCGTAGACCGTCAGCGACTCGCCGGGGTCGATGATCGCTTCGAGGTCGTCACGGTCGGTGTCGCTGCACAGGCATTCGCCGTCGGCGGGCTTGTACGGCATGAGCCATCGATGGGCCGGGGCGTCGAGCACCGCGATGCCGGAAGGCCCGCGCCACTTGAGCGGCCGCATCGGGTCGGCGAGCGGCGCCTGCCAGTGCAGCGGCTTGCCGGCGCCGGCGGACAGGCGCAACTGCACGATCAGGTGCTTGCCACCGACGCGGTTGAGCCCGACGAGTTCGGCCTTGTAGTTCGGCTCGACGGTGCCCTGGACGGTGGCCAGCGCGGGCCGGGTGTCGCCGCCGCCGGACGTCGCGCTCCCACTCGCGGAGGGCGAAGGAGCGCCGGCCGAGGGCGCGGGAGGCGGTGCGGTGGTCTCGGCCGCCGAGGGCGCGAGAGGTGGCTGACCACATCCGGCGGCCGTCAAGGCGAGGGCGGCCAGGGCCATGATCCGGATACGCATGCCGGGCATTGTGCCATGACCACCTCAAAGGCGATCAGTCATGTACATCGTGGACGGACGCGCGCTCCTGGCCCAGCCCCCCATCGCGCGCCAGGTCAGGGGTGGCGCAGCGCTCCCCCGCTCTACCGCGGCGGCGGAACACCGACCAGGTCGTCGTGGTCGGCGGTCACCTCGCTGGTGACGTCGACGACGCCCTCGACGGCGCGCACGGCCGCCACCGCCGCGATCGCCTGCGACCGGCGTTCCACGCGCCCGCCGAGCTTCACCACGCCCTGCTCGATCTCCGCCGAGATCGCCCCGGACGCCGGGAGCACGGCCCGCACCTCGGCCTCCAGCTCCGCCCGCGGACGGGCGAAGACGCGCAGCACGTCGCGCCGGTGCAGGGTGCCGACGATGCGCCCGCTCGCCGGGTCGATCACCGGGAGCTGCTTGATGCGCCGGTCGTGCATGATCCGGGCCGCCTCGCGCACGGACGTGCCCGGCGTGACGCTGATCGCCGGGGTGGACATGAGCTGGGCCGCGGTGACGGCCGCCGCCCGGTGGTGCTCGTCCCGCCGGCGGTGGGGTTCGTACATCGACACGCTGTGCCGTACCGGGTCGATCTCCTTGGGCAGCAGGTCGTCCTCGGAGACCACGCCCACCGGGCGCCGGTCGGCGTCTATCACGGTGACCGCGCCCACCGCGTACCGCTTCATCGCGTTGAGGACGTCGGCGAACGACGCGTCCGCCAGCACGGCGATGGCCACCCGGCCCATGACGTCCTTGACCTCGATCGACATGGTGTACCTCCTTGCCACTCTCTCTCCATCCTGCTCCTGTCTGGACCGGTCCACGCAGGAGCGAACGTCCCCGGGCGGCGGGGCCGAAGGCACTCACATGACGGGGCTTTCGTCCCTGTGCGTGCCCGGCACGGTCTGCGGTGACGGCGGAACGCCCACCCCGGGGTGCGGGGTGGGCGTCTGCGTCCGGGCACTACCTGAGCCAGGCGTTGCGGCGGACGATCGGCAGGTTCCCCAGCCCGAGCGTGGCGCCCGCGCCGGTCATGGCCAGGCCGATCAGCACGATCGCGTAGATGATGTGCTCGTCCATGAAGGGGTTGGTGGCCAGCGGAAGCTCGGCCGCCCACATCAGGGTCAGCATGAGCGTGCCGGCGACCGCGGCGATCCGGGTGCCCACGCCCAGCACCAGCGCCAGGCCGATGCCGGCCAGGCCGGCCATGAACAGCCAGTCCACCCACGCCTGTCCGGCCAGGTTCGAGAACAGGCCGCCCAGCGCGTTCTCGCCGGTGCCCTTGAGGAAGCCCGTCGTCGGGCTGCCGCCCGCGATCCACGCCTTGCCCGCCGGGGTGGCGAACCCCCACCCGAACGTCTTGTCCAGGAACGCCCACAGGAAGATCCAGCCGATCGCGATCCGGGCGACGGCCCAGACGTAGTCGACCGGACGGCGTCCGGCGGCGGTGATGTTCGGGTAGGTGACGGGCCTGTCGATCGTGGCGGCCATGACGATCCCCTTTCAGCGATGGTTCGTCGTTCTCTTCCGCGCCTCCATCGCACCGTTTTCCGAGCGCCGCCGGCAGTGCCCTACGACCGTCGGTCGAAGGACCTTGGTCCTCGCCGCCGTCGCTGCGACCCGTCATTGATGACGCCGTAGATGACGAAAATATGGCCATTCACCGACGCCTAAGTGACCGGCCGTAATGGCACCTTTCTCCCGAATTTCTCAGCGGAAAAACGTGTGGATCTTCTGTCTTGACCTGCGTGATGGCGCGTGTAAGGCTTCGAGCCAAATGATCTAGCGCCCGCGATCTGCCACGAAAGGCTGGGGCTTAATGGCGCATTTATCCTCTCTTCGTACCGTAAAGAACTCTCTCCTCCAACTTGAGGTCGAGGACGCCGAGGCCGCCTCACTGGCCTCCTGGGCCGGCCACGTCCGCTACACCCCGAAATACGGGTCGCGGAAGACCACCGCGGAAACCTGGGGGCTCGAACTCGCTCCCCTGTCCTCCCTGACGGCAGGCGTCAACTCGGTCCGCGGACGCGAACGAGAGCGCTTCTCCCTGGCGGGCGGCGAGGTCGTCGTCTACGACTGCGAGGACCCGTCCGACGCCAGGTGGGCCGCCTGGCTCGGCCCCTGGCACATGGCGCACGGGCTCTTCTACACCCCCGAGTGGGAGTCGGCCGACATCGTCGACATGTTCAGCCGCGTGACGTGGCAGGACACCCCAGAGGGCATGATGGCCGACGGCGGCAAGCGGTTCGACGTCTCCATGGAGCTCTACGCGATCTCGATCGCGGGTGTCGGCACCATGACGGTCGAGCCGAAGCAGGCGGGGATCAACCGCATTCCCAAGTGGCGGGGCTACGGGGCGCCCTCGGGCGAGCTGTGGCGGCTGCCCGCGCCCCCGTCCGACTCGGTGGCCCCCTTCCTGCTGGTCACCGACACCGCCATCGTCACGCTGCATCCCTGGAACGCCCCGAGCTACAACAAGGCGGGCGTGGCGGCCCGCTCGGGCGCGGGCACCCCGGAGACCGCGGCCGACTTCCTGAACAAGGTCAAGCGCGTCGAGTGGCGGGCCTGACGTGGAACCGCTGACCGCGGTGGTCATCATCCTGGCCGTCCTGGTCGCTCTGCTGTTCGCGGCGGGGGCCGGGCTCTACCGGCGGGTACGCGAACTGGAACTGGCCACCTACAACGGGGTCGGCGTGCGCTTCGCCGCGGCCGGGTCCGAGGCCCAGGCGAACGGGCTGGGCGTGCCCGGCGCCACGACCATGGTCATCAAGGTCAACCGTCGCTGCCCCATCTGCGACGACGTCCTGCGCGCCGCCACCGGGATGGCGGCCGGCCTGCCCTCGGACCTGTCGTTCACCGTGTTGTCGGACGACCCCGGGTTCGACAAGTCCCTGCCCGGCTCCATCCGGGTGATCAAGGACCCGGCGATCTGGCGCGCGGCGAGCGTGCCCTACAGCCCGGCCCTGCTCGTCGTGGACGAGAACGGCGTCGTGGTGTTCACGGCTCCGGTGGGGTCGGGAGAGGCGCTCACGGAGATCGTCGACCGAGCGGTCGCGAACAGAAAGGGAGTGAAGCTGTGAAGGCCGAGAAGCGGACCTCGATACTCGATCAGATACCCAGCGCCGAGGAGATGCCCGAGCAGGCGTTGCCGACGCGGGTGGGCGCCACGCGCGAAGGCTGGAGCAGGCGGCGCGTGCTCGGCATCGCCACCGGCGCCGCCGTGGCGACCGGGCTCGGCGTCCTCGACCTGCTGCCCTGGTCGAAGCCGCGCGGCGCGACGGCCGCCGCCTACACCGCGTGGGAGACCTGCCACGGCTTCGCCGACGCCGGTTCCGTCTGCGTGCCGTCCTCCGCGCTGTACTCGGGCAACTGCTCCGGCTCCTGGCACCGCAACGACGGCGCGTCCGGCACCTGCTACAACCTCCGCTACACCCACAACCCCTCCAGCTGTGACGGCAACAACGCCTGGAAGTGGTACGGCGGCGGCACCACCAGCACCCGCCGCATGTGCTCCGACGGCTGGTACGAGTACCACGACTGCGGCGGCGGCAACGTCTCCCGCTTCTCCATCTGCCGTACGGCGATCTGACCTGAGTCCATGAGCGACTCCGCCACCAGAAAATCCGTCCGCCTGCTGGTGCCCGGACTGGCACTGATCGCTGCGGCGGAGGCCCTGGTGCTGTGTTCGAGGGTTGCGGGCGCGGACACGAAGGGCTTCACCTGGCTGGTGGCCGCCCTCGTCGCCGGCTTCTCCCTCTCGGGCTCCGTTTGAAGCCTGAACAGCGCCTGGGTGCTGTCCTCGTCGGTCCGGCGGGGTGCTGATGTCGCCGGCTTCATCGCCGGATTGTTCGTGGGAGCGGGCGCCGTCACGTTCGTGCTGGTGGTCGTCGGCTCCGTGCTGCGGGCTCCGTTCCCCGCAGTGGTTCTGCAGATCATGGTCGCCGCGGCTGCGGTGATCTTCCTGCTGCGCGAGCTGGACGTGCTGTCCTTCCCGTTGCTCCAGAACGCGCGGCTCGTGCCGCAGTTCGTCACCAGGATTCCCTTCTGGGGCGCCGTGCAGTTCGGCGCCGAGATGGGCACGGGGATGCGCACGTACTCGCCGACAGGGCTGCCGCACATCATGGCGGTGGCGATCCTGTTCCTGGCGTCCTGGCAGGAGGCGCTCCTGGCGGGCGCCGGCTTCGCGGCGGCGCGGGCGATGATGCTCCTGACCTTCGCCCTCGCGCGGGACCGGATGGAGGCGGACACGGCGTTCTCCTTCACACTGCCGAAGATGAAGGTCCTGTTCGTCGTGCTCGCGGTGCCCGTGGTGGCGATGCTGGTGATCGGATGATCGCCCTCGTCGCCCGCTACGGGCTGGGTCTGGTCCTGGTGCTGGCGGTGCTCGGGAAGGCGCGCAACCTCGGCGCCTTCCGGAGCGGCCTGGCGGCCTTCGGGCTCCATGGACGGGTGGCCCGGGCGGGCGCCTTCACGGTGGTGACCGTGGAGGCGCTCGTCGCCCTCGCCGCCTTCTCCCCCGTCGCCGGCGACGTGCTCGTGGGCGTGGCCGGGACGTGTCTGGGCCTGTCGTTCACGGTGGCGCAGACGTATCTTCTGGTCATGGGCGAGCAGGCGGCTCCCTGCCTGTGCTTCGGCGCCGCGGAGCGGGCCTCGGCCCGCACGTTCGGCCGGGCGGCGCTGGTCCTGCTGATGGGGCTGGCGCTGTGGGGCGCCGCGGTCTGAGAACCGGCCCAACCTTCCGCCGGCCTCGTCGGGTGTTGCAAGTGAGGCGTCCACGACGGAGGGTTGGACCGGTGACCGACGACGGGTTCGGCGAGAAGGTCATGATCGATCGGCTGCGCACGTGGCGGCGGCCCCGCGGGCCGGCGTTCGTCCCGCGCAGGGCGCTGGTCGCCGGGTCGGCCGCCGTCATGGTGGTGGTCGGCGGTCTCGCCGTCTTCCAGGCGCGTTCGCCCGCCGGTCCGGACACCGGCGTGACGGTCGCCTCGCCGCCGCGCACCGTCCGGCCGCCCGCCCAGGCGCCGGCGCTGCCCGTCACCGGCCCGGCCGGGCGGGGCGTCCTGGTGTACACCGCCTGCCAGTCGCAGTGCCCCACCTTCCTGCTGCTCGCCGACGGCCGGCAGTTCCTGCTGGGCGCGCGGACCGTCAGCCCGCCGGGCAACATCACGCTCTCCCCCGACGGGCGCTGGCTCGGGCAACCCGTCAGAGGCGGGTACGAGGTCAGAGACCTGCTGGGCGTCGCGGTCCACCGGCTCGAACCGCCGGCCGGCGGCGGCGCGGACAGCGCGTACAGCCCATGGGCGTGGTCGGCGGACTCCCGGCGGCTGATCGTCGGCTACCACGCCAGCGGGGACGTGCGCTCCTACCGGACGCTGGAGCTCCCGAGCGGCCACGCCCGCGAGCTCGACCTGCCGCCCGGACGTGAGCCGGTCGGCCTGCCGCCGTCGGGCGAGCCGCTCCTCCTCGACACCGGCCGGCACGACAGGCCGCCGCTCGACCGGGTCACGCTGGAGCACGCCGGCACCGGCCGCGCCCTCACCCTGACGTCCGGCGCGGGCGTCCTCAGCGACACCGACCACGGCCTGTCGGTCCAGGTGAGCGGCGAGCGGATCTTCATCCTGGGGTACTCCGGCGACCGGATCACGGTCCTGGAGTTCGACGTCACGGGCCGGCAGGTGGCCCGCCTGCCGCTGCCGGCCGGCAGCTTCCCGGTCGGGCCGGTGGACGGCGGCTTCGCCGTCGTCCAGGTGCCCGAGGACCAGGTCCGTGGGCGGCAGGAGCTGGCGGTGCTCTCCCCGTCGGGCGGCCGGCCGCTGTTCGACGTGCCCGGCCTGGCGGCCGTCGTCCTGCCGGGCGGGGCCCGGCACTAGACGGCCGCGGGGTTCCGCCCGGCGTCGGCGTTCAGGGACGGATGACGACGGTGTGCCCGGTGTGTTCGATCAGCTCGCCGACCACCGGGGCGCCGGGGATCTCCCCGGCGACCAGCAGCCCTCCTGACGTCTGCGCGTCGGCGAGCAGCAGCAGGGTCTCCTCCGGGACGCCGCCGGGGTCGAGATGCGGGGCCACCCAGTCGAGGTTGCGCCGGGAGCCGCCGGGGACGAACCCCTCCTTCACGGCCTGCGCCGCGCCGTCCAGCATCGGCACGGCCGAGGCGTGCAGCACGGCGGTGACGCCGGAGGCGCGCGCCAGCTTGTGCAGGTGGCCCAGCAGGCCGAAGCCGGTGACGTCGGTGGCGCAGCGGATCCCGGCGGCCACGGCCTGGCGCGAGGCGTCGGCGTTCAGCCGGGTCATGGTCTCCACGGCGTGCGGGAACACCTCGCCGGTGTTCTTGTGCCGGTTGTTGAGCACGCCCAGGCCGAGCGGCTTGGTCAGGGACAGCGGCAGGCCGGGGCGGCCGGCGTCGTTGCGCAGCAGGCGGTCGGGGTCGGCGACGCCGGTGACGGCCAGGCCGTACTTGGGTTCGGCGTCCACGACGCTGTGCCCGCCGGCCAGGTGGCAACCCGCCTGGGCGGCCACCTCCGCGCCGCCCCGCAGCACCTCGGCGGCCAGGTCGTAGGGCAGGAGGTCGGAGGGCCAGCACAGGAGGTTGAGCGCGACCACGGGCCGCCCGCCCATGGCGTAGACGTCGGAGAGGGCGTTCGCCGCGGCGATGCGGCCCCAGTCGTAGGGGTCGTCGACCACCGGGGTGAAGAAGTCGGCCGTGCTGATGAGCACGGATCCGTCCTGGGTGCGGACCACGGCGGCGTCGTCGCCGGATTCCAGCCCCACCACGAGCTCCGCCTCGGGATCTCGGGGGAACGGCATGCGTGCGTTGCCGAGCAGCGATTCCAGGTCCGCCGCGGGGATCTTGCAGGCGCAGCCGCCGCCTTGGGCGTACTGCGTGAGCCTCTTCATGATCACACCTTAGGGCGACCACGGCCATCATGATCGCTTTTCTGGCGGTTGATCATATGATGCCTGATCGGCCCCGGTACGAGACCTGGAGACATCGTGCTTCTCACGCCGAACGGACGTCCCTAGCATGACCGACCATCGTCGATCCATCCCGCGGACGGACACGCTGCTCGCCGACCCCCGGCTGGTCGAGGCCCGGCGGCGGTTCGGCCACGCCCAGGTCAAGGCCGTGATCGTCGCGGCGCAACGGCGGGCCAGACAGGGAGAGCTCGCGCCGGAGGACGTCCTGACCGCGGCGCTGGCGGCCCTGCCCGCCTCCGCCGCCGGCCTGCGGCCGGTGATCAACGCCACCGGCGTGCTGCTGCACACCAATCTGGGCCGCGCCCCGCTGTCGGACGCCGCCCGCCAGGCGGTGGAGCTGGCCGCCGGGGTCACCGACGTCGAGCTCGACCTCGACACGGGCGACCGGGGCAGACGGGGACGTACGGCGCTGGCCGCCCTGGCCGCCGCGGTGCCCGCGGCCGAGGCGGTCCACGTCGTGAACAACAACGCGGCGGCGCTCGTGCTGGCGGCCACCGCGCTGGCGGCGGGCGGCGAGATCGTGGTCAGCCGGGGGGAGCTGATCGAGATCGGGGACGGCTTCCGCCTTCCCGACCTGCTCGTCTCCACGGGGGCCCGGCTGCGCGAGGTCGGCATGACCAACCGCACCGCCCTGGCGGACTACGCCGACGCGATCGGGCCGCGGACGGGCCTGGTGCTGAAGGTGCACCCGTCCAACTACCGGATCGAGGGGTTCACGGCCGACGTCCCGGTGTCGCGGCTGGCCGCGTTGTGCCGCGAGCGGGGTGTCCCCCTCGTCGCGGACGCGGGCTCGGGACTGCTGGCCCACGAGCCGCTGCTGCCCCGCGAGCCCGACGTCACGAGCTGGCTGACCGAGGGCGCGGACCTCGTCACCACCAGCGGGGACAAACTGCTCGGCGGCCCTCAATGCGGGCTGCTGTTCGGCCGCGCCGACCTCGTGGACCGGCTGCGCCGCCATCCCCTCGCCCGCGCGCTGCGGGTGGACAAGATCACGCTGGCGGCGCTGGAGGCCACGGTCGCGGGCCCGCCGACGCCGACCTGGGAGAGCCTGCACGCCGATCACGTCACGCTGCGCTCCCGCGCCGAGGACCTGGCGGCCCGGCTGCGCGACAAGGGGATCGACGCCGAGGCCGTCGACAGCCGGAGCGTGGTCGGCGGCGGGGGCGCGCCCGGGGTGTCCCTGCCGAGCGCCGCCGTCGCGCTGGACCGGCGGGCGGCCGCCGCGCTGCGCCGGGCGCAGCCGCCCGTGCTCGCCCGGGTGGAGAACGGCCGCTGCCTGCTCGACCTGCGCGCGGTGCCGTCCGGCCACGACGGGACGCTGCTGGCCGCCGTCCTCACCGCGTGGCCGGAGGGCTGACCGGGCCCGCCGTGGACGACCGCGGCGGCGCCGCGCCCGGGTAGCTCCGTGCCACCAGGGCCGCGTCGTGCCCCACCCAGCCGAGCAGGGCGGAGCCGCGGTTGCGCTGGAAGGGCAGGCCGACGTACGTCAGGCCGGGCACCGGGCTGATGCCGCCGGTGTGCAGCGGCACGCCGCCGGCCAGCGCGCCGGGCACCCGCAGCCAGCCGTAGTCGGGCCGGTAGCCGGTCGCCCAGATCACGACGGACGGCGTGACGGTCTGCCCGCCGGCCGTCCGCAGCCGGCCGTTGTCGGCGGAGACGACTCTGTCGACGACGCGGACGCCCAGGCGGCGCAGCTGCCCGGGGCCGATGCCGATCAGCGGGTCGCGCTCGCGGACGAAGCGGCCGAACCGCCCGCCGACCGGGGCCGTGACCACCCCGAGGGCCCGCAGCCAGGCGAAGACGTCGCGGCCGAGGACACGCTGGGGCAGCACCGGCTGACGCTTGCCGACCGCGAGCGTGACCTGCCGGTCCCGGCTCAGCTCGGCGGCGATCTGCAGGCCGGAGTTGCCGCCGCCGACCACGAGCACGGGCCCGTCGGGCAGGAGGCCCGGGTTGCGGTAGCCGGCACTGTGCAGGGCGACGACGTCCGGCCCGAGCGGCAGGCCGGGGACGTGCGGCCGCTGGAAGGGGCCCGTCGCGACCACGACGCCGTCGGCGGTCAGGACGTCCCGGTCGATGACCGCCTCGAACCTCCCGTCCGCGGCGCGGCGCAGTCGTGAGACGGAGGCGCCGAGCCGGACGGGCAGCTCGAAGTGCGCCGCGTAGTCCTCCAGGTAGCCGGCCACCTCGTCCTTGCCGGGGTGGCGGTCGCCGTCGCTGGGCAGCGGGAGGCCGGGGAGCGAGCTGAGCCGGGCGGGGGTGAACAGGCGCAGGGAGTCCCAGCGCCGCCGCCAGGACTCTCCCACGCGGGAATGGGCCTCAAGGAGGAGCACGTCGTGCCCGGCCAGGCGCAGTTCCCGGCCTGCGGCGAGCCCAGCCTGGCCGGCGCCGATGATGATGATCACATGGACCAGCCTGGCGTGGCCGGGGCCCGGCGGGCTTGAACGAACCTGCTAACCCTCCAGCCAGCGCACCCCCGTGGCCAGCGCCGAGGGCGCGTCGCCCATCATGCGGCGCACGGTCCGGGTCAGGTGGGCGGCGTCGGAGAAGCCGGCCGCGTGCGCGGCGGCGGTCAGCGTGGCTCCCCGCGACAGCGAGGAGAGCGCGACCCGCAGCCTCATCCACAACACGTACGGCCGGAACGGCAGGCCCGCCTCCTGCCGGAACAGGTGGGCCAGCCTGCTCTCCGACAGGTGCACGGCGCCGGCCACCGTGGCGAGCCGCACCTGCGCGGGCAGGGCCGCCTCGACCAGCCGCATCGCGTGCGCCAGAGCGGGGTGGAGGGGTGGCGGCGGCACCGTGCCCGTCAGCTCGTCGGCCAGGGCGGCCAGGCCGGGCAGGTCACGACGGGCCGGCGGGCGCACGTCGAGGCCCCACGAGGCGGCCGGACCGGCGGCCTGTCCGCGGGACGGCCGCCCGGCCCGGGCGGGGTCGATCAGGACGAGCAGGGCGTCGTCGGCGCCGCGCACGATCTCGTGCGGGGTGTCGGCCGGGATGAGCGCGGCCGGCACCTCGTGCGCCGGCCCGGTGCCGCCGCGCAGGACCAGGCCGTCGCCGATCAGGAGTTGCACCGCGTGGTGGGCGTGCAGGCCGCCCGCGCCGACGTGCCCGGCGTAGTAGAGGCGGCCGGGCGTGATCGCCGCCCACCCCCGCCGCGGGCTCGGCGCGTTCACAGGCCGCCATGGTGATCGATCGCCATATGGCGATGATGCCATGCGATCCGCTATGCCCGATGACCGAGCGAATGTCGCTCGATATAGCCTGTGTCAGTCAACATAGACACGAAGGAGCTCCCCCATGCGTTGGGTGACCTACGCGACCGGCACCGGCGACCGCGTCGGCGTGCTCGGCGAGGACCTGATCCACCCCGTCGCGCCCGGTGTCCGGCTGCTCGACCTCCTCGGCGGCGGCGCCGAGGCGCTGCGCGCGACGGGCGAGCAGGCGCTCGCGTCGTCGGCGGAGACGGTTCCGCTGGCCCAGGCGAGGCTGCGGGCGCCCGTCCCGCGCCCGCCCTCGATCCGCGACTGCCTGTGCTTCCTCGACCACATGCGCAACTGCCGGCAGGCCGCCGGTCAGCCGCGCACCCTGCCGGACGCCTGGTACCAGGTCCCGGCCTTCTACTTCGCCTGCCCCTCGACGGTCGTCGGCCCGTACGACGACGTGACGATCTCGCCGGGCAGCGCCTGGTTCGACTTCGAGCTGGAGATCGCCGCGGTCATCGGCCCGGGCGGCCGGGACCTCACGCCGGAGGAGGCCGAGGAGCACATCATCGGCTACACCGTCTACAACGACTGGTCGGCGCGGGACCTGCAACTGCGCGAGTCCCCGCTGGCGATCGGCCAGGCCAAGGGCAAGGACGGCGCGACCACGCGTTCCCCGGCTGGCTGGGGGACGGCGACGTCGTCGAGCTGACGGTCGAGGGGCTGGGCCGGACCCGCCAGACCGTCCGGGCGCCCGCCAGGCCGTACCCGTTGACGCCGCGGCACGACCCCGACCGCCGCCCGCCGCGCCCGCGCGTCAACGGCGCCCGGTCCAGGCTGCCCTACACCCGCGGCCTGCACGAGGTCGGCGCGGGCGTGTGGGCCTGGCTGCTGCCCGACGGCGGGTACGGCCTGAGCAACGCCGGGCTCGTCACCGGCGAGGGCGCGTCCCTGCGGGTGGACACGCTGTTCGACCTGCCGCTGACCGCCGAGATGCTGGACGCCGTGCGGGAGATCACGGACCGGCATCCGCTGACCCACGCCGCCATCACGCACTCCAACGGCGACCACTGCCACGGCACCCAGCTGCTGGGCGAGCACGTCGACATCGTCTCCGCGGCGGCCACCCGCGCCGAGATGCGGCACGAGATGCGGCCCGACCTGCTGACCGCCGCCCAGGTGATGGACATCGGCCCGGCGACGCCCTACTTCCGCGAACGCTTCGGCGCCTTCGACTTCAGCGGCATCCGCCTGCGGCTGCCCACCCGGACGTACGACCGGGAGCTCACCCTCGACATCGGCGGCCGCGAGGTGCGCCTGATGGACCTCGGCCCCGCCCACACCAGCGCCGACAACGTCGTGCACGTGCCGGACGCGGGCGTGCTCTTCGCGGGCGACCTGCTGTTCGTCGGCTGCACGCCGATCGTGTGGAGCGGCCCGATCGCCAACTGGATCGACGCCTGCGACAGGATGCTCGCCACCGGCGCCCACACGATCGTCCCCGGCCACGGCCCGGTCACCGACCTCGACGGGATCCGCGCGGTGCGCGGCTACCTCGCCCACGTGGTCGGCCAGGCGGACGCCGCCCACGCCCGCGGCCTGTCCTTCCCCGAGGCGGTCGGCGCGGTGGACCTGGACGAGTACGCCACCTGGCTGGACGCCGAGCGGATCGTGGTCAACCTGCACCGCCGCTACCGCGAGCTCGACCCCGCCGCCACACCTCCGCTGGACCAGATGACGCTGATGGCCATGATGGCCGAGAGGGCGCTCGCATGAGGCTGCCGGAGACCGCCCCGGGAGAGGGAGCGGCCTCCCCCTCGCGAGGGAGCACATCGGACGGCTCCCGGGAAAGGCTGGCAGGCATGAGCACCTCCTCCCCGCTCGCGACGGCCACACCGCCGAACCGGCTCACCATCTGGGCCGGGCGAGCCATGATCTTCATCGCCCTGGCGCACACCGCTATGTTCGTCCCCCTCGCTCCCTGGGCGAGCTGGCTCGCGGGAGACCTGCGCAACGGCAGCGCGGACGGCGACTCACAGGCGGTCTTCTGGGCGCTGCCCGGCGGGTTCGTCGTGGTGCTGGCGCTGCTGGGCCTGCTGGTGGCGCGGGCGGGGCGCCAGGGGCAGCAGGTTCCCGGATATGTCGGCTGGGCGATCCTCGCCTGGGGGGCCATAGGCGTCGGCCTGATCGGAATGAGCGGTTTCATTACCGCGATCGTCCCTTCCGGGCTGCTCATCGCGGCGAACGTCATCGCCGTGCGGGAAAACCGCGACCGGCGTGCCGTCCGCGGCGGCCATGACCGTCCCGGCGGCATCACCCGACGTCAGACCCCCTGAGAGAGCGCGATGCCCCGCTCCCGTTCCGGCGGGCCCGTTTTTCGGACGTGTCGTTATCGGGTTTTCGCCTAATTGGCCGCTTAACGGCCTTGAGGCGACATAGTAATTTTCTCAAATGCCTCAATCACGTGGTAGGCGACGGCCGGTCATCGCACGATGGCTGGCCGTCCTCGTCATCGCCGCCGTCATCCCGGCGGGACCGGGCTCAGCAACCGCGTACGCGTCGGGCTCACAACCGCCCGAGAACGCCGTCGTCGTCTGGGACCGCAACGCCCAGACCGCCATCTGGGACGTCGCCGGCCAGCAGCCGCAGGTCCAGGCGCGCAGCTTCGCCATGGTGCACGGAGCCGTCTACGACGCGGTGAACGCGATCGCCGGCACCCCCTACCAGCCGTACCTGACCGCGCCCCGGGCCGACGGCGGGGAGTCGACGGAGGCCGCCGTCGCCACCGCGGCCTTCCGCGTGCTCAACAAGCTCTTCCCCGCCCAGCAGGCCCGGCTGACGACCCAGTACGACGAATACCTCGCCACGATCGCCGACGGCGGCGCGAAACGACGCGGCGTCGCCGTGGGCGAGCAGGCGGCGGCCGCGATGATCGCCGCCAGGGAGAACGACGGCGCGTTCGGCGACCAGACCTGGCCGATCGGCACCCAGCCCGGCCAGTGGCGGCCGACGCCGCCCACGAACGCCTCGGACGGGGCCTGGGTCGGCGACCTCAAGCCGTTCCTCATCCCCAGCGCGTCGATGTTCCGCACCTCGGGCCCGCCCGCGCTGACCAGCTCCCGCTACGCCAAGGACGTCAACGAGCTGAAGCGGATCGGCGGGGCGGATAGCACGGTCAGGACGCAGGACCAGACGCAGGCCGCGATCTGGTGGCACGACCGGCACCTGGCCGAATGGGAGATCAAACGCCAGCTCGCCACGACGCGGCAGCTGAACCCGCTCCAGGCGGCCCGCATGTTCGCCATGGTCGACCTGGCCGAGGCCGACGCCACGACCGCCTGCTACAACGAGAAGGCGGCGTGGGCCTTCTGGCGGCCGGTGACGGCGATCCGCCTGGCCGACACCGACGGCAACCCCCGCACCACGGCCGACCCGGACTGGACGCCGCTGCTCGTCACCCCGCCGCACCCCGACTACACCTCCGGGCACACGTGCTTCACGGCGGCCAGCATGTCGGCGCTGACGCACTTCTTCGGCAGGGACGACATCCCCTTCAGCGGCTACAGCTCCGACTCGGGCACCACCAGGAGCTTCCGTGGCTTCTCCCACGCCCTGGCCGAGGTCATCGAGGCCCGCGTGTGGGGCGGCATCCACACGCGCACGGCGGACGTGCAGGGCGCGAAGATCGGCGCCCAGGTCACCGCCTACATGGTGAGGCACTACTTCCGGCCGAAGCGGTGAGGCCGGGCGACGCGCCCGCCCTCCGCTGAGACCGGAATCGCAGTGATCTCGAGACCTCCCCGTGCTCGTCGCGCACGGGGAGGTCTTCCTGATCCCGGGCCTGACAGGACGGGGGCCGACGGCTGTCAGCACCCCGCGAGGCCACTGCCAGCGGGATGACCGCCGATCTGACCGATATGGAGAATCGGACCCGACTCAATCAGTCAATAGGGACAGGGACCCCTCCAAACGACAGGACCGAAACCCTAATTACGGGCATTCCATAGAGGGACAAGATCATCACGCAGGGTGGCAGAACCCCAGAACGCGAGGGCAGGCAGAGATCATCCGCCCAGCCGGGGAGGACCACCGCCCGTAGACGCACCCACCGGAAGCGGGTTTTGTCGATGCCCGAAACCAGCATTCCATCATTGGTTTAAATTTCATCCCTTGACTGACTTTCGGACAAAATAATAGGAATGGCGTGGCTTCAGCCGTGAGCCGCCCCTCGCCAGGTCGAACCCTGACGAGCGGCCCATCTTTCCTGCTGCCCGCGCGACGACCTCGCCCGGCGCGGCAGACCTGCCGGAGGGTGACTTCGCGTCGCGATGCCAGAAGAACAGCCGCTGTCCGAGACACCGTTCGCCTCGCTGACGCGATACCCGCCCGGCGCTCGGACCCTCTTCTGCCTCCCCTACGCCGGTGGGGACGTCACCGCCTTCTGGGCGTGGCGGCAGGCGTTCGACGGCGTCCTGGACGTCCGGGTGGCCATGCTGCCCGGCAGGGAGGGCCGGGTGGCCGAGCCCGGAGCCCTCTCCCCCGAGCTGATCGCCCGGTCCGTCGCCGCCGTCGTCGCCCGGCAGCGCACGCCGTACTCGATCTACGGGCACAGCATGGGCGGCCGGGTCGCCTTCGAGGTGGTCCGCGAGCTGCGGCGGCTCGGCGTGCGGGCGCCCGAATGCCTCTACGTCGGCGCCGCGCACCCGCCGGAGCGCCAGGAGACGCTGGGACGGTGGACGGGCCTGGGCGACGAGGACCTGGTCGACGAGCTCATCCTGCGGCTCGGCGCGCCCGCGGAGTTACGCACGCAGCCCGAGGTCAAGGCCCTGCTCATCCCCGCGCTGCGGACGGACATGGAGTGGCTGCGCCACTACCGCTTCACCCGCCAGAAGCCCCTGGACGTGCCCATCGTCGCCTTCGCCGGCGCGCACGACCAGGAGGTCACCCACCCGACCATGCTCGCCTGGGCCCGCCACACCTCCTCCACCTTCCGCCTGCACACGCTCGACGCCGCGCACCTCTTCCTCGCCACGCACGGTGAGGAGGTGGCGCGGACGATCGCGGCCGGCCCCGAGCGGAGCCTGGCCGCGGACGAGGTGCACGTCTGGCTGGCCGACCTCGACGAGCTGCCCGAGATGTGCGCGTCCCTCGACGAGCTGTCGCCGCGGGAGGCGGCGCGGGCGGCCAGGTTCCGGCAGGAGGACGGCCGGCGCGGGTTCGTCGGCAGGTCGGTGCTGCTGCGGCGGCTGCTCAGGGAGTACGGGGTCGAGCCGGGCCTCGCCGAGCCGCCCGGCCGGTCCGGCGGCCTGCCGTACGGCGGGACCGAGCTGACCTACAGCGTCGCCCAGTCGGGCGGGCTCGTGCTGGTCGCACTGGCGACCGGCCGGCATGTGGGCGCCGATCTGGAGCGCTTCCGCCCGCCGGCGGACGAGCAGACGTTCTTCGAGCGGATGCTGGACGAGCGGGAGCGCGACGAGTTCGCCGCGCTGCCCGAGGAACTGCGGTTGCACAGCGCGTTGCGCACGTGGACGGCCAAGGAGGCGCTGCTGAAGGCGTCCGGTGACGGGCTGCGGGTGGATCCGGCGCGGTTCGGGTTCGCCGGGCAGCGTCCGGGCCGGACGTGGGTGCCCGAGGCGTCCCCCGAAGTGGGCACTGAGGCGGAGTGGCTGGCGGACTGGCTGGCGGGGTGGCGGGTGACGCACCTGCCGCTGGGCCGGGCGATGGCCGCGATCGCCGTGCGCGCGCCGAGCTTCCTGCTGCGTTTCGAGACGGTACGGCAAGGCCGACTGGTACGGCCGGGTGTGGAGGCCGCAGGATGACACTCCTCAGCAGTCTGATCACGGCTCAGGCCGCGCGGACCCCGGACGCCCCGGCGGTCCGGCAGTGGGAGAACGTGCTCACCTACGCCGAGCTGGTCGAGCGGGCGTGGGCGCTGGCGGCGCGGCTGCGCGAGCTCGGCGTCGGGCCGGAGGCGCGGGTGGGGTTGTGCACCCGCCGCACCCCGCTGATGCCGGTGGCGGTGCTGGCCGTGCACCTGGCGGGCGGGGCGTACGTGCCGCTGGACCCGGGGCATCCGCGCCGGCGGCTGGATGAGGTGCTGGCGGACGCCGGGATCGCGGTGGTCGTCGTGGACGAGCGCGGCCACGAGCTCCTGGACGGCTGCGCCGCCACGCTCGTCGACGCCTTCCAGCCGGGGCCGGCCGAACCCCGGGAGAGCGGCGCCGTCGCGGGCAACGCGGCGTGGGTGATCTACACCTCCGGCTCCACCGGACGGCCCAAGGGCGTGGTGGTGAGCCACGCCAACGCGGTCTTCTTCGTCACCGCGACCGTCGCGCGCTTCGGCCTGGACGCGAGCTGCAGCTCGATGGCCTTCTCCGCGCTGGGCTTCGACGCCTCGATCATGGACATGGTCCTCCCGCTGACCGTCGGCGGCTGCGTGCAGCTCGTGCCGGACGAGGACCGCGTGGACCCGGCCCGGTTGCAGCACTTCCTGGAGCAGCACGACGTCACCTGGGGCTACCTCCCGCCCGCGCTGCTGCCGCTGGTGGACCCGAGCCGGCTGCCGCACCTGCGGGACGTGGTGACGGCGGGCGAGCCGCCCCCGCCCGAGCAGGTGGCCCGCTGGTCGGCGCACACGCGTTTCCACAACCTGTACGGCCCGACCGAGCTGACCGTCGTCGTGGTGGGCGGCGAGTTCCGCGGCGTGTGGGAGCGTCCGCTGCCGATCGGCCGGCCGTTGACCGGCTGCCGGGCGTACATCGTGGACGAGGACATGAACGAGTGCCCGCCGGGCGTCCCCGGCGAGCTGCTGATCGGCGGCCCGCAGGTCAGCCGCGGCTACCTGGACCGGCCCGCGCTGACGGCCGAGCGGTTCGTGCCCGACCCGTTCTCCGACGAGCCCGGCGCGCGGCTGTACCGGACCGGCGACCACGTCGCGTGGCAGGAGGACGGCCAGATCGCGTTCATGGGGCGCCTCGACCGCCAGGTCAAGGTCCAGGGGCAGCGCGTGGAGATCGGCGAGGTGGAGACGACGCTGCGCGCCCATCCCGGGGTGCGGCAGGCGGTGGTGGACTTCGCGGGCGAGCTGGTCGCCTACGTGACGCCCGAGGACGCGCCCGACCTGGCCGCCCTGCGCGAGGACCTGGCGGTGCGGCTGCCGCCGTACATGCTGCCGACCAGGCTGGTCCGGCTGCCGCTCCTCCCGCTGAACGCCTCGGGCAAGGTGGACCTGGCCGCCCTGCGGGCGCGGTCGCAGCGGGAGCGGGGTACGGCGAGCGGGCTGGCCGGGATCTGGGCGCGGGTGCTGGAGGCGCCCGTCCCGGACGACGAGGACGACTTCTTCCAGCGCGGCGGCCACTCGCTGCGGGCGATGCGGCTGGTGGCTGCGGTGCGCGCGGAGCTGGGCCGGGTGGTCTCGGTCCAGGACGTGTACGAGGGCCGGACCTACGGCGCGCTGCGCGCGCTGGTGGCGGGCGCGGAGCGGGCGTCCGCCGCCGCGCCGCCCACCGGCAGCCCGGCCGCGTTCTCCCCCGCCCAGCGCCGGATGTGGTTCGTCGAGCAGCTGGCGCCCGAGTCGGCCGCGCACAACATCGCGATGGCCGAGCGGATCCGGGGCCCGCTCGACGTCGCCGCGCTCCGCCGGGCGCTCACCGCCGTGGTGGCGGCCCACGAGGCGCTGCGCTGGCGGGTGGCCTCGCGCGACGGGATCCCCGACGTGACGGTCGCGCCGCCGCGCGAGGTGCCGCTGCCGATCGACGACCTCTCCCCCGCCGAGCTGGACGCGGCCCTGCAGAAGGAGGCGCGGGACCGGTTCGACCTGACCGCCGGGCCGCTGTTCCGGGCCCGGCTGCTCCGGCTGGCCCCCGACGAGCACGTGCTCTGCCTGACCGCGCACCACCTGGTGTTCGACGGCTGGTCGCAGGACGTGCTCTTCCGCGGCCTGTCGGCCGCCTACCGCGGGGAGCCGGTCGAGGCGGGCGAGCACACGTTCGCCGACTACGTGCGCTGGCTGCGCGCGAACGGCGACGGCCAGGCGCTGGGCTGGTGGCGCGAGCGCCTGCACGACGCCCCGCTGGTGCTGGACCTGCCCAGGGACGCGGCCAGGCCGCCCGCGCAGACCTTCCGCGGCGCCGCCGTCCGGGGCGAGGTGGACGCGGAACTGGCCGGCCGGGTGGCCGAGCTGGCGGCGGAACTCGGCACCACCCCGTACGCGGTGCTGCTGGCCGCCTTCGGACGCCGCCTGGCCACCCTGGCGGGACGGGACGACCTGGTGGTGGGGGCGGCCTACGCCGACCGGCCGCACGTGGCGTTCGAGTCGCTGGTGGGGATGTGCGTGCAGGTCCTGCCGCTGCGGCTGCGCCCCCGGGGCGACTTCGCCGGGCAGGTGACGGCGTGCGCGGCCGAGCTGAACGCCGCGATCAGGCACCGGGACGTGCCGCTCGGGCAGCTGCTGGAGTCGCTGCGCCTGCCGCGCGACCTGAGCCGCAACCCGATCACGCAGGTCATGTTCAACATGTACAACTTCGCACAGGCCCATCTGGACCTGGACGGCTGCGCGAGCGAGACGCTGCGGCCTGGGCTGCCCGGGGCGCTGTTCGACCTGACGATGTACGTGGGCGAGCAGCGCGGCGGCTACGCGCTGGAGCTGGTCTACAACCCCGACCTGTTCTCCGCCGAGCGCATGACGGCGCTGGTCGACGGCTATGTCGAGCTGCTCGGCGAGTCGCTGACCGGGCAGCTGCGACCCGATCCCCCCGACGCCGAGTTGCCGGCCTGGGACGGGCCCGGCCTGCTGGAGCTGGCCGGCGACGCGCACGCCGGGGCGCGGCGGCGGACCGAGGCGGCGCTGCGCGGCGCGGGGGTCGAGCCGGGGGCCGTGGTTGCCGTCGTCGCCTCCCGGGTGCCCGAGCTGCCGGGGATCCTGCTCGGCGTGCTGGCGGCGGGGGCACGGTGGGTGGTGATCGACTCGGCCTATCCCGCCGCCGTCCAGGAGCGGCAGATCGCCGCCGCCGGAGCTCGGGCGGTCCTGCGGGACGACGCGGTCGAGCTGCGCGAGGGCGGCGCCCTGCTGCCGGGTCCCGGCTACCTCTCGATGACCTCGGGCACCACGGGCGACCCCAAGGCGGTGGTCACCGGCGAGCGGCCGCTGGCCCATTTCCTGTCCTGGTACGTCCGCACCTTCGCCGTCGGGCCGCACGACCGGTTCGCGCTGCTGCACGGGCCGGCCCACGATCCGGCGCTGCGCGACATGTTCGTGCCGGCCGTGGCGGGCGCCGAGCTGTTCGTGCCCGAGCACGAGCTGGTCCGCGATCCCGGCAAGCTCGTCACCTGGCTGCGCGAGCACGCGATCACCGTCCTGCACCTGACGCCGCAGCTCGCGGCGATGCTGGCGGGCACCGGCGGCACGCTGCCCGACGTGCGGCTGGCCGGCGTGGGCGGCGACCTGTTCACCGGCGTGCAGGCGGCCCGGCTGCGCGCGCTCGTGCCCGATGCCCGGATCGTCGCCTTCTACGGCACGACCGAGACGCCGCAGGCGCACGCGTGGCACGAGCTCGCGGAGCCGTACCCGGAGGTCGTGCCGATCGGGCGGCCCGTCGAGGGCAGCGAGATCATCGTCGTGACGCCGGACGGCAGACGGGCCGGTGTGGGCGAGCTCGGCGAGGTGGTCGTCCGCAGCCGCCACCTGGCCGACGGCTACCTGGATCCGGCGCTGACCGGCCGGCGCTTCGCCGGCGACCGGTTCCGCACCGGCGACCTCGGCCGGCGCAACCCCGACGGCACGATCACCCCGGCGGGGCGCGCCGACGACCAGGTGAAGGTGCGCGGCTTCCGGGTCGAGCTGGGCGAGGTGGAGGCCGCGCTCGCCGCCTGCCGGGACGTGCGCGCCGCCGCGGCCAGGGTCGAGGACGGCACGCTCGTCGGCTACGTGGTGCCCGCCCGGCCTGGCCTGGCGGCGCACCGCCTCCTGGACGAGCTGCGCGGCGCGCTGCCCGAGCACGCCGTCCCCAGCGAGGTGGTGGCGCTGCCCGCGCTGCCGCTGACGCCCAACGGCAAGGTGGACCGCGCCGCGCTGCGCGGCCGTCCGGTCGAGCAGCCGAAGGCCGGCGGCGGCCTCGACGGCCCCACCCAGAAGACGGTCGCCCAGGTGTGGCGCGCCGTGCTGGGCGTGCCGCGGCTCGGCCCCGACGACAACTTCTTCGAGATCGGCGGCCATTCGCTGGCCGTGGCGGCGGTGCAGGCCCGGCTGCGGGCGGCGACCGGCCGCGAGATCCCGATCACGGAGCTGTTCAGGCATCCCACGATCCGGACGCTGGCCGCTCATCTCGATGGAGCGGGCGGCAGTCCGGGGCTGGACCGGGCGGCGCGCCGCCTGGCCTCACGGCGAGACAGGTTGAGGAACCGCAACGAGAAGGGGATTGCCCCATGACGGACGAGCCCACGGCCGAGCCGATCGCGATCATCGGCTTGTCGTGCCGAGTCCCGGGAGCGGGTGACGCGCAGCAGTTCTGGCGCAACCTCGCCGACGGCGTCGAGTCGCTGACCACGTACACCCTGGAGGAGCAACGGGCGCTGGGCACGGCGGAGAGCCTGCTGGCCGACCCGAACTTCGTGCCGGCCGCCATGACGCTGGACGACTACGAGGGCTTCGACGCGGCGTTCTTCGGCATGTCGATCAGGGAGGCCGAGGTCCGCGACCCGCAACACCGGCTGTTCCTGGAGCTGTCGCACACGGCGCTGGAGGACGCGGGCTACGACCCGTTCCGCTACCCGGGCGAGATCGGCGTCTACGCCGGGACCGGGACGGACACCTACCAGTGGCGCAACATCCGCAGCAACGCCCAGGCCCACAAGAACGCCGGCTGGCTGGCGGTCATGGTGGGCAACCACGTCGACTACTGCGCCACGCTCACCTCCTACAAGCTCGACCTGCGCGGCCCCAGCTACACCGTGCACACCGCGTGCTCGACCGCGCTGGTGGCCTTCCACATCGCGTGCGAGGCGCTGCGCAACGGCGAATGCGACATGGCGCTGGCCGGCGCGGCCATGCTGGACCTGCCGCAGGGCGAGGGCTACATCTACGACCAGGACGGCATCGTCTCCCCCGACGGGCACACCCGCTCCTTCGACGCCGACGCCGGCGGCACGACCTGGGGCAGCGGCGGCGGCGTCCTGGTGCTGAAGCGGCTGTCGGAGGCGATCGAGGACCGCGACAACATCCGCGCGGTGGTCCTGGGCAACGCGATCAACAACGACGGCGCGGGCAAGGTCGGCTTCTCCGCGCCCAGCCTGGACGGCCAGGCCGCGGTGATCGCGCAGGCGCTGGGCGTCGGCGGCGTGGATCCCCGTACGGTGACCTACGTCGAGGCGCACGGCACCGGCACGGCGCTCGGCGACCCGATCGAGGTGGCCGCGCTGTCCAGCGTGTTCGCCCAGCACACGAGCGACACCCAGTGGTGCGGCATCGGCTCGGTCAAGAGCAACATCGGCCACCTCGGCCAGTCGGCCGGCGTCCCCAGCCTGGTCAAGACGGTGCTGGCGCTGGAGAACAAGCTGATCCCGCCGACGTTGCACTTCAAGAGCCCCAACCCCAAGATCGACTTTCCGGCGAGCCCGTTCTACGTCGTCTCCTCGCCGACGAAGTGGGAGCGCGACGACTTCCCGCGCCGCGCGGGGGTCAGCTCGTTCGGCATCGGCGGCACGAACGCGCACGCCGTGCTGGAGGAGGCCCCGCCGCGCCCGTCGCTGCCCCGCGAGCGGCCCGCGCACCTGCTGAAGCTGTCGGCCAGGACGGAGTCGGCGCTGGCCGCGGCGCGCGAACGGCTGGCCGCGCACCTGGCCGCGCACCCCGAGACGGACCTGGCCGACGCCGCGTTCACGCTGCGCGTGGGCCGCCGCGAGCTCAAGCACCGGGCCGTCGTCGTCGCCACCTCACCGGGCGACGCGGTGGCCGCGCTGTCCGACCCCAGGCGGACCGTCACCGGCGCCAAGCCGAAGCGGCCGGCGCAGGTGGCGTTCCTCTTCTCCGGCCAGGGCGCCCAGTACGGCGGCATGGCCGCGGAGCTGTACCGCAACGAGCCGATCTTCCGCGAGGCGGTCGACGAGTGCGCGGCCGTCCTGGACGTGCGCGACCAGATCTTCGCCACCGGCGAGGAGGCCGACGAGGCGCTGCGGCAGACCTCGCTCACCCAGCCCGCCCTGTTCACGGTGGAGTACGCGCTGGCCAGGCTCTGGCTCTCGCTGGGCGTCGAGCCCGCCGCGATGATCGGCCACAGCATCGGCGAGTACGCGGCGGCCACCGTCGCCGGCGTCTTCACCCTGCCCGACGCGATGCGGCTGGTCGCGGCGCGCGGCCGGCTGATCCAGGCGCTGCCGCCGGGCTCCATGCTGGCCGTGCAGCTCATGCCCGACGAGATCGCGCCGATGCTGCCCGACGACGTCTCCGTGGCCACCGTCAACGGCCCCGGCACGTGCGTCGTGTCCGGCCCGTCGGAGTCGATCGCGGAGCTGGCCGAGATGCTGGAGGAGGAGGGCATCGGCTGCACCCGGCTGCGCACCTCGCACGCCTTCCACTCGGCGATGATGGAGCCGATGCTGCGCGAGTTCCGCGAGCTGGTCGCGGCGGCCCGTCCGGCCGCGCCGAGCCTGCCGTTCCTGTCCAACGTGACCGGCACCTGGATCACCGCCGCGGAGGCCACCGACCCGTCCTACTGGGCCAGGCACGTGCGCGAACCGGTCCGCTTCGGCGACTGCGTCTCGACGCTGCTGGCCGACGGCGAGTGGATCATGATCGAGTGCGGGCCGGGCCGGCAGCTGTGCGGCCTGGCGGGCACCCAGCTGGCCGCCGGCGCGATCGCCCCGCTGCCGTCGCTGCCCGGCCCGCGCGACCGGGCCGGTGACGTCGCGGTCTTCTCGCAGGCCGTGGGCGCGCTGTGGGTGCACGGCATCGAGCTGAACGACTTCGGCGCCCCCGGCTTCCGCGTCTCGCTGCCGGGTTACCCGTGGGAGCGGCAGCGCGCCTGGATCGACCCCGACCCGCAGGGCGCCTTCGCCGGCGGCGTCGCCCACCCGCAGCAGGCCGACGGCCCCCTGCCGCCCGAGCGGTGGTACGGCGTGCCCGTCTGGCACCAGGCGCCGGCCCGTCCGGGGACGCCGTCGCCGGTCACGCGCTGCCTGGCCTTCGTGGACGAGGACTCGGCCGCGCTGGCCGACGCGCTGCGCGCTTCCGGGGCCGAGGTGCTGGAGGTGCGGCCGGGCGCCGCGTTCGGCGCCTTCGACGGGCACTTCACGGTGCGGCCGGCCGTACGGGAGGACTACGACGCGCTGCTGGAGGCGGTCGGCGAGATCCCCGAGCGGATCGTGCACGCCTGGGCGCTGACCGGCGGCGAGCAGACGTGGGCGGCGCAGGACCGCGGCTTCTTCGGCGTCCTGGGTCTCGTGCAGGCGCTGTCGGCGGCCCAGCCGCCGGGCGGGGTGCAGCTCGACCTGGTGACCGCGGGCACGATGGACGTCGTCGGCGGCGACCTGACCAGGCCGGAGCACGCCACGCTGGCGGCCTTCGCCCGGGTCGTCCCGCTGGAGACGCCGTGGCTGCGCGTCCGCCACATCGACGCGCCGGACGGGGACGCGAACCGGCCGGCGGCGGTGCGGGGCGTCGCCGCCGAGCTGGGCCGGACGGCCGAGCCCGGCGAGGCCGGGCTGCTGGCCCCGGTCGCCCTGCGCGGCGGGAAGCGGTGGCTGCTCGGGTACGAGCAGGTGGAGGTGACCAGCGAGCCGGGCGAGCCGCGCGACGGCCAGGTGTACGTGATCACCGGCGGTCTGGGCGGCATCGGCGTCTCGCTGGCCGAGGACCTGGCGGCGCGGGCCCGCGTCGGCATCGTCCTGCTGTCCAGGAGCGGGCTGCCCGACGGCCCGCCGCGGTCGGCCCGCGAGGCGCGCGCCGCCGAGGCGATCGGCCGGATGGAGGCCGCCGGGGCGCGGGTGCTGGCCCTGGCCGCCGACGTGACCGATCCGGCGGACATGCGCCGGGTCAGGGACGAGACGCTCGCCGCCTTCGGCCGGGTGGACGTGCTCGTGCACGCGGCCGGCCTGCCCGGCGGCGGCATGGCCCAGATCAAGGAGCGGGAGGCGGCCGAGGCCGTGCTCCGGCCCAAGCTGCTCGGCACGCTGGCGCTGCAGGAGGCGTTCGGCGACCTGGAGCTGGAGGCCGTGGTGCTCTGCTCGTCGATCACCGCGGTGGCCGGCGGGTTCGGGCAGATCGACTACTGCGCGGCCAACAACTTCCTCGACGCGCACGCCCGCGCCGGACGAGGCTGGAACGCCGCCCAGATCGTCAGCGTCAACTGGGGCAGATGGCTGGAAGTCGGCATGGCGGTGGAGACCGCGGCGCCCGCCGGATTCGTCGCGTTGCAGCGCGGCGACCGGATCAAGGCGCTCGACCACCCGGTCCTCGACGCGCGGCACGCCGGCGAGATCGGCGGGCTCGACTGGTGCAGCGGCACGCTCTCGCCCGGCACGCACTGGGTGCTGGACGAGCACCGCATCGCCGACGTGCCGGTGCTGCCCGGCACCGGCCACGTCGAGCTGGCCAGGACGGCCGCCGAGGCGGTGCTGCCCGACGGCGGGCTCGTCGAGCTGCGGGACGTGGTGTTCGTCGAACCGCTGTCGGTGGCCGACGGCGCGACCGCCGAGGTACGGGTGCTCTTCACCCCGGAGGCGGACGGCGCCGAGTTCCAGGTGCAGAGCATCATCGGCGGCTCGCACCGCACCCACGCCAGGGGCACGGCGGCCAAGGTGAGCCCGCCGCCCGCCGACCGCGTGGACCTGCGCGCCATCATGGACCGCTGCGTGTCCTCGGCGGACGAGCAGGGCGGCGTCCCGCTGTCTGGCCTGCTCACGCTGGGCGCGCACTGGCACCGGACGCTGACCGCCACGCATGTCGGCCGGCAGGAGGCGCTCGGCCTGTTCGAGGCCAACGACGCGCTGATGGCCGACCTCGACCGGTGGGGGCTGCACCCGGCCCTGCTCGACGCCGCCACCACCTTCAGCTGGGTCGCGGTCGAGGGCCACTACCTGCCGCTCGGCTACGGCCGCATCACCGTGTTCGGCAGCCTGCCCGAGGCGTTCTGGAGCCATCTGCGCATCACCAGCACCGACACCGACGAGGTGCTGGTCGTCGACGTCACGTTGATCGCGCCCGACGGCACGGTGCTGGTGCAGATCTCCGACTACGTCCTGCGCAGGATCGACACCGAGGCCGTGGTCTCCGGGGTCCGCTCCAGCGCCGGGTCCCAGGTCGCCGCCCCGGCCGCGGCCGCGTCGCCGGCCGGTGCCGACGACGCGGCCGGCATCAGGCCGGCCGAGGGGGCCCTCTCCCTGCGCAGGCTGCTCGCCGCCCCGCTCGGCCCCCAGGTCGTGGTGGCGGCCAGCACGGTGGCCGAGCTCGTCGCCGGCGTCGGCTCGCTGACCCAGGAGACCGTCGAGAGCGAGCTCGATCCGGCGGCGGTCGCCGACCGGCAGGACAAGGCGCCCGCCGAGGGCTACGTCGCGCCGCGCAACGACGCCGAGGCCACGATCGCCCGCCTGTGGGGCGAGGTGCTCGGCGGCGACCACATCGGCGTCGACGACGACTTCTTCGAGCTGGGCGGCAACTCGCTCATCGCGGTCCAGCTGATCGCCCTGATCCGCAAGGAGCTCGGGGTCCGGCTGCCGATGCGCAATCTCTTCGAGGAGCCGACCGTGGCCGGGGTCGCGGCCCTGATCGACGCCGCCACGGCCGCCGCCCCCGAGCCCGCCACCCAGACCATCCCCCGCCTCCCCCGGAGTTCCGCATGAGCGCAGAGACCAGCACAGAGACCAGCACGGACACCAAGGTCGTGCGCAACGACGAGGAGCAGTACTCCATCTGGCCGGCCGGCCGGGACAACCCCTCCGGCTGGTACGACGCCGGTTTCTCCGGCACCAAGGACGCCTGTCTGGCGCACATCGAGCAGGTGTGGACCGACATGCGGCCGAAGAGTCTGCGAGAGGCCATGGACAGTGAGTGATGCCTTCCCCGCATCCTCCGGCCAGGAGCGGATGTGGTTCCTTTCGCGCTTCGAGCCCGATCTGGCCGTCTACAACATCGGCATGGTCATGCCGATGGCGGCCAGGCAGCCGGTGGACCCCCGCCGGCTGGAGCGGGCGATCGATCTGGTCGTGCGGCGTCATGAGGCGCTGCGCACCACGTTCGACTTCCGGGACGGGCAGGTCGTGCAGATCGTCCACCCCGGCGCGCCGCCCACGGCGCTGACCGAGACGGACCTGAGCCACCTGCCGCGGGCCGCCGCCGAGGCGGAGCTGGCCCGCCTGGCCAGGGCGGACGCGGTGCTGCCGTTCGACATGGAACGGGCGCCGCTGTACCGCGGCCGGCACGTCAAGCTGGCCGAGGACGACCTGCGGCTGGCCGTCGTCTTCGACCACACGATCTTCGACGGCGTCTCCTCCATGGTCTTCATGGACGAGGTGGAGGAGTGCTACGACGCGCTCGGCGAGGACCGGCCGCCGAAGCTGCCCGAGCTGCCGATCCAGTTCGCCGACTTCGCCGTGTGGCAGCGCGGCAGGTTGTCCGGCGAGTTCCTGGAGACCGAGCTGGTGCACTGGCGCGAACGGCTGGCCGGGGTGCCCGCCGACCTCGCCCTGCCGGGCGACCGGCCGCGGCCGGCCCGCCGGAGCTACCGCGGCGGGATCCGGCTCGGCGCCTACTCCCCCGAACTGTCGGCGGCCGTGGAGCGGCTGGCCAAGGAGCTCAACACGACGTTGTTCACGGTGATGCTCACCGCGTACGCCGCCGTGCTGTCGCGCTGGTCGGGGATCGACGACATCGTGGTGGGCACGCCGGTCGCGGGCCGGCTGCTGCCCGAGACCGAGCCGGTCATCGGCATGTTCGTCAACGCGGTGCCGCTGCGCGTGGACCTGTCGGGCGCGCCCGGCTTCCGCGAGGCGGCCGGGCGCGTGCGGGCGACGGTGGCCGAGGCGCTGGACCATCAGGAGCTGCCGTTCGAGCGGCTGGTGGAGGATCTGCAGCCGGCCCGGGACCTGAGCGTGCCGCCGCTCTACCAGGTGATGTTCAACCTGGCGATCCGCACCAACGAAGGGCAGATCGCCAACGGCACCGCCAAGGTGGACCTCCAGCTCGACGTCAACATGCGCGACGGGGTGCTGCACACCCGGCTGGAGTACGCCACCGACCTGTTCGACCCGGAGACGATCGAACGCTTCGAGGCGAACCTGCGCACGCTGGTCGAGGCGGCCGCCGCCGACCCCGGCCGGGCGGTCCCCGAGCTCCCCGTGCTCGCCGCGGACGAGCGTGCGCGCGTGCTGGCCCTCGGGGACGGCGGGCCGCCGGCCGGGCCCGGCACCCTGCACACGTCGATCGAGGCCCGGGCCGCCGCGACCCCCGACGCCCCCGCGGTGGTCTTCGGCGACGTCACGCTCACCTACGCCGAGCTCAACGGCCGCGCCAACCGGCTGGCCCGGCGGCTGCGGCAGATCGGCGTGGAGCGCGGCCGGCCCGTCGCGGTCTGCGCGGAACGCTCGCCCGAGCTGGTCGTCGCGCTGCTCGCGGTGCTCAAGGCGGGCGGGGCGTACGTGCCGCTGGATCCGGAGTACCCGCGGGACCGGCTGGAGTTCATGCTGTCCGACTCCGGCGCGCAGGTGCTGCTCACCCAGCGCCACCTGCCGTCCTTCGGGCCGGTCGAGACGGTGCTGCTGGAGGACGACCACGACCTCGGCTCCGGCGACCTCGACCCGGTGACCGGGCCGGACGACGCCGCGTACCTGATCTACACCTCGGGCTCGACCGGCCGGCCGAAGGCCGTGGTCAACACCCATCGCGGCATCGTCAACCGGCTGGCCTGGATGCAGGAGACGTTCGGCCTGACGGCCGGCGACGTGGTGATGCAGAAGACGCCGACCAGCTTCGACGTGTCGGTGTGGGAGTTCTTCTGGCCGCTGCTGCAGGGCGCCTGCCTCGTGCCGGTGCGGCCGGGCGGCCACCGCGACCCCGCCCACCAGCGTGACCTGGTCAAGCGGCACGCGGTGACCACGATGCACTTCGTGCCGTCGATGCTCGCCCTCTTCCTGGAGGAGGCGAACATCGAGTCGTGCACGTCCCTGCGGCGCGTGGTGTGCAGCGGCGAGGAGCTGCCGCCCAGGACGGCGGCCCGCTTCTTCGAGCGTCTGCCCGGCGTGGAGCTGCACAACCTGTACGGCCCCACCGAGGCGGCCGTCGACGTCTCCTGGCACGCCTGCCGGCCGGGCGAGACGGTGATCCCCATCGGCCGCCCGATGCCCGGCTGCCGCCTGCACGTCCTCGACGAGCGTCTGGAGCCGATGCCCGTCGGCGTGCCCGGGCAGCTGCACATCGGCGGCGTCCAGGTGGCCCGCGGCTACGCGGGACGGCCGGGGCTGACGGCCGAGCGCTTCGTCCCCGACCCGTACGGCCCGCCGGGCGCGCGGCTGTACGCCACCGGCGACCTGGCCAGGCTGCGCGCGGACGGGGAGCTGGAGTTCCTCGGCCGCATCGACGACCAGGTCAAGGTGCACGGCTGGCGGGTCGAGCTGGGCGAGGTCGAGGCGGCGCTGGCCGCGGACCCGCGGGTGCGCGGGGTCGTCGTCGCCCTGCGCGACGACGCGCCGGGCGGCCGCGGGCTGGTGGCCTACGTGGACTGGACGGGCGAGCCGAGCCGGTTGTCGCACGAGCTGCGCACCGGGCCGGCCCGCACGTTGCCGGCGGCGCTGGTGCCGCAGGCGTTCGTGCAGGTCACCGAGTTCCCCCTGGGCCCGAGCGGGAAGCTCGACCGGGCCGCGCTGCCGCCGCCCACCGGGCCCGGCCGCAGCGATCTCGGCACCACCTACGTCGCGCCGGAGACGCCGCTGGAGGAGGAGCTGTGCGCGCTCTGGGGCGAGCTGCTCGGCCGTGAGCGGGTGGGCGTCGAGGACGACTTCTTCGCGCTCGGCGGGCACTCGCTGCTGGCCGTCCTGCTGATCACCCGGTATCGGGAGGCGTACGGGATCGAGATGGACCTGCGGGTCTGCTTCGAGCTCACCACGGTCGCCGAGCACGCGCTGGCCGTGCTGGAACTCCAGCTCGGCGACGTCGAGCTGGACGATCTCCTGGCGGAGGACGCGGACGGATGAGCGAGGTGAGAGGGCGGCTGGCCCGCCTCAGCCCGGAGCAGCGCGCGGCGCTGGAGCGCAGGCTCCAGCGGCAGCCGAAGGCCCGGCCCGCCGGGATCCCCCCGCGCAGCGATCCGGACGCGCCGGCGCCGCTCTCCTACGGGCAGGAGCGGCTCTGGTTCCTGCAGCGGCTCGACCCCGCCGACGCCTCCTACAACATGTACATGGTGCAGCGGCTGCGCGGCGAGCTGTCCATCCGTGACCTGGCCGGGGCGCTGGCCACCGTGGCGGCGCGGCACCCGATGCTGCGGGCCCGCTTCCCCGCGGTGGAGGGCCGCCCGGTCCAGGTCGTGGAGCCGGAGCTGAAGCTCGATCCGGTGCTGGTGGACCTCGCGGACCTGCCCGCGTCCGAACGCGAGGCCCGCGCCACGGCGATCGTGGCCGAGCTGACCAACACGCCGTTCGACCTGGCCACCGGGCCGCTGGTGCGGGTGCACCTGATCACGCTGTCGGCGACCGATCACGTGCTCTGCCTGGTCCTGCACCACCTGGTGGCCGACGGCTGGTCATTGAAGATCATCTTCTCCGAGCTGGCCGCCTGCTACGCCGGGAACGCGGCCGGGCTGGGCGTCCCGTCGATCGACTACCGCGACTTCGCGGCCTGGCAGCGCAGCCGCGAGCCGTCGCGGGAGTCGCTGGACTACTGGCGCGCCAAGCTCGACGGCGTGCAGCCGCTCGACCTGCCCACGGACCGGCCGCGGCCGGCCGTACGGGTGGCCGACGGCGACTACTGCGCGCGGCGCATCGGCCCCGAGCTGACGGCCCGGCTGGAGCAGCTGGCCAGGGACGAGCGCGGCACGCTGTTCATGGTCCTGCTGGCCGCCTACCAGCTCCTGCTGGGCGCCCACTGCGGCGCCGAGGACCTGACGGTCGGCTCGGTCATCGCCGGCCGCGACCGCCCGGAACTCCAGGACGTCGTCGGCTTCTTCCCCGAGACGCTCGTGCTGCGCGGCGACCTGTCCGGCGACCCGTCCTTCCGCACCCTGCTCGCGCGGACCAGGGCGACGGTGCTGGACGCGTTCGCGCACCAGGACATCCCCTTCGAACGCCTGCTCAACGACCTCGGCATCCGCCGCGACCTGAGCACGACGCCGCTGTTCCAGGCGATGTTCGTGATCCAGGACAAGGAGGCCGGCGCCCTGCCGCTGCCCGGCGTCGAGGCGGAGATGTTCGACCCGGGCGCGACCCAGGCGAAGTTCGACCTGATGCTGGACGTCACCCAGTTCGACGGCTCCCTCTGGGCGATGTTGTCCTACGCCCGCGACCTGTTCGAGGAGGAGACCGCGACGCGGTTGCTGCGGCGGTGGGAGCGGGTGCTGGAGGCGGTCGTGCGCGACCCGGGCACGCCGCTGTCCGCGCTGCGCGCGGCCATGCTGCTGCCCGAGGACCGGCCGCCGGTCCTCGACACCCCACAGCCCCTCGCGCGCGACGTGCTCGACCTCTTCCAGGAGCGCGTCCGGCTGGCGCCCGGCGCGACGGCGGTGAGCCACGGCGACCGCCGGGTCACCTACGCCGAGCTGGACGCCATGGCCGCCGCGCTGGCCGGACGCCTGGCCGCGGCCGGGGTCGGCCCGGACACGGTCGTGGGCCTGCGCGCCGGGCGCTCGGTGGAGCTGATCGCCGGGATGCTCGCCGTCGGCCGGGCGGGCGGCGCCTACCTGCCGCTCGACCCGGCGTACCCGCCGGAGCGGCTGCGGTGGATGGCGGCGGACGCGGGCGCGGCCCTGGTGCTGGACGAGGACGATCTCCGCGAGTCGCCGCAGGCGCCGCACGCCGAGGTCGCGGGGCCGGGCTCACTGGCCTACGTGATCTACACCTCGGGCTCGACCGGGCGTCCCAAGGGCGTGGAGGTGCCGCGCGAGGCGCTGGCGTCGCGGGTGGGCTGGATGCGCGGCCACTACGAGCTCGGGCCGGGCGACCGCGTCCTGCAGTTCGCCTCGCCGAGCTTCGACACGCACGCCGAGGAGATCTACCCGGCGCTGGCCGCCGGCGCGGAGCTCGTCCTGTGCCCGGACGAGCCGCTGCCGGACTTCCTGAAGACCCCGGAGGGCGCCGCGCTCACCGTGCTGGACCTGCCCACGTCGTACTGGCAGGAGCTGGTGGCCATGGGCGTCGAATGGCCGCCCGGCCTGCGGCTGGTCATCCTGGGCGCCGACCCGCTGCCGGGCCCCGCGCTGGCCGCCTGGTACGCGTCCGGCCCCCAGGGCGTGCGCCTGGTCAACAGCTACGGCCCCACCGAGGCCACGATCATCGCCGCCACCGCCGACATGGACCCCTCGGAGGCGCTGCGCCGCCCGGCCGTGGGCGTCGCCCTGCCCGGCACCACGCTCCAGGTGCTGGGCCCCGACGGGCTCCCGGTGCCGGCCGGTGTCGCGGGCGAGCTGCACATCGGCGGCAGCGGCCTGGCCCGCGGCTACCGGGGCGCGCCCGCCCGCACGGCCGAGCGTTTCGTCCCCGGCCCCGGCGGCTCGCGCCTCTACCGCACCGGCGACCGGGCCCGCTTCCGCCTGGACGGCGGCCTGGAGATCCTCGGCCGCCTGGACCGCCAGGTGAAGGTGCGCGGTTACCGCGTCGAGCCGGGCGAGGTGGAGTCGGCGCTGCTCGCCCACCCGTCGGTGCGGCAGGCCACGGTGGTGGTCCACGAGGACCGCCTGATCGCCTACGCCGTCCACGACGCCGGGGACGACGCGTTACGCGAGCACCTCGCCGCCGAGCTGCCCCCGCACATGGTGCCCAGCGCGATCGTCTCGCTCGACCGCATCCCGCTGACCCCCGGCGGCAAGGTCGACCGGGACGCGCTGCCCGCGCCGGGCCGGCCGCGCGGCGCCGGCTACGAGCCGCCGTCCGGCGCGGCCGAGGAGCTCGTCTGCCTGGTCTGGGCCGAGGTGCTGGGGCTGGAGCGGGTGGGCGCGCTGGACGACTTCTTCCAGCTCGGCGGCCACTCGCTGCTGGCCACCAGGACCACGGCCCGCATCGCCGCGGCCATCGAGCTGGACGTGCCGCTCAAGCTGGCCTTCACCCACCCGACGCCACGCCTGCTGGCCGCGGCCCTGGAACACCTGGCCGAGGAGGCCGACGAGCGTGGATGAACGGCAGGCGCGCGTGCAGGCCCGCTTCCGCAAGGCGATCGCGGGCCTGGGCGCCGCGGAGCAGATCCCGCGACGCGCCGAGGGCAGCGATCCGCCGCTGTCGTTCGCGCAGGAGCGGCTGTGGTTCATGGAGCAGTTCGCCCCCGGGACGAGCGCGTACGTGCTGCCCGTGTCGGCCAGGCTGCGCGGCCCGCTCGACGCCGAACGGCTGCGGCAGTCGCTGGACGCCGTGGTCGCCCGGCACGAGAGCCTGCGCATGACCTTCCCCGCCGGCCCCGACGGGCGGCCGGAGGTGCGGGTGGCGGACCGGGTGCGGGTGCCGCTGCGCGTCGTGGACGTGCCGGACGAGGCGGCGGCCAGGCAGGTGCTCAGCGCCGACGCCGCGCTCCCCTTCGAGCTGGCGGACGGCCCGCTGCTGCGCGCCACCCTGGTACGGCTCGCGCCCGACGACCACGCGCTGCTGGTGGCGGTCCATCACATCGTCGCCGACGGCTGGTCGGCCGATCTCATCCTCCGCGAGCTGCTGTCACCGCCGCAGAGCGGGCCGCGGCTGGGGTTCGGCGACTACGCGTCGTGGCAGCGGGAGCGGCTGAGCGGCGACCGGCTGGCCGGCGACCTGGCGTTCTGGCGCGCCGAGCTGGACGGGTTGCAGGTGCTCGACCTGCCCCTGGACCGGCCGCGCCCGCCCCGGCAGACCTTCCGGGGCGGCTGGCACGACGTCGGGATCGACGTGGCGGCGTTCGGCGAGTTGTGCCGGGCCGAGGGGGCGACGCTCTACATGGGGCTGCTCGCCGCCTTCCAGGTGCTGCTGGCCCGCTGGTCCGGCACGACCGGCTTCGCGGTGGGGTCGCCGGTGGCCGGACGGACCCGGCCGGAGTTCGAGGACATGGTCGGGCTGTTCGTCAACCTGCTCCCGCTTCGGGCGCGGCTGGCGGGCGACCCCGGCTTCGCCGAGCTGCTGCGCCGCACGCGGGACGGCGCGATCGAGGTCTACGGCCACCAGGAGCTGCCCTTCGAGAAGCTGGTCGCCGAGCTGGACCCCGAACGCGACGTCAGCCGCCCGCCGCTGGTCCAGGTGCTGTTCGCGCTGCAGAGCTACCGCGGCGACGGCGAGGGCTTCGAGCCGGACAGCACGACCACCCGGTTCGACCTGGAGCTCTACGCCACCGAGCGGGGCGAGCAGCTGGAGGGCCGCTTCGTCTACAACGCCGAGCTGTTCCGGCCGGAGACGATCGAGCGGCTGGCGCAGCGGTTCGCCGCGCTGTTGCGTGCGGTGGTGGCGTCCCCCGACGTGCCGGTGGGGCGTCTGGACATCCTGCCGGACGAGGAGCGGAAGCAGCTCGCGCGGTGGAACGCCACCGAGCGGGAGCATCCGGGCGGGACCCTGCACGAGCTGGTCTTCGCCCAGGCCGAGCGCACCCCCGACGCAACCGCGCTGGTCTTCGAGGGCGACCGGCTGACCTACCGCGAGCTCGCCGAACGGGCCCGCGCGCTCGCCGCCGGGCTCGACGCGCGCGTGGACCAGCCGGTCGGCGTCTGCATGGAACGCGGCCTGGACCTGCCCGTCGTACTCCTCGGCGTGATGGCGGCCGGTGGCGCCTACCTGCCGCTCGACCCGTCCCACCCGGCGGAGCGCACGCGTGGCATGCTGGCCGACGCGGGGGCCGATCTGGTGGTCACGGCGGCGGACGTACGGCCGGCTCCGGCGTCCGTGGTGCGGGTGCGTGAGGACAACCTGGCCTACGTCATCTTCACCTCCGGCTCCACCGGACGGCCCAAGGGCGTGGGCGTCTCCCACCGCGCGATCGTCAACCGGCTGCGCTGGATGCAGGACACCTTCCAGCTCACCCCACAAGACCGCGTCCTGCACAAGACACCCACCACCTTCGACGTCTCGGTCTGGGAACTGTTCTGGCCGCTCATCACCGGCGCCACCATGGTCATCGCCCGGCCCGGCGGCCACCGCGACACCGCCTACCTGCGCGACCTCATCAAGACCGAGAACATCACCACCGCCCACTTCGTCCCGTCCATGCTCCAAGCCTTCCTGGAGGAAGAGGACGTTCAGCTCCCGCCCCGGATCATCTGCTCCGGCGAAGCCCTCCCACCCGGCCACGACCTCCCAGGACTCCACAACCTCTACGGCCCCACCGAAGCAGCCGTCGACGTCTCCTGGCACCCCTGCCAACCAGGAGAAACCACCGTCCCCATCGGCAAACCCATCGACAACACCACCCTGCACGTCCTGGACGCACACCTCCAAGACGTCCCCATCGGCACACCCGGCGAGCTCTACATCGGCGGCACCCAACTCGCCCGCGGCTACCTCGGCAAACCCGCACTCACCGCCGAACGCTTCCTCCCCGCACCCGACGGACAACGCCTCTACAAAACCGGCGACCTCGCCCGCTGGCTACCCTCGGGCGAACTCGAATACCTCGGCCGCACCGACCACCAAGTCAAGATCCGCGGCATGCGCGTGGAGCTGGGCGAGATCGAGGCCGTGCTGCGGGAGCAACCCGGCGTGACTGCGGCGGCGGCCAAGCTGGTGAACGGACGCCTGGTCGGCTACGTCGTCGGCGACGTCCCCGACCTGTCCGACGCGCTGCCGGATTTCATGATCCCGACGGCGTGGGTGCGGCTGGACCGCCTGCCCGTCACCGCCAACGGCAAGCTCGACCGCGCCGCCCTCCCCGCGCCCGACCGCCCGGCCGACCTGCCGTGGGAGCCGCCGCGCGGCGCGGCGGAAACCGTCGTCGCGCAGGTCTGGCAGGAGGTGCTCGGCCTCGACCGGCCCGGCCGGCACGACACCTTCTTCGCCGTGGGCGGCGACTCCATCAGCAGTCTCAAGGTCGTGGCCCGGCTGCGCGCCGCCGGCTACGACGTGGAACTGCAGCAGCTGTTCACCCATCAGGCGGTCGCCGAACTGGCCGCCGTGCTGCGGCCGCGGCAGGCCGTACCGGAGACCACGGTGGGAGCCTTCGACCTGCTCAGCGTGGCGGACAGAGAGAGGCTCACGCGATGATCATCGACGCCTACCCGCTCAGCGCCCTCCAGGCCGGGATGTTGTACCACAGCGAGCTGGACGGCGTGACCTTCCACGACCACACCACGCTCACGCTGCGCGGCACGTTCGACGAGGCGGCCCTGGTCAGGGCGCTGGACGAGCTGTCGGCCCGGCACGAGGTGCTGCGGACGTCCTTCGACCTGACCGGGTTCAGCGAGCCCGTCCAGCTCGTGCACGACCGGGCGGAGATCCCGCTGACCGTCTCCGGCGGCGAGCCGGAGTACGGGCCGTTCGACTGGACGCGGGCTCCCCTGCTCCGCGTCCACGTGCGGCCCGAGGCCGACCGGTTCGCGCTGACCGTCTACTTCCACCACGCGATCCTCGACGGGTGGAGCGTCGCGAGGCTGGTCAGCGAGCTGCTGGAACGTTATGCGACCCCAGGGCTGCCGGTGGAGCCGCCGGCGGCGCGCTTCCGTGACCTGGTGGCGGCCGAGAAGGCGATGCTCGCCCGGCCGGAGGCGGCGGAGTTCTGGCGGGAGGCGATCGCCGAGGCGCCGGAGGGCCGGTTGCCGCGGATGCCCGGCTACCCCACCGGCGGGCCGCGCGAGGTCGCGGTGCTCGCCACGGCGCTCCCCGGCGAGCTGGCCAAGGCGCTGGCCGAGCAGGCGGCCACCGCCCGGGTGCCCCTGCGGTCGGTGGTGCTCGCGGCGCACGTGCGCGTCATGGCGCTGGTCACCGGCGATCCCGACGTCCTGACGGGGATGCTCACGCACAGCCGTCCGGAGAGCGAGGCCGGGGACGAGGTGCTCGGCCTGTTCCTCAACACCGTCCCGCTGCGGGTGCGGGCCGACGCGCCCGACCTGGTCCAGCGGGTCTTCCAGGCGGAGGTGGCGGCGCTGCCGTACCGGCACTTCCCGCTCTTCGAGATCCAGCGGGCCAGCGGTCGCGCGCGGCTGCTGGACACGCACGTGGACTTCCGCGACTTCCACGTGAACGGCGCCGCCGCCACGCCCATCGAGGGCCAGGACTTCTTCGAGCAGACCGACTTCGCCTTCAGCACGGCCTTCGTCCGGACGCCGGGCCAGGGGCTGACGCTGACCATCTCCTACGACACCACGCAGTTCCCCGCCGACCAGATCGCGGCGATCCGGGACCACTACCTCCGCGCCCTGTCCGGAGAGGCCGGCATCTCGCCGCAGGACGCGGCTCAGCTCGCGCGGTGGAACGCCACCGAGCGGCAGCATCCGGGCGGCACCCTGCACGAACTGGTCTTCGCCCAGGCCGAGCGCACCCCCGACGCGACGGCGCTGGTGTTCGAGGGCGACCGGCTGACCTACCGCGAGCTCGCCGAACGGGCCCGCGCGGTCGCCGCCGGGCTCGACGTGCGGGTGGACCAGCCGGTCGGCGTCTGCATGGAACGCGGCCTGGACCTGCCCGTCGTACTCCTCGGCGTGATGGCCGCGGGCGGCGCCTACCTGCCGCTCGACCCGGCCGATCCCGAGGAACGGCGGCGCGGCATGCTCGCCGACGCGGGAGCCGCGACCGTCCTCACCGGCGCGGGCTCCGGAGGCGGGTTCACGCCGCCGTCAGTGCGCGAGGACAACCTGGCCTACGTCATCTTCACGTCCGGCTCGACCGGACGGCCCAAGGGCGTGGGCGTCTCCCACCGCGCGATCGTCAACCGGCTGCGCTGGATGCAGGACACCTTCCAGCTCACCCCACAAGACCGCGTCCTGCACAAGACACCCACCACCTTCGACGTCTCGGTCTGGGAACTGTTCTGGCCGCTCATCACCGGCGCCACCATGGTCATCGCCCGGCCCGGCGGCCACCGCGACACCGCCTACCTGCGCGACCTCATCAAGACCGAGAACATCACCACCGCCCACTTCGTCCCGTCCATGCTCCAAGCCTTCCTGGAGGAAGAGGACGTTCAGCTCCCGCCCCGGATCATCTGCTCCGGCGAAGCCCTCCCACCCGGCCACGACCTCCCAGGACTCCACAACCTCTACGGCCCCACCGAAGCAGCCGTCGACGTCTCCTGGCACCCCTGCCAACCCGGAGAAACCACCGTCCCCATCGGCAAACCCATCGACAACACCACCCTGCACGTCCTCGACTCACACCTCCAGGACGTCCCCATCGGCACCCCAGGCGAGCTCTACATCGGCGGCACCCAACTCGCCCGCGGCTACCTCGGCAAACCCGCACTCACCGCCGAACGCTTCCTCCCCGCACCCAACGGACAACGCCTCTACAAAACCGGCGACCTCGCCCGCTGGCTACCCACGGGCGAACTCGAATACCTCGGCCGCACCGACCACCAAGTCAAGATCCGCGGCATGCGCGTCGAACCCGGGGAGATCGAGGCCGTCCTGCGCGCCCAGCCGGGGGTCCGCGACGCGGCCGTCACCGCGCACGGGCACAGCCTGGTCGGCTATGTGGTGGGCGACGTGCCCGACCTCCAGGACGTCCTGCCCGACCACCTGATCCCGCGCCGGTGGGTGAGCCTGGACGCCCTCCCCCTCACCCGCAGCGGCAAGCTCGACCGGGCCGCGCTGCCCGCGCCGGAGACGGCGAGCGGCCGGCCGTACGTGCCGCCTCGCGACGAGGTGGAGGCGCGCCTCGCCACGCTCTACGAAGAGGTGCTGCAGGTGCCCGCGGCCGGGATCCTGGACGACTTCTTCGAGCTCGGCGGCCACTCGCTGAGCGCCCTGCGGCTGGCCGCCCGCATCCGCCAGGAGCTGGGGCGTAGCCTGCCCGTGGGCACCGTGCTGACCGCGCCGACGATCAGCAAGCTGGCCAGGGTGCTCCGCCAGCCCGAGGACCTGGCGCCGCCGAGCCACGTCGTGCCGCTCAACCCGGACGGCGACCGCGTGCCGATCTTCTTCATCCACGCGCTCGGCGGCCAGGTCTTCCGCTACCACCCGCTGGCCCGCCGCCTCGGCCCCGACCAGCCGGTGTACGCCATCGCCGCGCGCGGGCTGGTGCCCGGCGAGGAGCCGCACGCCACGCTCGCCGAGATGGCCGACGCCTACGTGGCCGACCTGCTGGAGGTGCGGCCGGCGGGGCCGTACGTGCTGGGCGGGTTCTGCATCGGCGGGAACATCGCCCTGGAGGTGGCCAGGCGGCTGCGCGAGCGCGGCGAGCAGGTGCCGCTCGTCGTGCTCCTCTACGCCAACGCCGAGGAGCCCGTGGCCGAGGCGTCGCTGGAGGACGACACGGTCCTGCTGTTCCACGCGCTGGCCGGCGGCCCCGAGGAGACCCTCGGGCTGGACCCGGCCGAACTCGCCGCCCGGCCGCCGGAGGAGCAGCTCCTGACGGTCATGGGCGCCGCCTCCGCCGCCGACCGGCTGGCGCCCGACACCGCCGAGGTCGAGCAGGCGCGCCGCTACCTGGCCGTGTTCCGGGCCAACGCGCACGCGGTCGGCGGCTACCGGCACGAGCCCTACGACGGCGACGTCGCGCTCTTCGCGCCCAGGCGCGAGGACGGCAACTGGCCCTCCGTCGCCAAGGGGCGGCTCGCCCACGTCGCGATCCCCGAGGAACGCGTCCCCATCCTGTACGAACCCCTGGTCGCCGGAGCGGCCACCGAGATCAGAAGGTGGATGGATCATGGCATCCCCGACCAGTGAGCAGACGAGCCTCTGGAAGCACCCCGACTTCCTACGGCTGTGGGCGGGCCAGAGCCTGTCGCAGTTCGGCTCGGCGATCAGTCTCTTCGCGTTCCCCGTCATCGCGGTCACCGTCCTGAACGCCTCCGAGGCGGAGATGGGCGTCGTCGGCTTCCTGCTGCGGCTGCCGATGGTGTTCTTCCTGCTGTTCGGCGTGCTGGCCGACCGGGTGCGCAAGCGGCCCATCCTGATCTGGACGGACGTGGCGCGTTTCGTGCTGCTGATGCTGATCCCGGTCGCGTGGTTCGCCGACCTGCTCACGCTGACCTGGCTCTACGGCGTCATCTTCGCGCTCGGCCTGCTCAGCACGCTCTTCCAGACGGCCTACCGGAGTTACTTCCCGTTCCTGGTGCCGCGGGAGAACTTCATGGAGGGCAACTCCAAGCTGCAGCTGACCGAGTCGGCCGCCCAGACGTTCGGGCCCGGCCTGGCCGCGGCGCTGCTGAAGGTGCTCGCCGCGCCCGCGCTGCTGATCATCGACGCGGTGTCGTACCTGGCCTCCGCGATCGCGGTGTCCCTGATCAAGCGGCCGGAGGCCCGTCCGGAGCCGGACGACACCACCCCCGCGCAGGTGCACAAGGCGATCTGGCAGGGCATGGGCTGGGTGATGCGGCACCGGCTGATCCGGCCGCTGGCCGTCTCCTCGGCCGTGTACTCGCTGTTCATCCTGGGCTCGATGAACTCGATCTACGCCCTGTACGTGATCCGCGACCTGGGCGTGCCCGCGGGCTGGTTCGGCAGCATCCTGGCCGGCGGCGGCGTGGGCGCGATCATCGGGGCGCTGGTCGCCGTCAAGGTGATGCGGCGCCACGCGATCGGCAAGGTGCTGGTGTGGTCGATGGTGTACGGCAACCTGGCGCTCTTCCTCATCCCGCTGGCCGTCGGGCCGGTCTGGGTGTCGGTGGCGATGCTCGTCGTCGCGCAGCTGGTCAGCGGCGTCAGCTCGCAGATCTTCTTCGTCACCAACACCAGCCTGGTGCAGACGGTCACCCCGCCGCACCTCCAGGGCCGGGTGGTGGCCTCGATCTACTCGCTGGGCCTGATCCCCGCCCCGCTGGGCGCGCTCGGCGCCGGCCTGCTGGCCGGCGCCGTGGGCACGCGTACGACGCTGTGGGTGGTCATCGCCATCGGCGCTCTCGTGCCGATCGCGGCGATGGCCTGGTCGCCGCTGGCCAAGCTCATCGGGATGCCGGAGCCAGACTCGCAATGAGCCGCAGCTGACGGCTGCGCAGCCGCCGGGTGGGCGTGACCAGGCCGACGATCAGCGTGGTCGCGCCCGCCTCCTGGTAGGCCGCCATCCGCTCGCGCACCTTGCCCGCGGGGCCGCACATGGTCATCGCGTCCACCAGCGCGTCGGGCAGCATCGCCATGGCCTCGCCCTGCCGTCCGTCCAGGAATGCCTCCTGCATGCGGGCGGCCTCCTGCTCGAAGCCGAGCGTGGCGGCCAGGCGGTTGTAGAAGTTGGTCCGGCGCGAGCCCATGCCGCCGAGGTAGAGGGCGAGCATGGGCCGCATCATGTCGTAGGCCAGCTCCTGGTCCTCCTCGACGAGCGTGAGCACCATGGGCGCGACGTCCAGGTCGGCGCCGTTCAGGTGCTTGGCCATCCGGGCCAGGTGGTCGGGCGGGAAGTGGATGGCCAGCCAGCCGTCGGCGAGCTCGCCGGCCAGCGCGACCGTCTTCGGGCCCATCGCGGCCAGGTAGACCGGCAGCCGCTCCTGCACCGGCGCGACGGCCAGCGTCAGCTCCTTGCCCTCGCTGCCGGGCAGCGGCAGCGTCATCGTGGGGCCCTCGTGCCACACCGGCTCGCCGTCCAGCGCCTTGCGCACCACCTGGAGGTAGTCGCGGGCGCGGGCCAGCGGCCGTTCGAAGCGCTCGCCGTGCCAGCCCTCGACCACCTGCGGGCCGGACGGGCCCACGCCCAGCCGGGCGCGGCCGCCGGAGACCTGGTCGAGGGTGGCCGCCGTCATCGCGGCGACCACGGGCTTGCGTCCCGACATCTGCAGCACGCCGGTGCCGAGCGCGATGCGCTCGGTCTGCCCGGCGATCCAGGCCAGCAGGGTCGCCGGGTCGGTCCCGTAGGTCTCGGCCGCCCACACGGACGAATAGCCCAGGGCCTCCGCCTCGCGGACCAGCGCCAGGTGGTCGGCGGGGCCGAGGCCCGCGCCGCCCCAGTAGCTCATGCTGTAACCGAGGCGCATCCCATCTCCTCAACGATCGCGGCGGCCAGGGCGTCGGGGGTCTCCTCGGCCAGCCAGTGGGTGGAGTCGAGCTCCTTCAACGCGGGCCTGTGCACGCTCTGCCGCCGCCAGCCCAGGAGGCCGCCCCTGGTCAGCGAGGCGTCCCTGGCTCCGTACAGGACGGAGATCGGCACCGGCAGCGGCGGCTCCGGCCGGTGGTGGTAGCCGGCCAGCAGCCCGAAGTCGGCGCGCAGCGCCGGCTCCAGCACCGGCCAGAGCGCCTCCCGGTCGGCCAGCTCCGGCGGGACGCCGCCGAGCTCGATCAGCTGCTCCCAGAACAGCCACGACGGCAACGACGGCAGGCGGCGCAGCAGCAGGGTCACGTCCGGCGCGGCGAACGAGCCCACGACCAGCCGTTCCGGCCGCCCGCCCAGCTCGACCACGCGCCGGCAGACGAGGAAGGCCAGCAGCGCCCCGCTGCAGTAGCCGAACAGCGTGTACGGCTCCCGCCATCCGGCCAGGTCGCGCGCCAGGTCGTCGACCAGCCCGTCGAGGTCGGTCCGCGGCTCCTCGGCGAGCCTGGCCTGGCGTCCCGGCAGGTTGACCGACCACAGGCCCACCTCGGGCGGGAAGTGCCCGGCGAGCTCGCCGAGCGAGGCCGGACCGCCGCCCGCGTGCGGGAAGGCGACCAGCGCCCGCTCCCCCTCCTTGACCTGGACGTACCACGGCGTCATCGGGCTTCCCCCAGGTGCAGGGCCAGTTCGGCCGGCGTCGGATGGTCGAACACGGCCCGTACCGAGACGGCGCGGCCCGCCAGCTCCTCCAGCGGGCCGATCAGCCGGACGGCCAGCACGGAGTGGCCGCCGTTGAGGAAGAAGTTGTCGTGCGGCCCGAGCCCTGGCCGGTTCAGCGCCTCGCTCCACAGCGCCACCACCTGCTGGACCAGCCCGTCGCCCGCCTCCCGCGCCGGGGCGCGGCCCTCGTCGGGCACCTTCAGCTCGCGGTAGGCGATCTTGCCATTGGCCGTGGTGGGCAGCCTGCCGGTGACGATGTACCGGGTGGGGACGGCGTAGTCGGGCAGCCGCGTCCTGGCGAAGCGCCACAGCTCTTCCTCGGCGGTCTCGCCGGTGACCTCCAGGAAGGCGGCGAGCCGTCCGTCGGTCTGCGGGTCGCCGTCGAGGATCACCGCGGCCGTGCGCACCGCCGCGTGCTCGTGCAGCGCGGCCTCGACCTCGCCGAGCTCGATGCGGTGGCCGCGCAGCTTGATCTGCCGGTCGTCGCGGCCGAGCAGCTCCAACCCGCCGTCGTGGCGGATGCGCGCGCGGTCGCCGGTCCGGTAGAACCGGCCGTACCGGTCGTGGCGCCCGAAGCGCTGTGCCGTCAGCTCGGGCCGGTCGAGGTAGCCCGCGCTCACTCCCGCGCCGGCGACGCACAGCTCGCCCGGCACGCCCGGCGGCAGCTCGCGGCCCGCGGCGTCGGTGACGAAGATCTGGGTGTTGGCCAGCGGCTCCCCGGCGGGCACCGGGTCGAGCGGCGGCTCGCGCAGCTCGGCGGCGGTGGACCAGATGGTCGTCTCGGTCGGCCCGTAGACGTTGAACACCCGGCAGCCCAGCTCCAGCAGGTCCCTGGCCAGGACGGCGGGCATCGGCTCGCCGCCGCACAGCACCGTGCGCCCGGCCAGCTCGCGCCCGGCCTCCGGCGCGATCAGCCGCCACGCGGTGGGGGTGGCCTGCACGACCTGGACGTCGCTCCCGGCGATCAGCTCCAGGAACCTGCCCGGCTGCAGCTGGTCCTCGTCGGAGGCCACGACCACGGTGCCGCCGGAGGCCAGCGGCAGCAGCAGTTCCAGCCAGGAGATGTCGAAGGAGGTGGTGGTGGACCACAGGACGCTGGTGGGCGCGCCCAGCCGGTCGGCGAAGTCGAGCACGAGGTTCGTCAGGTTCCCGTGGGTGACCTGCACGCCCTTGGGCTGCCCGGTGGAGCCGGAGGTGTAGATGACATAGGCGATGTTCCCGGCTTCGGCGGGTCCGGGCTGCCCAGGCGTGCCGGGCATCGGCACGACCGGCGTCCCGCCCGCCCAGTGCGGATCGCCCGCCGCGACGACCAGCCGCGCCCCCGAGTCGGCCACCTGGAAGGCCAGGCGCGACTCCGGTTGCCGCACGTCCAGCGGCAGGAACGCGGCTCCCGCCTGCCACACGCCGAGGACCGCCGCCACCAGGTCCGCCGAGCGTCCCAGGGCCAGGGCGACGACGTCGCCGCCACCCACCCCTCGCTCGCGCAGCAGGTCGCGGACCGCGGCCGCGCGCCCCAGCAGCTCGTGGTAGGTGACCTCGTGGCCGCCCTCGCGCACCGCCACGGCCGGGCCCGGCACGATGCGCCCGGCCAGCGTGCCCGGCCAGGCACGGCCCGTGTCGTTGACCCGGTCGAGCAGCGCCCGGTCGGCCGGGGAGAACACGTCCGGCACGCCGCCGCGCGCCGCCTGCCGCACCACCGCGCACAGCCTGGCGGTGAACGCCGCGATCTCGTCCTCGTCGTGCACCTCGGTGCTGTGCACCATGCGGACGGTGAGCCGGTCCGGCTCCTGGATGACGTTGCACTGCATGTCCAGGCGGCTGCGGTCGATCAGGTTGTCGACGTATCCGGGCACCTCGCCCTGGATGTGCACCTTCTCGTCGCTCCAGGGCCGGTAGTTGAACATGTGCCGGAACAGCGGGACCCGCCAGTCGTCCGTGCCGTGCCCGCGGCGGGTCAGCACCGCCTCCACCGAGGCCCCGGCGTGCTCGACGCCCTCCGCGAACGCCTCCTCCACGCGCCTGGCGACCTGCTCGAAGTCGTCGTCCAGCTCGACGTGGACGCGCAGCGGCAGGGTGCTCACGGCGTAGCCGACGCGCCGGTGCTGCTCGCCCGTCTTGGTGCTGACCGGCATGCCGATCACCAGGTCCGGGCCGGCGCCGTGCCCGCGCAGCGTCAGCAGGAAGGCGGTGGCCAGCACGATGTTGCCGGTGGTGCGCAGCCTGGCGCGCAGCTCGTCCAGGGCCGCCACCGTCTCGGCGTCCACCTGCCAGGAGCAGGTGTGCCCGGCGAACGTCGGACGGCCCGGCGAGTGCCGGCTGCCCGGCAGCACCATGGCGGCGGGGTCGACGCCGTCGAGCCGGTCCAGCCAGTAGCCGATCGACTCCTCCGACGGCTCCCCCGGCTCCAGCATCGGCGCGGGCCCCGCCAGCTCCGGGGGCAGCGAGCCGTGCCCGGTCTGGCTGTCGTAGAAGCGGCCCAGCTCCTCCACCAGGAGCTGCATGGAGGTGCCGTCGATGATGATGTGGTGGCCGGCCAGGCACACCACGGTTCCCGCGCCGTCGGGCAGGGTGAAGTGTCCCACCCTGATGAGCAGGTCGCGGCCCAGGTCGAAGGGCTCGTCCAGGAAGGACCGCAGGTCCGCGACCAGCGTCTCCTCCGTCGTGGCCCGGGTCTCGACCTTCAGCTGGGCGTCCTGGGGGGCCACCAGGTGCCGGACGGGCGTCCCGTCCACCACGGGGAACCGCAGGCGCAGCGCCGGATGCCGCTTGACCAGCCGGTTCACCGCGATCTGCAGCGGCAGCCGGCGCAGCGGCGTCTCGAACCTGAGCGCCACCGCCAGGTTCGACACGCCGCTGTCCGGCGCGAGCTGTTCCAGCACCCAGAACGAGTACGGCACCGCCGACAGCGGGCGCGGCTCCTCCACGGAGGCGGGCAGCTCCGGCTGCGGCCTCGGGACGGGGACGCGTTGCAGCGGATGATCGGGGTCGAGCGCGGCCCAGTCCACCCGGCCGCCGCCCGTCCAGAACCTGGCCACGGCGGCCAGCAGCCCCGCCCGGTCGGGACCCGCCTCGACCTCGGCCCCGGCGTTCGCCCGCGTGAGGGCGGCGAGCGTGTCGTGCGGCGAGGGGTCGTCCGCGAGGGCCGCCGGGTCCGGGACGTCCGGCAGGACGCCCCAGGCGGCGAGGGTGGCCGCCAGCCCGTAGGCGGCGGTGAGGGCGGGTGACGCCTGGACGCCGCGGGCTTCGAGTACCTCTTCGCACACGTCCACGGCCTGGGTGAACACCGGCTCCACGCCGTACAGGCCGGCCGTCCCGGCGGAGAGGGTCAGGCGGACCGGCTCCCGCTCGTAGGCGTGCTCCCGGCCCAGCGCGAGGGCGGCCTCCGCGGCGCTCCGGCAGACCACCGCGCCGCGCACGGGGTGGTGGACGCGTCCCTGCTGGAGAGTGCCCGCCACGTCGGCGTAGCGGTCCTCCGGCAGCCCGGCGAAGAAGCCGGCCAGGCTGCGCCGTACCGACTCGGCCTCCTCGCGGGTGCGGCCGGACCACACCACGACCCGCGGACGGCCGTCGCCCGGCGCGTGCACCGGCGGGTAGCCCTCCTCGACCTCCAGGTCGTCGGGCCAGATCACCCGGTGCACCAGGTCGCCGTCGAGCAACGCCCGGTCGAGCAGCCGCAGGACCAGGGTGCCGCGCAGCGTTCCGGGCGGCAGCTCGCCGGCGTCGGTCACGGCGAGCTCGCACTCCCCCGCCAGCAGCGCCGCGCACGCCTTGCCCACCCCGCCGTACAGCCGGACGACCTGCGCTCCGGGATCGTGCCCGGCCTCCTCGGCCGCCCCGGCCTCCAGCGGGAAACGCCCCACCGCGATCACCGCGACGGGCTGTTCGTGCGAGGTCACCGACCTTCCTCGCGGATCCTGGCGCGCACGTCGCGGCGGCTGCCGCCCAGCGGACGGCGGCGGGCGCCGTCCTGCCTGGCCGGGGCGGGCGCCTGGCCCTTCGCGATCAGCTGCGAGAGCGCACGCAGGTTCGGGTGGGTGAACATCGCGGTGACCGGCAGCTTCAGGCCCAGCGCCTCAGTGATCTCCTCGTGCAGCTCGACCAGCGCGAGCGAGTCGAAACCGGCTTCGAAGAAGTTGAGATCGGGATCGAGGGCGCGGCCTAACCTGCGCTCCACGAGTGATGCAACCGCGTCGGCCTGGGTCATCCGGCGTCCTTCGTCTCGCCTGCGATCGGACGGGATCACCGTCCACCTCCCAGCATCCTTCCCGAGCGCCGTAATCCACCACAAGCCCGTATTTATCGGGATTTCGGTCACGCAAAAAGTCCGTGGAGCCGCCGCGCCGGTCCTGACATGGCGCTACGCGGCCGACGAGCACGCACCGAGCAGGAACGCTCGCCGACCGTACGCGCCGGAGCGGCGGCGGGCTTCGTCACCCTCCAGCAAGCTCGGCCTTGAGGCGGTCGGCGATGTCGGTCCTGAGGGCCTTCTTGTCGATCTTCCCGACCTTGGTCCAGGCCAGCTCCTCGACGACGACGAGCCGTTCGGGCAGCTTGAAGCGGGCGACCTCCGCGCTCTCCATCCGCGCCCGGATCTCCTCCAGCGTGACCGTCGCCCCGGCCCGCGGCACGACGTACACGCACACGCGCTCCCCGAGCACGGGGTCCGGCATGGCCACGGCGGCGACCTGGCTCACGGCGGGAAGCCGGTACACGAGGTTCTCGATCTCCTCGGCGGAGATCTTCTCCCCGCCCCGGTTGATCATGTCCTTGTCGCGGCCGGCCACCACGAGGTTGCCCTCGGGGGTGCGCAGGCAGATGTCACCCGTGCGGAACCAGCCGTCGCCCGTGAAGGAGCGGGCGTTGTGCTCCGCCGCCCGGTAGTACCCGCGAGGGGTGTACGGCCCGCGGGTGAGCAGCAGCCCCGGCCGGCCGTCCGGCACGTCCCGGTCCTGCTCGTCCACGATCCTGATCTCGTCGGCGGGGCACAGGGGACGGCCCTGCGTGCCGCACACCGTCTCCACGGGGTCGTCGAGGCGGGTGAAGTTCAGCAGGCCCTCCGCCATGCCGAACACCTGCTGCAACCTCGCCCCGAGCACCGGTTCGACCTGGCACGCCAGCTCGTCCGCGAGACGGGCGCCGCCGACCTGGACGACCCGCAGGGTGGCGAGCTGCCCGGCGCCGTGCTGGACGGCCCGCTCCAGCCAGCGGCCGGCGACCGCGGGCACCACTGCGGTGTGCGTGACGCCTTCCGCCTCGATCGTGGCGAAGGCCCGTGCCGGCTCGGGCGAGGGCAGCATGACCACCCGGCCCCCGGCGAGCAGGACGCCGAGGATCCCCGGGCAGGCGAGCGGGAAGTTGTGCCCGGCGGGCAGGCTGACCAGGTAGACCGAGTCCTTCGTGACCCCGGCGACCTCGGCGCTGGCCCGGGCGTTGTAGGCGTAGTCGTCGTGGGTGCGGGCGATGAGCTTGGGCAGGCCGGTCGTGCCCCCGGACAGCAGGAAGACGGCCACGTCCCGGGAGGAGGGAGCGGGCAGGTCGACGCCGGTCCGGCCGGTGGGCGGGCCGCACAGGGCCCGCAGGTCGACGCTTCCCGGCGCGATGTCGTCCCCGGCGACCAGCACCCGCCATCCGGCCCCGGTGGCGGCGCGCACGTCGGCCGCGAGGTCGTGGGCGAGCCGCTGGTGGTCGAAATCCCTGCTCCGGTCGGGGACGGCGATCGCCACCGCCTCGGCGTGCACGGCCAGATACGTCAGCTCGGCCCGGCGATGGGCGGGCAGCGCCATCACCGGCACGATGCCCGCGCGCAGGCACGCCAGCAGGAGGACGACGAACTCCCACGAGTTGCCCAGCTGCATGACGATCCGCTCGCCCGGCGCGATGCCGAGGTCGCGCAGGCGGACGGCGGCGGCGTCGGCGCGATCGGCCAGCTCGCCGTACGTGAGGCGCAGCCCCGGCCCGTCGACCAGGGCGGTGGCGTCCGGATGGCGGTCGGCGGCCTCCCGCAGCAGGGTGCCGATCGCGACCCCGGCCCAGTAGCCCTGTTCGGTGAAACGGGTGACGTCGGCGTCGGGCCAGGGCACGGTGTGCTCAGTGATCGGGGTGGGCATCGTCGGCCTTCCTGGTGAGGATGACGGCGTCAAGCGCGATCAGACCTCGCTGCGTGAGCCGGAGCGGATTGACCTCGATCTCGTCCAGGAGCGGGTTGGCGACGAGCAGGTCGCCGAGCCTGGAGACGATCGTGCCGAGGTCGTCGGGGTCGAGGACGGGGCCGCCGCGCCACCCGGCGAGCAGGGCCCGCCCGGCCAGTTCGGCCGCCATGCCGGCGGCTTCGCCGGGAGACAGCGGGGCGAGCCGGACGGCGACGTCGGCCAGGGCTTCGGCCACCGTGCCGCCCAGCCCGACGAGCACCACGGGCCCGAAGACGGGGTCGCGCCGCGCGCCGACGACCAGATCGATCCCGGCCGGCGCCATGGCCTCCACCAGGTAGCGGCGGGCGCCCGCCGCGTCCAGCGCGTCGAGCGCGGCGTCCAGGCCGGCGGAGGTGGACACGCCCAGGTGCACGCCGCCGATCTCCGTCTTGTGCAGGACGTCGGCGTCCAGCAGCTTGACGGCGACCGCCGTCCCGAGGGAGTCGAAGGCGGCGTGGGCGGCGGCCCGGTCCGCGCAGGCGTGGCGGGGCATGGTGGCCACGCCAAGCCGTCCGAGCAGGGCCTTGCCGATGTGCTCGTCGTACCGGGCGGCCGGGACGGCCGGCGCCTGCCAGGGGGCGGAGGCGGCCGGGCGGGCCGTCCGCGCGCGGGCGTCGGCCAGCAGCGCGGCGGTGGCGGCGGCGACGCCGCGGGCGTCGGCGGCCACCGGGACGCCCGACCCGCGCAGGGCCATGCGGTCCCGGACGACGTCGTCGCCCGTGCCCGCCAGCCCGAGGACGACGGGGACGCCCCCGGTCAGGCCCTCGGTGACGGCGGCGACGACGTCGACCGCGTCCGGTTCGTGCAGGACGTACCCCGCGATGACGTGGACGCCGGGGTCGGCGCCGGTGGCGGCGAGCACCGCGCCCAGCTCGGGCCCCGGACGGCCGGTGTCCACCGGGTTGCGCTGGAAGGTCAGCGGCGGCAGCAGCCGGGCCAGGGTCTCCCGGGTGCCGGAAGCGAGCTCGGGCACCCGGATCCCGCGTCCGCGCAGGTCGTCGAGGAGCAGCAGGCCCGGACCCGCCTGGGCGGTCACGACACCCACCCCCGGGTCGGCGCACGGGCGGGCCCGCGTCACCGCGAGCGCGCCGACGGCGTCGACGAGTTCGCGTTCGTCGTCCACCAGGACCGCCCCCGCCTGGGCCAGCGCGGCGCGCGTGGTGCGCCAGGAGGTCGCCAGCGCCCCCGTGTGCGAGGCGGCGAAGGCCCCGACGTCGTGCCGGCCGACGACCAGGGCGACGACCGGCCGGGTCGCGGTGAGGCGGCGCACGCTCTCGACCAGCCGGGGCCCGTCCGCCACCGACTCCAGGTGCAGCGCGACGGCGGTGGTGCGGGGGTCGCCGGCGAGGTGGTCGAGGACGTCGGGAGCGGTGACGCCCGCCGCGTTCCCGAGGCCGACGGCGAGGCTGACGCCGTGCCCCGCCTCGGTCAGCGCGAACGCCAGGGCGTGGTTGACGCCGCCGCTGGCGGCCACGACGGCGACGGCGCCCGGCCGCACCCGGTGGGCGCCGGGGACGAAGCTGGCGGTCAGCCGCGCGTGCGGGGCGAGGAAGCCGCTGGTGTTGGGGCCGAGGAGGCACAGGCCCGAGTCCCGGGCGACGGCGGCGAGCCGTCGCTGGTGCTCGATCCCGGCCCCGCCCGCCTCGGCGAACCCGCCGCCGCACACGACGGCGGCCCGCACGCCCGCCTCCGCCGCCTCGGCGAGCACGCCGGCGCAGGCCGCGGCGGGCACGCAGAGCAGCGCGAGATCGACGGGGCCCGCCGCGGCGGCGGCGCCGACGGACGGATGCATGGCGTCGTCGCGCGCGTTCACCAGTGCCAGGAACCCCCCGAAACCGGACAGCGACCGGGCCATGGCGGCCCCCAGTTTGCCCGGATCCCGGGACGCCCCGACCACCGCGACACCCCGCGGCCCGAACAACGGACCCAGATCGCCCGTGGGAGCACCCGGACCGGGTCCGAGGCCGGTCATGAGAGCGCTCCGACCAGGTCGGCGCGGCCGGAGAGCACCGTGGTCAGGGCCCGGTCGCGGTCGGGGTCCGGTTCGATCAGCAGTGCGGGCAGTCCCGCGCGCATCCGTGCCTCCTCGCACAGCCGGGTACGGGTCAGGGCCGTGCCGCCGTGCACGGCGACCAGGGTCGCCCCGGCCGCGGCGAGCCCGGACAGGTCGGGCAGCCCGTCCTCGGTGTCCGGCGCCTCCACCAGGGCGCCCCACGCGCCGGGCAACGGCGTCGCGGAGAGCGGCAGATCGTTCTTCCCCCGGACGGCGGCGGGCGCGCCGTCCGCGCCGGGCAGGACGTCGAGCAACCGGCCGGACGCCGACCACCCGGCGGCCTCGAAGCCCGTCTCCAGGGGCGCGGCGCCGTGCAGGTCCCGCCACCGGCGATGGGCCGACGCCACGAACCCCGGCGCGCGTCTGGCCAGGCGCGCGTCGGAGATGCTGCGGGACAGGAAGTGGTAGGCGAACTGCCACGGCTCCAGGGCGTCGTGGTAGCTGCCGAAGCTCTCCCACCAGGCGAGGCTGGGCCGCGCCGAGTCCTGGATGTGCCGGACCGGCGGCTGCGCGGCCCGCTCGTAGCTCGCCAGCGCGGCCGCCAGGTCGCCGGGGTGCCCGGCCAGCGCCCCCGCGAGCGCGACGGCGTCCTCCATGGCCATCTTGGTGCCCGAGCCGACGGAGAAGTGCGCGGTGTGCGCGGCGTCGCCGAGCAGCACGACGGGCCGCGGGGCCGTCGTGTGCCAGTGGCGGGTGCGGCGGGTGCGGAAACTGGCCCACCGGGAGTTGTTGGTGAGCAGCCGGCCGCCCTCGATGTGCTTGGCGAACAGCGTCTCCAGGTACGCCTTGGAGCGCAGGTCGCTCACCCCGGGCGGCCGGCTCTCGTCGAACGCGTCGAGACCGGCCCGCCGCCAGGACGCCTCGTCGGTCTCCACGATGAACGTCGACATGGCGCCGGAGATCGGATACCCGTGCACCGCGAAGACGCCGTCGGGGCCGCGTTCGTGGACGAAGGTGAGCCCGTCGAAGAGGTGGTCGGTGCCGAACCAGATGAACTTGGCCGCGGCGGTCTCCACCTGGGAGCCGAGGCCGGGGCCGAGTTCCTCGCGGATCCGCGAGGAGGCCCCGTCGGCGGCCACCACCAGGTCGTAGCCGGCCAGGTCGGCGAGCCTCACCTCGGTGGAGAACCGCAGGTCCGCGCCGACCGCGCGGGCCCGTTCCTGCAGGAGCAGCAGGAGCGTGCGCCGCACGACCGCGGCCATGCCGTTGCCGCCGCACCTGATCCGCTCGCCCTTCAGCCGGACCTCGATGTCGTCCCAGTGCCTGCCGTGCTCGGCCAGGGCCGCGCGCAGCACGGGGTCCGCCTCGTGGATCGCCTCCAGGGTCCGGTCGGAGAAGACCACCCCGAAGCCGAAGGTGTCGTCGGCGCGGTTGCGCTCGAAGACGGTCACCTCGGACGACGGGTCCGCCTGCCGGATCAGCGCGGCGAAGAACAACCCGCCGGGCCCGCCACCGGCCACCGCGATGCGCATGGCCCGCTACTCCTTGGTCGCCGGGCCGAGGATCCGGCCGAGCACGGCGCTCAGCGCCGCCTCCGGATCGTCCGCCATCGACGCGGACCGCCAGGCCACCATGTGGTCGGGACGGACCAGGAGCACCCCGTCCTCGCCGACCTCGGACAGGGCGCGGTAGTCGCCGTAGCTGTCCTCGTAGTCGCAGCCGCGGCCGATCGACCGCACCCGGACGGGCACGCCCAGCCGCTCGGAGACGCGCTCGGCCGCCTCCCGCCAGGCCGCGCCGCCGATGCCGGTGAGCAGGGTGAACCGGCCCCGCCCGCACAGGTCGAAGGTGGAGACGCGCTGCTGGTCCCTGGTCAGCCACACGTGCGGCAGGTGGCGTCCCGGACGGGTGGAGGCGAAGTAGTAGACCTCCTCGTCCCGGGGGGCGGGCTGCTCGGGCGTGCCGTCGGGCACGATCGCGCCGGAGGTGTAGTGCTGGTTGGTCTCGACGCCGTGCGTGTTGAAGCACATGATCGTGGCCTGCATCGCGGCGTCGAACGCCTGCCGCCGCTCGCCGCCCTCGGCCGTCGGCAGGAGCAGGCCGTCGAGGGCGTCGCGCAGTTCCTCCGCGCCGGAGGCGGGCGGCAGGCGCAGCGCCATGAAGATCGGCGGCATCAGCCCGTCGCTGCGCTTGGCGCGCTGGACGATCTGCCTGGCGACCGGCAGCCGCTCGTCCCGGTAGCTGTCGAGCAGCGCCGGGGCGGCCTCGCCGCGCACCACCATGGCGAGCTTCCAGCACAGGTTGTAGCTGTCCTGGATGGAGGTGTTGGAACCGAGGCCGTTCATGGGCGAGTGCCGGTGCACGGCGTCGCCGACGCAGATGACCCGGCCCGCCATGTTGTCGGTGGCGTAGACGTCGTTGACCGCCCAGGTGGAGATCGACTCGACCTTCACCGGCACCTGGTCGTCGCCGATCAGCTGGTGGGCGATGCGGACGCCGTCCTCCTCGGTGAGCGAGGGCTGACCGGCCTCGACGTCGTAGCCCCACACGCCGACCCACTTGGTCCACGGGCGCACCATGCGCAGCACGCCGATGCCGTTGCCGTCGTGGCCGACGCCCGGCTGGACGAACCAGTACATGTCGCCCGGACGGTGTTCGACGAAGCGGGTGAGGTCCGCCTCGAACACCACGTTGATCGAGCCGCCGAGCCCCATCTTGCCGACCAGCGGCAGGCCCGCCTGCGCGGCGACGGTCGAGTTGCCGCCGTCCGCGCCGATCAGGTACTTGCTGCGGATGCCGTACTCCTGGCCGGTCAGCCGGTCCTTGACCAGGGCGGTCACGCCGTCGTCGTCCTGCGTGAACGTCAGCAGCTCGGTGTTGAAGCGCACCGACGACCCGCGCGCGGCGGCCGCGTTGACCAGGATGGGCTCCAGCACGTGCTGCGGCAGGTCGCACACCGAGCAGGGGCTGGCGAGGTCGTGCTCGGCCTTGAAGTGCGGGTGGGTGTACCACGTGCGCAGGCGGCCGAGCTCCTGGCCGGCGAGGCTGGTGGCGTACACGTGCTCGCCCATCAGGTGCTGCGGGGTGGCGTTCCTGGTCACCTCGCCCTCCAGCCCGAGGTCGCGCAGCACCTCGACGCCGCGCTGGTTGGTGATGTGCGCGCGAGGCGTGTTCGAGACCCCGGCGTACTTGTTGAGCACCACGTTGGCGATGCCGTACGTCGACAGCAGCGCCGCGGCGGTGGCGCCCGCCGGGCCGGCGCCGACGATCAGCACGTCCGTCTCCACGACGGGGGTGAGGGTTTCCATGTCAATGGCTCCTAGAAGGGAGGGACGTCAGTGCCGGTGGCCCCAGAGGTCCGGGCCGGGGATCTCGGTGACCTGCCAGGTCGCGTCGTCGATGAGCACGCCACCGCTGCCGAACTCGGTGTGCACGCCCACCGGGGACTCGGCGTAGAAGGAGAACATCTGGTCGTTGCTGTGCCGGCCGAGCGTCATGGTGACCGGGACGTCGCGGTCGAGCACCAGGTCGTAGGTGCGCCCGACCTGGTCCATGTCGGGGACCTCCAGCATGAAGTGGTGCAGGAACGGCTGGTGGATGCCGAAGAACGGGCCGTCCACGAAGGCGATGCTGTGGTGGCGCGGGTTGGTGTGCAGGAACGTGGCCTGGAACGGCCTGCGCATCGTGTCGCTGATCTTGAAGCCCAGGACGTCGGTGTAGAACCGCTGCTGGGCCGCCACGTCCGGGCTGGCCAGCACCACGTGGCCGAGGCCGAGGTCGCCCGTGACGAACCGCTCGATGTCGCGCGCCGAGGTGAACTGCCCCTCGCCCGCCGAGGCCCCGTGGAACAGCTCGACCCGGTTGCCGGCGGGGTCGAGGAAGTGCGCCATGCCGGCCACGCGGCGGATCTCCAGCTCGCGCTGGGTCGCCTGGCGGGCCACGACGCCGTGGTCGCTCAGCTCGTCGAGCGCGGCGCTCAGCGCGCCGGCGTCGGCGACCTCCCAGCCGTAGTAGGCGCCGCCGTCCTGCTCGCCGGCCTCGACGGTGATGCGGTGGTGCACGTCGTCGATGCGGAAGTGGGTGGCGCCGTCCTCCCCCGCGACCCGCTGCATGCCGAGGATGTCCGTGGCGTAGGCGGTGAAGGCGTCCGGCTCGCGCGCGGACAGGCCGAGGTAGCCGAGCTGCTTGATGTCCATGCCTGATGTCTCCTGTCGTACGAGGTCAGAACGCGTCGGTGAGGAAGCCCCGCAGCAGCGCCGCGTACTCGGCGGCGCGCTCGATCTGCACCCAGTGGCCGCAGTGCGGGAAGATGTGCAGCTGCGCGTTGGGCAGGTGCTGCTGGAGGAAGACACTGGAGTCGGGGGTGACGAACCGGTCCTCGCGGCCGTGCACGACGAGGAACGGGTGCGGCATCCGGCGCAGCGCCGACGGTGGCACGGCCATCTCGGCGGGCGAGGAGGAGAAGAAGCGCTCGAAGGAACGCCGCACCTCGGGCCGCATGACCTCCTGGTAACGCGTCTCGGTGATCTCCGAGATCGACGTGCCGAGCGCGTCCTCGTCGTGGACGAACCACTTGGTGAGGTTCTCCAGGGCGCTGATCGTCGGGTCCTTGTAGAAGGACACCATCCGCATGACCTCGGGCGTCGGCTGCGAGTGCCCGCCCGCGCTGCCCATCAGGGAGATCCGGTCGAAGCGCTGCGGCGCCGTCATCACCAGGTGCATGGCCAGGGCGCCGCCCATCGAGTTGCCGACCAGGTGCGCCCGCTCGACGCCGCGGGCGTCCATCAGGGCGAGCACCTGCTCGACCCGCATGCGCATCCAGCCGGTCAGGCTGCCCGGCATGTCCTCGGGATGGTCGGTGCGGCCGTAGCCGACGAGGTCGGGAGCCAGCACGTGGTAGTCGTCGCTGAGGGCGGGCATGAAGCCGCTCCAGTTGGACACCGCGTTGGCGCCGGGGCCGCCGCCGTGCAGCAGGATCACGGTCTCGCGGTCGTCGTCGCCGCTTTCCAGAAAAAACGTGGAATAGCCGTTGGTCTCGACGGTGCGCTCGGTCACTGGAATGGGTTCCTTCCCGTGCTGTACGGGCATTGCCCGGCATGATCTGTTGATCGGGCGGACGGCTGTGATCGGCCCGCGGGGCGACGGCGGGGCTTGCCACCCGCACCCCTCGCATTGCTAACTTGTGCGCTGTCGCACCACCGTAGACGGACACCACGTTGATGCGCTTCGTACGATCTGTCGTTAGTTGTCGGCGCCGATCCGACGCTGTGTCGCAGGAGAGGAGCAACCCCGGTGAGCCTTGATGACGCCGTGCAAGATCTGGCCGATCGCCTGGGCGTGGCGCTCGTGGTGGTCGATCACGACCTGAGGATCGCGGCGTTCAGCGTCCACGACACCGACGCGCGGCTCGCCCGGCTGGCCCGGTTGCTCGCCGGCTCGACCGCCCCGCTGACGAAGCCACTGGTGGAGCAGCATCGCGTGCGCCAGGCCCGGCACGGCGTGCGGGTCCCCCAGGACGACGGCGAGCTGGTCGTGCTGCCGTTGCGTCATGAGCAGCAACTGCTCGGCTACGTCTATTACGTCGAGGACCGGGACACGCCGCGCGCCGACGACCTGGCGGTGCTGGAGTCCGCCGCGCCGGAAATGGGCGCGCTGCTGTCGCTGCGCATCTCCGACCGCCGGCACGGCACCGAGAATTCCCGGCAGCTGCTCGCGGAATTGCTCGGAGAATCGCCGGAGAAACGCGCTGAGGCGGCCGGAAAACTCGTCCGGGACAATCTCATCGACGATGTCGAGCATTATTCTGTGCTCGTTCTCCGGGCCCCCGACTCGGCGCCCAGATCCATTACCCGGCTGGCCGTCGAGGCGACTCTCGAATTCACCACGAGATCGACGACGGTGAAAATCGTCGGCGCCGTTCTGGGGGCCGAAGGAATTGTTCTCTTCCCGCGTCCGGTGAATCGCGACAGGCTCGAACGCGCGCTCGCCGGGCCGGGTCTGGAGGTGGTCGTGGCGGGCGTGGGCAGCGTGCGGCCGTCGCTGGCGCAGGCGGTCGACTCCTACCACGAGGCCCGGCTCGCCCAGCGTGCCTCGCGCCTCGATCCGCAGCGGTACGGCAAGCGCGTCTTCTGGGACGAGCTCGGCCTCGACCGCCTGTTCCTGCAGCTGCCGCTCGACCGGCTGACGCCGAGCCAGTTCCCCGACGGAGTGCGGCGCCTGCTGGACGCGCCGCACGGCGTCGAGCTCGCGGCGACGCTGGAGGGCTACCTCGACAGCGGCGGCGAGATCCAGAGCGCGGCGCGGCGGCTGCGCATCCACCGCAGCACGCTCTACTACCGGCTCGACCGCATCCGCGAGGTCATCGGCTGCGACATCACGGACGGGTCGATCCGCCTGGAGCTGCACGCCGGCCTCCGCATCGCCCGCCTGGCCGGCCTGTGGCCGCACGAGTGAGCCCGGCGGCGCGGAGGCGCCGGGCCCGCCGGGCAGGTGTTCCCGGCCCGGCTGCGCGAGCTGACCGCCGAGGCCCGGCACAGGTGAGCGGTCGGCCTCCCTTGTGAGGCTGACGTCGGGACAGCCTCAGCACAGGGACCGCTGTCGCGCGGGGCTGACCACGCGCTTGCACCGCCGGTCGGTGTCAGTCGTCGAGGGCCTGGTAGAGGGTGGTCCAGAAGTCGTTCATCAGGTGGGCCGGGTTCGGGACGGAGTAGCCGAGCTGGCAGAGCAGGATGCCGGTGAGCCCGTTGACCGGGTCGGCGTAGGCCGAGGTGCCGCTGCCGCCGTCCCAGCCGAACTGGCCGACGGGGGCGTAGTCACCGCGGTAGGTGCGCACCGCCATGCCCATGCCCCAGCCGCCCTGCTGCCCCTGGCCGAAGGAGATGTGCACGTTGTTCCTGGCCAGGGCGGTACGGGCGTCGTTCTGCTGCGGAGTTAGCCGGTTGGTGGTCATCAGCTCGACGGCGGGCCGGGACAGGACGCGGGTGCCCTGGTGGGTGCCGCCGTTGAGCAACATCCGGAAGTAGGCGTGGTAGTCGTCGGCCGTGGAGACGAGGCCGCCGCCGCCTCCCTGGAACGCCGGCGGCTTGCTCCACCGTCCGCCCTCGGGCTCGTCCCAGACGAGGAACTCGCCGGTGACCGGGTCGGGGGCGTACAGGGCGGGCAGCCGGTCGATCTGGTCGGCGGGCACATGGAAGCCGGTGTCGGTCATGCCGAGCGGTTCGAAGACGCGCTCGCGCAGGAACTCCTCGAACGGCCGGCCGGTGACCCGGGAGACGAGCACGCCGACCAGGTCGCTGCTGATCTGGTACTGCCACTGCTCGCCCGGCTGGTACATCAGCGGCAGCTCGCCCAGTCGGCGCATCCACTCGTCCGGCTCGGGCATCTCGACCGGCAGGTTCGGGGTGAGGCCGCGCTCGAAGATCGCGTTCATGATCGGCTTGCCCAGCGCGGTGAAGTCCATGCCGAGCCCGAAGGTGGAGGTCAGCACGTCCCGCACGGTGATCGGCCGGTGGGCCGGGACGGTGTCGTCCAGCGGCGCGCCGGGGCTGGTGAGCACGCGCCGGTCGGCCAGCTCGGGCAGCCACGGGTCGACCACGTCGTCCAGCCGCAGCCGGCACTCGTCCACCAGCACCATGGCCGCCGCGATCGAGACGGGCTTGGACGTGGAGGCCATCCGGAAGACGGTGTCGCGGCGCATGGGCGCGCCGCCGTCGTGCCGCATCGTGCCGATCGCCTCGACGTGCGTCTCCTCGCCGCGGCTCACCAGGGCGACCAGGCCCGGGATCCGCCCCGAGTCGACGTGCCGGGCCAGCACCTCGCGCAGCCTGCGCAGCCCCTGCTCGGAGAAGCCGTTCCCGCCGATTGCCATGATCGTGTCTCCTTGTCGCGGTGGTGGATCCGCCGGATCCGTCCGGTCCGGCGTCAATGGGTCAACCCTCGCGAAGAGCCCTGACACGGGGCCGTCACCGCACTGACGCCGCCGCTGACGCGACCGTTCCCGGCCGGCGGCGACGGCGTCCCCGGGCCGCGCCTAGCGGCCGAACTCCTGGTCGACCCGCGACCTGATCTCCATGGCCTCGGGAGAGTAGGCCGGGTAGAAGTCCTTACCGCATTCCAGGTCCTTGAGCGCCGCCTTGATCTCCTTGTCCAGGTACGGCCGGGCCTGCGCGGGCTTCAGGTTCGGGCGGAAGGTGATGGTCCTGCCCTTGGGCGCCTTGGGCAGCTCGCCCTTCCATGCCTTCCTGGCGACGTCCGACGCCTGCCGGACGATCTTCGAGCGGCTCAGCCCGTCCAGCGCGGTCGGCTCGGCCGGTTCGACGCTCAGGCACGCGGCGAACTGCCTGCCCAGCCGGACGAGCTCCTTGTCCTGGTCGAGCACGCTCAACGACTTCTGTGTCGCCGCTTCGAGCTGGTCGTAGTAGTCGTCCTGGGAGGTGACGGTCTTGCCCAGCACCTCCTTGACCGCCTGGGAGAAGCAGGAGTCGTCGGCGGCGCGCCACTTCTTCAACTGGCCGGCCGAGAGCGACATCAGCATCTTGTTGTTCGGGTTCTCGTGCCCGACGGGGTTGACGACCTTGTCCTTCGGATAGACGTTCGGGGACCAGACGCCGAAGCCGTACTTGGCCCGGTACGCCCGCAGCGCGTCCAGGTCGCCCGCGAGCCGCTCCCGCTCCCCGGGCTGCCACTCGTGCCGCGGCTCCGGCGCGGCCAGGTAGTCCAGCCCCCGCTCCGTCATGCAGGCGACGCGCTTGGCCTCCAGCTTCGTCTGCGTGTCGTACGCGGTGTCCCCGGACGGCGGCGAAGCGGGACTGCCGAACGAGCCGGCGAGCAGGGTGACCGCGATCGCCTTGACGATGAACATCAATATTCTCCTTTTGACTGCATGCCGGATCTATCGGAAGGCATGCGGAACAGAACCTCCGGCCGGAAGGCCGGAAGGCCGGATCAGACGGGAAGAGGTCTCAGCAGGGGATCTTCATGCGGGACGCCTTCGGCGACACCTCGGGCAGGCCGGAAGCGAGGTCGACGGCGAGCAGGGCGGTGCCCGTCGCGGTGCCCTTCTTCGCGGTGTACTCGGCTCCGGAGGACACCTTCACCTTGTGGTCCCTGGTGTTCACCGTGCGCTCGCCCAGGTAGCGGTAGGTCTCCCGATCGAAGATCAGCTCGGACCGGGTGCCGTCGCCCTCGTCCATGGCGGCGGCCAGGCCGGTGCGGCCGGCGGCGTCCACGGCGTCGCCGATGAGCATGATGCCGTCCAGCCCGGCCGCGACCTGGTACAGCGCGGCGCCCAGGCTGGGGCGCACCACGGACTCGCGGACCAGGGCCTGAAGTGCGCGCCAGACGCGCAGCGGCTGCTCGCCCGTGTCGGCCACGATCTTCGCGCGCACCTGGGCGGGGTCCGTCGGCCAGGTGGCCAGCCGAGCGTAGGGCGGCCGGCCGGGGCAGCCCGGCGACTCCGAGAGGACGTCCTCGACGCCGTGGTCCCAGAAACTCCGGGGCGCCGGTCCCGTGGCTGACAGGGCCTGTGTGCGGCTCAGCCAGGGCATGCCCACGTCGGCGGCCTCCCAGCGCTCCTCGTTGACCATCACCTTGGTGTACTGCGTCGCGCCCGACTTGTCCTTGGTGTGCAGGCTTTGCTGGGCCAGCGTCCTGGTGTGGACGTACTGGCCGGGGGCGGGCACCGGGTCGGGACGGTCCGCGGCGGCCCGCGCGGCCAGGGTGAGCAGCGCCTTGGCGTCGGCCGGAGGGGCGGCCAGCAGATGCCCGGGGGTGCGCGGGCCGGAGCCGCCCAGGCCCACCTGGCCGACGATGATGCCGCCGGTGAGCAGCACCGCCATGGCGCCGGCCAGGGCGACGCGCCGGATCGGCAGGGCGGTGCGCCACGTGCGCTCCGGCCGTGGCGCCCGTGCCTGGCGGAGGAGGCGGTCACGTCCCTTCGCCACCGCCTCCGGCGTCGGCTCGGGCTCCGCGAACACGGCCTCAACCAGCTGCAACTCGTCCATCACCACTCCCCGATCGGGTTGACGTCGCCGAGGGCCTTGCGCAGTTTCCTGCGCGCTCTGTTGATCCGGGATCCGACGGTCCCCACCGGGATGTCCAGGGCCGTGGCGATCTCCTCGTAGCCCAGCCGGCCGAACACGAGCAGGAACACCACGTCGCGATCGCCCTTCGCCAGGCCCCTCAGCCCCCGTACGAGCCGCGGGCGGCTGGCCAGCGCCGCAAGTCGCGAGGTCACCTGGTCCTCGGGCCCGTCGGCGGTGTCCTCGGCCGCCACCTTGCTGAGCGCGTTCAGGCGGCGGCCCTCCCTGCGGCGGTGCCGGGCCACGACGTTCGTGGCGATGCCGAACAACCACGACCGCACGGTGCCCAGCCGCGGGTCGAAGGCGTGCCTGCCGTGGAAGGCGAGCAGGAAGGCGTCCGCGACCAGATCCTCGGCCTGCTCGCCGCCGAGCCGGGCGGCCAGGTAGCGGTAGAGCTCGGTGAAGTACCGGTCGTACAGGAGGGCGAAGAGCTCGGGATCGTCCAACGACCGCTCGACCACGGTGACGTCTTCCATCACATCGTTGGCGTCAGGTGGTGCCGTCATGGCGTCCTTCCGAAGGCGACTGTCTCCCAGTGTTCGCCGCTCGGTGGATTTTCTTCACGCCGATTTCCGGCGCGGCCACACGCCCTCACTCCCCCGGCATGCCGATGCCGCCGGGGTGAGCCGGCGGCATCGGCGTAGGCCGCGGTGTGACGCTAGCGCTTGACGGAGACCAGCCGGTCCACGGCGAACGGGACGATCTGCGGCTGCGCCGCCTTCGTGCGCGCCGCGCTCTGACCGCAGAGCCCCAGCAGCAGGTAGTCGACGGTGGCGTAGTCGATCGGGCTGATCACGATGTTGCCGTTCTCGTCCAGGCTCTGGTACTTCGTGCGGTTGACGCCCATGGAGAGCTGGCGGGCGCCGTCCGGGCTGGTGTAGGAGTCGGTGGCCATGCCGAAGACGCCGCCGCTGTGCCCCCAGAACCGTCCGCACGGCAGGTCGGTGGCGTAGATGCCGAGGCCGTAGGCGCCCGACACGCCGGCCACGGGCACGGTCTTCTGCATCTCGGCCAGCTCCGCCGGGCCGATCAGCCCGCCGCGCAGCAGCACCCGGTAGAACTGGTTGAGGTCGTCCATCGTGGACACGACGGCGCCCGCCGTGGTGATCCACGACATGTTGTAGACGCTGTAGTCCTTGGGCGGGTCGATGAAGCCGAACATCGACTCGTACGCCTTGGAGTGCGGGCCGGGGATGGCCGGCGTGCGCGGGAAGGACGTGTGCCGCAGCCCCGCCTTGCGGATGACGTTGCGGGTGATGTACTGCTCGGCGTTCTCGCCCGTCACCTTCTCCAGGAGCAGGCCGGCGATCAGGTAGTTGGTGTTGGAGTAGATCCCCGGCGTGGCGCCCGGCTCGCCGGTGGGCGTGGCGGCCAGGCCCAGCTCGACCAGCTCCCGGCGGGAGAAGGTGCGGAAACGGTTGTCGTCGAGGCTCTCGAACGTCCCCTGGAGCAGCGAGGGGAAGGCCGGGCCCACGTGATCGGCGATGTGGCTCGTGTGGTTGAGCAACATGCGCACGGTGATCTTCTGGCCGCGCTCGCCCGGCACCACGTCGGGCAGGTAGCGGGCGATGGGGGCGTCCAGCTCGACGGCGCCGCGGGCCACCTGCTGGAGCAGGGCCACCGCGGTGAACGTCTTGGTGATGCTGCCGACCCGGTGCACCATGTCGGGGCGCACGGGGCGCTTCGTGGCGACGTCGGCCACGCCGGAGGCGCCCCGCCAGCTGCGCTCGCCGTCGCGGACGGTCGAGTAGATGCCGTACATGCCGGCCTCGTGCACGGCGTCCAGCGACTGCCGCAGCGCCTGCCGGTCGAGCCCGGCCTCCCGCGCGGGTGCGGCCTGCGCGGGGCTGGCCGCCAGCACCATCCCGGCGGTCAGGGCGACGGCCGAGGCGTTCTTTCCAAGCGTCCGGATGTTCATGGCGTCAGCATGATCCAAACGCGGTTCCGCGGTCAGTCGCGGCTGTCATCGGCTCAACATGACAGGAGTCATGAACCGTCCCGCCACCTGGCCGCCCACGTGTCGGCGGGCACGTCAGGACGCTCGGGAGGCCTGTTCGAGGCCGCGGATCAGCTCGGCGAGCGTTCCCTCGTCGGAGCCGAACGTGATGCGGACATGTGTGTCAGGGGCGTGCATGTCGGCGCCGCGTACGGTCGCGATGCCGTTCCGCAGGAGTGCGCGGTCGATGGCGGCCGGGGTCTCACCGAGGCGTGAGCAGTCGGCGAGCAGGAAGGCGCCGCCCGTGGGCCGTACGGGCGGGGGGAAGCCGCTCGCGGCGAGGCCGTCGCAGACGAGGTCGCGCTTGGCCTGGTACGTGGAGAGCGCCAGGTCGAGCCAGTCGCGCGGGCCGGTGAGGGCGGCGACCGCGGCCCGCTGCGGAACCACTCCGCAACACACCGCCTCCCACTCGAAGCGGCGGTTGAGCGCGTCGATGATCGGGGGCGGCGCCAGCACGTAGCCGAGCCGCCAGCTCGCCAGCGCGTAGTACTTGCTGAGGCTGGTGACGGTGACCAGGTGCGGCCAGCGGTCGGCGAACGCCTCCACCGGGTGGTAGCGGTGGCCGTCGTACGTGAAGTGCTGCCATGAGTCGTCGGAGATGACGAGGAGCCCGTGGCGGGCGGCGAGGTCGACCACGGCCGCGAGGGTGGCGGCGTCGGGGAGATGGCCCGTCGGATTGGTCGGATTGCACAGCAGCACGGCCCGGCTGCGGCTGGTGACGGCGGCCTCCAGGCCGCCCAGGTCGAGCGCCCAGCCGTCGCTCTCGCGGGACGGGACGCCGACGGGCGTCGCGCCGGCCTCGCGGATGGCGCCGTCGAAGAAGTAGGTGGGGGTCGGCACGATCACCTCGTCGCCCGGTGCGAGCACCGTGCGCAGCACGAGGGAGAGCCCCTGCATCGCTCCGTGGGTGATCAGCAGGCGGCGCTCGGGATCGACGCTCAGGCCGTGCTCGCGCTCCAGTTCGGCGGCGATCGCGGCGCGCAGTTCCGGCAGGCCGCGGGTGTCGCGCGGGTCGGGCAGGTCCATCGCGTCCGCCACCGCCCGCCGTACGTGCTCGGGCATGGGCAGGATCGGGGCGCCGACGAGCGGGAGCATCCGCACACCGTCGCGTGCGCCGCGCTCCGCGCGGGCTCGGGTGCTCATCGCCCCCAGCGCCGGGAAGTCGCTCGCGGCGGGAAGGGACCAGGAGTTTGGCTGCATGGAACGAAGCATCGCATACTGAGATATCAACAACAAGAATAAATATCTCTATCCGATGCACGACGGCCGGAGCTGCTGTATCAACGCCGCGCATTGGTATTCTGGCGCGATGTCCGACATCCATGGCGTGGTCAGCGGAACGCCGCACATCCCCGCGCTGCTGCTGGTCGGCACGGACGAGACCGGCCTCGACCGCACGAGCCAGGCCTACCGGGCGATCAGGCGCCAGATCATCGACCTGACGCTGCCGCCCGGCAGCAGTTTCACCGAGACGTCGCTCGCCGAGCAATGGCGTATCAGCAAGACGCCGGTGCGCGAGGCGCTGGCCCGGTTGCGGCGCGACGGGCTCGTGACCGCGCTGCCGCGCGCGGGCTACGTCGTCAGCCCGATCACGCTGCAGGACACCGACGCTCTGTGCGCCCTGCGGACCCTGCTGTCCGGCGAGGCGGCCGCCGCCGCGGCGCGCCTCGGAGTCACGGCGCCGGCGCTCGACCGGCTCGAAGCGCTGTCCAAGGTGCCCATCGCGCTCGCGGCGGGCGAAGTGGAACAGGAGGAGTCGCTCCAGGCCGGCATCGAGTTCGAGGGCATCATCGCCAACTTCAGCGGCAACCCTCGCCTCGGCAAGGCCATCGTCGACGTGCTCGACGAGCTGGAACGGGTTCTGCGCATGGCCGCGTTGATCGATCCCGGCATCGCCAGCCCGCCCGGCGAGCTGGGGGCCGTCTACGAGGGGCTGCGCGCGCGTGACGCGGACGCCGCCCGGGAGGCGATGCGCGCGCGGTGCGAGCGCGTGCGCCGCGACCTGCTGCAGGTGCTGGCGAAGAGCACGTCGGTGAGCCGGGCGCACATCGAGCTGCCCGGGTCGCGCCCGCGGGCGTAGCCCGCGCCGGGCGGGGGTGGGCCTCCGGGGTGCGGCGCGAGGCCGGTCGGAGGCCGGGCCGTCCGACCGGGCCTGCGGGGTGCGGCGCGAGGCCGGGCCGTGCGGTCAGACCGCCGTCGGGAAGGAGAGGTCGCCGCGGTGGCGCGGGCCGTCCTCCCGCTCCTCCGGCCACCGGCTGGTGACGGCCTTCGCGCGCGTGTAGAACGCGACGCCCTCCGGACCGTGCATGTGGTGCGCGCCGAACAGCGACTGCTTCCAGCCGCCGAAGGAGTGGAACGCCATGGGCACCGGGATCGGCACGTTGACGCCGATCATCCCGACCTGCACGGAGCGCTGGAAGAGGCGCGCCGCGTGGCCGCCCCTGGTGAAGATCGCCGTGCCGTTGGCCAGGTTGTTGCCGTTGATCAGGTCGATCGCCTCTTCGAGCGAGCCGACCCGCACGACGACGAGCACCGGGCCGAAGATCTCGTCGCGGTAGACGTCCATCTCGGGCGTGACGTGATCGAACAGCGTCGGCCCGACGAAGAAGCCGTCGCCCCCGAGGTCGAGCTTGCGCCCGTCGACGACGAGGTCGGCGCCCGCGGCGACGCCGGAGTCTATGTAGCCCCTGATCCGTTCGAGCGCCTCCGCCGACACGACCGGCCCCATCTCGGACCCGGCCTCCAGCCCCGGTCCGACCTTGATCGCCTGCGCCTTCTCGCGCATCAGCTCGACGAGCGGCTCGGCCACGTCGCCGACCGCGACGGCGACCGAGATCGCCATGCAGCGCTGGCCCGCCGAGCCGTACCCGGCCGCGACCAGGTGATCGGCGGCGTGGTCGAGGTCGGCGTCGGGCAGCACGACGGCGTGGTTCTTGGCGCCGCCGAGCGCCTGGACGCGCTTGCCCGCCGCGGTCGCGCGCTCGTACACGTACCGCGCGACCGGCGTCGAGCCGACGAACGACACGCCGTCGATGTCCGGATGGTCGAGGATCGCGTCGACCGCGACCTTGTCGCCGTGGACGACGTTGAAGACGCCGTCGGGCAGACCGGCTTCGGCGTAGAGATCGGCGATGAGGTTGGCCGCCGACGGGTCGCGTTCGGAGGGCTTGAGCACGAACGTGTTGCCGGTCGCGATCGCGATCGGATGCATCCACAGCGGGACCATGGCGGGAAAGTTGAACGGCGTGATCCCGGCGCAGACGCCGAGCGGCTGCCGGAACGAGAACAGGTCGACGTCGGTCGAGACCTGGTCGGAGTACTCGCCCTTGAGCAGGTGCGGGATCCCGCAGGCGAAGTCGATCACCTCCAGGCCGCGGACGAGCTCGCCCCTGGCGTCGTCGAGGACCTTGCCGTGCTCGGCGGAGACCAGCCGCGCGAGGTCGTCGAGATGCTTGTCGACCAGCTCGCGGAAGGCGAACATCAAGCGCGACCGCCGCATGACCGAGGTGTCGGCCCAGCCCGGCAGGGCGGCACGCGCCGCCCGTACCGCGGCGTCGACGTCGGCGGGCTCGGCCAGCAGCACGTCGGCCTGATGCGCGCCGGTCGCGGGGTTCCATACCGGGGCGGTGCGGCTTGACGCGCCGGCGGTCTCGCGGCCGTCGATCCGGTGCCGGATCATCCTGACTGTCCCTGTGCTCACAGAAAGCTCACCTTCTCGAGGGGTGCTGGTTGCGGGTGATCGGCGGCGGCGCGTCAGACGATCAGGTCGCCGCCGTTGATGTCGATGGCCGCCCCGGTGATGTACGCCGCGCGGTCCGAGGCGAGGAAGGCGACGAGCTCGGCGACCTCCCAGGGCTGCCCGACGCGGGGCACCGGGAACGACCGGGTGGCGCGTTCGAGTGCCTCTCCGGGCAGCAGCGCGCGGGCCATCGGGGTGTCGATGAGTCCCGGGCAGACGGCGTTCACCGTGATCCCGTCGGGTCCGTAGTCCTTCGCCAGGTGCCGGGTGAGCCCGAGGACGCCGTGTTTCGCCGTCGTGTAGTGGGCGCCGCCCGCGGTGCTGATGGTCTTGCCGGCGGTGGAGGAGAAGTTGACGATGCGGCCCCAGCTCCGGGCGCGCATCGCGGGAAGCGCCTGCTGGCAGCACAGGACCGTCCCGAGCACGTTGACCGCCAGCACCTGGTTCCACTCGGCCCGGGTGATCTCCTCGAACGGGGTCGGCGGTGCGACCCCCGCGGCGTTGACCAGGATGTCGAGCCGCGACCGGCCGGCCAGCAGCGCGGCGAACGCCCGCTCGACCTGGTCGCCGTCCGTGACGTCCACCGCGAGCGACCGGACGCGGTCCGCCGGCACGGCCAGCGTCGCCGCCAGCTCTTCCGGGCCGGGCGCGGCCAGGTCGAACACCGCGACGGTCGCACCGCGGCGGGCCAGCGCGTGTGCCGCGGCCAGGCCCATGCCGCGGGCCCCGCCGGTCACGATCGCGACCCGGCCCGCCAGCTCGCGGCCGTCGGCGCTGGTCGGCGCCCGCAGCCCCTCGGCGGTGCTCATGAGCCGGCCAGGACGGCACGCGCCCGGCCGAAGGCGGCTGCGGCCCGTTCGAGCTGGCCGGCGGTGTGCGCGGCCGAGACCTGCACCCTGATCCGCTCCTCGCCGGCCGGGACGACCGGGTGGGAGAGCGCGAAGGCGAGCACGCCCTCGCGGCGGAGCGCCGCCGCCACGTCGAGGGCCAGCGTGCCGCCGCGCAGCATCACGGGGATGATCGGATGCTCCCCCGGCGGCACCTCGTAGCCGAGGTCGCACAGCGCCCGGCGGAGCCAGGCGGTGTTGGCAGCCAGGCGTTCGCGCAGATCGGGACGCCGTCGTGCGATGCGGATCGCCGCCAGCGCCGCCCCGGCCAGCGCGGGGGCCATGGCGTTGGTGAAGATGTACGGCCGCGAGACCTGGCGCAGCGTCTCGACCAGCGCGCGGTCGCCCGCGACGAAGCCGCCGGCTGCGCCGCCCAGTGCCTTGCCGAGCGTCCCGGTCAGCACGTCGACGCGTCCCCTCAGTCCGAAGTGCTCGGGGGTGCCGCCGCCGGTCGCGCCCAGCACCCCCGTGGCGTGCGAGTCGTCGACCACGAGCACCGCGTCGTGGCGTTCGGCCAGTTCGCGGAGCCGGGGCAGCGCGGCGACGTCGCCGTCCATGCTGAAGACGCCGTCGGTGACGATGAGGCGGTGGCGCGCGCCGGCGAACTCGGTGAGGTGGCGTTCGAGCTCGTCGAGGTCGGCGTGGGCGAAGACGCGCCGCCGGGCCCGCGTGAGGCGGATGCCGTCGATCAGGCTGGCGTGGTTGAGCGCGTCGCTGAGGACGACGTCCTGCGGGCCGAGCAGGGCGTCGAAGAGGCCGAGGTTCGCGTCGAAGCAGGAGTTGTGGAGCACGGCGTCCTCGGCGCCGACCAGCTCGGCGATGCACGCCTCCAGCTCGCCGTGGACGGCCCGGGTGCCGCAGAGCACCCGGCCCGCGGCCACCCCGAGCCCGGTCTCGCGCAGCGCCCGCCGGGCCGCGTCGAGGACCTCCGGGTCGCCGGCGAGCCCGAGGTAGTCGTTGGAGGCGAAGTTCACCAGCCACTCGCCGTCCATGCCGAGCGCCGGCCCCTGGGGGCCCGAGACCACGAGGTCGCGGCGCAGCCCAGTGGTCGCCCGGCGTTCGTCGAGCTCGGCCCGGAGCCGGTGCAGCAGCGCGGCGTTCACGCCCTGCCTCCCTGCCGGTCGGCGGCGGTCATGAAGGGCTCCCGTCCAGCCGCTCCATCCGGCGGCCCGCGGTGAGCAGGACGACCAGCCCGGCGGCCATGATGATCGCGATGGCCAGCAGCGCGTACGTGAAGCTGCCGGTCGCGGAGGCGATCGTCCCGGTGAAGTAGGGACCGATGAATCCGCTGACGTTGCTGACGGAGTTGATCAGGGCGATGCCGGAGGCGGCGGCCGCCTCGGTCAGGCCGATCGCCGGGATCCGCCAGAACTGCGGCATCGCGGTGATGATCCCGGCGACGCTCAGGCAGACGGCGAGCACGAAAAGCGTGCCGCTGCTGGTGAAGGTCGCCAGCAGCAGCCCCGCCGCGCCGAGGGCCATCGGGACGGCCGTGGCCGTGACCGCCGTCCAGCGCGCGGCGAGGCGGGCCCAGGTCAGGAGGGCGACCGCGGCCACCACGTAGGGGATCGCGGACAGCAGCACGCTGCTGACGTCGGCGGAGTCACCGACGCTCTGCGTGATGGACCTGATCATCGTGGGCAGGAAGAACTGCAGCGGATAGAGCCCGAACGCGATCGCGAACCACGTCACGGCCATCGCCCACACCCGGCCGCTGGTCAGCGCCTGGCGCAGCCCGGTGAGCGCCCCGCGGGCGCGCTGTTCCGCGGCTTCTGCGGCCAGGACGTTCTCGATGGCGGCCTTCTCCTCGTCGTCGAGCCAGCGCGCGTCGGCCGGGCGGTTCGGCAGGAAGACGAAGATCAGGACGCTGACGACGACCGTCAGGATGCCCTCGACGAGGAACAGCGCCCGCCAGCCCGCGATGCCGAACAGGCTCTGGCCCCACTCCAGCAGCGCGGCGGCCAGCGGAGAGCCGATGATCGAGGACAGCGGGATCATCACGATGAAGGTCGACAGCGCCCAGGACCGCTGGCGGCGCGGGAACCAGAACGTCAGGTAGAGCAGGATCCCGGCGGCCAGACCGGCTTCGGCGAACCCGAGGAGGAGCCGCGCCACGAACAGTGTGGCCGGGGAGTTCACGGCCGCGGTCGCCGCCGTGACCAGCCCCCACGTGATCATGATGCGGGCGATCCACTTCCGCGCGCCGAACCGGCTCAGCATCATGTTGCTCGGCACTTCGAACAGGACGTAGCCGATGAAGAACAGTCCGGCGGCCAGGCCGATCTGGCCGCTGCCGAGGCCCAGGTCACGGGACATGGGCGCGGCGATGTAACCGACGTTGGCGCGGTCGATGTAACTCGCCACGTAGGCGAGGCCGACCAGCGGCATGATCCGGACGCCCACCTTGCGCCAGGTGCGCGGTGAGACGGTGCTGGGTGGGGTCGCGACGGGTGAACTCATGGGGGGTTCCAATCGGTGTGGGGGGTGTGCGGCGGCTTCAGCGCGCCCGGCCTCGCAGCCTGGCGGTGGCGTCCCGGTCGATCACGCCGTCCGCGGTGATCACGACGCCGTAGTCCCGTTCGGCTCCCTCGTGGGTCACCTTGCCGTCGAGGACGTCTTCGAGGACCAGTTCGGGGATGCGTTCGAGGGGGACGCCGTGCCCGCCGCCGCCGGCGGTCACGTGCCGGTGGCGGGTCCCCGCGGTCATCTCGAAGTGCGGTTTGGACTCCAGCACGCGTTCACCGGGACCGCCGGGGTCGAGCATGTTGAGCGAGGGGGTTCCCGGCGCGCCGCCGGCCAGTCCGTACGGCAGGAACTTGCGCCGGTCGGACCTGATCTGCACCTTGGCCTCGGCCGCCAGCAGCGTCATGTCGCGGAAGGTCGCCAGGCCGCCACGCCAGCGGCCCGCTCCGCCGCTGTCGGGGAGGTAGCCGTAACCGTCGATGCGGAGGTGACCGGAGCGTTCCAGCTCCTCGACCGGCGTGTTGGTCAGGTTCGCGCCCAGCGAGCTGATCCCGTCCACGCCGTCGCGGTCGGGACGCGCGCCCCACGCGCCCGCCAGCGGGTCCCACAACACCATGGACTCCCCGTCCGGCCCGACGAGGCCGATCGCGATCCCGTCGGGCCCGCCTTCCCCGGCGGCCGGCACCCGAGCGGGGAACACCGGGGCGAGCGCGCCGAGCACGGCGTCGATGATCCGGAAGCCGACGAGCCCGCGGGCGCCGCGCGCGGCAGGCCGCCGGCCGTTGAGGATGGAGGCTTCCGGGATGACGAAACTGAACGGCCGGTAGAAGCCGCTGTTGGCCGGGATGTCGGAGGCGAGGACGCCCTGCAGGGCGGCGTACGCGGCGGAGCGGGTGAAGGAGGCCGTCGCGTTGAGCGCGGAGTCCACCTGCGGCGAGGAGCCGGTGAAGTCGAGCTCGATCCCGGCCCCGGACAGCGTGACCTTGACGCGGATCGGGATCGGCCCGGACCCCAGACCGTCGTCGTCGATGTGGTCGAGGAACTCGTAGGCGCCCGGGACGGCCTCGGCGAGCGCGGCGCGCAGCAGGGTCTCGGAGTAGTCGAGCAGCTCGTCGACGAGGGCGGCGAGCCCGTGGACGCCGTGCCGCGCCGCTAGGGCGCGCAGCCCCTCGGCTCCGGTGTGGCAGGCCGCGAGCTGGGATTCGAGGTCGCCGCGCAGCAGCTCGGGCTCGCGCACGTTGCGCAGGATCAGCCGCAGGAACGTCTCGTTGACCGTGCCGGCCTCGACCAGGCACGACGGCGGGATCTGCACCCCTTCGGCGAAGATGCTGGTCGACTGCACGGCCATCGAACCGGCGGCCCACCCGCCGACGTCGGTGTGGTTGACGACCGTGACCGCGAAGCCCAGGAGGTCCTCCGCGGCGAACACCGGGGCGACCGCGAAGATGTCGGGCAGGTGCATGCCGCCCAGGGACGGGTCGTTGAGCAGGTAGACGTCTCCCGGACGGATCCGGTCGCCGAACTCGTCGAGGATCGCCTCCATCGCGTCCGGAATGGATCCGAGGTGCACCGGCAGGGTGTTGGCCTGGGCGATCACCCGGCCCTGCGCGTCGCACAGGGCGGCGGAGAAGTCCATGCTGGAGGCCACGAGCTGCGAGTGAGCCGTGCGCAGGATCGTGATCGCCATCTCGTCGGCGATCCCGGTGACGGCGTTGCGGAAGACCTCGAAGGTCACGGCGTCGCGGATCATGAGGCGCTCCAGGTGATGACGATGTTGTTGAGCCGGTCTCGGTGCACCCGGGCGCCGGGCGGGACGAGGGTGGTGGCGTCCATGTCCTCGATGACCATCGGCCCCTCGACCGGTTCCGGGCCGAGATCCGACCGGCCCACGACGGGCGTGGGCACGGTCCGGTCGAACCGGCATTCGCGGACGGCGGGCTCGCCGCCGGGGGCGAGGGGCAGGCTCAGCACGTCCGCGATGGACACCTGGGTGGGGAGCCGGCCGCGCACCCGGAGGTTGACCAGCTCCACCAGCTCGTCCGTGCCGGCCCGGCCGTAGGTGCGCCGGTGCTCGGCGTGGAAACGGGACCGCGTCTCGGCGAGCAGGTCCTCGGTGAGGTCGCCGTCGGGCACCCGGATCCGCAGTTCGAACCGCTGGCCGCGGTAGCGCATGTCCAGGAGCCGGTCCACGACGGCGCCGGCGCCCAGCTGGTCGCGTACATGGGCGGACAGCCGCGCGAACTCCGCGGCGAGCGCGCCCACGTCGGCGAAGCCGGCCCGGTACGGGGTGAGCTCCTGGCGTTCGGTGTCGGCCACGAGCAGGCCCAGGCTGCTGAACAGTCCCGGGTGCACGGGCACGAGCACGGTCGAGATCCCGAGTTCGCGGGCCAGCGCGGCGGCGTAGAGAGGGCCCGCGCCGCCGAAGGCGACCATGGTGGCCTCCCGCGGGTCACGCCCTCGTTCGCTGGTGACCGCCTTGACCGCGGTCGTCATGCTCGACACCGCCACCTGGTACGCGCCGCGCGCGGCGCCCGCCACGTCGTCGCCGAGCTGCTCGGCCACCGGTGACAACGCCTTCACGGCCAGCTCCGGATGGATCGCCACCCGGCCGCCGGCCAGCGCGTCGGGGCTGAGGTAGCCGAGCGTCACGTTGGCGTCGGTCAGGGTCGGCAGCTCGCCGCCCTGGCCGTAGCAGGCAGGACCGGGACGCGAGCCGGCGCTGACGGGCCCCACGTGCAGGGCGCCCGCCGCGTCGACGGAGATGATGCTGCCGCCGCCGGATCCGACCTCGGCGATGTCGATCGAGGGCGCCCGCACCGGATACCCGGCGCCGGAGCTGAGACCGCGGGCGCCGTTCATGCCGCCGCCGACCTCGTAGTCGGCCGAGACGAACGGTTCACCGTGCTCGATCAGGGACGCCTTGGCCGTGGTCCCGCCCATGTCGAACGCGACCACCGTGGACAGGCCGATCAGCTGGGCGAGCTTCTGCACGGCGGTGACACCGGCCGCCGGGCCGGACTCGATGATCTGCACCGGCCGCCGCGCGACGGAGGCCGCGTCGAGCAGTCCGCCGCTGGACTGCATGACCAGCAGGGGCGCGCGCACCTTCGCCGAGCGCAGCCCCGCCTCCAGCCGGGTGAGGTAACCGTGCACGGTGGGGCCGACGTAGGCGTTGACGGTGGCGGTGCTCATGCGCTCGAACTCGTGCGGCTGCGGGGAGACGTCGACCGACGCCGTGACGTACACGCCGGGCAGTTCGGCTTGCAGCAGTGCGGCGACCCGCCGTTCCTCGTCAGGGCGGACATAGGAGTTGATCAGGCACACGGCCACCGCTTCGATGCCGTCCGCCCGCAGGCGTCCGGCCAGCGCGCGGATCTCGTCCTCGCTCGCCGGTGGGCCGAGCCGGCCGTCGGCCGTGATCCGCTGGTCGAGTTCGTGCCGGTCGCGTCGCCGGGCGAGGGGTTCGGGCTTGGACCATGACAGGTCGTAGAGCACCGGCCGGCGCAGCCGCCCGATCTCCAGCACGTCGCGGAAGCCGCGGGTGGTGACCACCGCGGTGCGGACGCCGTTCATCGACAGGATGGCGTTGGTGGCGACGGTCGTGCCGTGCAGCATCGCGACCACGGCCTCGGGCCGGGCACCGGCCAGGGAGAGCACGCCGGTGGTCGCCGCCACCACGCCGGCGCCGTAGTCGGGCGGGGTGGACAACACCTTCATGGGGACGACCTGGCCGTCCGGCCCCAGCGCGATGACGTCGGTGAAGGTGCCGCCGATGTCGGCGCCGACTCGCCAGCCGGCCGGTCGAGGATCGTGACGGGGGGGCACTGGATCTCCTTCGTTCAACGGAGCGACTGGGATCACAGTACGAGCGGGTTGAGATATCAGCAATGCCTAGTTGTCATTTTTATGCGAGTCAGGTGATATGACTTGCTTAGGTCGTCAGCGTGCTTCCGGCTGGTCCGGCAAGCGCACGACGGCGGCGCCGGCCTGGAACTCGCCGAACCCCCAGCCCGCGACCAGCGAGCAGCCGACCGCCTCCAGGACGTCGGTCCACGGCCAGGGGCCGTTGCCGCGGTAGAAGCCACCCTCGCTGCGCGCGTCGTCCTCGGCGAGACAGAGCATGCGGAGATGGTCGCGGAGCGCGGGATGCGCGACCGCGCCCAGGCGCTCTTCCCAGGGCTCGACGGCGGAGCGGGCGTACCGCAGGTCGGAGACGGAAACCAGGTGGCCGGGGCCACGTTCGGTGAACGTGGCGGCCCGCATCGCGTCGGTGAGGGTGCCGTCGGTGGCGACGCGCAGCAGCACGGTCAGCCAGCCGTTCAGTCTCTCGCACTCCCCGCCGGTCAGATCGACGCCGTGGCGGCCCAGGAGTGGTCCCAATTGTGCGCCGGGCACCAGGACCTCACCGGCTTCGTCGGCCGCGGACGCGGCCCGCAGGTCGGCGACGAAGGCGTCGCCGAACGGCCGCGGGCCCTTGTGCCCGTCCTCGCCCCACGGCCCTGTTCCCGCCAGCAGATCGGGGTCGAACCAGAACAGCGACCCGCCCAGGTCGAACCGCCAGGTCCAGGGGGAGAAGGGGTGTTCACCGTCCGGATCCTGGAGGGTACTCGCCGCCCGGCCGGACAGCGCGTCGGCGGTGGCCCAGGCGTTCGGGAACAGGAACTCGTCGAAGGTGTCCGAGCCGTAGTACACGCCGTACCCGGCGGCAGGGTGCACGGCCGGCTCTCCGCCGAGCAGGATCTCGAACGCACCGGCCAGCGCGGCATCCCACTCGCTGAAGTCAGCCGCCGGGTTCGTCTCGGATGTCACGATGAGCACCCCTTCATGTCGCGTCACGCGGATTGTCGCAAGCTACCGGACACCCACCACCCTTGACCTACCTCTGCGCCCGTGACCGGCGGCTGAGCTGCCCGCGGTGCACCACGAGCGCGGCCAGCGCCAGCAGGGAGAGTAGGGCGAGCTGCCACCAGTTGTCCGGGTTGCCGCCGAGGTCCAGGTCGGCCGCGTGGTTCACCACGTGCAGGGTGTTGGCGACGAGGAACCCGACCAGCACGACCGACAGCACGTCGCGCCACACCAGCGCGCTCAGCATCATCAGCCCGATGCCGATCTGGAAGACCCCGGCGTCGTGCAGGAAGTGCACGTGATTGGGGAAGCGGGCGAAGACCGCGAAACCGGCCGGGTCGAGGCGCATCCACACGCCGAAGCCCAGCATCGTCAGCGCGCCGACCGCCACGGCCACCTGGACGAAGATCCTGGCCGGCCTGCTGTAACCGTTCGTCATCTCATGTCCTCCAGTCCGTCGGGAACGCTCGGGTGCACCGGGGTCCAGCCCAGGTCGCGGGTGGCCTTGGCGTGCGAGACCCGCATCGTGGTGTCCATCAGCAGGCAGCCCAGGTACGGCACGGCCAGCCTGACCAGCCATCTCGGAATCACGACGGGACGCGGCGTGCCGTGCGCGCGGGCGACCGCGGTCAGGAAGTCGCGCCAGCTCATGGGCCGGTCGTCCACGATGTTGTACGCCTGCCCCGCGCCGCCGCGTTCCATGGCCGCGACCGCGGCCGCCGCGGCGTCGTCCACGTGGACGAAGGAGGTGGTGCCCGTGCTGCCGCGCGGCAACACCGGTGCCCGCTTGCGCATCAGGTCGGCGAACAGGTCGCTGAAGGCGTTCCTGCCGTAGAACATGCCGTAACGCAGGGCGACGCCCTCGATGCCTGCGGCGGCGAACACCTGGCTCTCGGTCGCCACGCTGGAGTCGGTCACCAGGTCGGCGACGGTGCCGACGTGCACGCCGAACTCGTCGTCCTCGGTCAGCACGCGGTCGCCGTGGTCGCGGTAGCCGTACCCGGTGATCAGCGACTGGGTGACGAACCGGCGCGCGCCGACGGCCCGCGCGGCGTCGAGCAGGTGCGCGGTCCCCCGGTCGCGCAGGGCGAGGGTGGGGTCGTCGGGGCGCAGCCTGCGCGAGGCGCCACGCAGCGCCGTGGCCTGGTGCATGACGACGTCGGCGGCGTGCCCGTCGAGCGCGCGCAGCAGCGCGTCCCGGTCGAGCACGTCGGCGACGACGGCGTCCGCGCCGCGTCCGGCGACGAGCCGCCGTTTGGCGGGATCGCGGACGACGGCGACCACGTCGTGCCCCGACGCGGCCAGCGCCGACAGCAGCGGAAGCCCGATCGCGCCGGTCGCCCCGGCCAGCAGTACCTTCATCGCCCCTGCTCCTTCGCCCGTCGCCTGTGGGGGTGTGTCACGGAGATCTCCTCAGCTGGATGGACAGCACTGCGAGGACGGGACAGCCGGTCCCGATGTGACAGACCGGGACGGGAAGGCGCGCGGGCGGTCGTCGATCTCTAGTGACCGCCCGGCTGTTCGCCGAGGCCGGAGGCGCAGTAGATGATCGTCGTGATGAGGTCGCGCAGGGGCGTCAGGAGCTCCGGATAGGCGTCGGCGTTGAGGTCGTACAGGCGCAGGGTGCCCTTGCGCCGCACCGTCAGCAGATCCGCGTCGCGCAGGATCTTGAGGTGGTGGGAGGTGGCGGGCTGGGACAGCTCCAGGTGCGCGGCGATGTCGCCGACGCTGCGGGGCTCCGCGGACTCCAGGAGATGGACGACGATCTCCTGCCTGCGCTCGTCCCCCAGGGCGGTGAACAGCGGCCGGGTCCGCGCGAACAGCGCGAGGACGTCCCGGGCCTCGATCGAGCCGCTCATGCGGGCAACGAGTCGCGCACGGCGGACAGGCGGCCGACCGGCAGCGCCCTGGCGGCCCCTTCGGCGATCCAGCCGTCCAGCATCAGGCGTGTCTGCGCGCCCACCTTCGTGAAGTGCGTCTCCAGGTAGCGGCGCAGGTCGAAGGGGAGCAGCCGGGGCAGCACCCGCAACGCCAGTCCCACGGCCCAGGACGGAACGAGGACGGGAGCGCGCAGCCCGTGCTGGGCGCAGACCACCGCGACGGCCTCCCGGACGGCCGCGGCGGCGCCCCGCAACCGCGGGCCCGACGCGGGCAGCCGCCAGCCGGAGGACTCCAGCGCGGCGATGTAGGGGATCATCCGGGCGGCGGTGAGCTCCCCCGCGCCGGCCCGGGTCACCCGCCTGGCCCGCACGCCGCCGGCCCGCAGCGCGGCGACGACCCGCGGGGCGCGTGCTCCGGTGACGCCCGTCGCCGTGCCGGGCGGCACCCAGTACGCCACGCCCGGCGCGGGAACCTCGCGCTCCAGCGGAGCCTGGTAGGCCAGCACCGTCGGGGCCACCTGGACGATCTGCTCCCGCGGCCAGACGCCGGCGAGGGTGCGCAGATCGCCCGGATCCTGGCCGATGGTGACCACCGTCGCCTCACCGGTCACCGCGCGCAGCGCGCCCGTCCAGTCGCCGCGCAGCGCCGGGGAGTCCACGCAGAGCCACACCATGTCCCACCGTTCGCGGGGCGGCTCGCTGCGCACCTCGTACGGCGTGACGCGCTCGGCGACCGGCGCCCGCCCCCGCCTGAGCCGGTACAGCGAAGCCCCTTCCCAGCCCTCCCGGCCCGGCCGCACGAGATAGCTGACCCGGGCCCCGCCCGCGGCCAGCCACGCCCCGAAGACCTGCCCCAGCGCGCCGGCACCGACAATCAGCACCTTCTCCATCACTGCTCCATACATCTAAATATTTGGATATACGGAACATTACCACCAGAGAAATCTCCAGCGCCCGCGACGCCTTTTCCGCCCCGGCGACACCTTGACAGCGGGCTCCGGGCTGCCGATGATCGAGGCGCTATACCGATTTATCTCCAGGCCCTACGCAGCCTCGCGAGAACGAGTGGACTGGACTTAACCGATATAGCAAATCATCCCCCCATGCCCTGAGGAGTCGATCGTGAGTTCACCGCTCATGCGGAGAAGGACCCTGCTGGCAGCGCTGGCCGCGACCGCCGCGGGTGCCGCGTTACCCACCGCGGCACACGCCGAGAGCCGCGCGGCCGGCAAGACCGGCCCGCTCTCGGTGGTCTACATCGAGGTCAACAGCGAGAGCATGACGAACGTCGCGAAGTACACGCTGGCCCGAGGCGGTGCGCAGGTGTTCGACATCGCGGTCATCTTCGCCGCCAACATCAACTACGACGGCACGAAGGCCTACCTCCACTGCAACGAGAACGTGCAGCGGGTGCTCGACAACGTGGCGACCGAGGTCCGCCCGCTGCAGCAGAGGGGCATCAAGGTCCTGCTGTCCATCCTCGGCAACCACCAGGGCGCCGGCTTCGCGAACTTCCCGTCCCAGCAGGCCGCCGACGCGTTCGCCCAGGAACTGGCCGACGTGGTGACGACGTACGGGCTCGACGGCATCGACTTCGACGACGAGTACGTCGAGTACGGCAGGAACGGCACCGGCCAGCCGAACGACTTCTCCTTCGTCTACCTGGTCCAGGCCCTGCGCCAGAAGCTGCCGAACAAGCTCATCACGCTGTACGACATCGGCCCGGCCGCCGACCGCCTGTCCTACAACGGCGTCAGCATCAACAACACCTTCGACTACGCCTGGAACCCCTGGTACGGCACCTGGTCCGTGCCGAACGGCCCGACCTCCAGGTCCCGCCTGTCGCCGGCCGCCGTGTCGTTCACCGGCACCAGCTCCTCCACCGCCGCCTCCCTGGCCCGCCGTACGGTCACCGAGGGGTACGGCGTGTTCCTCACCTACAACCTCACCTCGGCGAACACCGCCTCCTACATCTCGGCGTTCACCAACAAGCTGTACGGGAGCTCCGCCGTCTACACCCCCTGACGACGACTCCGCCGTGAACGCAGGTGAGGGGCGCCCGGACGGGCGCCCCTCACCGGGAACGTGCGGTCAGCGGCCGAGCCGCAGGGTGACCAGCTCGAACGGCCGCAACGTCACCGGGATCGACCGGCCGGGCCGCTCGGGCTCGGCCAGCGGGCGCTCCAGCAGGTCGGTCACCGTCACCGAGGTGACGGGGAAGCCGGCCGTGAGCGTGGCCGCCGCCCGGCCGCCGCGCGACTCGTGGAAGCGCACCACGACGTCGCCGCTGCCGTCGTCGGCGAGCTTGACCGCGGTGATCACGACCGCGTCGTCGTCCACCGTGACCAGCGGCGCCACCTCGGCGGCGCCGGACAGGACCCGCTCGGGCAGGTTGAGGAACCAGCCCTCGCGCACCGCGTCGCCGATCGTCGCGCCGGGCAGCAGCGCGTGCCGGAAGGTGTGCCTGCCCTGGTCGGTCTCGGGGTCGGGGAAGCGGGGGGCGCGCAGCAGCGACACCCGCAGGGTCGTGGTGGTGCCGCCGTCCTCGCGCACGGTCCGGGTCACGTCGTGGCCGTAGGTGGAGTCGTTGACCACGGCCACGCCCCAGCCGGGCTCCTCCAGGTGCACGAACTTGTGGTTGCACGCCTCGAACTTGGCCGCCTCCCAGCTCGTGTTGGTGTGGGTGGCGCGGTAGGCGTGGCCGTACTGGCTCTCGGCGGCGTAGCGCTCGGCGCGCACGTCGAGGGGGAAGGCCAGTTTGAGGAACTTCTCCGTCTCGTGCCAGTCGACCTCGGTGGCGATGTCGACCCGCCGCCCGTCCAGCGAGATCACCTGCGTGACGGACGAGCCGCCGAACGAGCGGGTGACCCGGACCGAGCCGGGCCGCTCGCCGTCCGTCACCTCGTCGGCCGCGGTGAGGTCGGCGACCGTGTTGCGGTAGAACTCGTCCACGTCCCAGGCGTCCCACATGTTGGGGAAGTCCTGGTGCAGCTGGAGCAGGTTGGCGGCCTGGCCGGGGGGCAGGGTCTCGCGCCGGGCCCGCTGGTCGTAGGCGGAGACGATCAGGCCGCGCCCGTCCACCTCGACCCTGAGCAGGCCGTTGTCCAGCACGAAGCCGCCGTCCTCGCGGGGTTCCACGGCCGTCGGGGTCCCCGGTGCGGCCGGGGCCGCGCCGCCGGCCGGGACGCCGTCGCGGGCGTGCGGGGCCGCGTTGAAGACCAGCTCGTGGGGGCCGTCTACGGCCAGGGCCCGCTGGGCGTCGTCGATCAGGCCGGTCAGCTCGTCGGCCAGCGCCGCGTAGGTGGCCCTGGCCTCGCGGTGCACCCAGGCGATCGACGAGCCGGGCAGGATGTCGTGGAACTGGTGCAGCAGCACCGTCTTCCAGATGCGGTCCAGCTGCTCGTACGGGTAGGGCGCGCCGGCCCGCACGGCGGCCGTGGCGGCCCACAGCTCGGCCTCGCGCAGCAGCGACTCGCTGCGCCGGTTACCCTGCTTGGTCTTGGCCTGGCTGGTCAGCGTGGCCCGGTGCAGCTCGAGGTAGAGCTCGCCGACCCAGACCGGCGGGTCGGGGTACTCGGCCTCGGCCTTGGCGAAGAAGCCGGCGGGGGTCTCCCAGGTGACGGTGGCCGAGCCCTCCAGGTCGCGCAGCCGGGCGGCCTTGGCCACCATCTCGCGGGTGGTGCCGCCGCCGCCGTCGCCCCAGCCGGTGGGGGCCAGCGAGTGCCGGGCGACGCCCTTGTCCTTGAAGTTGCGGGCCGCGTGCGCGATCTCCCGGCCGTTCATCGAGCAGTTGTAGGTGTCGACCGGCGGGAAGTGCGTGAACACCCGCGTCCCGTCGATGCCCTCCCACAGGAACGTGTGGTGCGGGAACGTGTTCGTCCGGCTCCACGAGATCTTCTGCGTGAGCAGCCGTTTCGAGCCCGCCGCCTTGATGATCTGCGGCAGCCCGGCCGCGAACCCGAACGTGTCCGGCAGCCACACCTCCTCGTTGTCGACGCCGAACTCGTCGATGAAGAAGCGTTTGCCGTGCACGAACTGACGGGCCATGGCCTCGGAGCCGGGCATGTTCGTGTCGGACTCCACCCACATGCCGCCCGTCGGGACGAACCGCCCGGCCGCCACGGCCTTGGTCACCTTGGCCCACACCTCGGGCCGGTGCTCCTTGATCCACGCCCACTGCTGGGCCTGCGACATCGCGAACACGAACTCCGGCTCGTCGGCCAGCAGCGCCGTCATGTTGGAGGCGGTACGGGCGACCTTGCGGACGGTCTCGCGCAGCGGCCACAGCCAGGCCGAGTCGATGTGGGCGTGCCCGACCGCGCTGATCCGGTGCGCCGAGGGCACGGCGGGCGCGGACAGCACGCCGGTCAGCTCGGCGCGGGCCGCCCCGGCGGTGGCGTTGACGTCCTGGAGGTCGATCGCGTCCAGGGCACGGTCGACGGCCCGGGTCAGCTCCGCGCGGCGGCCGCTGTCGGCGGGCAGCTCGTGCATCAGCTCCCCTGCCACCTCCAGGTCGAGGATCAGGTTCCACACCGTCTCGTCGAACACGGCCAGGTCCATGCGCGCCAGCCGGTACTGCGGCTCGCTGCCCGCCGTCTCCTTGTCGCCGAGCAGGGTGGGCACGAACGGCTTGTAGTCGAGCACGACCGGGTTGGAGGCCGCCTCGATCCGCAGCTCAACCTGCTCGCCGCCGGTCACCGGCGCACCGACGCGCACCCACTGGTTACGCGGGTTGAGCCCCTTCACGGGCGTGCCGTCGGGCAGGTAGACCAGGCCCTCGCACTGGAAGCCCGGCATGTTCTCGTCGAAGCCGAGGTCGAGCACCGCCTCGACGGTCCGGCCCGTCCAGGCGTGCGGGACGGTGCCGGTCACCGTGAACCAGCTCGTCGCCCACGGCGCGCCCCACGCCGCGCCGACCGCGATCGGCTCGGTCGGGGCCGCGAGCCCTTCGGCGACGGGTACGGGCTCGCCCGGCGCGGTCCAGACGCGCACGTCCATCGGCACGGACTCGGGGTAGACGGCAGGGCGCAGACGTTCGTCCAGCACGCGCTTGAGACGGGCTTCGACCAGTGTGCGGTCGTCATGCATGGAGAGAGACTCCTCGTTCTCGGAACCGGCTCAGCCCTTGATCGCGCCCTCGGCGACGCCACGGAAGAAGAAGCGCTGCAGCGAGGCGAAAAGGAGCACGATGGGCAGGAAGGAGATCATTGTCCCAGCGGCGATGAGACGGGGGTTGGCGCTGAACGTGCCGTTGAGGTACTGCAATCCGACGGTCAGCGTGAAGTTCTTCGGATCGTTGAGCACGATGAGCGGCCACAGGAAGTCGTCCCAGGCGCCGATGAACGCGAAGATCGTGATCACGCTCAGCATGCCGCGCACGTTCGGCAGCCCGAGCCGGACGAGCCGCTGCCAGGGGGTCGCCCCGTCGATGACCGCCGCCTCGTCCATCTCCTTGGGGATGGCCTGGAAGGCGGTGCGCATCAGCAGCACGTTCAGCATGCCGATCGCGCCGGGCAGGGCCACGCCCAGCAGCGTGTCGGCCAGGCCCATGCCGCGGACGGTGACGTACTGGGAGACGATCGTCACCTCCCCCGGCAGCACGAGCGTGGACAGGAACAGCACCAGGAGCAGCTTGGCGCCCCGGAACTCCAGCCGGGCCAGCGCGAACCCGGCCAGCGTCGCGCCGACCGCGTTGCCGCCCACCACGATGACCGCCACGATCACCGAGTTGAGCGCGTACGTCCACACGGGGATGGTGTCCGCGACGCGCGCGTAGTTCGCCAGCGTCGGCTGGAGCGGGACGAAGCTCGGGGTCTGCGCGAAGACGTCCTCGAACGGGCCCTTCAGCGAGGTGGACAACTGCCACAGGAACGGCAGGATCGTGATCGCCAGGACGAGCAGCAGCAGCGCGTACCGCAGGACCAGCTCACCCGGCGTGGTGGCGCCGAACCCGCCCCGGCCCCGGCGGCGGCCGTGCCGCCCCGGACGGGCCACCGCGGCGGCGGGTCGCGCGCTCGCCTTCATCGCCGCCATGTCAGTCCGCCTTCCTGTTGAGCCGGGTCAGCAGGAGCATCGGGCCGATCGTGATGACGAAGAGCAGGATGCTCAGCGCCGAGGCGTAGCCGAAGTGGCCGTAGAAGCCGCGGCTGTACATCTGGATCAGCATGACCAGCGACATCGCCCGCCCGCCCGGCCCGCCGGTGCCGTTGGACAGCACGAACAGCTCGGAGAACACGCGCAGGGCCGACACCGAGACCAGCACCGACACCAGCAACATCGTGTTGCGCACGCCGGGCACCGTCACGCTCCAGAACCGGCGGACGGCCCCCGCCCCGTCCACGGCCGCGGCCTCGTGCAGTTCGCGCCGCACGTTCCCGAGCGCCGACAGGTAGATGATCATGTAGTAGCCCAGCCCCTTCCACACCGTCAGGGTGATGGCGCTGAGGACCAGCAGCCACCGGTCGGTCAGGAACGGCAGCGGCCCCTGCAGCACGCCCAACGCCTGCATGAGCCCGTTGATCAGGCCCCGGTCGCTCAGCAGCCAGCTCCAGATCAGCGCGACCACGACGGCGGAGGCGACGACCGGGGTGTAGAAGGCGGTGCGGAAGAACGTGATGCCGGGGATCTTCTTCTCCACCAGGATCGCCAGCAGCAGCGGCAGCAGGGTGAGCACCGGCAGGCAGACCAGCATGAACACGACGCTGTTGAGCAGCGCGTTGCCGAGCTGGTCGTCGTCGAGCATGCGGCCGAAGTTGGCCAGCCCGGTGAAGTGCCCGCCGCTGAGCGGCTTGGCGTTGGTGAAGGCCAGCACCAGCGTGTTCAGCGAGGGCCAGACGTTGAAGACGAGCAGCCACAGCGCGGCGGGCGCCACCAGCAGCCAGGGGGTGAGCCGGCGGCGGAGGGCGCCCTGCGCGGGAAGAGCGGGGGTGATCACTGGTTGAGCAGCTCGTTGCACTTGGCGACCGCGGCGTCCAGCGCCTCCTTGGCGGAGACCTCGCCGTTGAGCGCGAGGGCGATCTGCTGGCGGATGAACTTGCTCATCGCGTCGGTCACCTCGACCGGCTGCAGCATCTTGGCCGTGGCCAGCGACTTGAAGGCGATGACCTTGGCGTCGCCGGCGTTGGTGCCGTCGCTCCGGGTGAAGAACGCGTCGTCGGCCGAGGCCTTGGTGCTGGGGAAGACGCTGACCTCGTGCGCGAACGCCGCCTGGTTCTCGGCGCTGGTCACCCAGCGGGCGAGCGCGATCGCCGCGGCCGGGTTCTTGCTCTTCTTCGACACCGACAGGCCCTGCACGTACAGCGGCGGGGTGCCCATCGCGGTCGAGGGCACGACCTTGGGCGCGAGGGAGGGGTTGTCGGTCTTGACGGCGATGATGTGGTTGGCGCCGGCCGTCGTCCAGGCCACGGTGCCCTCGTTGAACAGCTTGGCGTTGCCCGCATAGGTGTCGGTCAGCACGTCGCGCGGCAGTAAGCCCTCCTTGAAGGCGGCCCGGTACTTCTCGATCACCGCGACGGCCTCGGGGGTGTTGAAGACGAAGCTCTTGCCGTCGTCGGACAGCAGCTTCACGCCCGCCTGCGCCAGGTCCCCCAGCTCGGGGCGGCGGCTCATCAGGTAGGTCTTGCCGCCGGACTTCTCCTTGTAGGTCCGGGCCTGCTCGACCAGCTCGTCGAACGTCGTCGGCGGCTTGGCCGCGTCGAGGCCGTTCTTCTTCATCAACTCGGAGTTCCAGTAGTTGACGTCGGTGTTGAGGTACCAGGGGTAGCCGTACGTGCCGGCGTAGCCGCGGAAGGTGTAGGCGTCGATGCCGCCCGCGACGTACTCGTCGGCGAGCTTGGGGTCGGCGGCGGCGACGTCGAGCAGCATGCCCTGCTGGACCAGGGGCCTGGCGAAGTCCGGGGGCAGGTTGGTGACGTCGGGGAGTGTTCCGGAGGCGGCCTGGTTGAGTACCTTCTCGGAGTAGGCGTCCGCCGGCTGGTCGAGCCATTCGACCTTCGTGCCGGGGTACTTCTTCTCGAAGGCGGCGACGACGCCCTCGACGTACGCCGTGAACTTGGGCTTCAGGGCCCACGTCTGGAGGCTGACAGTGCCCTTCACCTCTCCCGTGGCCGCCGCGGTCGGGGCGGCGGCTCCCGACTCGCCGGACCCGCCGAGGCCGCAGCCCGAGACGACCATGACGGCTGCCACCGCCGGTCCCGTCCAGTACCTACGCATGGCGCTCTCCTTGGTTACTAAATCGCTCTAGTTGCGGGACTATTCACCTGGCTAGACTCGTGTGTCAATAGCTGAGACGAATTCGTGAAGGAGCAGTGGTGCGCCGACCGACGATCACCGACATCGCCGAGCGGGTCGGGGTTTCCAAGGGCGCGGTGTCCTTCGCGCTCAACGGCCGCCCGGGGGTCGGAGAGGCCACCCGCGCGCGAATCCTGCAGGTGGCGAAGGAGATGAACTGGCGTCCGCACAGCGCCGCCCGCGCCCTCGGCGGGGCGCGCGCGGAGGCGGTGGGCCTGGTCATCGCCCGGCCCGCCAGCGCCCTCGGCGTGGAGCCGTTCTTCGCCCAGTTACTGTCCGGCCTGCAGGCGGGGCTGTCGGCCCAGGCCGTCGCGCTGCAACTGCTGATCGTGGAGGACGCCGAGGCCGAGATGGAGATCTACCGCGAGTGGACCTCCGCCCACCGGGTCGACGGCTTCGTCATGGTGGACCTCATGGTCCGCGACCCGCGCATCGCCGTGCTGGAGGAGCTGGGCGTGCCCGCCGTCGTCCTGGGCGGGCCGGGCAGGCACGGGTCGCTGTCGAGCGTCTGGGCCGACGACCGGGAGGCCATGCTGTCGATCGTGGACTACCTGGCCGCGCTCGGCCACCGCAGGATCGCGCACGTCGCGGGCCTGCCGGCGTTCCGGCACACCCAGCGGCGCGCCCGCGCGCTGCGCGACCGCGCGGGGCGGCTGGCCCTGGAGGAGGCGGTGTCGGTGCACACCGACTTCAGCGACTCCGAGGGCGCCGCCGCCACGCGCGCGCTGCTGTCGCGGCCGCGCCGGCCCACGGCCATCGTCTACGACAGCGACGTGATGGCCCTGGCCGGGCTGGGGGTGGCCGGCGAGATGGGGGTGAAGGTGCCCGACGACCTGTCCATCGTGGCCTTCGACGACTCGGTGCTCACGCGGATCACCCACCCCGCGATCACGGCGCTCTCCCGCGACACCTTCGCCTTCGGCAAGCGGCTGGCCGAGGTGATGCTGGAGGTCATCGCCGACCCTGAGCAGCGCAAGGACGTCAAGACCGAGACCCCCCGGCTGACGGTCCGCGAGAGCACGGCGGCTCCGGGGGCTTGGCAGGGCGACTAAATCGCTTTAGGCTCCGCCGGGAGATCGTACGACCCCCGGAGGACGCGTGCCCCTGCTCGACCCCATCCGCCACGGCGCCAACTACGTGCCCTCCGCCGGCTGGTTCCACAGCTGGCTCGACCTGTCGCTCGACGCGGTCCGCCGCGACTTCGAGGACCTGGCCTCGATCGGCCTGGACCACGTGCGCGTGTTCCCGATCTGGCCGTGGATCCAGCCCAACCCGGGGCTGGTCCGGCAGCGCGGCGTGGAGGACCTGCTGGCCGTGATCGACGTCGCGGCCGAGTTCGGCCTGTCCGTCGCCGTGGACCTGCTCCAGGGGCACCTGTCCAGCTTCGACTTCCTGCCCTCCTGGGTGCTCACCTGGCACCGGCGCAGCCTGTTCACCGACCGCGGCGCGCGCGACGCCGTCGCCGCCTACGCCGACCGGCTCACCCGGGCCGTCGCCACCCGCGGCAACGTGTTCGCCGTCACGCTCGGCAACGAGGTCAACAACCTCTACCCCAGCAACGCCACCACCCCGGAGGCGTCCACGGCGTGGGCCGCCGAGCTGATCGACGTCGTGCGTGCGGCCGCGCCCGGCCTGCTCGCCCTCCACTCCCTGTACGACGCCACCTGGTACGACCCGGAGCACCCGTTCCGTCCCGCCGACAACGTGGACCTGGGCGACCTGACCACGGTGCACTCCTGGGTGTTCAACGGCGTCTCCGCGATCGACGGCCCGCTCGGCCCGGCCACCGTCTCGCACGCCGACTACCTGGTCGAGCTGGCCGCCGCCACCTCGCTCGACCCGGCCAGGCCCGTCTGGCTGCAGGAGATCGGGGTGCCCAGGCCCGACGTGCCCGAGGCCAGGACCGCCGAGTTCGTCCGCCGCACGCTCGACGCGGTGACCGCCAACCCCGCCCTGTGGGGCGTCACCTGGTGGTGCTCCCACGACCTGGACCGTTCCCTCTCCGACTTCCCCGAGCGGGAGTACGAGCTGGGCCTGTTCACCGTGGACCACCGTCCCAAGCCGGCGGCCAAGGAGCTCGCCGCGATCATCGACGAGCGCCGCGGCCGTACCGAGGCGCGGCGTCCGGCCCTGCGGTGCGACGTGGACCTGCGGACCGAGCCCGGGCGCCGGGCCGAGGTCGCGCCGGGCAGCGCCTTCCACGCCGCATGGGTCCGGCTGCGCCAGGCCGGGCCCGTGGCCATCGTCGCCGGTGACCGCGCCGACGACCCCGGCCACCTCGCGACCCGGGGGATCGGCAGCGTCCTCGCTCCGGAGTGAGCAGCGGTCCTGCTGCGTGATCATTTATTTTCAGAGAGGAAGACCGTGTCAGTCGCCATCGTCTCCGTGGAGTCCACGGACCTGTTCACGGGCACCGAGGACGCCCCGCGCCAGGTGCTGCGGGTGACGCTCGACGGCCCGCCCGCCCGGGTCGCCGTCACCGGCCCGGGCGTGTCCGGGGAGGCGGAGGGCGCGGGCGTGGTCGAGGTCCCGCTGGAGATCACCGACCCCGTCCCGGGGGCCGAGCTGCCGGTCGTGGTGACGGCGGGCGGCGGGCGGGCCGAGGCCGTGGTGGTCGTGGCCGAGCCCGGCTGGACGATGTTCCTGGTCTCCCACTTCCACTACGACCCGGTGTGGTGGAACACGCAGGCGGCCTACACCTCGCCGTGGGAGCTGCTGTCCGGGGACGCCACCACCCGCCCGCTGTGGGAGCGCAACGGCTTCGCGCTGGTGGATGCGCACCTGGACCTGGCGCTGCGCGACCCGGTCTACAAGTTCGTGCTGGCCGAGATCGACTATCTCAAGCCGTACTTCGACGTCCATCCCGAGCGCCGGGCCGACCTGCGGCTGCTGATGGAGCGCGGGCAGGTCGAGCTGGTCGGGGGGACGTACAACGAGCCCAACACCAACCTGACCGGCGCCGAGGTCACGATCAGGAACATCGTGTACGGCATCGGCTACCAGCGCGACATCCTGGGCGGGGATCCGGCGACGGCGTGGCAGCTCGACGCGTTCGGGCACGACCCGCAGTTCCCCGGATACCTCGCCGCGGCGGGGCTGACCGGCAGCGCGTGGGCGCGCGGGCCGTTCCACCAGTGGGGGCCGATCCAGAAGAACTTCCGCGAGGCCAAGGACGACGCCCGGGTGATGCAGTTCCCGAGCGAGTTCGAGTGGATCGCCCCCTCGGGGCTCGGCGTGCTGACGCACTTCATGCCCCACCACTACTCGGCCGGCTGGTGGATGGACTCCGCCGCCGACCTGGCGAGCGCCGAGCACGCCGTGTACGAGCTGTACCGCAAGCTCAAGCCGGTCGGGGCGACGCGGAACCTGCTGCTGCCCGTGGGCACCGACTACACCCCGCCCAACAAGTGGGTCACCGAGATCCACCGCTCCTGGAACGCCCGCTACGTCTGGCCGCGCTTCGTCTGCGCCACCCCGCGCGACTTCCTCGACGCGGTCCGGGCCGAGCTGGCGGCCGCCGGACGCCGTCCCAGCCCGCAGACCCGCGACATGAACCCGGTCTACACCGGCAAGGACGTCTCCTACATCGACACCAAGCAGGCGCAGCGGGCGGGCGAGGTGGCCGCCGTGGACGCCGAGAAGCTGGCCACCCTCGCCGCGCTCGAAGGGCTCGGGACCTACCCCGAGGCCGCGCTGGACAAGGTGTGGCGGCAGCTCGCGTACGGAGCACACCACGACGCGATCACCGGCAGCGAGTCCGACCAGGTCTACCTGGACCTGTTGTCCGGCTGGCGCGAGGCGTACGACCTGGCGGGCGCGGTGCGCGACGTCTCGCTCGCCTCGCTCGTCGCCCGCGTGGACACCGGCGGCGAAGGCGTCGCGGTGGTCGTCGCGAACACGTTGTCGTTCGACCGGTCGGCGCCGGTGGCCGTACGGCTGCCCGCCGGGCTCGACGGCGGACGGGTGCTCGACGACGCCGGCGCGGAGGTGCCGTGCGTCGTGGACCGGGGGACCCTCCGGTTCCTGGCCGAGGACGTGCCCGCCACCGGCTGGCGCACCTGGCGGCTCCTGCCCGGATCGTCCCGGCCCGACGCGGCCGCGTGGACGCCCGCGCCCGGCGTGACCGTCGAGAACGCCCGCTACCGCGTCACCGCCGACCCCGGCCGCGGCGGCTGCCTGTCCGCCGTCCTGGACAAGAAGGCGGGACGCGAGCTGCTACGGCCCGGCTGCGTCGGCAACGAGCTGCGCGTCTACGAGGAGTACCCCGCCCATCCCGACTTCGGCGAGGGCCCCTGGCACCTGGTGCCCAAGGGCCCGGTCGTCGGCGCGGCGGAGAGCGCGGCCCAGGTGCGGCGCGAGACCTGCCCGCTCGGCGAGCGCCTGGTGATCACCGGGACGGTGGACGGCATCGGCTACGAGCAGACCGTCACGCTCTGGGACGGCGTGGACCACGTGGACCTGACCACCCGCGTCCTGGACTACCGCGGCGCGGACCGGCTGCTGCGGCTGAGCTTCCCCGCCGACCTGCCCGGCGCGCTGCCGGTGAGCGAGGTGGCCGGGGCCGTGGTCGGGCGCGGGTTCGCCCTGCCCGACGTGGACGCCGCCGAGGCGCCGTGGACCCTCGACAACCCCGCCAACACCTGGTTCGGCCTGGGCTCCACCGCCCGCGTCGCGCTCACCGGCCCCGGCGGCCGGCCGCTGGGCGAGCGGGCGCTCGGCGTGGCGGAGGTGGTCGTGCCCGGCCCGGACGACGCCGCCGGCGTGCGCGACCTGCTGGTCGCGCTGGTCAGGGCCGGGGTCACCGCGACCACGGCCGGGGCGGACTGGTCCAGGTACGGCTGGCTCGACGTCGACTCCAACCTCCCCGACTTCCGCATCATGATCGGCGGCCCCCGGGAGAACGACGCGGTGCGCGAGCTGCTGGAACGCGCGGGCCCGGCCTATGCCGAGGTCCTGGAGCGGGACGGGCGCGTCTGGGTGCCCGCCGCCCGGCCGCTGCGCGAGGTCTGGCGGCCCAACGCCGACCTGCGTGACCTGCGGGCGCTGCCCGCCCTGGTCACCACCGATCCCGCCGCGCTGACCGCCGACCTCGCCGACGCCCGCGTGAGCTCCGCCTGCCCCGGCGAGGTCCCGGAGTCCGAGCTGCTCACCGGCCACACCGTCGCGCTGCTCACCTACGGACTGCCGGGCTTCGCCGTCGATCCGGCCGGCACGTTGCACCTGTCGCTGATGCGCTCGTGCACCGGGTGGCCGTCCGGGGTGTGGATCGACCCGCCCCGCCGTACGCTGCCCGACGGAGCGGGCTTCCAGCTCATGCACTGGACCCACGAGTTCCGTTACGCGCTGGTCTCCGGCGAGGGCGACTGGCGCACCCTGACGCTGCCCGCCCGTGGGCAGGAGTTCAACCATCCGCTGTACGCCGTGATCGCCGAGCCGCACGGGGGCCCGTTGCCGCCGACCCGGTCGTACCTGAAGGTCGAGCCGGCCCGGGAGGTGCTGGTCGGCACCGTCAAGCCGGCCGGCAACCCGACCGCGCACGGGTCGGCCGCCGCGGCTGACCCGGCTTCCGGGGTGACCGTGCGCCTGATGGAGTCCACCGGGCTCGGCCGCGACGCCGTCCTTTCCGGTGCGCTCGCCCTCACCGAGACACACCGCGCCGACCTGCTCGAACGGCGGCGCGAACCCGTCCAGGGGGCCGTCGCACTGACCGGCGCCGAGGTCGCCACCGTGATCGCCGTCCCTGCCCTGCCGCTGGGTGGCTCGCCGCGCCACGGTGCGGTGCTGGGGCCCGCGGCCGAGGTGGCGCAGCCGGTGCATGCGCGGTACTGGCTGCACAACCGGGGGCCGGCGCCGATGGGCTACCTGCCGGTGAGCGTCACGGCGTCGCCGGGCCTGGTGCGGACCGAGGGCGAGCCCGCCGAACTGTCGGTGGTGCTCTCCTCGCACCTGCTCGACGCCGACGTGGAAGGAGCCGTGGAGATCCTCGTCCCCGAGGGCTGGACGGCCGGTCTGACGCGGCGCCCGTACCGGCTGGCGGCCGGCGGGCACGTACGGTTCCCGGTGACGGTGGCCCCTCCCCCGGGCGTCGAGCCCGGCCTGTACTTCGTCGCCGCCCGGATCCGGCACGACGGCCAGACCGTCGAGGACGTGGTCACCGTCGCCGTCGGCGACCTGCCCGGCGACCTGCCCGGCGTGCTCCCCGTGCCCGGTGACGTCCCCGAGGACTGGGTGGCGGCGCAGGGCAGCAAGGACCGTCCCGGCCGCGACACCGGCCTGTCGGTGGAGGTGACGACGCCGTCGGTGCGCGTCGCTCCCGGCGGGCGTGCCGTCCTGGGGCTGGCGCTGCACAACCGCACGAACGGTGAGATCCGGGGCGAGCTGCAGGTCGTCTCGCCCTGGGGCACGTGGGACCTGATCGCCGCCCCGGTCCGCGGATTCGTCCTGGCGGCCGGCGAGAGCACGGTCGCCGAGTTCGAGGTGTCCGCACCCCGCGACGCCGTCCCCGGCTCCGCCTGGGCCCTGGGCAAGGTCATGTGGTTCGGCCGCTGCCAGTACGCCCCGACCATCGAACTGGTGGTGACCCCATGACCCACCCTTCCCACCCCGCCCATCCCTGGCCCCACCCTGGAACCACCGCCCAAACGCCACCGGCGCACCGTCCCACCTCCGCCCCCGCACTCCAGGCGGACCATCCGACCTCCACCCCCGAGCCCGCAGCGGACCATCCGACCTCCACCTCCGCCCATCAGGCCGGCCATCCGGCCCCCGCCCAACCTCCCCGCGCCGACCGTCCGACCTCCGTCCCAACACCTCGGGTCAGCCATCCGGACTCCGCCCACGCGCCCGTCACCGGCGAGCCGGTCGCCCCCGGTATGGGGCCGGTGCTCGGCTGGCTCGACGGCTGCCCGCTCCCCCGCTTCGAGCTGGACCGACGGCTCGCAGCCCTGCGGACCGGCCCTAGGTCCTCGGCGCTTCCGGCGCCGGGAACCGCCGAGGACCGGCAGCTCACGCGCTGGGTGGCTCAGGTGGTGCTGACCGAACGACTGTGCGCCGCCGAGGCCACAGCCCGCGGACTCCCCCTGGAGAAGCCCCCACCACCCCGCCCCAACCAACCCACCACCGACGCCCTTGCGGCACGGCGGGACCAGCCCCCCACCGACGCCGCTGCAATACGGCCGGACCGGCGAGCCACCGACGCCATCGCGGTACGGCTCGACCAGCGGGCGGCTGTTGAGCTGGGTTCGATCGCTGCGGCGGCCTACGAGGGCAGCGCCGCCGTTCGAGCCGTCTACGAGGCCGTCACCGCCGACGTCGCGGTCTCCGCGTCGGAGGCGTCCGCGTATCGGGAGGCCACCGTGCGACCGCCCACCGGACCGACATGGCGGCTACGCACCCCGGACGGCGAGTTCGACGCCGACCCGACTTCGCTGCCAGTCGCCCTGGCCGAAGCCCTGGCCGCCGCCGTACCGGGCCAGACGGTGACGGCCGGCCCTTGGACCGCCACCCTCGTCACCCGCCACGCCCCCGTCCCGGACCGAGATGCACCCGCCGACGGCCTCCTCGACTCCGCACGCAGGGTGGCGTTCGTACGCTGGCTCGACCACGCCCGCGCCCACCGGCTGCGCCTGGTGCCGGGCCTCGAACACCCCGGCGACCCCGCCCAACCCGACAACCACCACCGCCACTGACACCACCATCGACCCAACCGGACCGGTCCGGTCCGGTTTCACCCCCGGCCCCGCCGACGTACTCGCTCCGTCGGCGGGCATGTGGCATCTGCCGGCCCCTGACGTGCTCCCAGACGGGCTACGGTAGCCGAGCACCGAGGACGTGGACCGTCCAAGTTCTCGCCCTCCACCAGACGGCGGCACTGTCCGACACGGCCGGCCGGCCGGTCGCTCACGTGGTGCTCTCGCTCCTGTTCGCCACACGTACCGAGAAGTTCACCCGGATTCGCCCGATCACTGGGCGCTTCGGCGCGCTTCGAGGGCGTCCAGGATCAGGTCGAGGCCGTAGCCGAACTCGCTGGTGTAGTCGTAGCCCGGTCGCAGGGCGTGGTCGCGGATCATCTCGGCCAGGTACGGCAACTCCTTCTCCGGAAGTTGCCGGAGGATGTCGCCGGCCACGTCCTCGACGTCGTCCGGCGTCGCTATCGGGAGGTTCGCCTCCTGCAGGACGAACCCGGAGACGTAGCTGTCGATCAGCGACACGGCGTGCGCGGCCATCGGCAGCGTGAACCCCGCCTCCCGCAGGACCCCCAGGACGGCGTCATGGTGGCGCAGCGTCGCCGGTCCCGGATCGCGGCGGGAGTCCATGAGGCCGAGTGCCCAGCTGTGCTGCGACAGGACCGCGCGGGCGGAGACGGCTCGCGTACGGATCGCATCGCGCCAATCGTGGCATTCGGCGCCCGGCAACTTGATCGCCGCGAACACCATGTCGACCACGCCGTCGAGGATCGCGTCCTTGTTCGGCACGTGGTGGTAGAGCGACATCGCCTCAACGCCCAGTTCCTGCGCCACCCGGCGCATCGTGATCGCCTCCGCGCCGCCGCGGTCCGCGACCCGGATCGCGGCTTCCAGGACGAGGACTCGGCTGAGCGGTTGCGGCGGCATGACGGCTCCGGGACGTGTGCGGGTTGACAGCCTTACGAGCGTAAGCCAACCTTACACCCGTAAGTGGCCTTACGGCCGTAAGGCCGTTCTGGAGCGCAGAGAAGGAGATTTCCATGCCGATGCCGAGGTGGTGGGGGCACGTGAACAAGAAGGTGTTCAATCCCCGCGCGATATCCGGCGGAAGATGGCCGGTGCTGTTTCACGTCGGCCGCATTTCCGGCGCCACGTACCGCACGCCGCTCGACGCGCATCCCGTCGACGGCGGTTACCTGTTCGTTCTGGTGTATGGATCGCGTTCGGACTGGGTGCAGAACGTCCTGGCGGCCAGAAATGCGCGGCTCCGGGTCGACGGGAGGGACGTGGAACTCACCGCCCCGCGCCTCGTCGGCGAGGACGAGGCTTTCCAGGCCCTTCCCGAGAAAGCGGCACGCCCGCCGAAGCTGCTCCGCATCACCGAGTTCCTGCGCATGGACCTGCTCACAGGCTGACCACCACGACGATCTCGGGACAAGAATCGTGCACACGAACAGGCGGGCAACCGCAACTGCCGGCGCCCTGGTCATCCTCGGTATGATCGCCGGCGCGCTGAGTGTCGTTCCCGCCGTCGACGAACCACGCCGTCTCGCTCTCGTTTCCGCACACGAGGGCCAGGTCATCCTCGGCGCAGTCGCTCAGTCCATCATGATCCCCGCCTATGTCGGATTCGCGCTGTGCCTGTATCCGATGTTGCGGGCGGAGAACGAAAGACTCAGCTCAGGTTTCCTCGGGTTCAGGCTGATCGCGGCGACGTTCCACTTCATCGGCGTCATCATCCTGCCCTTGTTTCTCGTGCTGGGCCGGGAACTCGCCCAAGCCGACGCTACGACCGCATCCAGCATCGAGGTCGTCGGTGAATTACTGCGGACGGCGCGCGACTTGGTCAATCATGTCGCATTGATCATTTCGCTGAGCCTCGGAGATCTCCTGTTGTTCCGCATTCTGTGGCGGTCGAGATCTGTCCCTCGATGGTTGTCCGGGTGGGGATTCCTGGCAATAGCAGCAGCCGTGTCGGCGAGTTTCCTGGTGCTGCTTGGAGTAACTGACGTCGTAACGCCGCTCTACCTGGCGATGAATGCGCCACTGGCCCTGCAGACCTTCGTCTTCGCCGTGTGGTTGATGACAAGAGGTTTCGTCACGCAGAAGGCATCTTCGAGGCACTAGCAGCGGGCCGTTCACCCCGATTCCCATGGCCGGCCGCCGCCGCGGCCGGCCTGTTCCAGGCGCGGAGGCGCTACCGTCGCCGCCGGCTCGTCAGGTAGGAGAGCGCCTTGGCGAAGGCGGCGTCGTGGCCGCCGTTCAGTTCCTCGTCGCTGAGGACGCCGGGAACGGACAGGTGCGGCGGGATGCCCGTGACGTCGAAGGTGGTCCCGTCGCGGGTCAGGAAACGCTCGTTGGGCAGCGCGAAGCTCCACCCGTTGGGCAGCTTTCGCCACAGGAAGTCGGAGAAGGCTCCCTGCGTGTTCTCCCCGATCCGCTCGGGCCGGGGCGTCCGTCCCGTCATGGCCTGGGTGAAGGTCTCGCCCGCGCTGATGGTCAGGCTGCTGGTGAGCATGGCGATGGGGCCCGTGTACACCGGGGCGGTCGCCGGCCGTACGGGCACCGGCCGGGGGCGGGTGAACCCGGGCGGATCGCCGGGGGTGTTGCGGGCCTGCTTGGCGTACGCCTGGTACGGCCTGCCGGTGAGCCTGGAGGCGAGCCGCAGGCCGAGTGCGTCGTAGCCGCCCAGATTGACGCGGACGTCGATGATGAGACCGCGCAGCCGGCCGGGCCCCGAGGTGCGGGACACGGTGAAGATCTCGTCGAGCGCCCGGTCCAGCTCGGCCGCGTTGGGCTCGTAGCCGCCGTCGGCGTAGCCGTCGAACGCGCCCAGCCGCAGGTAGCCCAGGCCGTCCGGGAGGTCGGCGTACCCGATCACGCCTCGGCCCCACTGTTGCAGGGGTTTGCGGGTGTCGTTCTTCTCGACGAACTCCTGGACGCGTTGGTTGAAGGCCATGAAGGCCGGCACCCCGTCCAATTGCCTGGTGCCCGGACGCAACGGTCTGGCGAACTGCCTGCCGCCCGCGATGAGCGCGGTGTGCGCGTCGCCGAGCTCCTTGAGGATGTCGCGCAGGACGGCGAACAGCTCCTCGTCCCCGCTGTTCGGACCGATCCTGGACCGGTACCGGTCCCGTACGGCTCGCCAGTCGACGCCCTTGGTGGCGAAGAACGGGTAGTTCTCGGCGAAGGTCGTCCAGAAGACGTCGAACACCTTCACCGGATCAGCGGGCGTGGGGGTGGCACAGGCCCGGGGCAGGTGGGGCAGCCTCCGCAGGTCGATGGCGCCGACGCTGCCCGGATATCGTAGCCGCGCCCGGCCTGGTCCCCGCGTCTGGACGACGATCCGCCGGCCGCCCTCCTGGGCCGTGAAGGACGCCGAGTCGCGCGTCCGCGCCGTCTGTTCCGCCGAGAGCACCCCGCGCAGGCAGCTGATCGCCGTCGTGTCGTAGGTGATGAGCCGCCCCTGGCCGATGCCGAAGACGGTGCCGTAACCGTCGGCCCGCCAGAGGCCGTCCAGCGGCTGCCGTCCGGCGGCGGCGTCCGCGGGCGGTGTGGCGGCCTGTCCCGCCACGGCGACGCCCAGCGCGGCCAGTACGGCGGCCAGTCGCCGGAGCGTCCGTCCGCGCCTTCTCTTTCTGCTGTCGGTGCCGAGATCGTTGTCGTCGTTCATGGGGTCCGACGCTAGGCAGCGTGCCCGGCCGGGCACGTCACACCACAGAGCCGTCCGTACCGGTCATACCTTCTGGCCATCCGGCCGGCGCGTCATACCCAGGTGGGAGGCCCGAAGTCGGCTCTGGGGCTGATCCGTCCGCGTAGGCCGACGGCTACGGTGATGGCATGTCGCGCGCCTTCACCACGGCCCCGGTCCCGGCCGGACCGGCGGTCCTGTCCGCGCTCCGGTTCGCGAGGGTGCGGGCCGGAGCGCCCTGGGTGGTCGCCTGCTTCATGTTCGCCATGAACGTGGGGATGCTCGCCACCGTCTACGACGCTCCGGTCGAGCTGACGGTGGCGCTCGCGGCGGCCTGCGCGGCTCCGGTGACGTTCTGCCGGCGCCGGCCGGTGACCGCCTGGCTGCTGCTCTACATCGGGATGCTGGTCACGCCGCTGCTGGTCGCGCCGCCGCCGGCGAACAATCCGTGGCCGTGGCCGCCGATGCCCGTGGTCGCCTATCTGATCGTGCTGTTCGTGCTGGCGCAGCACCGGCCGCGGTGGATGCTGGCGGCCGTGTGGGCGCTGTCCCTCCTCGGCGCGCTGGCGGACGTGTCACTGGTGCCCATGTCGTCCACGGAGCGGGCCGTGGCGCTGCAGCTCGTGGCGGCCGTCGTGCCGGTGCCGCTGATCGTGGGCGACAACGTGCGCTGGCGCCGCCGGGCCCGGGCGCGTGTCGCCGAACAGGAACAGGTCAGCGCGGCCGAGCGGGCCCGGCGCGAGCTGCTGGAGGAACGGACCAGGATCGCCAGGGAGATGCACGACGTGGTGGCGCACCACATGTCGGTGATCGCCGTACAGGCCGCCAGCGCGGCGCGCAGGCTCGGCGGGGTGCCCGCCGGCGCCGAGCGGGAGTTCGACTCCATCGGGGCGGCGGCCCGGCAGTCACTGGCCGAGATGCGGCGCCTGCTGAGCGTGCTGCGCAGCGACGACGCGCTGCCGCCACGCGCCCCGCTGCCGGGCCTCGACCAGCTGGGCGTGCTGGTGGAGAGCGCCAGCCGGGCCGGCACACCCGTCGAGCTGACGGTGAGTGGCCTGCCCAGGCACATACCCCCGGGCATGGAACTGCCGGTCTACCGGATCGTGCAGGAGGCGCTCAGCAACGTGATCCGGCACGCGCCGGGCGCTGCCACGGCCGTGGCGGTCACCGGGAACGGGTCCGGGCTGCGGGTCGTGGTCGAGAACGCGCCGCCTGCGGGCGCGGGGCTCGCGCTCGCCGAGCCCGCGGGCACCGGTCACGGGCTGGCCGGGATGCGAGAACGGGCCGCCATGGTGGGCGGCGTCCTGCTGACCGGGCCGACGCCACGAGGCGGGTTCCGGGTCGAGCTGACGTTACCCCTGGTGCGGGCAGGAGACGAGAAGGAGCACCCATGACGATCCGGGTGCTCGTCGCCGACGACCACGCAATGGTCCGGGCGGGCTTCGGCGCCCTGCTGGCCGCCGAACCGGACATCGAGGTCGTCGGTGACGCGGCCGACGGCGAGCAGGCGGTGGACCGGACAAGGCTGCTGCGGCCCGACGTCGTCCTCATGGACGTCCGCATGCCCGGCATGGACGGCCTGCGGGCGGCCCGGTTGCTCCTGGCGCCGCCCGGCGGCCAGTACAGGCCGCGTGTGGTGATGCTGACCACCTTCGACCTGGACGACTACGTCTACGAGGCGCTGCGCGCAGGCGCCAGCGGGTTCCTGCTGAAGGAGGCGCCGCCCGCGGACCTGGTCTCGGCCGTGCGGGTGGTGGCGGCCGGCGACGCCCTGCTCGCCCCCTCGGTGACCCGGCGTCTCATCGAGGAGATCGCCCGGTGCCGGCCCGCGCTGCCGGGCGCCGCACCCCGGGTGCAGTCGCTGACCGAGCGGGAGTCCGAGGTGCTTGTGCACGTGGCCCGCGGCCTGTCCAACGCCGAGATCGCCGCGGCCCTGATCGTCGCTGAGCAGACGGTCAAGACGCACATCGGCCGCATCCTGGCCAAGCTCGATCTGCGCGACCGCGCCCAGGCGATCGTCTTCGCCTACGAGAGCGGCCTCGTCGTACCTCGCTCCGACCTCCCGGCGCACGGGAACTGGAGAACGCCGAGTTGAAAGGGCGGTGAGAAGCACCGGCACACGCGCACCTGCCCCACCCTGAACGTCCAGACGGAGCCCCGTCCCCTCGGAGAGGCGCACAGTCGCACGTCGCGGCCTGTGACGGTGACGTCCGCTGGACCGAGCAACGCGATCTCGCCCGCTCGCCCGCTCCCAACGAGCCGACGGCGGCCCGTCACCGCCGCCGTCGCGCCGCAGACCCTGCTGCCGTCACCACCCCCGTCACCGCCGCTGAAGCTACTGCCGTCACCGCCGCTTACGTTGCCGCCGTCACCGCCGCTTACGTTGCCGCCGTCACCGACGTGAACATGTTGCCCATGGGCCTGTGCCTGCGCGCGCAGGGCCTTGGTCTGTGCGACATCGCCGCCCGGCTCGTCATCACCGAGGACCAGGAGGGGACAAGGAGGGGCGCTCCTCCCCCGTCACCGCCCGCAACGTGGCGCCGGCGTACGCCGGCGGTTGGCCGAGATCGCTAGCAGTCGTACCTGCCCATCCGCCACGCTCAGGGCTTGTGCCGGCGTTCTCTCTGGTCACCGGGTATGCGTCGGACGTTCGGCACATGCTCCGGAAGTACCTGGCCCCCGGGCTCTTCGCCGGACCACTTCGCACCTGCACCGCCCGCGTTCTCCCGTGAAGGATTTCGGGCTGGCGCGGTAAGTACAGGTGACCGCATACGCCAGGAAAGGTCGGTATGCATGACAATCCCTCGCGAAGCAGTCGAGGTCGACGACGCGCTCCTCATCGAGAGATCGCTGAACGAACCGGAGATCTTCGCCACGTTGTTCGACCGGCACGCGCCGCTCCTGCACCGCTACGTGACCAGACGCCTGGGCCCCAGCGAGGCGGAGGACGTGGTGGCCGACACCTTTCTGGCCGCCTTCCAGCACCGCGGCGGCTACGACAGGAATCGCCCCGATGCCCGACCGTGGCTGTACGGCATCGCCTCCAACCTGATCGGCCGCCGGCGGCGTACCGAGATGAGCCTCTATCGCGCGTACGTGCGCAGCGGCGTGCATCCGGCGGAGCTGTCCGGCTCTCGGGTCGAGGACGAGGTCAACACCCTGGCCGTCAACCGCCCGCTGGCGCTGGCCCTGATGGAGCTCGCACCGGCCGATCGTGACGTGCTGCTGCTCGTCGCCTGGGCCGAACTGAGCTACCAGGAGGTGGCCGACGCGCTGGCCATCCCGCCGGGAACCGTCGCCTCGCGACTCAACCGGGCCCGTCTTCAGATCCGGCAAGCCCTGAGCAAAGAAGGAGAACGCCAATGGACGCCCTGAAAGCCATGTGGCAGACCGTTCCCCCCGCCACCCCGGAGGAACTCGCCGGAGCACGGCAGCGACTGCTCCGCGGGATGCACCCCCGGCGACGCGTCGTCACCGGCCCCCGGCTGCTGGTCGCGGCCGGAGTCGCGGCGGCGATCACCATCACACCGTTGCTCGCCGGAACCGGGCCCGCCGCCCACGCGGTGACCAGAGGCCCGGACGGCACGGTCGAGGTCACCGTCAACGAGCTGCGCGATCCCGCCGGCCTGGAGGCCAAGCTCGACGCGGTGGGCATCAAGGCCGACGTGACCTTCCTGGCCCCGGCCACGCGGTGCGCGGGCCCCCGATTCACCGGCGTGGACCGCGCCTACGGCGGGGAACCCGCCTCCGATGCGAGCGAGCTGCGTTCACTGGTGGCAGAGTCGCGATCGTACAAGGCCACCCGGGTGAAGTCCGTCCGGACGATCCAGATCTTCCCGCAGTACATCAAGCCGGACGAGACGCTCGTGGTGGAGTTCCGCGACAACGGGAACCCGGAGGTGCCCTGGCAGCTCGGCGCCTGGCTGGCCGAGGCGGGCACCCCCGTGAAGCCGTGCACGCCCGTCGCGGGCGCCCAGTGAAGGCCGCCGCGTCCAGTTCACCACCGCTCCGCCGCCGCGCGCTCTGACCTGCGGGAAGCGGCAGGCGGGGTGGACGGCACCCGGCCGAGGTGGATGGCGGCGTGCCAGTACGCCGGGTTCCCGGGGACGGTCCACGCCCTCTGCACCACCGCGCCGAGCCCGGCCGCGTCCCAGGACTCCGCGCCGTACCGGCTCAGGTCCGTCAGGATCGCGTCATGAACCGCCCCGAACCGGTGCAGGAGCAGCGAGGCCGGGAGGTGCCGGCCCGCCTCCACGCCGCCGACGTTCAGCGCCTGCCCGACGGCGGGGTCCTCCCAGCGTGGGTCGAGGCTCCAGTGCGGCCGGCCGGCGGCGGCCTCCGTCAGCACCGCCAGGTTGATCTCGTCCCACATCAGGACGTGCGCGACGAGGTCGTGCAAGGAACGGCAGAAGTCGCCGAGCGGGCCGGAATCCACCAGGTAGTCGGCGTCGAGCTGCTGCTCGGTGAGTCCGGTGACACGGGCGAGGAGGATGTCCCGATCGGCGCGCAGGCGGCCGATCGCCTCTTCCGGAGACAGGATCGTCACGGTGGTTCTCCCTCGATGAAGTGGTTGGGAGGGACTTCAGCACCACTGCGGCCGTCCGGCCAGCGGGCTGACGAATCCGGTCAATCGTGCTCAGCGCAGCAGCAGCGACAGCACGTCCTTGCCGAGCTCCTCCAGGACATCGGCGGCGAGCCGGTACCGCACGAACCGTCCCTGTCGGGCCGTGGTGGCCAGTCCCGCCGCGGCCAGGGCGCGCAGGTGCCGGTTCACCTGGGTCGGGTCGACGTTCCACAACATCGCGATCTCACCGGCCGTCCGCGGTTCGGTGGCGATCGCCCGGGCGACCTCCAGGCGGCCCTGGTGGGCGAGGGCCTCCAGCCGTCGCCGCACCACGGTGGCGGAGGGCACGGGGAGGCCCGTGTCGACGGGATGGAGGAGAAGGAGCGGCCGGCCGGGAACGTCGGCCACGTACAGGTGGGGACGGATGAAGGTGCTGGGCGCGACGACCAGCCCGCGCCGGGACACGTCATGACGGGCGGCCTGGATCTTGGCGATGCGGACGGCCACCCCGGCCGGAGCGAGCTCCATGGCGGGGTCGAGGGCGGCGAGCGCGGGCCCGGGCCCTTGCCGGGAGGCCAGGTCGGCGAAACGTCGCGCCCGCCCGGCCAGCACCGGCCGGATCCGGGTCCACTCGGCCTCGAACCACTCCTGCCGGCTGCGACGCAGGAACGAGAGGAAATCCGCGACCGCGTCCTGCGGACTCCTGACGAGCGTTTCGACGCGGGCCGCCACGGCCGGATCTCGCGCGCGCGACCACTGGAGGGCGACCTGCCGGTCGCCCGAGGGAGCGATCGGCCGCAGCAACTGACCTGCCAGCTCCTGGACGGGCATGGCACGCAGGTGTTCGAGCCGGTCGTCGAAGCTCTCCGCCGGGGGCTCGGGGGTGACGAACGGCATCGCTCTGATGGCCTGCGCCGTCCACCACCACGATCGCGTCCAGGCCGCCAGGTCAGGGCTCATCGCCGTGAGGGTCTTCGCCGCCCAGTCCTCCAGGCCGTGGTGACCGGGGTCGCGCAGGACGTGCAGCGCCGAGCCGAACTCGGTCATCGCCGATACCGCCGGCAGCAGGGAACCGGCCTGCATGCACCGGTCGAGGCCAGTGATCACTGTGGGCACGGAACCGATCCCATCATCCCCGCAGCCGAAGCCGGTACGTCGGGACGGAGGTGCGGCTCAGGCCCTGTGGAGGCCGGCGAACTGCAGGCCGGTGAAGCCCGCCACCACCACCGCCTGGACGATCACGTAGGCGGTGCCCAGCCCGGTCAGCGGGAACCACCCGGCGATCAGCGTCTCCACACTGGCGATCACCCACGCCACGTTGACCACCATCACCGCGACCACCGCCGCCCTGTTCACCACCGGACGGGCGGCAAGGAGGAGCAGGGACGCGGCGTAGGCCACCAGGAACACGCCGGCCGGCACGAGGAGGGCGGCGGGCAGGCCGAACATCGAGCCGAAGATCGCGGCGACGGCCAGGAAGACGAGCCCGTTGGCGCCCGACCCGACGGCGTCCTGCTTGAGCGCGAAACGCAGCAACTTGGCCTCGGCGCCGGCGGCGGTGGTGGACGCGGCGGCAAGGGCAGCCATGATCAGATCCTTTCGTCGGTGCGGGATGCCGTCATCCCTGCTGCCGTCGAAACTACGCAGGCCGGTGGCGCGCCGAATCTGTCATCGTGACGGTAGTGCCAGGTCACGGTCATTGCTCACCGCTCCCACCCGGAAGGGACAAATGTCCGTTCCGCTAGATTTTCGGCCATGTTGTACGGGCGGGCCGCGGAGCAGGCGCAGGTGGACCGGCTGCTGACGGACGCCCGGTCCGGACGCAGTGGCGTGCTGGTGGTGCGCGGGCAGCCGGGCATCGGGAAGTCCGCCTTGCTCAGCCACCTGACCGAGCGCGCCGCGGGGGTTCGGGTGCTGCACGGGGTCGGCATCGAGTCAGAGGCGGAGCTGCCGTACGCCGCCCTGCACCTGCTCCTGCGCTCCGAGCTCGACCGGATCGACGCGCTGCCCGAACCGCAGGCGGCGGCGCTGCGGGGCGCGCTGGGGATGGGCGCCACCGCTCCGGTGAACCGGTTCCTCGTCGGGCTCGCCCTGCTCAGCCTGCTGGCCGAGATCGCCGGCGACGGGCCGCTGCTCTGCCTGGTCGACGACGCGCAGTGGTTCGACCGGGCTTCCGCCGACGCCCTGGTGTTCGTGGCGCGGCGGCTGGACGCGGAGGGCGTCGCGCTGGTGTTCGCGGGCCGGGAGGAGTTCGACCCGCACGGGCTGCCCGAGTTGTGGCTGGACGGCGTGGATCGCGAGGCGGCCGTCGCGCTGCTGACCGAGTCGGCCGGGGATCTGGCGCCGAAGGTGCGTGACCGCGTCCTGGCGGAGGCGGGCGGCAATCCGCTCGCGCTCCTCGAACTGCCGTCCGCGTTCACCGCCGAGCAGCGGGCCGGGCAGCCGAACCCGTTCACCGCGATCCCCGTCGCAGGACGGGTGCAGGAGGCGTTCCGGCAGCAGATCAGGGCGCTGCCCGGCACGGCGCAGACGCTGCTCGCGGTGCTCGCCGCCGACGACACGGGCGACCTCGGCATCGTGCTGCGCGCCGCGCAGTCCTTCTCCACCCGGCTGGCGGACCTGGAGGCGGCGGAGCAGGCCAAGCTGGTCGCGGTGAACGGGGCCACGGTGACCTTCAGGCACCCGCTCATCAGGGCCGCCGCCTACCGGAACGCGCCGTTGACGTCCCGGCTGGCCGTGCATCGCGCGCTCGCCGAGGTGCTCGACGGCGGCGAGCACGCCGACCGCCGGGCCTGGCATCTGGCCGCGGCGACGACCACGCCCGACGAGGACGTGGCGGGCGAGCTGGAGTCGGCCGCGGAGCGGGCGCGCACGCGTTCGGGCTATGCGGCCATGGCCGCGGCCTACGAACGGGCCGCCGAGCTCACCCCCGACACCGCCAGGCGGTCGGTACGGCTGGCCGCCGCGGCCGTGGCGGCCAGCGACGCGGGACAACTGGCCCGTGCGGGCGCGCTGGCCGGACGGGCCAGTGAGGAGATCCGGAACCCGCTGGCCCTCGCCCACCTGATCCAGGTGCGCGCCCATCGGGAGTTCGAGCAGGGCAGCCCCGCCACGGCCGGTGACCTCATCATCGCCGGCGCGGAGCGGGTCGCCCCGCTCGACGCGGAACGGGCGGCCTACCTGCTCGTGGAGGCGATGCGGTGCGCGTGGTACGCCGGTGACCCGGGCCTGGCGGCACGGGCGGCGAAGCTGCTCAGGGCGCTGCCCGAGGTGGGGTCTCCGCTGGTGAGCGGCGCGCTCGGGATGTCCGCGCTGGCCAACGGCGAGCTGCCGGACGCCGTCCCGCTCATGCGGGGCCTGGTGCTCGCTCCCGATCTGTCCGGGCTTCAGGTGCCGGGGCTGACCTTCGCGGCCCAGCTGTGCGCGCCGATCGGGCGCTACGGCCTGGCCGAGGCCAGGGCGGCGCGCGTCGAGGCCGAGTGCAGGGCCCACGACATGGGCGGCTGGCTGACCGTCGCGGTGGAGATCCGGACGGAGGCGCAGATGTTGCTCGGCAGGTATCGCGAGGCGGCGTCCCGGCTGGAGGAGAGCATCGCGGTGGTCGGCGACCTGGGGCAGCGGAACGGAGCCGTCGTGCTCGCCGCGCTGCTCGCGGTGACGCGCGGCGAACTGGGCGACGAGCCCGGTTGCCGGACGGCGGCCACGACCGCGCTGGAACAGGCGAGAGCGCGCGGGCTCCGTACGGCCGAGGCGGTGGCCATGGCCGGGCTCGGGCGGCTGGAGCTGGCGCTGGGCCGTCCGGAGGCGTCGCTGAGGATGCTGGAGAGGATCTCGCCCGCCAACGCGCCGGTGTCCGTCTTCTCCGCCCCCGACCGGATCGAGGCCGCGGTCAGGGCCAAGGAGCCGGAGCTGGCGGGCGAGCCGCTGGCGTACTACCTGGACTGGGCGGCCGGCGTCGGCGTGCCGTCCGCCGATGCGATCGCGCTGCGCTGCCGCGCCCTCGTCGAGGACGACGAGGACCTGTACGAGCAGGCCGTCCGGGCGCACGAGCAGGGCGAGCAGCCGCACGAGCAGGCCCGCACGCGGCTGCTCTACGGCGAGTGGCTGCGGCGGGCGCGCAGGCGCGCCGCCGCCCGCGCCCAGTTGCGCGCCGCGCTGGAGACCTTCGACCGGCTCGGCATGGCGCTCTGGGCCGAGCGGGCCCGCGCGGAGCTGCGCGCCACCGGCGACGTGCCCGCGGCCCCGCGCCGGCCGGACGACCCGCTGAGCGTCCTCACGGCGCAGGAGAGGCAGGTGGTACGGCTGGCCGCCACGGGCGCGTCCAACCGCGACATCGCGGCCCAGCTGTACCTCAGCCCGCGCACGGTCGGCTACCACCTCTACAAGGCCTTCCCCAAGCTGGGGATCTCGTCGCGGGCGGAGTTGGCCGCGATCGTCGCCTGAGCGTTGGGGTTGTGTGAAGCGCTCACCTAGGCAGATATCCGGATCCTTATGACTTGGGGTCTCATATCGCTATTGGACATCCCGCTGCCGCCTCTGGTCTTCTGGTCGCGCTCAGGAAGATCCGGATCGAGATCGGGGAGTCGGGATGAGAAACGTTCCTTACGGAGGGCAGCGCACCAGGCTCGGCGCCTCCGTGCTGGCGACCTCCACGGCGATGGCGGCCGTCGTCGGACTGGCGGGCTCGGCAGGGGCCGACACGCGCTCGGCGTCCGCCGTCGCCGCCGCGCGACCGGAGAGCGGCACGGCCGGCGTCAGGAAGCAACTGCGCGCGCTGGAGGACTCCTACCAGGGACGCATCGGGGCCTACGCGATCGACATCGGCACCGGGAAGACCATCTCCTACCGCGGCGGCGAACGATTCGCCGGCGCCTCCACCTTCAAGGCCATCCTGTGCGGCGCCATCCTGAACAAGGCCCGCACGACCGACCCCGGCCTGCTGGACCGCACGCTGCACTGGACGGCCAAGGACGTGGTCGTGAACTCGCCGATCAGCGGGCTGCCGGAGAACGTCAAGAACGGCATGACCGCGGACCGGCTGTGCCACGCGGCCGTCACCGCCAGCGACAACACCGCGGCGAACGTGCTCCTCAAGCAGATCGGCGGACCCGCGGGGCTGACCCGCTACTACCGCTCGCTCGGGGACCCGATCGGGCGGCTCGACCGCTGGGAGCCGGAGCTCAACGACTGGAAGCCGGGTGAGAAGCGCGACACCATCAAGCCCGCGTTCATGGCCCGCAACCTGCAGAAGCTCAGCCTGGGCGGCGCGCTCGTCCCCGAGGACCGGCAGCGGCTGAACGACTGGCTGCGGGCCAGCGTCACCGGCGCCGAGCGCATCCGGGCCGGGGTGCCGCGGGACTGGATCGTCGGCGACAAGACCGGGGGCGGCACCGGCGCGTACGCGCCGGGCAACGACATCGCCGTCGCCTGGCCGCCCTCCGGCGCGCCGGTGATCATCGTGATCTACACCAATCGCACCGACCCGGCCGCGACCATGGACAACAGCGTGATCGCCAAGGCGGCCACCGTGCTGGTCCGCGGGCTCGGCCTCGCCAAGTAGGGTGAACGTGGCTGGTCGGCGGCCTTGATGGCCGACAGGCCCCGGTGGTAACGACCTGGGGCGTAATTGCCTCGCGCGGGAGCCGTCCTGTGATCTACCGTCGCGGCCATGACGTCATGCGATGCGTCCGGAGGCTCCCGGATCGCTCCCGATGGTGCCGGGCTGGTGATCCGGCGCGAGACCGCTGACGATCACCAGGAGGTGCGGGAGGTTCATACGCGCGCCTTCGGTGACGGCGAGCGGGTTCCCGGGCTCGTGGAGGCGCTTCGTGTCGCGGAGGCCGCGCTGGCGCCGATGTCCTTCGTCGCCACCGTTGACGACCGGGTGGTGGGGCATGTCCTGCTGAGCGCGGCCCGGTTGGACGCTCCGCGCCGGATCGTGGACGTCCTGTCCCTGTCACCGCTGGGCGTGGTCCCGGAGTTCCAGCGCCAGGGGATCGGCACCCGGCTCATCGCGTACGCCCTCGACGCGGCCGACAGCCAGGGCGTGCCCTTGGTGTTCCTGGAGGGTTCGCCGCGTTACTACGGCACGCGCGGCTTCGAGGCTGCCGGCGCGGCGGGCTTCCGTTCGCCGTCGCTGCGCATCCCTGAAGCCGCGTTCCAGGTCGCCCGGTTGTCCGCTCACGAGCCGTGGATGACGGGCACGTTCGTCTACTCAGAGGCTTTCTGGGCCTTCGACTGCGTCGGCCTGCGCGACCCCGAGAACTGAGGGCCCGGCCGAAGCCGGCGCGGGTGTCGCAGGCAACCTCGTGAAGCGCTCACGCGTATGGGGTGGGGACAGCACTTCCCGATCTCTGGAGGAAAGACATGAAGCTCGCGACCGCACGGGTCCGGCCGCTGATCGCCGTCGGCACCGGCCTGGCCGCCGTGGGCGTCGCCGCCCTGCTGGGCCCGCCGAGCGTGGCGAAGGCATCGCAGACACAGCTCGCGGCCGCCGCGTCGGCTCCGGCGGAAGGCGCCTACTGGCATACGAGGGTGCTGACCCAGCGCACCGGTCCCCGCCAGATGGGCAGCGGCGCGAATCGCTACTGGGTGGTGGAGCAGGCGCTCACCGAGGAATGGACGGCGCCCGACGGCAAGACGTGGCTCGGATACCGGAACGCGGGGGCGTATCCGAAGAGCGCGGCGGACCGGAAGGCGTGGCGTCGCGACGGTTCGCCGGCCAAGTGGACCCGCACGGCCGACGGCCAGGTCGTGAAGCTGTCGACCGAGCCGGACAAGGGCCACGTCGGGCCCGTACGCGGCCGCGACAGCGACAAGTTCTTTCTGGCCGGGCAGTGGCTGACCTACGACGAGGTCCAGCGACTGCCCGCAGACCCGAACGGCTTGAAGTCCTGGCTCTCCGAGGCCGCGCGGGTCTCACGGGTCAAGCAGAACGACGTGGACCAGTTCGTCACCGGGACGCTGCCGGAGATGCTCCACCGGCTTCCGGCGCCCAAGAACGTCCGCGCCGCGGCCTACCAGCTCCTGCAGACGATGCCCGCCGTCCGTTCGCAGGGACAGTCCAAGGACGGCATGGGCAGAGCCGGCGCGGCGCTGTCGATCGACCACCCGACGGTCGTTCAGAAGAACGGACTGACGATCAAGGAGCAGACCGGCCTGATCGTGGACACCGGCACGATGCTGCTGCTGTCCAAGAGCCGGACGACCGCGATCAGCGGCAAGCTGTCCCTCAACGAGGCCACGACCGACACCATGCTCGAAACCGGCTGGACCAACAACGCGCCGGCCGTGCCCGCCCTGCCGTAGCGGCGGCACGGCGGCGGGGCCGCGCCGGGCCTGGGCTCATGGGCGGCGGCAGGTCCGGGCGGCGCGGGCCTTCAGGAGCTGCGGCGCAGCTCCAGGAGGCCTTCGGCGATCCTTCCGACGCCCTCGGCGATCACGTGTTCGTCGGCGGTGAGGCTGATCCGGAAGCACCGCCTGGCGTGGGACGCGGCCGTGGCGTCCGACGCCGGGGTCGCGAAGAAGTGGCGGCCGGGGACGACGAAGACCTTCTTGGTCTTCAACAGCCGGTACAGGGCCATGTCGTCGAACCAGTCGTGATCGATCCACAACCAGCAGAACATGCCGCCCTCTCCTGCGTGCAGCCGCCAGGTGACGGACTCGGGCAGCAGGTCGGCCAGCAGGCGCTCGGCGTACAGGCGGCGGGCCCGGTAGAACGGGTTGATCACCGTGGCGGCGAGCCGGTCCAGCAGCCCCGAGGACAGCGCCCTGGCCGCCACCCGCTGCATGAGCTGCGGCGCGTGCAGGACGGAGTTGGCCATGAACGACACCATCGCCCGGATGTACCGGGACGGCCCGATCGCGAATCCGACGCGCTCGGCGGGCATGCCCGCCTTGGACAGGGTGAAGCAGTTGATCAGGTGGTCGTCCCACTGCGGGGCCACGCGGGAGGCGGCGACGCGGGGGAAGGGGGCGCCGTAGGCGTGGTCGACGATCAGCGGCACGTCGTGGCGCCGGGCCAGGCCGACCAGCCGGGCGAGCTCGTCGCCGTCGATGCTGCGGCCGGTCGGGTTGCTGGGGCTGGACAGCAGGAGCATGCCGACCTCGGGGCATCGTTCCACCGCCTCGAAGTCGAAGGCGTAGCGGAAGGACCTGTCGCCGGTCAGCTCGATCTCGGGGGCGATGCCGGTCACGCCGTCGGGGTCCGTGGACAGGCCCAGGTAGCCGGCGTAGTCGGGAGTCATGGGCAGGACCACGCGCTGGAACGAGCCGTCGGCGGTCTGGCCGGAGAACAGCGCGGTGGCGATGAAGAAGAGCATCTGGCTGCCCGGTCCCACCACGACGTTCTCGGCCGTGATGCCCCAGCCGTACTGGGCGTTGAAGGAGGTGACGATCTCCTCGACCAGGGTGGGCATGCCGCGCGAGGGCCCGTAGCGGCTGCTGGTCGCGGCGAAGTCCTCCGCCACGACGGTCGCGGTCAGGTCCCTCCAGGCGTCGATGACCTCTTTGATCTGGGCGGGGTTGCCGATGCTCAGGTTCAGCCAGTCGGACGCGCCCGAGGCGGTGGAGGTCGCGACGTCCTCCATGATGCTCCGCAGGCCCGACATATCAGACATCTTCTGGCCGCTCCGCGATAACTTCATTCTTGCGTGTCCCTTCTCGGATCTGGCCCGCCGCCGGCACACACCCGCGGTTTGTCGTGATCAAGCGAGTCCACCGCATTAGTCGTCGCCGCACAAGACGGTGACGACGTGCGCCGGCCGGCCCGCTCGCGGCGGCCGGGGCCGAGCGCAACGCCGGTGAGCGCGATCAGACCTCCACGAAAGGATCGGCTCGAACGTCCTGACAGCGGAAGCCGCTCAGCGCAGTACGGCCGTCAGCAGGTCGGCGCCCAGCGCCGTCAGGTCGGGGACGTTGACGGTGTAACGGACGTAACGGCCGTGCCGCCGGGCCGTGAGCAGGCCCGCGCGGCGCAGGACGGCGAGGTGGCGGGAGACCTCCGGAGGGGAGAGTTCCCAGGCGTGGGCCAGCTCGCCGGTGGTGTGCGGGCCGCGGGCCAGGGTGCGCAGCAGCCGCAGCCGTACCGGATGCGCGAGCGCCTCCAGCCGCAGCGTGACCGTCTCCAGCGACACCGGCTCCGACGGCCCCGCCTCGGCCACGGGGTACTGCACCACCGGCTGCCATCCGGGCGCGTGCACCACCACCAGGTGCGGGCGGCCGAAGACGCTGGGGAGGAAGGTGACTCCGGTGCCGTGGGCGGTGGTGGCGTTGTCCTGCAGCTTGTCCACGATGATGCGGTTGCCGTCCGGCGCCAGGGTGACGGCGCCGGAGACGGACGCGAGCGCCGCCCCGATGCCCTGGCGCTTCCGCAGGTCGTTCTTCAGGCGCAGGTCGGTGGCCAGCTGTGCGGCGACGCCCGTCCAGGCGGCGTCGAAGAACGCCTCGGCGCACTGTTCGAGGGTGTCGCGCACCCGCGCCCGCACGGCGGCCGGGTCCGCGAGCAGCCGTTCCGCGAAGGCCTCCTGGAGCGCGCCGCGGGCCTGGGCCAGGTCCAGCGCCCGCTCGCGCGCCGTCGCGTCGGTGAGCGGCGACGGCGCGGCGAAGTGCACCCGGTTGCTGCCGCACGTGGTGATGAGCGCGGCGGTCACGTAGGTCTCGTCGTCGATCCGGTCGACATCGTCCAGCTCCTCGGCGAGGGTCGGCCGGGGACGCGCCGGGACCAGGAAGTCGGCCCGCGAGGAACGCCAGAGGAACTCCGCCTCCCTGAGCCGCTCGGCCAGCTCCGGCCGCAGCCCGGCCCAGACGTCCCCGGCCCAGCCGGCGAGCTGCGGGTGATGCCCGGGTTCGGCCAGCACGTGCAGCATCGCGGTCAGCTCGGCCAGCGGGGAGGCGGCGAACCGCAGCCGCCCGGACGGCAGGCCGCCGATGTCGATCCTCAGCGTCATCCCCACATCATCCCTGGTCGGACGGCCGGCGACCGCGTCGATTGACGGTGTCCGTCAACTGGCGGAGCCGTCCCGCGCGGCCGGACGCATGGTTGACGCCATGGCATCCACCGCCACGATCCGGCCGCGCGCCCTCGTCCGCGCCTCCGGAGGCCCTCGCTACGCCGTCGCCCTGGCCGTGGACGCGCTCGGCACCGGCCTGCTGCGGCCCTTCCTGCTGCTCTACGGGGTGACGGTGCTGAGGCTGTCCGCGCCGGTCACCGGCATCGCCATGACGGCCGGCGTCGTCGTGGGCCTGGTGTGCATGCCCGCGGTCGGCCGATGGCTGGACCGGGGCGCGCGCAGCACGGTCGTGGCGGCGTCGATGCTGGTGCGGGTGCTGGGCGTGGCGCTGCTGCTGGCCGCCCCGGCGGGGCACGTCTGGCTGTTCGCGACGGCGGCGCTCTTCCTCGGCATCGGCAACCAGGCATGGCCGGCCGCCCACGCGGCCCTCGTGGCCACGGTCGCCCACGGCCGCGACCGCGACGCCGCCCTCGCGGCGGGCCGTGCCCTGCGCAACGCCGCTCTGGGCGTTGGCGCCCTGCTCGCCACCGCGTGCCTGGCGGGCGGCGCCGCCGCGTTGCAGGCGCTGGCGGCCGTCACCGGGCTCGCCTATCTCGCCGCTGCGGCCTTGGCGTGGTCGGTCCACCTGCGTGCGCGTCCGGCCGCCGCTCCGGCCACGGACGTGATCGGCGGGCCCGCGCCCCGGATGCGCGCGCTGCTGGCCGCCAACGTGGTCTACGTCTTCTGCCTCAACGTCCCCGAGATCGCGGTGCCGCTGGTCCTGGTGGCACAGATGCACGCGTCCCCGGTGTGGCCGGCGGCCGTCTTCGTGGCCAACACGGTGCTGGTGGTCACCTTGCAGGTGCCGGTGACCGTCCTGCTGTCCCGCTTCTCCCGGCGGACCGTGCTGGCGCTCGCCGGCGTGCTGCTCGCCGCGTCCTACCTCGGCTTCCTCGCGGCCACGTCCTTGGGGCCCGGCTGGGGTGCCCCGGCCGTCGCCGTGGTGTCCGTGGTCTGCACCATCGGCGAGATCGTCTACGCCGGCAGCGCGACGGCGCTCGTCACCGCCCTCGCGCCGGCCCATCTTCTGGGACGCGCCCTCGCCCGCTTCCAGCTCTCCACGGGCTTCGGCCTCGCCGTCTCCCCGGCGGTCATCACCGCCCTCGCCGCCCACGGCCCGGCCACCCTCTGGGGCAGCCTCTCCACCGCGACCCTCCTGTCCGCCTCCGCCGTCGCCGACCGCCGTGTTCGCCCTCGACGCAGGGGCTGCACAGGAGCACAATAACCTGTACAGTCAGTAGGGAATGTGGGCTATGGCCGCGGGCCGCGGCACGTGACAGGAGGACGTCCCCCATGAGCGTCACCGACCAGCTGATCGCCAACTCCGAACGCTACGCCGCCGCCTTCGACTCCGGCGACCTGCCGCTGCCGCCCGCCCGGGGTGTGGCCGTGCTGGCCTGCATGGACGCCCGGCTCAACGTCTACGGCCTGCTCGGCCTGCGCGAGGGCGACGCGCACGTGATCCGCAACGCCGGTGGCGTCGTCACCGCCGGCGAACGGCGCAGCCTGGCCATCAGCCAGCGCCTCCTGGGTACCCGCGAGATCATCCTCATCCACCACACCGACTGCGGCATGCTCACCTTCACCGACGACGGCTTCAAGCACGACATCTACCAGGAGGTCGGTGTCAAGCCCGACTGGTCCGCCGAGGCGTTCCAGGACCTGGAGGCGGACGTGCGCCAGTCGGCCAGGCGCATCCAGGCCGACCCCTTCATTCCGCACAAGGACTCGGTCCGCGGGTTCGTCTACGACGTCGCCACGGGCCGGCTGAACGAGGTCAAGCTGGACGCCGGCCCGCAGGGCTCGTCCGACTGATCAGGTGCGGATCCGGCGTGCCCCGCCGCGTGACCGAGCGCACCCCGGTCGGCATTGACGTGCTCGATCTGGCGCTGGTCAGCTCGTAGCCGCGGACTGCTCCCTGCGGCGGGCCGCGGCGGCCACGTTGACCGGCATCCGGCCGAAGATCAGGCCGTGGAAGGGCGAGATCGACCACCAGTACAGCTGGCCGAGCAGTCCGTGCGGATGAAAAATGGCACGTTGTGTGTAGATCGTCCGGCCGCCGGAGCGGGTGACGCCGAGCTCCAGCCAGGCCAGTCCGGGCAGCCGCATCTCGGCGCGCAGCCGCAGCAGCCGTCCGGGCAGCACCTCCTCCACCCGCCAGAAGTCGATCGAGTCGCCCACCCGCAGCCGGGCCGGATCGCGCCGGCCGCGCCGCAGCCCGACCCCGCCCACCAGCCGGTCGGCCAGGCCCCGCAGCTGCCACGCCACCGGCAGCGAGTACCAGCCGTTACGGCCGCCGATGCCCTCGATCACCTGCCACAACGCCTCGGGGCTGGCCTGCACGGCCAGGCTGCGGTCGTCCACGAACAGGCTGCCGCCCGCCCAGTCGGGATCGGTGGGCAGCGGATCGCTCGGCGCGCCCGGCGTGGACGCCGAGGACCAGCGCGTGGCGACGTCGGCCTCCTTGATCTTCATCAGCGCCAGCGACACCGCCTGCCGAAAGCCGACCAGCCCGCCCTCGGGGTCGGGCACGTGGCGGGCGATGTCGTGCTCGCCGCACACGGCCTCGTTGCGCAGCGACTCCACCAGCGGGCGCGCGATGCTCGCGGGGACGGGCGTGACCAGCCCCACCCACAGGCTCGACAGCCGGGGGGTGAGCAGCGGCACCGGGATGATCAATCTTGGCGGCAGCCCGGCCACCGCGGCATAGCCGTGCATCATGTCGGCATATGTGAGGACATCAGGCCCGCCGATGTCGAATCCCCGGTTGACCGTTCCCGGCACATCCGCCCACGCCACCAGATAACGCAGCACGTCCCGCACCGCGATCGGCTGCGTCCGGCTGCGCACCCAGCGCGGCGTCGTCATCACCGGCAACCGCTCGGTCAGGTAACGCAGCATCTCGAACGAGGCCGACCCCGACCCGATGATCACCGCGGCCCGCAGCACCACCGCCGGGACCGCGCCGCGCAGGAAGATCTCCCCCACCTCGGCCCGCGACGACAGGTGCGGCGAGAGCCGCTCGTCCGCGGTCAACCCGCCCAGATAGACGATCCGCCGCACGCCCGCCTCGGCCGCCGCGGCCGCGAACGTGCGCGCCGCCAGCCGGTCCCGCTCGGCGAACCGGCCGCTCGTCCCCATCGCGTGGATCAGGTAGTACGCGACGTCCACCCCGTCCAGCGCCCGGCGCGTGCGCTCGGCGTCGGTGGCGTCGGCCTCGACGGCCTCGACCCGTTCGGCCCACGGCAGATCGCGCAGGCGTCCGGCCGAGCGCACCATGCACCGCACGTCGTGACCGGCGGCCAGCAGCTCAGGCGCCAGCCGCCCGCCGATGTACCCCGTCGCCCCGGTCACCAGGCAGAATGCCATGTCCACGCACCTTCCCCGTCCCTCGGGCCTCATGCCGGAGCAGGCCGGTCATCGTCACGTCCACCAGCACTGCCGCCGCGCGCGTGCGGGCGCGGCCGGCGGGGCATCTGTGAGGCATGGCTGAGGTGCACGGTCGTGGCAGGCCGCGAGGGGCGGCGCCGAGCCGCCCGCTCGGCGAGCCGGCGCGGCACGACGGCTGCCACGACGACGGCGGCGACGACGGAGACCGCGCCCGCCTCCGCACCGGCCCGGCTCGCGCGGCCACGTCGTGACACGACCCGCGACCGCAGCCCGTCTCGTCGTGAAGGGACCGTCGATGGACACAGTGATCGTCCTGCTCAACAGGGACCTGCGGGTGCACGACCACCCGGCCCTGACGGCCGCCTGCGAGCGCGCCCGCGCCGTGCTCCCCCTGTTCGTGCTGGACGAGACCGTCCCCGCCGGCCGCCGCCGCGGCTTCCTGCTGGAGTGCCTGGCCGATCTGCGGGCGTCCTTGCGGGCACGCGGCGGGGACCTGGTCGTACGGCACGGCGACGTCGTGACCGAGACCATGAGGCTCGTCCGGGAAACCGGCGCCGAGGCGGTCTTCGCCAGTGCCGACGTCAGCCTGCTGGCCAGGCGCAGGCAGGACCGGCTGGCCCGCGAACGGATCGCGTACGAGCTCTTCCCGGGGGTCACGGTGGTGCCGCCCGGCACGCTCACCCCGTCCGGGGGCGGGGACCACTACCGGGTCTTCACGCCGTACTGGCGCGCCTGGAGCCGGCACCGGCGCCGCCCCCTGCTCGCGGCCCCCGACCACGTGCCGACGCCCCGCGACCTCGACGCCGGGCGGCTGCCGGGCCCGGCCCGGCCGGAACCCATGCCCGGCGGCGAGACCGCCGCCCGCGACCGCGCCCGCCAGTGGATCCGCCGCGCCCTGCCGGGGTACGCCGACGGCCACGACGACCTGGCCGGCGACCGCACCTCCCGGCTGAGCCCGTACCTGAGGTTCGGCTGCCTGTCCCCGCTGGAACTGGCCCACCTGGCCGCGGGCAGCGAGCCGTTCGTCCGCCAGCTGTGCTGGCGCGACTTCTACCACCAGGTCACCCACGCCTTCCCGCGGATCAACCGGGACGACTACCGCCCCCGCGGCCATCGCTGGCGCGACGACGAGGACGCGCTGCAGGCCTGGCGGGAGGGCATGACCGGGCTGCCCGTCGTGGACGCCGGCATGCGCCAGCTCCTCGCCGAGGGCTGGATGCACAACCGGGCCCGCCTCATCGTCGCCTCCTACCTGGTCAAGGTCCTCGGGATCGACTGGCGGGCCGGCGCCGGGCACTTCTTCGAGCACCTCCTCGACGGCGACGTGGCCAACAACTCGGGCAACTGGCAGTGGATCGCCGGCACCGGCAACGACACGCGTCCCAACCGCGCCTTCAACCCGCTGCGCCAGGCCCAGCGGTACGACCCGGCGGGCGACTACGTACGCCGCCACGTCCCCGAGCTCGCCGGCGTGCCCGCCGCCCACATCCACCAGCCGTGGCTGCTGGGCACTCCCCCGGCCGGGTACCCACGTCCGATGCTCTGACCGGCGACGTCCGGATCAGCCGTCGAGGGCGGCCGCGGTCGCGGCTCCGGGCACCACCGGCACGATCTCGAACTCGGTGAGGTCCGACCACTCGGCGACCCAGCGCTGCAGGAGTGCGATGTCGTCACATTCCATGAGCTGGAAGCAGCGGCTCAGGTCGGCCGTCACCCAGCTGGAGACGAACACCAGACCTTCGCCGGTCATGCGGCCCTTCTCCCGGAACCGCCGGTAGACGGCCTTCGCGTCCTGGCCGCGGAATCGTTCGATCACCATGAACAACATCAGCCCTCCGGCGGCTCCCCGTCCGGGGCGGGCCGGAAGCCGGAGCACAGGATACGCAGCCAGGCGATGCGCTCGCCGGCGACGCTGTAGTAGACCTGCTGTTCGACCAGGTAGCGGGTGGAGCCGGTACGCACCTGGAGGCGGTAGGCGAGATGCTCCCGGTCGCCCACGCGGCCGGTGGCGACGTGCAGGAGACGTTCGATGTCGTCGCCGGGTTCGAACCACTGGCCGAGGATGATCCGGTCCACGACCTCGCCGGGGTCGTCGGCGTCCCAGTGGGCTCCGGGGGTGAGCGCCTTGAAGTCGACCGGGTCGCCGAGCAGGGCGTGCAGCGTGTCGCGGTCCTTGGCGGCCAGCGCCCGCGCGAACGCCGCTCCGAGCGCGTCCCCGTTCACCGGCGTTCCTCCTCCGCCTGGAGGGTCACGGGACGGCCGTGCTCCTTCCAGGCGTTGAGCCCTCCGTCGAGGTGGGCGACGTCGGCGTAGCCGAGTTCCCGCAGCGCCAGGGCGGCGAGCGCGGAACGGCCGCCTGACGCGCAGTACAGGATGGTCGCGGCGGCGGGATCGAACTCGGGCCGATGATGAGGACTGGCCGGATCGGCCCAGAACTCCAGCATGCCGCGCGGCGCGAGGACCGCGCCCGGAACCCTGCCGTCGCGGGCCACCTCGCCCGGTTCGCGCAGGTCGATGAGGGTCACCGTGCCCGACTCCAGGGCCTCGGCCACCTCTGCGACCGACAGGTTGCGTATCCGTGCGCGAGCGTGCGCGATCATTTCGGTGACGGAGCTTGCCATGCGCGGGTCCTTTCAGGAGGCTTCCGCCATCACACCTCATGCTCGAAGCCGGCACATCCGTGCTCGGTACGGAGCTTTTCTGGGGGATGATTCGCGTCATGAAGGACGCCGCGCTGCCGGAGGCGTTACGGTCCGCCGGGGTCACCAGGCGGGAGGCGGAGGTCTTCTGGCTGGTCGGTGACCGGCTGGCGAACCGGGAGATCGCCGACCGGCTCAGGCTGTCCGAGCGGACCGTGGAGAGCCATGTGTCGTCCCTGCTGCGCAAGCTCGGCCACCCGGCCAGGCGGGACCTGGTCGAGGGCGCGGCGCGGCTCCGGCGCCGGACGCACGCCCTGCCCAGGCCGTTGTCGTCGTTCGTCGGCAGGGAGCGCGAGCTCCGCGACCTGGCCGAGCTGGTCGCCGGCGGCCGCATGGTGACCCTGACGGGGCCCGCGGGCATCGGCAAGACGCGCCTCGCCCTGCGCCTGGCCCACGAGGCGGCCGGGCCGGCTCCCGCGGTCCTGGTCGATCTGGCCTCGGCCGCGCCCGGCAGGCCGGTCGAGCGGGCGTTCGCCGACGCGCTCGGGGCGGGCGGCGACGGCAGTGACCTCGGCCCGCAGATCGTCGCCGCGGTCCGGGCGAGCCCGTGCTGGCTGCTGGTGGACAACTGCGAGCACGTCGCCGACGCCGTCGCGGCCCTGCTGGCCGGGCTGCTGGCGGCGGCCGGCGGGCTGCGCGTGCTGGCGACCAGCCATGGGCCGCTGCGGGTGAGCGGCGAGGTCGTCTACCAGGTGCCGCCGCTGCCGGTGCCCGGCGAGGGCGCCGATCCCGGCGAGATCCTGGACTGCGCCGCCGTCCGGCTGTTCACCGACCGTGCGGCCGCCGTCGTGCCCGGCCTCACGGTCACGCCGGCCGACGCGGCGGTGGTCGCGACGATCTGCCGCCGCCTCGACGGCTTGCCGCTGGCCATCGAACTGGCCGCCGCACGCACCCGGTTCGCCTCGCCCGGCGAGCTGCTGCGTCTGCTCGACGACCGGTTCGCGCTGCTGACCGACGCGCCGCGGCCCAACCGCCACCGCACCCTGGAGGAGGCCCTGCGGTGGAGCTACGACCTGCTGGACGGCGACGAGCGTCTTCTGCTGGACCGCTGCTCGGTGTTCCCGGGCGAGTTCGACTACGACACCGCGACGCTGGTGCTGGCCGCGCCGCCGCTCACCGGCGCCGGTCTCACCCGGCTCTTCCCGCGCCTGCTGGACCGCTCGTTGATCTCCGCCCGGCGCCAGGGCGGGGAGACGCGCTACCGCCTGCTGGACAGCGTCCGCCAGTTCGCCGGCAACAGGCTGGCCGAACGGCAGGAGTACGAGGAGATCCACGACCGCCACGCCCGCCACCATCTGACGCACGCCGTGTCGCTCGCCCCCGCGTTGCGCGGCCAGAACCAGCCGGCGGCCCTGCGCTGGTTCGCCGACCGCTGGACCGACCTGCGGACGGCCATGGGACGCGCCCTCGACTCCGGCGACACCGCCGCGGCCTGGGGCCTGCTCACCGGCATCGGCACCGGATGGGAGATCCTCGGGGCCCGCGGCGAGCTGTTCACCTGGGTGAACGCGCTGCTCGACCGTCCGCTCCCGGACGGCTCCGCCGGGGTCCGCGCCGCGATCACGTCCTGCCTGCTGCTCTGCTACCAGGACACCGACAGGGCGCTGGAGCTGGCCCGCCGGGCGGCGGAGCACGCGGCGACCGAGGAGGAACGGGCGTCGGCCGCCCTGGCGGCCGGCCAGGTGGCGCTCTACCGGCGCGGGCACGCCGAGGCGGCCCGGGCGCTCGACGGCGCGGCCGCGGTGTTCGAACGGCTGGGCGACGACTGGCATCACGCGCTGGCGTTGTCCGTGCTCGGGAGCATGGCGGGCGACACCGCGACCGCGGTGGACCGGCTCCGCGCCGCGGCGGCCCTGTTCGGCCGCCTGGGCGACCACGTGAAACGCGCCAACTGCCTCAACCACCTCGCGGGCCGCCTGATCCGCGACGAGGTTCGCCTGGCGGAGGCCGAGACCTGCCTGAACGATGCGCTGGACCTCGCCCTGAGCACCGGAAGCGACCACGAACGCCTGCACGCCCAGCTCCACCGGGCCCGCCTCACCCAGCACCGCGACGACCAGGAGGCGGCGACGGCGCTCCTCACCGAACTCCTGCCGGAGTTCCACCGCATCGGAGACCTTCGCTGCGCGACCTACTGCCGTCTGGGGCTCGGCCGCGCGGCCGCCTCGCGCGGCGACCACCGGCGCGCGCGACGCCATCTCCTCCAGGGCGCCGGCACCGCGATCTCCCTCAACGACCACAATCTGATCGCCGCCGGCCTGCGGCTGCTGGCCGAGACCGAACACGCCGCCGGCTTCGCGGCCCGCTCGGCCCGCCTGCTGGGCGCCGCGACACCCACCGGCCCCGGCGGGCCCGGCGGTCCGGGCGGTCCGGGCGGCCCCGACGGTCCGGGCGACAGCCGGCTGCGGCGCGCGCTTCGCGCGGAGCTCGGCGAGACGGCCTTCGCCGCCGCACTCACCGCCGGCCGCGGCACGCCACCCGCCGAACTGCTCCAAGCCCTCAAGGCCGCGGACGCGGGAACCGGATGAGCCCCGGGCGTCGTCATCCGGCCGCGGCCGCCGGCTTCACCTGGAACGCCTGGCGGCTCAGAACGCGTCGAGCAGCAGGCGCACGTCGGCGGCCTCCGGCAGCGAGAGCCGGTCGAAGACGTGCAGGGCCTCCTGCAGGCAGGCCCGCGACCGTCCCGGCTGGCCCTGCTCGCGCAGCGCCCGGCCGAGCACGGTCAGCGCCATTCCCCGCCCCCACTCGTCGCCCACCTCCGTGAGGATCGCGAGCGCGTCCTCGGCGTAGTCGAGCGCCCGCTCGGGCGCGCTCCCGGCCAGGTGCGTCTCGGCTATCCGGAAGAGCACCGCCCCCTCCCACATCCGCTGCCTGAGCCTGCGGTACTCGGTCAGCGCGAGCTCCAGCTTGACCAGGGCCTCGCTCGGATGGCCCGCTTCGCGCAGCACGATTCCCAGCTGATAGGCCGCGCTCGGGTCCGGCCGGCCACCGCCGAGGTCCAGGGAGATCTGCTCGGCCTCCCGCGCCGCGGCGATCGCCTCGCTCACCCGGCCGAGGTCGATCAGCGCCCGTGCCAGATTCCCCAGCCCGAGCGCCAGGTCGGCCTTGTCGTCCAGTGAGCGCCACACATCGACGGCCTGGACGTACCAGTCGACGGCCTCGGTCAGCTGCCGCCTGCTCATCGCGCTCAGCGCGAGGAGGTTCAGCGACTCGGCATAGGTGTCCAGGTCGCCCTGCCGGCGGCTGAGGTCGCGGCTTGCCAGGCCGTCCTCGGCGGCGGCGTCCAGACGGCTCCTGCTCACCAGGGTCAGCCCGCGCAGGCAGCGGGCCTGTGCTTCCAGGGCTCTGTCGGCCGACTCGACGGCTGCCGACACGACCAGGTCGCCGAGCCGTTCGTAGCGCGCGGGGTCCGACTCGTACCCGAGCGCGTCCGCCGCCATGTCCAGCAGCTGCACGACCTGGGACACGGAGGTGCCGGTCGTCCGCGCGGCCTGCTCGACGCACCCGAGCAGGCCCTGCTCCTCCTGGTCGATCCACTCGACCGCGGCCGGCGCGCCGGCGAAGTACAGCCCGGCCAGGCGGGTTCGCACCTTGGCGGGCCGGCGGTCGCCGGGATACAGCAGCCGGAACGCCGAGGCGACGGACGCCAGGTAGAAGTCGAGCAACCGGCCGAGCGCCGACCGCCGTACCCCGTGATCCTCGGACCGGGAACGGGCATAGATCTTGAGCAGGTCGTGGAAGCGGTAGCGCCCGGGTGACGGCGACTCCAGCATGCTGACGTCCACCAGCCCCTCGCACACCGCCTCGGCCTCGTCCTCGGGCAGGTCGAGCAGCGCGGATGCCGCCGGCAACGAGACACCGGCGGCATCCGGCACGGCGAGCAGCCGGAAGGCCCGCGCGTGCGCGGCGTCGAGCTGCTCGTAGCCCAGCGAGAAGGTGGCCTCGATGGCCAGGTCGCCGGCCCGCAGCTCGGCCAGCCGGCGGCGTTCGTCCGCCAGCCGGTCGCGCATGGTGGCGACGCTCCAGTTGGGCCTGGCCGCCAGCCTGGCGGCGGCGATCCTGATCGCCAGGGGGAGGAAGCCACAGGCCCCGACGAGGTCCAGGGCGGCGCCGCGCTCGACGGCCACGCGGTGCTCGCCCACGATCCTGGTGAACAGCGCCAGCGCCTCGGCGGGGCCGAGGACCTCAAGATCCACCTGGCGGGCGCCGGTGAGCCCGGTCAGCCTGGCGCGGCTGGTGACGAGCACGCCGCAGCGTGGCGAGCCGGGCAGCAACGGCCGCACCTGGCCGACGTCGCACGCGTTGTCCAGGACCACGAGCATGCGCCGATCGGCGAGCACGGAACGGTACAGCGCGGCGCGTTCCGCCAGTTCCTCCGGCGGGTCGTCCTGCCCCAGCGCCCGCAGGAACGAACCGAGAACCGCGGTGGGCTCGGCCGGCGTGACTCCGGCGCCACGCAGGTCGACGAAGAGCTGCCCGTCCGGATAGTCGCCGGCCAGCCGGTGGGCGACGTGAACGGCCAGGGTCGTCTTGCCCACTCCCCCCACGCCGGCGACGGCCGAGATCACCAGGGCCGAGCTGTCGTCGGCGCGCAGCGCGGCCGCGATCGCCTCGACCTCCTTCTCCCTGCCGGTGAAGTCGGCGACGTCGGCGGGCAGTTGCCTGGGCGGGTGCCTCGGCCCCGCCGGGTGCGCCGCGGGCCGTGCCGTCCGGCCGAGTGCCGGGTCGGCGCTGATGATCTGCTGGTAGAGCTCGGCCAGCTCCCGGGACGGATCCACGCCCAGCTCGTCGGCGAGCAGCCGGCGCGTGTCCAGGTAGACGCCGATCGCCTCCGCCTGGCGGCCCGACCGATAGAGCGCCAGCATCAGCAGCGCCCGAAGCCGCTCCCTGGTCGGGTGGCTCGCGCACAGCGCGGTCAGCTCGGAGATGACCTCCGCGTGGCGGCCGTTCCCGAGGTCCTGGTCGAGGCGGCGTTCGAGGATGGTCAGCTGCCGCTCGGCCAGCCGGACCCGCTGGGCCTGGGCGTAGAAGCCCTCAAGCCCGGCCAGCGGCTCGCCCTGCCAGAGCGCCAGCGCCTCGGCGTACCGCATCTCGCCGTGGAGTCGCTCCACCTCCGCGACGTCACGCAGGCCGCCGTGCAGTGCGTACCCGTCCCCGATGGAGAACACGACGCCGTCGCCGAGCACGCGGCGGAGCCGTGAGACGTAGGTGCGCAGCGTGCTGAGCGCGGTGCGCGGCTGTCGCCTGCCCCAGACGGCGTCCACGAGCTGGTCGTTGCCGACCGCCCGGCCTCCGGCCAGCAGAAGCATGGCCAGGACCAGGCGCTGCTGCGGCGAGCCCAGATCCAGCTCCTGGTCGCCGCGCCAGGCGCGCACCGGGCCCAGCAGGGAGAATCTCAGGTCCTGCGCCATGTCGTCCGCTCCTCCGTCAGTCCGCTGTCAGTCCTCGGAGAGGACGATCACTCTGTCGCCCGGCCGGAACGCCAGCGGGGCTGATTTGTCGGGGTTGAGGGTGACTCCGTGCTGATGCGCCTGACCGGCGGAGGCCGTCAGGCGGTAGCCGATCGCGGTCTCGCCGCGCCGCCTGGCCGCCTCGATCACGGTGCCGAACGTGGCGGTGGCGCCCGGGACGATGTAGTCGCTCGCCGGCTTGAGATAGATCTCCGAGCCCTCGTGGGAGAAGAGCTGGTCGAAGACCTGGCCCAGGTGCCGGTTCTCGGCGAGCTGGGTGAGCAGCAGGCTGACCAGCTTGCCGCCGACCACGAAGTCGTCGGCCTCGGCGATCTCGGCGAGCTTCCTGTTGCGCTCGTCGTTCATCTCGCTGACGATCGCCACGCCGGTCCGCATGTCCCGCAGGTGCAGCAGGGTCACCAGAGTCCTGGCGTCGGCCTTCTGAGCGTCGTAGGCGCCGTCGGAGAGCACGATCGCGTGGTCGTAGCCGCCGATGCCGAGCGACTCCAGCGCGGTGCGGCTGGTGACGTCGACCTCCTTTGCGGAGACGAGCACACCGGGTGGCAGGGGCTGGTCGGCCAGGCCGGGCCCGGCGAGATGGACCTCGGAACCGGTCAGCAGGTAGGGCGCCAGGTCACGCAGGATCCTGGACCGCCGGTGGTTCGAACCCATGATCAACGTCCTGGTCGGCTCCCGCCGCGGGGCGCCGGGACGGGCGATCGCCTCCTGGCGCACCACGGCCGGCGCCGCCGCCAGGCGGATGGCCGAGTCGTCGGGGGCGATGAGGATGAGCTCATCGCTGTGCCTGATCACGCTCTGGCTCGGCGGGTTGAGCACCACGGAGCCGTCGCCGTGGCGCAGGCCGATCGGCACCGCGCTGGCGTAGGCGAACAGCGCCTCGCCGTACATCCTGCCGACGAGGGCGGGCTCGGCCTGGATGTAGATCTCCTCGCCGTCGAAGTCCAGCAGGTCGCTGTAGACGGTGGACAGTCCGGGCTGACGGCACGACTGCGCGACCAGGCGGGCTCCGAGGTCCTGCGAGTCGACGATCTCGACGTGCGCCCCGCCCGCGAGCCGGGCGGCGGGCAGATTGCCGCTCTCGGTCACGGCGGCCACGGTCGGCGGCCGCGTCCCGGCCCAGGGACGGTTGCCCAGCGCGAGCAGGATCTTGATCAGCTCGGCGTCGTCGGTGGGCAGCACAAGGATCGAGTGAGCCGTGTCCGGGCTCACCAGATCCAGGGCCGTCGGCTCCGCCGGATCGCCGCTGCGCGCCACGATCCGGGTACGCCCCACGTCACCGAGCCGGTCGCGTAACTCTTCCTCCATCTCGACCTTGTCCCGGTCCGCCAGGACGGCCACGACCGGGCGCTTCTCGCTCTCCTTGGCCTTGGCCAGCTCGGATACGATCGCGAAGACCTCCTCCGACCAGCCGAGGACGACGCTGTGCCCGCTCTCCACCACGCGGGACCGGCCCTTGCGCAGGTTCTCCAGCTTCGCGTCCAGGCCCGCGGTGAGCACGCCGACCAGGGCGCTGACGATGAAGATCCCGCCGATGGTGACGAAGAGCATCATGAGGACGAAGAAGGGGCTGCCCTCGTCGCCGCCCATGGTGCCCGGATCGAGGGTGCGGAGCAGGCTCATCCAGGCGACGTTCCACCAGGGCCCGTTCTCCCCCGCGATGGGCGCGGCGATCACGGTGACGACGCCGACGAGCACCAGCGACGCCACCGCCAGCCAGCCGATCAGGGCGGGCGTGCCCTTGGACATCGTGTTGTCGAACCAGTAGCGCAGTCGCTCACGGGACACGGTCACTGCTCCCCGGTTCCGGGATCCTGCGCCTCCAGGGCGTAGCCGCAGGCCTTGACCTCGCCGGTCTCGGGATCGGCGAAGTCCGGGTCGAACTCGATCCTGCCCAGCGTGGTGCCCTCGATGGAGCGGCGGAAGGTCTCCTGCCTGCCGCAGTCGTAGAGCACGTAGGCGCCCTCCTTCTCCCCCAGGAGCAGGAACCTCTCGTCCGGGTTGTCCTTGTTCAGCGGCTTGCCGTCGCCGTCGCCCACGGTGGCCCACTGGTTCTGGAAGCCGACGGTCTGCAGCAGGGCGTTGCCGTTGCCGTTGGCGGCGATGTCGACGGCGCCGTGGACCATCTGGGCGACCAGGATCAGCCCCAGCCCGATGCCGAACAGCGCGCCGGTGAGCACCTTCATGCCGGCCCGGCCCGTGTCGCGGCTCCGCATCAGGCGGAACGGCACCAGCAGTCCGAAGACCGCGACGAGCACGACGGCCACCAGGAGCCGGCCGCCGGACAGGTCCCACAGCGTGCCGAAGTAGGCCCAGTAGGCGACGACGGAGACGAGAGCGCCCATCGTGGCCGCGATCCAGGGTTGTTCCCGGAGCCGGCGCGTCAGCCGGCCGACGGATCCGCGGGTGGCCAGGTTGAGCAGCCAGCCCAGCGCGACGAGCAGCCCCACGCCGGGCAGGGCCACCAGGAAGAGCTCGATCAGCGTGCCGATGAGCCGGCCGAAGATCGTCGCCTGGTCGAGGCCGGCCTGCTCGGGGGTGATGCCGAACACCACGTAGACCTGGGCCAGGCCCAGGTACAGCATGGCGTACATGCCCACGGCGACCGGCACGGCGACCGATCCGATCTTCTCGAAGACGTCGAGCACGCCGCCCTTGGCCGTCGCCTGCTCGGGTGCGGGGGCCGTGGGAGGTGCCGGGAGCGGAGGAGCCAGGGTCTGTTCTGGCGGAAATGGCTGATGAGTCATGGGAGGAGAGACTGGATCGTGCGCCTCTACACCTGGTTGACGGAAGATAAACGTCTTCGTCCACAGGGCGTCCACGCGGGTGGCCGTGCCCGGGTCCGTGCGCGTCCGGCGGGACGGGGAGGCGCCGGCGGGACGGAAGACATGAGAACGGCCGGCGGCAGATACGATCTGCCGCCGGCCGTGTGTCCGGATGTGCTGACGTACCGGGCTCAGCCGGCCCGGCAGGCGGAGTTCAGCGCCGTCGTCCTCGCGTCCGTGCCCTTCTGCGCGGCGTCGATGCCCGCTTCGTCACCTGCGTCGATGGCGGAGTCGGCGGCGTCGAGCGAGGCGGCCATGTCGTTCATGGCCGCCCTGACGGCGCCGTCCGCCTTGCCCGCCTGCTCGGTCAGCACCGACTTGTACGCGGCGTTGATCCCCTTGACCGCCTCCGCGCCCTGCGCGGAGGCGAGTTCCTTCTCCCAGGTCGCGCTGGCCGCCGCCGCCGCGTCGCACGCGTCGGCGGAGGTGGAGCCGCAACCGGTCAGGAAAGGTACGGCGGTCATCAGGGCGATGGTCATCACGATCTTCATGGCGCCAGATCCTGCGAGGTCCACCTTGACGGCTGATGAACGCCCCGTCCACGCGGAGCTCCCGCCGCAGGCGGAGCGGGCGGCGGCGAACGGCGTCGGTCAGGCGGCGCAGGCGGAGTTGAGCTTCGACACGGTGTCACTGGCCTGGACGGTGTACTCGTCGGCCTCCTCCGGCTCGCCGATCGAGGCCAGCTCCTCGTACAGGGAGACGGCCGCGTCCTGGGCCTCCTTGACCTTCTCGTCGACGTTCAGCCCCTTGAGCTTCCGCGCGCTCTCGCTGTAGAGCTGCTTCATCGCCTCAAGGTCCCCGGCCTTGTTCTGCAGCTCGGTCAGCGTGGTCGTCATGACGGCTCGCAGTTCCTTGCACCCCTTGACGTCGGCCACGGCGGCGCTCTCGGCGCCGGAGCCGCAGGCCGCCGCGCCCAGGGTCAGGAAGGCGAGGGCTGAGAGGCTCAGTGCGAGTCTGTGGCTGGTCATGTCTTCTCCTCCGTACTGTCGACATGGGTCACGACAGCCTTCGCCGTGGCCATGGACAGCCGGTCATCAACCGGTGAACCCCTCCCGTCAGGCGGTCCCGAGACGGCGGCGGACGGCTCGTCCCTCGGCCATGTCGTAGGGGCCGAGGATCGCGTCGGCCTCCTGCCAGCAGCGCCGGGCCCGTTCCGGTTCCCCGAGGTCGGTCCACGCCTGTCCGAGCCGGCTCAGGATCCTGCCGGCGAGCAAGGGGTCGTTCATCGACCGGTAGAGCGGCAGCGCCTCCTCGCCGACCTGCACCGCCTCCTGCGGGCGTCCCAGGGCGCGGTAGGCGTCCATGAGGCGGTGGGACGCCCACGCCGCCCTGAGCGGCAGGCCGCCCTCGCGGTAGGCGCGAGCGCTTTCCAGCAGGCTGTCGATGGCCTCCTCCAGGTCGCCCGAATGGAACGCCGCCGCGGCGGCGCCCAGATGGTTGACCCCGATCCCCTGGGTGTCGCCGATCTCGTGCGCCAGGCGCAGCCCCTCCCGCACGTGGGCCCTGGCCTCGGTGACGAACCCGGCGTCGCCCAGCGCCATGGCCAGCAGGCCGTGGGCGCTGGCCGCCAGCTGGGGGCTGTGCTGCGCCTCGGCGACGGCCAGTGCCGCCGACAGCAGGCTGATCGCCTCGTCGACGCCGCGCACCCGCAGCGCACCCAGTCCCAGCGCGTGCAGGACGGCGCCGAGGATGAGGCGGTCGTCGATCTCGGCCAGCCCCGTCACCTCCGCCAGCAGCGGCACCTCTTCCGACAGGACGCGGGTTCCCGAACGTCCCGCCTGCTCGACCGCCGCGCTGACGTTGGCCTGCTCGGCGCGTACCCAGGCGCGGGCGGCGGGCGCGTCGGCGAAGGTGAGCTCGGGGCCCTGGTGCCCGGCCTGATGGACGAACCCGGGGAGCGAGACCCGGCAGACTCCTCTGATTCCGGCGAGGTAGTGGTCGAGCAGCCGGTCGAGTGCGGCCGTCCGTTCGCCCGCCGGGTCCGCCCGCTCGGCGAGCCCTCTGGCGTACAGGCGGACGAGATCGTGGTACCGGTAGCGGGCGGGCCCCCGCGACTCCAGCAGGCTCAAGTCGACGAGCGACTCGCAGAGGTTCTCGGCCTCCGCCCGGCCCACGTCCAGGACGGCCGCCGCGGCGGCGACGGACAGGTCGGGCCCGTCCATCAGCGCCAGCAGCCGGAACGCCCGGGCGTGATCGGCGTCGAGCGGCTCGTAACCGAGCGCGAAGCACGACTCCACCGCATCGCGGCCGATCTTGAGCTCGGCGAGCCTGCGCCGCTCGTCGGCGAGCCGCCTGGCCAGCATCTCCACGCTCATGCCCGGCCGCGCGGCGAGTCGCGCCGCCACGATCCGCACGGCCAGCGGCAGCAGCCCGCAGGACTCGACCAGCTCGACCGCCGCCGCGGGCCGGGCGGCGACCCGTTCCGCCCCCGCGACGCGGGCCAGCAGTTCCAGCGCCTCTTCCTCGCGGAACAGGCCGAGCCCCTCCTGATGCGCGCCCGGCAGGTCGCCCAGCCACGACCTGCTGGTCACCAGCACCGCGCAGGTGGCTGCGCCGGGCATCAGCGGCGCGACCTGCGCGGCGTCCGCGGCGTCGTCGAGCAGGATCAGCACCCGCCGTCCCGACAGCACCGAGCGCAGCCGCGCGGTCCGCTCGTGCACCCCGGAGGGGATCTCCCGGGCGCTGAGCCCGAGCGCCCGCAGGAAGTCGGCGAGCACGTCCTCGGCCCGCAGGGGGGTTGCTCCCGTGCCGCGCAGGCTCGCGTAGAGCTGCCCGTCCGGGTAGGCGGCCCGTGCGGCGTGCGCCACGTGCAGCGCCAGCGTGGTCTTGCCGATCCCGCCCGCCCCGGAGACGGCCACCACGGTCAGCGCGTTGCCCGGGCTGGTGAGCCGCTCCGCCAGCTGAGCGATCAGCTGCTTCCTGCCGGTGAAGTCAGGAATGTCAGCCGGTAACTGTGCTGGCCGCAACACCGAGAAACCCACCCCAAACCTGATCCACAACGAGTCATCGAAGAAAGCAAATGACTATCATTCGTACAAATATTCCGAAGGCGCGGTATGGAACGATCTCATAGGTTGTACTTTTCGGTACTGGGTCCCGTTCGGGCCTGGGAAGGCGACAAAGAGCTCAACCTCGGCTCGCCACAGCAGCGCGCGGTGCTCGGCGCCCTCCTCCTCCACGAGGGCCGGGCGATCACCTGCGACGCGCTCATCGCCGCGATCTGGGGGCAGGACCCGCCGTTGCGCGCCCTCAGCACCCTGCGCACCTACGCCTACCGCCTGCGCAAGGTGCTGGAACCCGACCGGTCCAGGCCGGGCGTGGTCGTCTCCGCGGGCACCGGCTACGCCCTGTCCGTCCCCAGGGACGCGCTGGACGTCGCCGTCTTCGAGGACAGGTACGCCGAGGCCGAGAAGGCCCGAGCGGAAGGCGACCCCGCCCGTGCCCGCACGCTGATGTCAGCGGCCCTCGGTCTGTGGCAGGGCGACGCCATGGACGGTACGGCCGGGCCGTACGCGGAGGCTCAGCGCGACCGGCTCGGCGATCGCCGCCTGAGCGCCCTGCAGGTCAAGCTCGAACTCGACATCGAGCTCGGACGAGCCACGGAGGCCGCGGCGGAGCTGGCCGTGCTGTCCGCCGCGCACCCGCTGCGGGAGTCGCTCAGCGCGCTGCTGATGCTGGCCCTGTTCCGCTGCGGCCGACAGGCGGAGGCGCTGGAGGTCTTCGACGGCACCAGGCGTCTGCTCGCCGAGGAACTCGGCATCGACCCGGGAGGCGAGCTCAGGGAGCTGCACCAACGCATCCTCACGTCGGACCCTCAGCTGCTGCCCGCCCGGGTCGACCCCGGAGCCGGCCCGGGGCCCTCACCGGCCCGCCACGAGGACGAGGCACTCCCCCGGGTGGCCCAGCTGCCGGCCGACCTGTCCGACTTCACCGGCAGGGACGACGAGGTCGCCCTGCTCAGCGAGGTGCTGAAGTCCGGCTCCGGGCAGGCGACCACCGTGGTGAGCCTTTCCGGCAAGGGCGGCGTGGGCAAGACGGCCCTGGCGATCCACCTCGCCCATCTGCTCAGCGACGCCTTCCCCGACGGCCAGCTCTACATCGACCTGTGCGGAGCCGGCGGCCGGCCCGTCGAGCCCGCCGCGGCGCTGCGCGCGTTCCTGTGCGCGCTCGGCCATCCCGACCTGGACGTCCCCGAGGACCCGGCACAGCGGGCGGCGCTGTTCCGGAGCTTCATGGTGAACCGCAGGATGCTCGTGGTCCTGGACGACGCCGTGGACGACGCGCAGGTCAGGCCCCTGCTGCCGGGGACAGGAGGCTGCGCCGTGCTGGTGACGAGCAGGGCCAAGCCCGCGGGGCTGCCGACCACCGGCCGAGTCGACCTCGACGTGCTCGGCCCCTGCGACGCGGTGCGGCTGTTCACCCGGATCGTGGGGGAGGATCGGGTCGCCGCCGAGCCGGCGGCGGCGCAGGACGCGGTCGCCCTGTGCGGGTTCCTGCCGCTCGCGGTGCGCATCGCGGCCTCCCGGCTGGTCTCCAGGCCGCTGTGGACGATCTCCTCCCTGGTCAGGAGGCTGGCCGACGAGCGCACCCGCCTATCCGAGCTGCGGCTCGGCACCATGACCGTCGAGGCGACCTGCCGGATCGGCTACGAGCGGCTCGATGCGACGCAGGCGCGCGCCTTCAGGCTGCTCACGGCTCTTCCCACCACCTCGTTCCCGCTGCCTGTCGCGGCGGGAGTGCTCGGCCTCGAGACCCTCGACGCGGAGGAGATCGTCGAGAGCCTGGTCGACCTGGGCATGCTCGACTCGCCCAGCCCGGGGCACTATCGCTTCCACACGCTGCTGTGGCTCTACGGCCGGACCCTCACCGAAGCGCCGGGCGAGCTCGCCGTGCCACTGGTCATGACCTGAGACGATGGCCCGTCGTCGTCGACAGCCGATCGACGGCACATTGACGGAACCGCCGGTGGCGCACGCGGAGCGCGGAGACCATCCGTCCATCGGACACCAAGATCGTGGCTGCAGGATCCGAGGATCAACTCAGACCTGGAGACATGATGAAGTGGAATCAGCTCACGACGGGCGCCGGCGTGCTGCTCCTCACCACCCTGCTGTCCGCCTGCGGCGGCACGGAGCAGCCGGTGGCCGCCAAGGAGGAAGCCCCCAAGGCGACCCAAGCAGCCGGGGGGAAGTTCGTCGCCGAGTACGGCGAGGCCGACACCGACCTCGCCGCCGAAGGGCTGCAGCTGCTGAAGCCGGGCAAGGTGCTCGAAGGCTTCGCCGCCAGCCTCAACGGCATGCTCGTCCTGCCGTACGACGTCACACTGGCCGGCGAGCAGTGCGGCGAGGTGAACGCCTACTACAGCCCCGACGAGAAGAAGATCACCATGTGCTACGAGCTCGTGGCCGACGGCTTCACCCGGTACCGCGACAAGGCCGGGTCGGAGGAGGAGAACGACCAGCACGGCCAGGCCAACCTCGTCGACACGCTGTACCACGAGCTCGGCCACGCCGTGATCGACCTCTACGACCTGCCCGCCCTCGGCAAGGAGGACGACGCGGCCGACCAGTTGTCTGCGCTCATGATGTCCCAGAACGACGACGACTCCGCGAGCGTCCAGACGATCAACTACTACTTCTCGTCGGCCGGCGACCAGGACCGGGCCGCGCTCCCGTTCTACGACGAGCACTCGATGGACGAGCAGCGGGCCTTCAACTACATGTGCTGGATCTATGGCTCCGACCCCAAGGCCTACGCCGACTGGGTCGGGGAGGACGGCTTGCCGGAAGGGCGCGCCGCGAAGTGCCCGGCCGAGTACGACAAGCTCGCCAACTCCTGGACGAAGCTGCTGGAGCCGCACATCAAGGGCTGAGGGCGAACTGCGGGACACCGGCCCGCACGCCTTCGAGCACGGCCCGCCGCACGACAGGCTGGGTGAACCGCAGCGGCGACCCGTCACCCAGGATCCCCATGCCGACCAGCGCCGACAGGGCGGCGGCCGCCTGGCTGTCCGGCAGACCGGCCAGGTCGGCCACAGCGTGGAACTCCGCGTCGTGGTCGAGTGCCGCGACCGCCTCGGCCAGCGCGGCGGCCCCGGGCCCCGCGTGGCGGAGCTGGCCGGCCACCCACCGCTCGATGGAGGTGGACCGCTCCCCCGCCCCCTGCGCCCGCATGTGCTCGGTGAACAGGAACGTGTTGCCGCCGGTCTCACGCAGGCACGAGGAGATGAACGCGGGCTCCGGTTCCGCGCCGAGCAGCTCGCCGGCCAGGGCCGCCGCCGCCTCGCGGGGCAGACCGCCCAGGCGCACGAGGCCGAAGATCGAGCAGAGGGACTCCAGCAGCTGACCGTCGCCGGCCGGGACGCCGGTCGCCCTGCTCGCGGCGACCAGCAGGGGCGCCCGCTCGATGCGCCTGGCCAGGTAGGCCAGCCAGCGCAACGAGCCGGGGTCGCACCATTGCAGGTCATCGATGAGGATCAGCAGCGGCACCCGCTCCGCCAGCCGCACGGCCAGCCGGTAGAGCGCGTGCAACGCGTCCGGACCGCCCGACGACGGCCGGTTGTGCCAGACGATGTCGGCCGCGGGCTCGACCGTCCCGCTGAGCAGTTGCTGCCGCTCCTGCGCCGGCAGGGCGTACAGGATGGGCTCGAAGATCTGCCGGGCCACGCCGTAGTCGTACTCGCTCTCCAGCGGATGCGCCTGTGCCTGCGCCACCTGGAATCCGCGCATGTCGGCCAGGGCCTCGACCCCCCTCAGGAGCTGGGTCTTGCCGGCGCCCGGCACGCCGTCGAACAGCAGGCTGCCGCCGGTGCCGGACTCGGCGGCGGCCATGGCCGCACCGGCGGCCGCGAGCTGATCGTCCCTGCCGAGGCAGCGCAGGCGGGCGACCGGCTTCCTGGTCGCAACCGGCGCCGGCGGCAGGTCGAGCTCGGCGGTCTGCGCGAGGATGTCGGCCTCAAGTTTGCGCAGCTCCGGCCCCGGATCGACGCCGAGCTCATCGGCCAGGTAGCGACGCGCCTCGGCCAGTACGGCAAGCGCGTCGCCCTGCCTGGAGGAGCGGTAGAGGCCCAGAGCGAGCAGCCGCCAGCCCTCCTCGCGGGTGGGCTGGGCGCGCGCGTGCGCCTCCAGCGCCGGGACGGCCTCGGCGTGCCGGCCCAGGGCGAGCAGGGTGTCGAGTCTGCGTTCCGTCGCCCCGAGCTGGAGTTCCTGCAGCCTGGTCGCCTCTCCCCGCGCCCACAGGGTGTGCGCGAACTCGGCGTAGGCCGGGCCCCGCCACAGGCCGAGTGCCTCGTCGACCAGGTCGAGGGCGGTACGTGGCTCTGTGGCCGCTCTGGCCTGCTGCAGCAGCCGCTCGAACCTGGCCGAGTCGAGTGCCGCCTCCTCCACCCGCAGGACGTAGCCGCGCGGCTCGGTGATCAGCACGGACGGCCTTCCGGGCTCCTGCGCGGGTGGCTCGACCACGCGACGCAGCCGGCAGACGAACGTCCGCAACGAGGACAGCGCCTGCGGCGGCGGGTCGCCCTCCCACAGGTCGTCCAGCAACTGGTCGACGGGGATGACCCTCCCCGGCGACAGCAGCAGCCGGGCGAGCACCGCCCTGTTGCGCGGCGTGCCCACCTCCAGACGTTCGTTCCCCCGCCACACCTCGACAGTTCCGAGCACGCCGAAACGCATCGACCGCATCGTTGACCCCCCAACGGTTCCGATCTGAACGCAGGCAATGGTGAGGGGGGCCGGTAGACGTTTCATGGACGAAGAATCGACGACTCGTCCATCGCCCTGGCCGCCGTCCCGTGCCTCAGGTTGCTGCCGTGGCACGTTCCTGCCGTCTGCTTTTCATGGCGAATTCCCGGAATGGCGGGCAGAGTGGCTCCCGTTCGCCGGAATCACCGAAAGGAGGAACCATGGACCACTCCATGGGCACGGCTCCGGAACTGACGATCGAGGACCTGAGCCAGGACGCCGACACGGCGCCATCGTCAATCAGCTCCGTTTTCTGCGTGGGCTGCGACTGATAATCGAAAGGACGGACATGGAAGACGTCAGGATCGCCGCGATGGACATCACCATCGAGGAACTCGCGGACGCCGAAGGAATCGCACGGGGCTGCACCAGCACCGTCCTGTGCTTCACCCTTCCGCCGACGTAAACAGCTGCTGATCTGAACGACAGCCGATTCGGCCCCCCACGCGGGGGGCCGAATCACTTTCACCCGAAGGAGCAGAATTGCCGGTCGCCATTGGATTCACCAGGTTCGCCGCGGCGCATGTGGTGCCGGAGCACGGCGTGTTTCTCATGTCCGAACACCGTCAGCTCCTTCTGCGCGGCGCGTTGATCGAGAAGATGGCGCCTCTGCTGGACGGATCCCGCACCCGCGCCGAGGTCGTCGGCGAGCTGGCCGCGGCGTACGGGGCGGAGGCCGTGGAGCGGGCGCTCGGGCTGCTGGCCGAGGCAGGGCATGTTGTGGAGATGGATCCGGGCACCGATCGGCGGGCGGCGGGGTACTGGGAGCGTGCCGGGCTGAACGGCGACACAGCCTGCGAGTCGGTGCGCGCCGGCAGCGTGCGGCTGCTCGCGCTGGGCGGCACCCGGCGCGAGTGGTTCACCGTCGCGGCCGACGAGGCGGGGCTGCGCCTGGGCGGCGCCGAGGCCGGCCTCACCGTCGTGCTGACCGACCACTACCTGCACTCCGAGCTGGCCGGCATCAACCGGGCCTGCCTGCGCGAGGGCCGCCCTTGGCTGCTGGCCAAGCCGACGGGCACGACGATCTGGATCGGCCCGCTGTTCCGGCCCGGACGGTCCGCGTGCTGGGCCTGCCTGGAGCACCGCCTGCGCGGCCACCACCCGGTCGCCTCCTTCGTACGGCGGGCCGGCGGCCTGCCCGAGTTGCCGCTGGCGGCCACGGACGTCCCCGCCGGCGTGGCCGTCGCGGTCCGGCTGGCCGCGCTGGAGGCGCAGAAGTGGCTGGCCGGCGCGCGCACGGAGGAGGACGCCGTGATCACGCTCGACACCCTCACGTTGACGCCGGAGCGGCACGCGGTGCAGGCGAGACCGCAGTGCCCCGAATGCGGCACCGCCGACACCAGCCCCGACCGCGTCCCCGACGCCGTGCGATTCACCGACCGCGTCAAGGCGGCCACGTCGGACGGAGGGCACCGGGCCCGGGATCCCGAGAGGTTCCTCGCCGACCACCAGCATCTGGTCAGCCCGGTCACCGGCCTCGTCCCCCGCCTGGTGAAACAGGAGACCGACACCGACCTGCTGCACACCTACACCGCCGGGCACAACTTCGCCGCCCGCGCGCGCGACCTGGACGGGCTGCGGTCCGGCCTGCGCATGAGCAGCGGCGGCAAGGGCCGCAGCGACGTGCAGGCCAAGGCCGGCGCGCTGGCCGAAGCCATCGAACGCTACTCGGGCGTCTTCCAGGGGGACGAGCCCCGCGTCACCGGCTCGTTGCGCTCACTCGGGGACCGGGCCGTCCACCCCAATGCCGTCTGCCGCTACAGCGACCGGCAGATCAGCGAACGCGACTCCTGGAACGCCGGGGACTGCCCGTTCCATTGGGTGCCCGAGCCGTTCGACGAGGACGCCGAGATGGAGTGGAGCCCGGTGTGGTCGCTGACCGAACAACGCCATAAATACCTGCCGACCGGCTCCCTTTACTACCAATATCCCGGCGGCGGCCCGGTGAAGGCCGATTCCAACGGCGCCGCCGCGGGATCCAGCACGGAGGACGCCGCGCTGCAGGGATTCCTGGAACTCGTCGAGCGCGACAGCGTCGCCATCTGGTGGTACAACCGAATTTCCCGCCCGGGTGTGGAGCTGGCCGCATTCGGTGACGACTATTTCTCCCGATGGCAGCACGAGTACCACCGGATGAACCGCGAGACGTGGATTCTCGACCTCACCACCGATCTCGGCGTCCCGGTGGCCGCGGCCGTTTCCCGACGATATGACAAACCGGCGGAGGACATTCTCGTCGCGTTCGGCGCGCATTTCGACATGCGCATCGCCATTTCGCGGGCCATGACCGAGATGAACCAGTTCCTGCCCGCGGTGCTGCCCATGCGGGCCGACGGCACGGGTTCCTACGCCTACGACGATCCGTACCAGGTGCGGTGGTGGCGTACGGCGACCGTCACGAACCAGCCCTACCTGCTGCCCCACGCGACCCTGCCCGCCCGGACGGCCGCCGACCATCCCTGCGTCTTCCGTCCCAACCTCCGTGACGACCTGCTGGAGGCGCAGCGGATCGTGGAGGGCAAGGGGATGGAGATGCTGGTGCTCGATCAGACCCGGCCGGACACCGGGCTGCCCGTGGTGAAGGTCATCGTGCCCGGGATGCGGCATTTCTGGCCCCGCTACGCGCCCGGACGCCTCTACAACGTGCCCGTGGAGCTGGGCTGGCTGCCGGAGCCGCGCACCGAGGACCAGCTCAACCCCATCGGCGTCTTCGTCTGAGGAGTGGTGAGATGAACCCCGAGCTGTCACCGCGCCTGGCCTTCAGGGAGGGCGTGCAGGTGCTGCCGGAAGGCTCGGTCACGCACGTACGGCACGCCATGGCGACCTTCCGCCTCCGTGGTGTGCCGCCTGCGCTGCGGGCCGCGCTCCAGCGCCTCGCGGTTGAGCGCGTCACCTGCGACCCGGAGCTCGACCGGCTGTGCGCCCGGCTGTCACCGCTGGTCACCAGCTTCCTCGTCGACGCGGAGGACCGTCCCGTGCTGAGCGTCGAGCGGCTGACGCGCACCGCGACGTTCGCGCCGGCGCCCCTCGCCGCCGGGACGCGGGTCCGGCTCTCCCGGTTCGCGATGTCCCGCGCGCACCAGGGAGACCTCGTCCTGGAGTCGCCGCTGTCGATGGTCCGCCTCCGCTGGCACTCGGACGAGGGCTGGCGATTCATGGCGGGCCTGTCGGCCGGCCGGGCGGCGTCCGGGCTCACCGACGCCTTCCTGCACGCCGCCGGACTGCTGGAGCTCGACACCGGCAGCGGCTTCCACGAGCCGGACGTCCTGCGCCAGTGGGAGTTCCACGACCTGCTCTTCCATTCGCGCAGCAGGCTGGGACGGCACGGCGAGCCGTTCGGCGCCACGTACCCGTTCAGAGGGGAGATCCCGCCGCGGCCCGCCGTGAGACGGCCGCCCGCGGGGCGGGTCGTCGGCCTCCCCGCACCCGACCTGGACGCGGTCTCCGAGCGCGATCCGGCTTTCACCGACGTACTGGAGCAGCGGCGCTCGATCCGCGAGTACGGACAGCGGCCGCTGCGGGCGGACCAGGTGGCGGAGTTCCTGTGGCGGGTGGGGCGGGTGCGTTCGCTCACAGACGCCGAGGGGCTGCCCTACCAGGCCAGCTCGCGGCCCTATCCGTCCGGCGGCGCCTGCTACGACCTGGAGCTCTACCCGCTCGTCGACAGGTGCGACGGCCTGGCCCCCGGGATCTACCACTACGACCCGCTGGGTCACCGGCTGACCGGCGTCGAGGCCCGCCCCGCCGACCTCGCGCGGATCCTGGGCGACGCCCGCTCGGCCGCCGGACTGGCCCGCTCCCCCGACGTCATGTTCGTGATCACCTCGCGCTTCCAGCGCCTGTCCTGGAAGTACCGGGGCCTGGCGTACGCGGCCACGCTCAAGAACGTCGGAGTGCTCTACCAGACGATGTACCTGGTGGCGACCGCCATGGGACTGGCGCCGTGCGCGCTCGGGTCGGGCGACTCCGACCTGTCGGCCCGGGTGCTCGGCCTCGACCGTCTTGAGGAGTCGGCCGTGGGCGAGTTCATGCTGGGCAGCCGTCCCTCATGACGCCGGTCGTGCCCCTGGTGCTGATGAGGGTGGCCGGACTGCCGGTGCGGGATCTCGACGCGCTGGTCGCCCCCGAGCTCGGCGGCCTGCTGGAGCGGGCCGCCATCCAGCGCGACCGCTCGGAGGAGCTCGGCCGCCGGGTCGCCGGCGCCCTGCACGACGTCGTCCCCCGCCTGGCGGACGAGGCCCGGCGGGAGGCGCTCAGGCTGCGGCGCGACGCCCACAACGGCCGCTGCTCCGACCGCACGCGCGCCGCCGCCGGCGCCGTGGAACGGCACCTCGACCGTGAGCTTCGCGATCTCGTCGGCTCCTGGCTCCGCTCGGTCGCCACGCTGCGGGAAAGCCTGGCCGAGACCGACCGGGCGGCGGCCGCGCACGTCGCGGCGGCCGGCCGCCAGGTGTTCGGCCTGCTGACCCGGCCCGGCATCATGAGCACGCTCGCGCTGGCGAGCCCCGCCTTCACGCGCGTCCTGCTCGGCCCCGGGTCCGCCCGGGCGTGCCCGCCGGACAGCAGGACGTGCCGGACCGCCGTGTCGTACGCCACCAGGGCGGCGCTGAAGCCGAGCCCGTTCGGGGCGCTGGGCCGTACCGTCCCCTCGACCGCGACGGTGAGCTCTCCCCTTCATCTGGCGGTCGCCCTCGTCCGGGCCTGCGCGCAGCACCCGCGCCTGTCGTCGCGGTTCCCCTCCCGCGTCAACCCGAGCCTGCGCGAAGTCGCCGGAACCTGGTACGCGATGCTGCCCTGCTACGACGTGCCCGCCGGGCTCCTGCCGCATCGCTGGGACGAGCTGACCGACGCCTCCCTCTACGTGCCCGGCCACCTCATCCCTGACCACACGGACAGCGCCCGCCCTCTCGACAACCGGCCCCGAGCCGGGACGGAACTGGCCGGCAGGTGGGTGGAGATGGGGCTGCTGCTCCCCGATGTCCCGTGGCGATCCGGTGAACGCGACTGGCTGGCCCGGATCGCCGACCGCGTGCCCACGGGACCCGTGTCCGGCGCCCTCGCCGAGCTGAAGCGGGCCGAACAGCGGATGCCGGCCGCCGACGCCGCCGAACGGGTACGGCTCGACGCCCGGGTACGGCAGGCCGCCGCCGACGTCTTCGAACGCCTGGAGACCTCCCCGCCCGCCTGGCTCCGGAACGCCCCCCTGTTCCACGAGACCCTGCCCGCCGACGACGTTCCGCTGCCCGCCCTCCCCCCGCAGGTGAGCGAGGACCTGGGCGTCGTGGCGGCGCGGATCCGGGCCGAACTCGGCCGAACGCGCCTGTACGAGGGCCTGGTCCGGCACTTCGTCGCCCGGTACGGCCCCGGCGGGCGCTGCGACGACCTCCTGGAGTTCCTCTACACCTATCCGTGGACCCCCGCCCCCTCCCCGGCGCGCCCGCCACAGCCCGGCGGCACGCTGGGCTTCCCCGCCGCCACGGTGTTCTACCAGCTCGCCGCGGACGACCGCGCGGCCCTCGACCGGGGCGACTACACCCTGGTGGTTAACCAGGTCTGCGTCGAGCCGGGCGGGCAGGCCGCGCGCTGGGACGGCGCCCACGGCACGGCGGACACGCTACGGGCCTGGATCTCCTCCCTGCACCCGGGGTGCACGGTGTACGAGCTGCTCGCCGGAGCGGACTTCGCCGCCGTGCAGATGCCGGCCGCCCGGCTCTTCGAGTGCGTCGCCTGGCCTTCCGACCTCGGCCCTCCGCAAGGCCGCGACCTGCGTGGCTTCGCGGTGACCCACGACCGCCGGACCGGCACACTGCAGGTCCGTGATCCGGCGGGCGCCCGCGCCGCCTTCGTCTACCTGGGCGCCATGCCGCTGCCCCTGCTGCACGGGCCGGTGCGGCTGCTGGCCACGCTGACGCACCCCTGGATCCCGGCGTCCCTGGAGACGCCGGGACCTCCGGGAACGCCGGCCGCGAGGGTGCGGCAGGGCAGGGTGGTCATGAGCCGGGCGCGCTGGCGGCTGCCCGCCGCCGCCGTCCCGCGGCGTACCGGCTCGTGGGCCCGGCACCTGGCGGACCTCGACGTCTGGCGGGCCGCTCATGCCGTCCCGCGCCAGGTGTTCGTCCGGCGCGGCGGGCGCAAACCGTTCTGGGTGGACTTCCACGCGCCGCACACCATCGCGCTGCTCGACCACGAGCTGACCGGCGGGGAGATCGAACTGACCGAGGCTCTGCCCACCCGTGAGCAGCACTGGGTGCGCGACGACTCCGGCAGCGCCCGTGCCGCCGAGTTCGTCGCCCTCGTCCGGCTGGACAGCGGCGCATGAGGCGGGACTGGCTCTACTACCGGCTCATCGTCGAGTCTGGAGACCGTCTCCAGGACGTGGTGGAGCACCCGCTGAGCCGGCTGGTCGGGGCGGCCGGCGGGATCGACCGCTGGTTCTTCCTCCGGTTCACCGACCGGTGGGGGCCGCACGTCCGGCTGCGCCTGGCGGCGACGCCGGACCGGATCTCCGGGCTACGGCGGCTCGCCCGGCAGGTGTTCGAGGTCCGGGACGCGTGGCCGAAGGGCCTGGCCGAGTCCTGGCGCGGTGCGGCACTGTCCCTCTACGAGCCCGAGTCGGCCAAGTACGGCGGCGTCGCCGGCGTGGCGAGCGCCGAGCGGGTCTTCCATGCCTCCAGTGAGCTCGCCCTGTCCCTCGCCGGGCCCAGCCGGCGGGAACGGCGGCTGGCCACCGCGCTGACCGTCACGCAGACGGCGGCCGAGCTGCTGCCGCCGGCGGGCCGCAGATCGTTCCTCTACCACATGGCGTGGTACTGGACCGGCCACGACCAGGAGCGGCGAGCCAGGATCCGCCTGCTCGCCGGCCGCCGCCCCGTGGAGCCGGCCCCCCTGAGCGGCCCCGCGTTCGGCCTGTACGTGCACCACCTGGAAAGGGCCCTGGCCGAAGGGCCTCGGGCCGCCCCGCACCTGCTGTTCCACTTCGTCCACACCACGAACAACCGGCTGGGCCTGAACGTGCTGGAGGAAGCGCTGATCGCCGAGCAGCTACTCCTCGGCTGACGGAGTCAGCTCCTTGGCCAGGTATCCGGCCTGGAAACGGCTCTGCGCGCCCAGCGTCTTCATGATCTCGGCGATGTGCCGGCGGCACAACCTGACCGACAGCCCGATCGCGCGGGCGATGAACTCGTCCTTGGCCCCCTCCGCCAGCATGGCCAGGATGGTCGACCGGAGGTCGTCCAGCACCGGTGCGCTGTACTCCGCGGCGAACTGCTCCCCCGACGTCCAGTACGACTCGAAGACCCGGTGCGCGAACGCCACCAGCGTCGGCTCCCGGACCACCAGCATCATCGCCGGCTCGCCGGACGCCGGGACGAGCGCGACCCTGGCGTCCAGGACGAAGACGCGCGCGGGCACCTCGGCGACGCTGCGCACCTGCGCGCCCATCCCGGACAGGTCGAGCACGTCCTGCCGGGACCTCGCGATGCGCCGGTGCGCGTGCAGGCACAGCAGCCGGACCGCGACACCGCGCTCCAGCGCGCGGCGAAGCCCGCGCGCAACCGATTCCTCCCCCGGCTGCGCCACGGCCACCTCCTCGACGCAGGCGGACAGCTCGCTGTCGAGCAACGCCTCCGCCTCCGCCATGGGGACGGCGGTGACGGCCTGCTCCCGCCACCCGTCGAGCGCCTGCACGTACAGCGGCCCGAACTCGGCCAGCACGCTGCGGGTACGTTCCAGCCGCAGCTGTTCCAGACGGAGCCGGGCCTCCTCCTGCAGAGTCTCGGCCGCCACCAAAGCCGGCCCGATCGCGTGCAGGCGGCCTCCGGCGTCCTCCCGCAGCAGGCCCATGCCGGTGAGCCAGGTGGTGGCCCGCGCAGGGGGCTCCCGGAGCCGGAGGCCCTCCCGCAGTTCGGCCATGGTGGTCCCGCCATGCCGCACCACGTGCAGATAGATCTGCACGGCCTCGTCGCTCAGCTCGGACATCGGCGCTCGTCCCACACCACGGGCAGCTGCTCGAAGTCCTCGGTCGTGGTGCCCCCCACCTGCCGGAGCTCCGCCACCGGAACGGCCAGCCGGAGGCCGGGGAGGCGGCGCAGGATCGCGCTCACCGCCTCGGTGAGTTCGACCCTGGCCAGCCCGGCGCCCACGCAGTGGCGCGGCCCGCGGCCGAAGGCGAGATGCGGTGCCGGAGAGCTTCGCGTGACGACGAAACTGCCCGCATCGGGGAAGACGCCGGGATCCCTGTTGGCCGCCGGCACGTTGAGCAGGATCCCGTCCCCCTCGCTGATCGTCACCCCGCCGATCCTGAGGTCGGCGTGCGCGTAACGAGGTATTCCGTGGGTGTTGGCGGACGCCAGCCGCACCCCCTCCTCCACCGCGGCCTCGACGAGATCCGGACTCCGCCGGACCAGCGCCCGCTGGTCGGGGCAGGCCAGCAGGAAGGCCGTCACGAAGTCGACGCGCAGGGCCGTGGTGGCGTACCCGCCGAAGAGCACCGCCGCGCCGAGGCGCGCGAGCTCGGCGACGGAGAACGGGCTCTCGGCGACGACCAGATCGCTCAGCAGGTCCCGTGCCGGCCGGCGGCGCCTGCGGTGGAGCAACTCCTCCATGTATGCGACGAGCCTGCCCCAGGCCGCCCAGCTCCGCTCCGGCTCGCTCAGCAGGCTCGCCTCGTCGGCCCAGGCGGCGAAGTCGTCACGGTCGGCGTACGGCACGCCGAGCAGCTCGCAGATGACCCGCCCGGCCAGCGGACGGGAGAAGCAAACCCGCAGGTCCGCCGGGGGACCGTGGGCGGCCACGCCGTCCAGCACCTCCTCCACGGTGTGCCGGACGAACCCGCGGAGCGCGGCCGTCCTCCTGGCGGAGAAGGCCGGATTGAGCAGCCGCCGCATCGCGGCGTGATCCGCCCGCTCGCTCGCGTGTGCGCCCGCCGGGCCGCCCAGCCTGATCGAGCCGGACAGGCGGGCGGCACGTTCGGGGCACGGGTGCGATCTTCCCAGCCGCCGGTCCGACAGCAGGTCGCGAACCTCGGCGTAGCCCGTCACCAGCCAGGCAGGGTCCCCTGCCGGTGTCGTCACCCTGCGGACGGCCGGGCCTTCCAGGTAGCCGGCGGCCAGTTCGAACGGGTGGAGTCCGGGAAACGGAAGCCGCGGTAGTTCTTGCACGAGTCATCCCCCAGGTCGTTACGATCATCCCGATCCAAGAACTCGATGATCGACAGCCGGTTGACACAGGGTTGACGGCAGCGCCTCAGCCGCCCCGCACCGGCGGCTGCGAAGGATGTCACCGCGCCGTCCGGTACGCGACGGCGGGCACGGCTGACGAGCTTCTCGCCGGAATCGTGCCGGCGTGACGCAACCTTCGCGGGTGCTCGCGCATGGAGAAGACATGCAGTTCGACATCACTCACGGCCCTCCCCGTTCTCCGGCCGCCGCGGCGTCGGTTGACGCGGCGGTGACCGAGTTATTCCTCTTTCACCGGCTTGCCCTGGTACGACTGGCGTTCCTGCTGGTCGGCGACCAGGAGACCGCCGAGGACGTGGTCCAGGACGCCTTCGCCGCGGTGTATCGCAGGTGGAGCGCGCTGGCCGACCACGAACAGGTGCTGCCCTACCTGCGCACGGCCGTGCTCAACGGAAGCCGGATGGTGTTGCGGCGCAGGGCGGTCATCGGGCGGTTCCGCGGCCAACGCGAGGTTCCGCTCTGGTCGGCCGAGGCCGCGGCGCTGCTGGGCGAGACCCGGCGGCAGGTGTTCCAGGCCGTCCGGGATCTGCCGCGGCGCCAGCGCGAGGTGCTGGTGCTGCGTTTCTACCTTGAGCTGTCGGAGGCGGAGATCGCCCAGGTGATGGGGATCAGCCGCGGAACGGTCAAGTCGACGGCATCCCGTGCGCTGCGGGCGCTCGCCGCCGAACTGGAGGAGGAACGATGACCCGTAACATCGAGGACCGGCTCCGCGACGCCTTCACCGCCGGCGCGGAACTGGTGTCCCCCGAGAGCCTCGCACCGGTCGCCTCCCCTGCGGCGGTCCAGCCGCGACGGGGCCTTCGAGGGCTGCCGATCCTGGCCGCGGCGGCGGTCGCCGTCGTCCTCACGGCGGTCGCGCTGGTGGCGAACCTGATCGCCGTGCCCGCCCCCGTGTCGAACCCCGCGCCGCACGCCGCCGACGGCAACGAGGCACTGCGCGGCCTGGCGGCCCGCATCGCGCGGCTGCCGGACGACCAGGGCGCCTACTGGTACAGGTCGATGCTGAACAACAGCCTCATCCGGGTACGGGCCGGGGGACGCACGTTCAACGCGAAGCTCTCCTCCGTGTCGGTGCTCTGGTTGCCGCGCGACCCCAAGGATCCCGTGCAGACGCAGAACGGTGCACCGATCCTGAGCCCCGCGACTCCGGCCGACGAGCACGCCTGGCGGGCCGCGGGATCGCCCGGCAAGGTGCAGCGGGTGTGCACCTCCGGCACGAGCGCCGCCGTCTGCGTGAAGCTGCCGATGCTCGCGAAGGACACGGCCTGCCAGTACACCCGCGACGTCGCGCCGGTCCGCGGTTTCGGCGCCACCGTGCTCGGCGGTTACACGGTGGCCCAGATCCTGGCGCTGCCCGCCGACGAGAAGGGGCTGCGGGAGTGGCTGAGGGCCGAGGCGGCCAAGAAGGACAAGGGCCCGACGCAGCCGTTGGAGGAGGTCATCGCCGACTCACGGTTCCTGCTGTCGAAGCCCCTCCGCCCGGCCGTCCGGGCCACCGTCCTGCGCCTGCTGGCCGAACTGCCGACGACCGCCGTCCGGGGGGTGGTCAAGGACCCGCTGAGCCGCGAGGGCCTGGCCGTGGACTTCGACAAGGGCAAGCGGTACTTCAGGGAGTTCGGCGAGGACGACGAGGTGATCGAGGACCATACGACCGTCCTCGACCCGGCGACCGGCGAGATCCTGGCGGAGGTCACCAAGGCCGGAGAGGACACCGTGGGCCTGCCCAAGGGACAGACCGTGGACTCCCAGACCTGGACGCCCACGACGGGCTGGACCGACGACCGCCCGGAACGCCCGCGGAACTGCCGTCGCCTGTAGCCGGAGGGTGCTTCACGGCCGATCAGGTCCGTCGTGAGATGAACATGATGTACTCGCAAGGTTCGTTCGTCCGGTTGGCGAAGCCGTGGTCGGCGTCGGCCTGGAAGAACAGGGAGTCGCCCGTCTCCAGGGTCTCGTTGATCCCGCCGATCGCGACGGTGAGGGTGCCTTCGAGCACCACGAGCTGTTTCTCCGTACCCGGCGGATAGGCGGGCAGCAGCCCGGTGGACACCTGGGCGGGGAGGTGGTGGAAGACCATCTCGGCTCCTCCCGCGCCCGGGGCCGCGGACACCATGTGCCGCTCGAAGCCGGTCTCCGGGTCACGGAACACGGGACGATGGTTCCTGCGCATGACGACGGCCACGCCGGACGCGGCCCCGGCCGGCGCGCCGATCAGGTCCGAGAGCGACGCGTCGAGCGCGTGGGCGATCCTGGACGCGACGCCGATCGTCGGGCTCTTCTCACCGCGTTCGACCTTCGACAACATCGCCCGGCTGACCGACGACTGCGCGGACAGCTGCTCCAATGTCAGGCCCGCCTCCTCGCGACGTCGCCGCACGTTGACGCCGAACGCGCCGGCCAGGTCGTCACCGTGCTGTGGTTCGGCCACGTTTCCGTCTTTCTCGACCACCGTGCTCCTCGATCGATCCGTACCTCGCTGTCCCACAGTGTAGGGTCTCTCCTAAAGAAGACATTGTCTTCTATCGAAGACGGGCGATGCGCGCCCGACATGACGGAGGTTCCATGCGTTTCACTTCGGGTGGCCGGCTCCACGCCACGTTCGAATTCGGCGAGCTGCGGGTGATCGCGTTGCGCGACGGGTACATCGACATGCCGCCCACACGGCTGCGCGACGAGGACGGGCGCCCGCTCGACGAGCTCCCGGCCGCCGTCCCGCTGGCCGGCGACAACCTGCGGCTGTCGGTCAACGCCTTCTACGTCACCGACGGCACGCGGTCGGTGCTCATCGACACCGGCGCGTCCGACGCCTGGCACGTCCCCACCATGGGGCTGATCTACGACGCGCTCGCCGAGGCGGGTGTCGACCGCGCGGACGTGACGGACGCGGCCATCACCCACAACCACGAAGACCACGTGAGCGGCCTGATCGCGCCCGACGGCTCAGAGGCGTTCCCCAAGCTTGAGCGCGTGTGGATCGGCGCGGGCGACGCCTCGGTCTTCGCCGGGCGGCGGCTGGAGCGGATCCGCGACCGGGTCGTGCCCGTGTCGGAGAAGGCGGCGATCAACGAGTGGGCCACGGCGCTCCCGACGCCGGGCCACACCCCCGGGCACACCGTCTACGAGATCAGCAGCTCCGCCGGCCGTCTTCTCGTCTGGGGCGACACCGTTCACGTCCCCACGCTGCAGTTCGATCGGCCGAAGGTGTCCTGGGAGCTCGACGGCGACCAGTCCGAGGCCCGCGCCGCGCGAGCGGCGCTGCTCGAACGACTGAGCCGGCCACACCACTTCGTGGCCGGCGCCCACCTCGACTCACCCGGCATCGCCCGCGTGACGCCCTCCGGCGAGGGCTACTCGCTGGAATACCTCGCACCGCCGATCGGCTGATCGAGCCCGCCGGCTCTTTCGGGCCGGTCCGGCGCTCACCCGTCGGTCACCACGACGTCCTCGCTCCTGACGAACATGACGCGGTGGCCGAACTGGATCTGGTGGTACTCCTGGGTGCCACGGACCACCCGGTGCTGCGTGGTGTCGAAGGTCGTCGCCCTGTAGTACTCGCCGGTGGTGGTCAGGCCGACCGTGTACGCCTGCCCGGCCGGGAACGTGTACTGCAGCGGGACCAGCGGCTGCACCTCCACGTCCGGCGGGTACGCCGCCTCCTCCGGGTAGGCGCGGCCGTACACGGGGACGGAGTCCAGGCCGGGCCGGGGCGTCGCCGTCCGGGCCCGGCTGGGCACGGCCACCGGACCGGACTCCGGGTTGTGGAACCACGCCTTCTGCCCCAGGTACCAGATGGCGGTCCACTCGCCCTGCCGGTCGGCGACGACGTAGCGCTGCCCGGTGGCGGCGCGGGCGGCGTGGTCGTACACGCTGAACGTGGACTGGTCCGTCGGATGCTTGCCGATGTCCTTGACGAGCGGCGCGTCCTCGCGCGGCTCGGTGTGCAGCCAGACCGAGGCCGACCCGTGGGCCGGGCAGTCGGTTTCGGGGTGGTCGTCGTCGCAGCCGATGTAGTGCGGACGGTTGGTGTCGTAGTCGGGCCGGATCATGACCGTGGCCGTGCCGGAGTCGCCGTCGGGGATCAGCGGAGCGCCCAGCAGGTCGAAGAAGTGGGCCCAGTCCCAGTACGGACCCGGGTCCTCGTGCATCCCCTTCACCTTGTCCGGCAGCATGCCCGGCACGTTGTCGTGGCCGAGGATGTGGGCGCGGTCCAGCGGGACGCCGAACCGGTCGGCCAGATACCGCACGAGCTTGGCGGACGTGCGGTACATCGCCTCGGTGTACCAGGTGCCGCCGGCGGCGAGGAAACCCTCGTGCTCCAGGCCGATCGCCTTGGCGTTGACGTACCAGTTGCCGGCGTGCCAGGCCACGTCCTTGGTGTGCACGTGCTGGGCGAGGTGGCCGTCGTGTGAGCGCAGCGTGTAGTGCCAGCTCATCTCCGACGGGTCCTGCACGAGGCCGAGGGTCTTGTCGTACAGCTCCTCGGTGTCGTGGATGACGATGTACCGGATCGTCTGGCTGGTGGGGCGTTCGGCGATGTCGTGGTTGCCGTACTTGCCGTTCGGCAGCTGACTGTACGGCGCCGGGATCCACTCGCCGGACAGCGAGTCGGGACACTCCACGGCGTCCGCGCCGGCCAGGCGCGGCAGGTCCAGCCTGGCCAGCCAGGAGCGCGCCGGGGACACCTCGGGAGAGGGCGGCAGCGTCACCTCGGCACCGCTGTCGGTCATGCGGGTGGCGCCCTCGTGGATGACCTCGTACACCTCGTCGGCGAAGTTCGCGGCGATCTCCTCGGCCGTGGCGCCCGAGTAGCGGGCCACCGCGCCGTACCAGTCGGCGGGGTCGGCGCTCGGCGGGGCGCCCAGGGCGCGCTGGTAGTCGGCGAGCAGCGCCGCGCCGCCGTCGATGTTGGCCGCCGGGTCCTTGCGCAGGCGCTCGGTGCTCTCCCCGGTCAGCTCGGCGGCACGTTCGAGAGTGTGCAGGGACGCGGGCAGGCCGCCCGGCCGCTCCACCGGCTCTCCGGGACGCAGCGCGGGCCGGGAGTCGTCGCCGCGCGGGTCCTCTTCCCCGTCGATGTGGTGGTGCCGCGAGGTGCGCAGCATGGCGCCGTCGGTGAGGTGCATGGGACCGAACCCGCCGGCCGTACTGGGCCTGCCGCCGTTGCAGTCCCAGCGCGACTCCATGTACGAGACGGCGAGCAGGACGCTCTCCGGCACTCCGTGCCTTCTCGCGGCCTGTTCGAACGCCTGCGGCATCGTCGTCGTCATCGCCACCACCTCCACCTGCACCGTCGCATGGATACGGGCCCAGCTGGAGGTCACATGTCATAGTTTTCCGCTTTCTTTCTGGAGACCCCGGCCTTCTCTCTGGAGACCCCAGCCTTCTTTCTGGAGGCCCGCCCCCGCACAAGCTCTCCGGCTCACTCGTCCAGCCCGCCTCTCACGCCAGGTCGAGCACTGCCTTGCCGTGCACGCGGCGGTCGAGGAGGGCGGTCGCCGCCTCGGCGGCGTCGTCCCAGCCGCCGCGCCAGGTGATCTCCGGGCTCAGCGTGCCGTCCGCGACCCGCCCGGCCAGCCAGGTCAGGTCGCGGTGCAGGCCCTGGCAGTAGAGCAGGTGGAAGGTCACCAGCGAGCGGTCGTGGCGGTCGGGCCCGCCGAACAGCGCGCCGAACGGGAAGTTCTCGCCCTCGCCCGTGGAGTGCCCGACGGCGACCAGCGTGCCGCCCTCGGCGAGCTGGTCGAACGCCTCGACCAGCGGGACGCCGCCGAGCAGGTCCAGGACGCCGTCGAGCCGTCCGCCGCTCTCGGCGGGGGCGGCGACGACCTCGTCCGCGCCGAGCGCGCGCAGCCCGTCGCCGTGCCGGTCCGGGTCGCCGGTGGCGGCGATGACGTACGCGCCGCCGAGCCTGGCGAGCTGCACGGCGTACCGGCCGACGCCGCCCGTCGCGCCGGTGACCAGGACGCGCCGCCCCAGGATCGGCCCGAGGCGGTCGAGCGCGCGCAGCGCGGTGGCGCCGGCGACCGGGATCGTGCTGATCGCGCCGGGGTCCGCCCCCTGCGGCACCACCCCGATCCGGTCGGTCGGGACGGCCCGCAGCTCGGCCCACCCGCCGTCCCAGCCCAGCGTGACCACGGGCGTGCCCGCGGCGGGCCCCGAGCCGTCGGCCGCCGCCTGGACGACGACCCCCGCGGCGTCCCAGCCGAGCACCGTGCCCTCGGGCGCCTCCTGCAGGGCGTGCCTGACCTCGCCGTAGTTGAGCGACGTGGCGGTGACGCGGACCAGCGCCTCGCCGGGCGCCGGCACCGGGTCGGGCGCCTGCCCCACCCGCAGGCCGCCGGGAACGGAACGGTCGACGATCAAAGCGCGCATGATGACATCCTCCAATTGCCACTGAGTGGCATAAGCCTATAGGAGGCATATGCGCTCCGGATACACTGGGGACGATGACCGCCGACCTGCTGCCGCTCCGCGAGCGCAAGAAGCTCAAGACCAGGGCCGCCCTGGTGGACACCGCGCTCGCGCTGTTCACCGAGCGCGGCTTCGACCAGGTGACCCTCGACGAGCTGTGCGCGGAGGTCGAGGTCTCCAAGCGCACGTTCTTCCGCAACTTCGCCAGCAAGGAGGAGGTCGCCTCCGCCCCGCTGGAGGCCCTGTGGACCGCGCTCCTCGACGACGTCGAGCACGCGCCGCTCGGCGGCCGTCCCGTGCTGGAGGTGCTGCAGGAGGCGATGCTCGCGGCGGTGCGGCGGATGTCGGCGGAGGGGCCGGAATGGGTGGCCCGCGTGCGGCTCAGTCAGCAGCTGTCGCAGCGTACGCCGTCCATCACCGCGCACGGGCTGCAGTTCTGCGACCGCACCAGCGCGGCCTTCGAGACCACCCTGCGCAGGCGGCTCGGCCTCGGCGACCGCGACCACCGGCCCAGGCTGGCGCTCGACCTGCTGGTGGCCGCCTTCCACGCCGCCCTGCGCGGCTGGACCACCGCCTCACCGGACCCCACGCTCGACGACCTGCTCACCGAACTGCGCACCGTCTTCGCGGCCACGCCGGCGGCAGCCACGTTCACCGGCGACGAGCCGAGCCAACCGATGCCGAACGGGCGATGTTCGACTTCGTCGACGCCTACGAAACCGCGGCCCTGGAACACGGGCTGAGCGTGGCGCAGGCCTGCGTGCTGGGGCGGCAGGTCGGCATGCGGGAACTGGCCGACGAGCTCGGCTGCGACGCGTCCAACATCACTCAGATCATCCGCAGGCTGGAGGCGCGCGACCTCGTCCGCCGTCAGCCCCACCCCGACGACCGCCGCTCCCGGCAGGTCGTCCGGCCCCCCGGCGGGACCAGCCTCTACGCCGCCTTCGAGCAGTCCTTCGAGTTCGCCCGGTCCGCCGCCGCCGATCTGAGCGCCCGCGAACAGGACCAGTCGGCCACTCTGCTACGCAAGGCCCTCAACGGAACACGGGAACGCACCTGAAAACCACGGCCGAGCGCCTTTACAATGTAGATTAAATCCGGGCATCGGCGACACACCGCCCCGCAACCCGCTCTCCCCCACACTCACCGCTTAACCTGCTGAAACACACCGGGGAAGAACGGAGCCGCCCGACATGCGTGTCGCCCCGCCCGGACCCGGCCGTACCGCCGAACAGATCCTCGCCGACACCGCGCGGATCACCGATCCGGCGCTCATGCGCGCGGTGAACTGCCTGCCCTCACCGCTGCGGGAGAGCGTGTACTACCACTACGGCTGGGCCGGCCGGGACGGCGGGCCGGCCACCGGTGTCCGCGGCGGGACCGGACGCAAGGGCATCGCCTTCACCCTGCTGTGCGCGGGCATCGACGGCGGCCCGGTCGAACGCGGCCTGCCCGCCGTCGTCGCCGGCAACCTCCTCATGAACGTGGCCACCCTGCACGACGACATCGTCGACCTGGAGGCCCGGCGTCGCGGCCGGCCCACCGTCCTGGCGGCCTACACCACCGGGCACGCCATCATGGCCGGTGACGCCCTGCTGGCCCTGGCCTTCTCCCACCTGGGCGAGCATCCGCACCCCCGGACCCAGCAGGCGCTGCGGACGATGCGCGCGGGCTGGCTCCAGCTGTGCGCGGGCCAGGTCCGCGACGAGGAGCACGAGGGCCGCTGCGAGACCAGCCTCGACCAGGCCGTCTCCGTGCAGGCGGCCAAGACCGCCGAGGGCGTGCGCGCGGTGTGCTGCCTGCCCGCCCTGCTGACCGACGCCTCCGGCGCGCAGGTGGAGGCCGTCGGCCGGTTCGGGTTCCATCTCGGCATGGCCGTGCAGTACCACAACGATCTGTCGGACCTGTGGCCGGCGGAGCAGCTCAGCCGGTCGCGCTACGGTGACGTCCGCCGTCGCAAGATCACGCCCACGGTCGCGGCGTGCCTGGAATCAGGGCACCGCGACCGCGGGCGGCTCGCCGAGTTCTACCAAGGCGACGGCGAGCCCGCCGAGGAGGGGCTGGCCGCCGTCGCGGACCTGATCGACCGGTGCGGCGGCCGCGCCTGGACCCGTGAACAGAACCACGCGCACCTGCGCCTGGCCCTCCGGAGCCTCCAGGAGGCCGACCCGCCGCCGGCCGTCTACCGCGACGCGGTCACCCTGGCCGGCATCTACCTGGTGGGCGATGCCGAGCCCCTGGCCCACCCCTGAGCCGTTCCGGCTGATCCAGGGGCGGAGCGGTCAGTGCGGCACGTCCAGACCGGCGCTGCGGGCCGCGTCCATCGCCGCGGTGACGAACTGCTCGTAGGTTCCCATGCCGTTCTTCAGGCCGAAGAGGTCGGTCTGCCGGTACTCCACGACCACGTGCGTCGCCTTGTACGGCGTCGTCTTCTGCCCCATGGAGTACGTGAACCACTCCGCCGGCCGTCCGGGGAAGGGCTCGTGGGCGGGGTAGCCGCGCGGCGGGGACATCGCGTCGTAGGCGATGCCGCGCGGGCCGTCGCCGCTCATGTGGAGGGCCAGCGTCTCGTCGCCCTGGCCCGGGTCGCCGGCCTGGATCGAGCGCAGCCACCAGAAGAGGCTGAGCTGGTTGTCATACGTCTGCCGCCCGCCCAGACCGTACGGCCGGGGGCACACCCGGGAATTCTTGTCCCCGTCGGACAGGGCGTTGACCATGGCGTCGAAGGAGGACCGTTCCACCTCCGTCAGGGCGTTCATGTAGACCGAGCGCAGGTTCGTGCGCGGCAGCAGCGCGAAGCCCGCCTTCGGCCCGTCGCCGGAGGTGAGGTTCTGATGGGCGAAGACCCACAGCATGTACTGGATCAGCGTGACGAACCCGATGAGGTTGGCCGTCTGGTGGCGTCCCTGCAGCCATGCGCCCACCTGGGCACTCGGATCGAAGCCGAGCACCCCCAGCCGGGCGGGCAGCTCGGCCAGCGGCACGTCCAAGGTGGCCTGAGCCGTGCCGTGGACGAGGTCCCTGCCGGCGGTCAAGGCCAGCACGTCGCCCATGGCGTAGACGGGCGTCATCACCGGGTTGCCGGCGAAGTCGAAGTCGCACCGCTTGATGGGCGCGGCCAGGGACACGGTGAGGATGTTGCCCACGTTGGTGCCCGGCACGAAGCGCAGCCCGTCGGTCGGCTGGACGTCGTCGTGGGTCCTCAGGTGCCCCTCGGCCACGCGCACGGCCTGCGTCCTGGCGCTCGTCCGGATCCTGCTCGACCGTCTGGAGCCGCCCGTCGCGTCCTCCTGCTCGTCGGACCGCAGGAACGTGGCAGGAAGCTTGGTGGTGTCGGGCGAACGGCCCGTCAGCAGGCTGATCAGCTCGCCGATGAAGACGAGCTGACGGCGCAGGGCGGCCCACGTCGTCACCGAGTCGGTGATGATCTCGACGTCGCCGCCGTCGGACTCGATGGCGATCCCGGGGTCCTGCCAGTAGCAGACGCGTCCCTTGGACGGCAGGGCGTCCTCGGTCCGCCAGCCGTCCCTGGAATCTGCCAGGAACCTCAGCTCGTTACGCTGGAACTGCCATTCGAACCCGATCCTGGGCATGGGCGCCTCCTGGGGGATGTGTGTGGCTGCCCCTCCCGAGCAGGTTCGGCGTGCCTCAGATACGTGCTGACGGCTGGAGTCCCTTACGTCACCGGCTCCGGGCCAGAAACAGCCATAAATCCCGATTTTTCCGCCTATTTACCTCGATATTGACCTGCTGTAGTTCATCAACTCAAATGCAGGTGACCCCGTCCATCGCCCGCCGGCGCAAGAGGAGCGACCCCATGAGACGCAATGCCGTGTTAGCCCTGGTCACGAGTGCCGTCTGTGTGCTCGTGGCCACTTCGGTCCCCGGCTCGGCGGACGCCTCCAAAGGCGATCCCGCCGACCTCCTGGTGAAGGCCAGGCCCGCGCTGCTGCACAGCTCGTCCGAGGACGCGTACGTACGACAGGGCCCGATCGAAGGGCAGAACGGGCTGCGCTACACGCCCTACACCCGCACGTACGCGGGGCTGCCCGTCTACGGCGGCGACTTCGTCGTGGTCAGCGCCGCCACCGGCGAGGTCCTGAGCACCTCCGTCTCCCAGGAAAGCCCCCTGGACGTGGCCACCACACCCAGGCTCAGCGCCGCCGAAGCGGCCCGGGTGGCCAGAAGCCAGCTGCCCCAGGTCTCCTCGATCGCCGCGCCCCGGCTGGTGGTCATGGCACAGGGACGCGGCCGGCTGGCCTACGAGGTGCTCGTCCACGGCGCCGTCGGCGGCAGGGAGAGCAAGCTGCACGTCTTCGTCGACGCGCTGACCGGCGCGGTCGTCCTGAAGTCCGACGAGGTCAAGGCGGGGGTGGGCAACAGCTACTACAACGGCAACCCGGTCACCATCGGCACCATGTCGACCGGCTCCTCCTTCGCCATGATCGACCCGGTGCGGCGGAACGTTCGCTGCGGCGGCCCGAACGGCTCCGCCTTCACCGGGCCCGACGACTACTGGGGCAACGGCAGCGGCACCAACCTCGAAACCGCCTGCGTCGACACGCTCTTCGCGATCGACACCGAATGGGACATGCTCAAGACCTGGCTGGGACGCTCCGGCTTCAACGGCGCCGGCGACGGCTACCCCGCCCGCGTCGGCCTGAACGACGTCAACGCCTACTGGAACGGCGTCAACACCGTCTTCGGCCACACCTCCGACAACCTGCGCCAGCTCACCGCGATGGACGTCGTGGCGCACGAGTACGGCCACATCGTCTTCGCCACCACGCCCGGCCTCGACCTCGGCGACAACGAGAAGGCCATACTCAACGAGTCCACCGGCGACATCTTCGGCGCGCTGACCGAGCAGTACGCCAACGAGCCCGCCACCCTCGACCCGCCGGACTACACCGTCGGCGAGGAGGTCAACGTCGACGGGACCGGCCCGATCCGCTACATGTACAAGCCGTCGCTGATCCCCGGCCACCCCGACTGCTACAGCAGCGCGGTGCCGTCGATGCCGCCCCAGGTCGGGGCCGGCGTCCAGAACCACTGGTTCTACCTGCTGGCCGAGGGGAGCAACCCGACGAACGGCCAGCCGCCCAGCCCGACCTGCGACTCCTCCTCCATCGTCGGGCTCGGCGCGCGCAAGGCGGGCCAGATCTACATGGGCACGCTGCTGCGCAAGACCTCCGCCTGGCCGCACACCATGGCCCGCCGCGCCTCGCTGCAGGCGGCGCTGGACATGTTCCCCTCGTCGTGCCTGGAGTACAACACGGTCAAGGCCGCGTGGAACGCCGTCCGCGTGCCCGCCCGGGCCGGCGAGCCGTACACGTGCGACTTCTCGGTCGCGGTCAACCCCGCCGCGGCGACCGTGCAGCCCGGCCAGACCGTGAGCGTCACCGTCGGCAGCGCCGTCGTCTCGGGCGCCCCGCAGCAGATCTCGCTGTACGCCAGAGGGCTTCCGGCGGGCATGACGGCCTCCTTCAGCCCGTCGAGCATCACCACCGGCGCCACCTCCACGCTGACGCTCACGGTCGGCGCGAGCACCCCGTCCGGGACCTACCCGATCACGGTGCTGGGCGACGGCGTCGCCCTCGACCACACGGCCACCCTCACCCTGACCGTGATGTCATGAGCCGATGACGCCCCGGCCGGGCTGTGCCCGGCCGGGGTTGCGGCGGCCGCGCGCGCTCAAGCGCTACAGATCGCCCAACGCTGACAGAACCCGCCCGATCCAGGCGGACAACCGCAGGATCTGACGGAAGGGCCAGACCGCCGCCCAGAAGACCGGTTCGAGCCACCGGAACGGGCCGAGGAGGAGGGCCATGACCATCATGACCGCGTCCGGATCCAGTGACCGCAGGACCCAGCACCACCCCCGATGCCCCCACCTGCGGTGCAGCACCAGCGACACCAGTACGGGCGGCAGCGTCAGGACCGTCGCGACCGCGAGCGCGGACGGTCCCGGCAACCAGATCCCGGCCGCGGCCCACAGCAGCCCGTACACCCCCCACGAGAAGGCCAGGCCGCCCAGCAGCCGGCCCATCCCGCCTTCCGACCGGACGTGCCGCGCCAGGCACGCGGGGCAGGCGCACGCACACGTCGGGCAGCGAGGTGTCGAGCGGGAGCACCGGCCGCTCGGCCTCGGACGGCTCGTCCGTCCCGGACGGGCCTTGCCTGCGGCTGAGCGGATGAAGAGCATCGTTCACCCGCCCTGATCTACCAGGGCCGCCTTGTGATCCACTGGTGGTCACTGGTCACGCCCGCCCTCCGGCGGTGGGCGTCCCGCACGTCGTGGCCGACGCAGTGCCCAACCATGACCGGCGCCCGCGGGTGACCGTCATGGCCCTGCGGGTGCATGAAAGAAAAGCATGGCCGCAGCCGATTCGACGCCTTCCGCGCCCTGGCCGACCGTCGTGGCCGTCCCGGCGTCCGGCTGCTCGCCGCCCGGCTCTCCGGCCGCGCGCTCCCCCACGTCCCGCCGGTCCGCGCCACCGACGTCACGGGCGACTCCCGTCGTGCCGGCGGGCGTCGTCCAGGGGCAGGACGGCCGATCTCGGCTGCGCCACGTCGGCGCAGGCCCCGGCCGAGTGCGGCCGGCCGGCTCCCGTCTTCGCCGGTCTCTCCCACGACCGGCTCGACGTCCATCCCCTCGGCGCGGCCCGCCAGCGGGGTCGACGCCCTCACGCGTCCGCCGGCGGAGAACCCGCGGCACGCCAGACATGACGGTGGGCGGCTTCGGGGTAGGGGAAGGGCAGGGGCTCGGGGGAGGCGGAAGATGGCTGGACGGATCGTGGCGGGCGTGGACGGCTCGCCGCCCTCGATGGCGGCCGTCGAGTGGGCCGCGGCGGACGCCCGCAGGCGCTCGCTGGCACTGCGGCTGGTGCACGTGTGCGAGCCGTGGACAGGCGACGTCGGAACGGCCGAATACTGCTCCGGGATGCTGGAAGCGGCGGCGGACCGGGCGCGCGGCCTGGTTCCCGGCGTGGAGGTCGGCACGGAGATCCTGCCCGGTCCGGTGGTGGACGACCTGGTGCGGGAGTCGGCGGAGGCCGACAGCCTGGTGCTGGGCAGCAGAGGGCGGGGCGGTTTCGCCGGGATGGTGCTCGGCTCCACGAGCCTGGCGCTGGCCGGACACGCCGCGAGCCCGGTCGTCGTCGTCCGGGAGCCCGCCACGATACGCCGCGGCCGGATCGTGGTCGGATACGACGGCTGGCAGTCACCGGCCGCCATGGAGTACGCCCTGAAGCAGGCCCGTGCCCAGGACGCGGAACTTCTGGTGCTCTACGCCTGGCGGCCGCCGCTCCTGTCCTCGTACGCCTCCGCCTACAGGATGACCGGCGAGAGCTTCGAGGAGAACGCCCGCGACGCCGCCCAGGAGGTGATCCCGTGGCGGGAGGGGAACCCTGACGTGCGGATCGTGGACGAGCAGGTGTGCGATCATCCGGTCGCCGCCCTCAGGAACGCGTCGTCCACGGCCGACCTGGTCGTGGTGAGCTCGCGCGGGCTGGGCGACTTCGCCTCCACGATGCTGGGCTCGGTGAGCCACGGGGTGCTCCACCACGCGGCCTGCCCGGTGGCCGTGGTGCCGCCCGGCGGGGCCTCCAGCGCGTCCCGTTGACGGGCGGGCCGGACGCCGGAGCGGCTGCCCCGTCACAGGCGTCCATCGGCACGCGAGCCTGGACTTCCGCCCGCTGTCACGCCTGCCGATCGATGGCGCGCTGAGAAGGTGAGCACCTATCCCGTACGGGGTGGACGCCCGGCTCGAGGAGCCGCTGAACCTTGGCCTGTGGATCGTCAAGTGGTTCCTGGAGATCCCCACTACATTGCGCTCGCCTTCCTGTGGATCGCCGTCGACGTCCTCACCGTCGTCGCGTTCTTCGCGATGCTGTGCACCGGCCGCACCCGCTCGGCCTCCATGACCTTGTGCGCGGGATTGCCCCCGGGCGCTCTTGGGCTCGCGTACGCCGGTCTCCCAACCGACACCTACCCGCCGTTCCACCTCGAACAGGGCAGCCACGAGCTGCCGGACATTCGGCCCCGGCCCGACGAAGCCGCCTACGTCCGGCGCCCTCGCGGGCGGCCGCCCGCGCCTCTCGTCACCCAGACGTTCCAGTGGCGACGGGATCGGACACCCTACCGGGGGCCCGAGGCGGGCGACTGGAGCATAGTGATCACGACCGCCGACGCGAGCCGGTGCCCTCGGCCGATAGTTGGCTGTCCGCCATGCTTGCCTGGCTGAACGGGCTGACCAGCTGGCTTTCGTCTCGACCGGCGTCCTGCTCGCGACGGTTCAGGACTCGTCCTGTTCGCTATCCGCCTGACCCGCAGCCCGGCCCCCAGGCGCCTCCGCACCGAGTCGGCTCCACGCTCTTGAAGGAAACAGGACAACCGCTTGGTCGCCTCACGGGCTGTCAGGGCGGGCTCGCCTCCCACTCTGGCAGCCCGTCCGGCCGACCTGTACATGTGCGCTCGTCGAGGTGCTCGATCAGGACGAACGGGCAGCGGATTGTCCAGCAGGCGGATCTCCCCGACAGCAGGTGGTCAACCGCGCGCCAGTAGGCATCGACATGCCACATCGTCGTCATGGTGACGATGACTTCTCGACAGCTCCCCGCGCCCAGGGACCTGGGCCCGTTCCCTCCCCACAGGGGACCTGCCACCGCAGCCACGTGCCTCCCCCTCCGGCCCCCGACGCGGGGGTGCCACCGGGATTGCTCGCGCCGCTGCGCCGCGCGGCCCCGTCCGGGGCGACGCCGTCGTCCGAGACGACGAGGACAAGAGACTCGGCCGCACCTCGACGGACACCTCGGCGCGGCCGGCTCTGGAGTGGCGGACCACGTTCGACAGGGCCTCGCGCAACACCGCCGGCAGGTGCTCGGCCACGGCCTCGCCACCAGTGTGTCGATCTGCCCCTCCATCCGCAGGCCTGCCATGAATGCCAGATGCTCGCCCGCCCCCTCCACCAGGTCGACGATCCGGCTCCGCGATGCGGTCGCGTCCTCCAGCAGGCCGGGCCGTTCGGCGTCGCGGCCGGCTTCGGCCCGCTCCAGCGGATGAGCCGTCTGACTGGCGAACGCGTGCAACAACTGCTGGTCCGTCCTGCTGAACGACAGCCGCCCGCCACGCTTGGCCAGCATCAGCACCTCGCGCGCGGCCGACGCCGCGCCGAGCCGGATCACGAGCTCAGGGCCGTAGCTCAGCCGCCGCAGAGGTGATGCCGGTCTTGCGTGATCTTGGCAGGGTGAAGGGCCTATTCGGCCTCAGGCAGGGGAACGACGCGCTGTCGGCGACCCGGCCGCTTGTGGCGGGCATCCTGTGCCACCGCACCGGCGCCGATCCCGCGTGCCCCTCCTGCACAACCGTCCAAGGCCGCACTCGTTCCGGAGAGCCAGCCGGTGCTCCTTGCAGAAGACCTGGTCTGTGAGCACCTCTCGGGGACGGGTTCGATTTCGTCTTCCGCCATCAGTCTACGGAGGCGTCTGCCACTGCACGGGAAGTCCGATCCAGATCGCCGCCATGCTTCAGAAAGACGGCAGGTATTCCGGCAGATTCCGCCAGTCGGCCGGCGCTGTCCACTGACTTACCGGATCTTCGCGTCCCAGTGCGGGCGGCATCTATACGAGCCGGCCGATACGGCGCCTTTCACATTCCTTTCAGACTTTGTAGCGTGCCGGACAATCCACAAAAAAATGCGAAGATATGTGATATGCGACCTCCAATTAGCCTCTCAGGAATGCCATGAAGATCTAGACCGACCATTTAGCGACAGGATGGTTTTTTATGCCTATAGCGGGAAATAAGAGCGAGCATGGGAATTCGATTCGCAACACCCGAAGACTTCGATTCGTGCGTCGAGCTACTTCCTAAAGCTTGGAACAGCTCGCGAATGAAGGCTCGCGTAGGTTATCTACTCATGAGCCGAAGCGCTCTCGTGGATACCGACCACGATGGATCCGTTAACGGCTTCTTCCTACTGGAGATCGACTTCTTCGACGAGAAAACGCTCTATCTACGGACAGCCGTCGTGCGCGAGAACCGCCGCCGAAGCGGGGTTGGCACCGCCCTCCTCAAATACTCGCTCGAATACGCGAAGAACAACAACTTCCGGAGGATATTCCTCGACGCACTGGAAGGCAATGAGCAGATCACGAGAGACGGCGTAGAGAAATTCGGCTTCAAGCAGGCCGGCTACATCGACAACATGCATGACGAGGGAGGCAAATACTTCATTTACTCACTACGCGTTGCCGACTACGTACAGTAGCCATTGCGTTCTCACCCGCCAACCTGCACACAGAAAGCTTCAGCTCATGGAAGATCGAACCTTCATCCCAGCAAGTGACAGGCCGGACCTGGCGGCAAATGTCATCGCCTCGACGGAAACAGAACTGCGGCAGTCATCATACAGTGGCTGCGCAGAGAAGAACAAGGAAGGAAAAGACGGTAAAGACATCGAGTATGTGGCGCACAGCGACCACATCGCTGGACATCCACTCGCTTGACCGGGTCTCCCCGAGCAGAATTCGAAACCCATGGGAATACCGACGATAATCGCTCCTGTCGGCGACAGCATTGCTGACGCCGCCAGCCTCGCACTCGAACGGACTGATCAGCCATTCCGTAGCCTGCGCGAGCTGGACGGCGTCAGCATCGCTGTGGAGTCGACGGGCAGAATCAATCTCAACTTGCCCGACGGCTCAACCGTTGACGACACGAGCATCGGCAACGTGCTTTTCAGGGGAGTTCCTTCGGTCGCCGAAATGAATACAAGAGACCGACAATATGCTGCTGACGAATGGCTTGCGGCGATATCCCTTCTACTCCGTCCTCGCTCGACGCGTCTTGTCATCAACCCGCCTCTGCCCTTCCAACCGCGCATGCGGACTACGCCGCATGGTCGGCGGCACCAGCTCGAATTCAGGGGCAACGGGTTCCTTGGCGCCCTGGACTACGAACTCGGCAACCGTCGGCGACCCAAGGAAGGAGACACCGCAATAGCACATTGCGCTGGGCGTGTTGCCGAGCCAGGTGATCTGCAGTCAGCCAACCGCGGGCGTGAGCTGCTCACAGTGTTCAGGACCTCAGTCGCAGAAATCATGTATGTCTGGCTGGTGGGAGGAGTTCCAGTAGCATCCGGCCTCCTCAGTGAAACTGCTGGCCAGAGGTCGGCAGAAGAAGCGGCGCTCGATCTCGCTCGAACGGCGTCGACGCAAGCTGGATACATCTTCGGCGTCGCCTGGATTCTTAAGGTGGAACACAGAACGAACCCGTTCGTTTACTGGGACTTTGACCCATTTCCTTCCACCGACCTCGCCCACGAAGATCAAGCGAGCGTCATCGGACACGCTCTAGCGGAACTCCTCGTAACATGATGATGCGTCGGCGACAAATCGCGTGTATCGGGCTTTCCACCGATGAGACCTTTCGATACACCGTTGCACGAGCGATAAGGCTGGCAGAACGACGCCCCGTTCTCATCGATCTGACAAGCTGCCTCCATGGGGAGGATAGCCGGTTCACCGGTCATTATCGCATGGGAGAACATGTGTGCCACATGGCACTCGGCGATGGTAGGCTTGAGCAACTTCACGGGTCAATGTCCGTCTATTGCCGGCTGATATGCACTTCACAGCACAGTATAATCGGAGATCAACACCGCCACGGCCTGCGCTGTGCGGAGCGGTTCTGTGAGACCCTCCTGGATACTGACTTCTTCGATTTTGCGGTAAATCCGTGGACTTCTGGTTGGAGTAACGGCGTTCGCCCGATCCACTATCGCGAGCTCGCGGAGCTTGGACTACAGGTGCCTGCCTACCTTGTCACTAATGATGCCGAGAGGGCAAGGTCCTTCATCACCGAATACGGGGAGGTGATCGTGAAGTCCACCAGCCACCATCGAACCATTGCAAGAAGATTCGCTCCGGAAATGTATGAGAAGCTCGAACTCCTTGCATACTCCCCGGCCGTTTTCCAGCAGGCGATTCTCGGCCCTGATGTGCGCATCCATGTTGTGGGAAGCGAATGTCACAGCCTCGGGATAGAGACCCAGGCAGACGACTATCGTTACCCCCGCGGACAACGGGTCCGATTCTTCAAAGTGACACCCCCCAAGGCGATCTCTGCACTTTGTATCGCCGCTACAGGGCATTTCGGTCTGCACTTCAGCGGGATAGACTTCAAGGTCTGTGCCCGAACCGGAAAGTGGTACTGCTTGGAGGTCAACCCGATGCCAGGCTACTCCGGGTACGACCGCAAGCTCTCAGGGGCGATTTCCGCTGCGCTGGTCAGATTGCTAGAAGCCGGCACCGCCCAAGAGGTGCGCGACTAGATTCGCTTGAGGTCGCCTCAGTATGACGACGTGCAGCCCACATACGGTGAGCGAAGAATGCGACTCCTCCTTGGCGCCCATTCTCACACTGTCAGCAGTTCAAGTACCTACGGAGATACCGTGCAGCACGACCTCAATTCCTATGATGTATTGTCGGACCTCGAATGCGAGAGTGTGCGAGAGCAGATCTACATGTCACGGGACCACTGGATACCTCGGGATGAGACTGAGGAGTTCTTCACACTAGGCGCCGCCAGTTATCTCGACTTCTATATGGCCCCAGGCCCCGAGGAGGGCTACTATTCGAAGGCGATGGAGCAGAACAAACTGCTCATGAGCACCTTCGGCGAGCTGCTGGAGAGGGTTCGCGAGACATTCGGCCGCATTGTTCAAGACGAGGCCGAATATGCGGAACACCTCGCTCTCCCGGGGTTCCACATCTTCCTGGGGCAAAGGCTTCGTTCTCTGGGGGAAGCACACCCTCACTTCGATCAGAATTATCGGCACCTTCGCTGGCCGGCACAGCTGGACCCGGCCCAGATGTACTCATTCACTCTAGCCGTGCGGCTGCCGGAGGCCGGCGGTGGGCTGACAACCTGGCCGATTTCATTCGATGATGGGCCTGCCTCAGATACTCATGACTGGCGTCAGTGGGTCAATGACGTTACACGTCATGTCCGCCCGACTGATCACGACTATGCGCCTGGAAAGCTCACTGTCCATTCAGGGCACACACTCCACCGCATCTCAGCAACACCGTGGACCGTCCCCGGGGACGAACGCATAACTCTGCAAGGCCATGCTGTCCGCTGCGCGGGAAGGTGGCTCTTGTATTGGTGAGTCGAGCTGTGCGCACGCGGCTCCAGATCCTCCGAACCGGTGGCGTCGTCGGGCAGCCTGCCATGCCGGAGACCTGCCGCCGAGAGGCAGACCTTCCTGCGCTCGCAGTGAGGCGGCGGGCGGCGCATAGGGCGGCCTCCTCCGTGCGGGAGGCAGGTTGAGCACGGCGTATAGGCCCGCGGCGCTGACGATGATGTGCGGGGCGCGCTCGGCGAGCGTGGCCGTGAGCAGGCTCCGGCGGCGCCGGTAGATCGTCCGCATCCGGCGCGACCGGCGGTCGTAGGCGCCGCAGGCGACGAAGTCGGCCAAGGTGAAGCGATGGGGACAGGCTCTTGCTGGTCGAGCCGAAGTAGACGACGCGGTTGGGGTCGAGGCCCTGCACGGCGCCGACCGGTTCGCGGTCGTAACGGAGCTCGCCGTCGTAGTCGTCCTCCAGCACCAGGCCGCCCGTGGCGCGGGCCCAGTCGATGGCCGCGGCCCGCCGCCGGGGGTGCAGGGCGCCTCCGGTGGGGTACTGGTGCGCCGGCGTCTGCAGGACCGCGCGCGCGTCCGTGGCGGGAAGGTCCTCGATCCGGGCGCCGTGGGCGTCCACGGTGAGCGGGACGGTCCTCAGCCCGGCCTCGGTCAGCAGGGAGCGGTGGAAGGCGAGCCCGTAGGCCTCGACGGCGACCGGGCCGCGCAGCACCTGGCACAGCAACCGCAACCCGTGCGCGTACCCCGAGCAGATCACGACGTGCTCCGCCGTGGTGCGTACGCCTCTGGTGCGAGCCAGGTAGTCCACCAGCGCCTGACGCACCTCGGACCGGCCACGGGGGTCGCCGACGCCGAAGGCGTCGCTGGGCGCGGTGGTCAGCGCCCGCCGGGCCGACGTGGCCCAGGCCGAGCGGGGGAAGGCGGCGGCGTCGGGGCAACTGGGCATCAGGTCGCCTGTCTCGCTGGGCTGCATGGTAGTCGTGATGCCGAAGGTGGAGCCGCAGGCACCCTGACGTTCGCGGACCTGCCGCGCGTGCTGCGCACCCACCGCGCCGAACGCATCGGCATCGCCATGACCTTCCTGGCCGTCACCGCCTGCACCTTCCTTCTGGACGGCGGCGTCGCCGACGGCGTGATCAGCGTGCCGCTCCTCGTCCTCGGCGTCGCCGGAATCGTGGCAACTTCCTCGCCGGCGCCCTGCTCACCAAGCGCCTGCGACAGACCGTGTGCGGCATCGGCCTGCTGCTCGCCGCCGCCCTGGCCGCCGTCGCGATCGGCGGCCAGGGCGTGCCGCGGCCGCGACCCTGGTCGTCTGGGGGCTGGCGCACGGCGCCGTCCCGGTCACCCTTCAGACCTGGACACTCGGCGCCGGGTGCCGCCGATCGTCCTGGTCGCACGCCGCCGGACCGGCCTCTAGCGAGGGGCGATGCCGTCGAAGAGGTTGTCCACAAGCGCGTCGACGAACGCCGTGCTCACCGGCTCGTCCGGGATGAGAAGACGGTGGTAGACGGCGCCCCAGAGCTGGTCGACCAGGACGCGGACGTCGACGTCTGCGCGGATCTCGCCGACGTCCTGGGCGTGCGCGAGCCGGCGGCGGGCCAGCTCGCGGCGACCGGAGGAGTAGAGCGCCCGGTAGGCGGCGGCTAGGTCGTCGTCCGTCTGGGACTGCCCGATCAACTGGCGCAGCGCCCGCCCGCCCGGGGTCGCCATGACCTCGGCGAAGGAGTGCAGCTGGCGGCGCAGGTCCTCGCGGGCGTTCGTCGTGTCGTCGAAGGCGAGCGTGTTCCGCACCGCGTGGAAGTAGCCGTCCAGCGCCAGCGCCAGCGCGCCGCGCGAGGGCCACCACTTGTAGAGGGTCGTCTTGCTGACGCCGGCGAGCCGCGCGACGCGCTCGAAGGTCAGGTCGGCCATGCCCTCGCTCAGGACGAGGTCGCCGACCGCGCGCAGCACGTCGGCCCGGACCTCCTCGGCGGGACGGCGACCGCGGCCGCGCGCTGGCCAGTCGGGTGTGCTGTCGGTCTGTGCGCTCACGGATCCATCCTCTCGGCCCGGCGCGGCCCGCGGGCGGGGCCGGGCATGAACAGTGCAGGGGTTCGCGACGAGTTCGCCATGGGCGCGGCGTCGAGGCGCACGGGTGGCGGGCGCAGAGGCCTCAGGCGATGCCGCCGTTGGCGAACAGGACCTGGCCGTTGACCCAGCGAGCCGGGCCGGCCAGGAACGCGACGGCCTCGGCGATGTCCGCGGGCTGGCCCAGCCGCTCCAGCGGGGCGGCCTTGGCGAGGTTCGCGATCTCCTCCTCGCTCTTGCCGTCGAGGAACAGCGGGGTGGCGGTCGGCCCGGGCGCGGCGGCGTTGACCGTGATGTCCCGGCCTCGCAGCTCGCGCGCCAGGATCTCGGTGATGGTCTCGACCGCGGCCTTGGACGCGACGTAGGCGCCGTACCCGGGGAACTGCAGGCGCGTCACGGAGGTCGAGAAGTTGATCAGTGCGCCGCCCGCGCGCAGGCGGTTGGCGGCCAGCTGGGCGACCACGAACGTGCCGCGGATGTTCGTGGGGTGCATCCGGTCGAGGTCGGCCAGGTCCAGGGTGGCGATCGGTGACAGCAGCATGATCCCCGCGGTGTTCACGACGACGTCGATCCCGCCGAACGCGGCCCCGGCGGCGTCGAACGCCTCGGTCATCGCGGTCTGGCGACCTGGTGCTCGTCGCTGACGTCGCAGGTGAGGGCCAGGACCTGGTGGCCGGCGTCGGCCAGATCGCCGGCGGCGGCGTCCAGGGCCCCGGTGTCGACGTCGGTGAGGGCGACGGCGGCTCCGACCGGTCACGCGCTCCGGCTCCTGTCGGCGAACAGCCTGTCCAGATGCAGGTCGATCGCGGTGAGGGCGTCCTGGGGAGTGATCACGTCCAGTTCGAGGAGGGGGGTGAGGCCGGTGAGGGCGAGGAGCAGGTTGGTCTCGGTCGCCGGGTCGCGGTCGGGGGCGATGTGCCCGTCGGCGATCGCCTGGCGGACCAGCTGCTCGACGAGGGCCCGCCCCTGGACGAGGCCGCGGCGCGCCTGCTCGTGGACGGCCTCGTCGTGCAGCGCCTCCAGGACGTAGGCGGCGCTCATCCGGCTGGTGGCGCGGGCGTCGGCGTGCAGGGGCAGCATCTCCGCGAGCGTCAGTCGCAGCACGTCACGCGGGTGCGGACGGTCGCCGAGCCCCGCGAGGCCCCGCTCGACGCGCAGCGAGGTCTGTTCCGAGGCGAAGTCCATGGCGAAGGAGAGCATGGCGGCCCGGGAGGCGAAGTAGTGCTGCAGCTGCCCGAGTGAGATGCCCGCCTCCTGCGCCACCACCCGTGTCGTCAGGTGCGCGACGCCGCGCTGCGCCACCACCCGCCACAGCGCGCGGGCGATCGCTTCGCGGCGTTCGCGGTGGTCCACCTGTTTCGGCATCGCGGGCCTCTCCCTCGTCACTCCGAGCCTTTCCCATACAGTTGACATAATACACTTGACCTATAACCATGGGGTGTCCGTCCGAGGAAAGGAGGCGTCATGTCCGAAGAGCCGAGGGTGCGGACCGCGGAAGGTGTGGTGCAGGGGCGCCGACGGCGGGGCCACGCGGTGTTCCGCGGCATCCCGTATGCCCAGCCGCCGGTGGGAGCGCTCCGCTTCGCCGCGCCCGCCCCGCCGCACCGCTGGGACGGCACGAGGCAGGCGACGGAGTTCGGCCCCCCGGTGCCGCTGTCCCTGCCGGTCGACGTGGGTCCGCCGCAGGGCACGGGCTGGCTGACGCTCGACGTCGGCACCCCGGATCCGGGCGCGGCCGGGCTGCCGGTGCTGGTGTGGCTCCCCGTGGGCGGATACGTCTCGGCGGCGTCGAGCGACCCGATGTACGACCCGGCGGCGCTCGCCGAGGCGGGGCTCGTCGTGGTGACCGTCAACTGCCGCGTGGGCGCGGAGGGTTTCGCGTTCCTCGACGACGCGCCGCCCAACCGCGGCTTCCTCGACCAGATCGCGGCGCTGGAGTGGGTGCAGCGGAACATCGCCGCGTTCGGCGGCGACCCCGGCCGGGTCACCGTGGCCGGACAGTCCGCCGGGGCCGGGTCCGTCGCCGCCCTGCTGACGATGAAGCCGGCGCGCGGCCTGTTCCGGCGGGCCATGGCCCACTCGGTGCCGGGGCTGCACAGCACCCCCGCGCTGGCCCGGCAGGTCACCGCCGCGCTCGCGGACCGGCTCGGCGCGGCGGCCCCCACCGCCGCGGCCCTGCGCGACGTCGACCCCTGGCGCCTGGCCGCGGAGCTCACCTCCTTCAACGCCGCCCTCCATGCGCACCGGGAGAGCTGGGGACGGCTCGCGGAGACCGGCACCGCCCTGTGCCCCGTCGTCGACGGCGAGGTTCTGCCCGAGACGCCCTGGTCCGCGCTGACCGGCGGGCGAGCGGACGGGATCGAGCTGCTCGCCGGCCACACCCGGGACGAGTTCCGGCTGTTCAGCGTCATGAGCGGGCGCCAGGGCGGCTTCACCGAGCAGGACGCGCGCACGGCCCTGGAACTGCTCGCGCCCCGGCCGCACGGCGCGCAGGCGTACCGCGCCGGGCTTCCGCAGGCCGGTCCGGAGGAGCTGGTGGAGACGGTGTACTCCGACGCCCTCTTCCGCATGCCGTCACAGCAGCTGGCCGAGGCCAACGCCGCGGCCGGCGGCACCTCGTACCTGTTCGAACTGTGCTGGGCCGCCCCGGCGCTCGGCGGCGCCCTGGGCGCCTGCCACAGCCTCGACGTCCCCCTGGCGTTCGGCACGCTGGACAGTCCCATCGGCGCGCAGCTCCTCGGCGACGAGCCCGCCCCCGAGGCCGTCGCGCTCTCCCGCGCGCTCAAGGAGGCATGGGTGCGCTTCGTCACCACCGGCGACGCGGGATGGGCCGCGTACCGGCCCGACCGGCGGCTGACCCGCGTCCTGGACGCCGAGCCGGCCACTCTCCCCTACCCCGAAGAGGTCTCCCGCCGGATCTGGGCGGGCCACTCCCCCGCGCCCTTCGACCTCTCGCAGGGCGGAGAGACGGTGCCGCGGCAATGAGGACGATCTGCGGCCGGGTGTTCACTCACCTGGGCGCCTGACGCAGGAACGCCGAGATGGCGGCGACGAACCGGCCCGCGTCGTCGAGCCACGGAAAGTGCCCTGCCCCGGCCTGTACGACGAGCTCGGCGTGCGGGAACAGCGCGGCGAGCTCGGCCACCGCGGCGGGAGGGGAGTTCAGGTCCACCTCGCCCACGAGCAGCAGCACCGGCGAGGTGAAGCGGGTGAGTGCGGCGCGGGTGACATCGGGGGCGAAGGCGCCCTCGGCCCCGAAGACGGCTGCCGCCTCGTTGTTCCGCTGCTCGTCCTCGGCGGCCTTGTGGGCCTGGGCCGTCTCGTCCCAGCGGCCGTACCAGAACGGCGCGATGGCCTGGAAGGCGTCGCCGGTGGCCTGGCCTGACATGACCTTCTCCAGGGCCGCGAACGCCTCCGGGAACCAGGGCTCCCCCTCCCGCAGCCGGGCGGTCTCCCGCCGGACCTCCTCGGTGATCCTGATGCCGACGGCGGCGACGCTGGGAGCGACCAGAACGAGCCTTCCGACACGTTCCGGATGGCGAGCCGCGTAGAGCACGGCCAGATTCGTGCCCCCGGAATGGGAGAGCAGGTCCATCCGGTCGAGCCCAAGGTGCTCGCGCAGGGTCTCGACGTCGTCGACAAGGCGGTCGCAACGGTACGAGGCCGTGTCCGGCGGCACGGCGGACCGCCCGGTGCCCCGCAGATCCGCCATGATCAGCCGCCGGTGCGCCGAGAGGCCCCCGAGGTCGCCGAGGTAGGCGGAGGCCTGCATCGGCCCGCCTGGCAGGCAGACCACAGGGGGGCCGTCGCCGAAGATGTGGCAGGCGAGCTTGAGGCCGTCGTGGGAGGTGAAGAAGTCCATGCCCGCCAGCCTGCGGGGAAACGGCGCGCCGCGGCTATCGTTAAGCCACAGCTACATGATGAGGGCGGATGGCGGTCGAGATCAGGTTCACCGCGGCGTCGGTCGCGAAGGTGCGATTCGCCGTCTCACCGCTGGGCGAGACCGTGCTTGCGCTGCGGATCCTGTTCGGCACCGGCGGTCATGCCGTCCACCTGCCCTGGGTGCGCCAGGCGCGCCCGCTGCTGGCGCGCGAGCGCGAGCTGCCGCTGCTGCGCGCGCTGATCGCCGGGCCGCTGCCGTCGTTCCTGTTCCCGGCGCCGGCTCAGCGCCTGCCGTCCATCGCGACGGAGCTGGACCTGGTACGCGCCACGCAGGACGACTTCTTCCGGCAGGAGTACGGCGCGGTCCTGGGCATGCCGGCCGACGACGCCCCCGAGCCCGCGACGGTCCTGCCACGGCTGGCCGAGGCGCTGCACCGCTGCCACGAGCTGCTGATCGCGCCCCAGTGGGGCCGGATGCGCGCCGTGCTGGAGGCCGACATCGGACGGCGCGCGCTGACCCTGGTGGAGGGCGGAGTGCAGGCGCTGTTCGCCGAGTTGCACCGCGACATCGCCTGGGACGACGGCCAGCTGGTCGTGCACGGCCGGCGCACCCCGCACTCCGTGTTCACGGTGGACACCGGCGGACACGGTCTGGTTCTGCAGCCCAGCGTCTTCAACTGGCCGGACGTGGGCGTCGACAAGGCCCCGGTCGCCGCCGCGTCGATCCGCTATCCGGCGATGGGCGTCGGCCTGCTGTGGGAATCGCCCCGACCGGCGCTGACGGGCCTGATCCCGGTGCTCGGCCACACGAGAACGCTGATCCTCGCCGCCCTGGCCGAACCCCTGACGACCGCCGCCCTGGCCACCCGCCTGAACATCACGCCGAGCGCGGTGTCACAACACCTGGGCGCACTGCGAGGGGCGGGGCTGGTGTCGACACAACGCAACGGCCGCACGGCCCTCCACCTGCGCACGGAACGTGCAACCCACCTGATGGACGGCCCGGCCCCGAACGGTCACTGACACGGCGGTAGTCAGGTCTGGAGGGTGCACGATGGGCGAGGCCGCCGACCATCGGATCACGGGCTGCCCGCCCCGCCCGCCACGGCGCCGAGGACGAGGCGGAGCATCGAGCGGGCCAGGGCCTCCGGGTCTCCGGCCGCGCTCTCCGGCAAGGCGCCGCTCAGCCACAGGGTGGTGAAGCCGTGCGCCAGCGACCACGCGGCGACCGTGGTCGTCCGGTCGTGTTCCGCGCTCGGCGACAGCGACTGGGCGCTGGTGTTGAGGACGTCCGCGGCGCGCTGCTGCGCGGATCGAACGCTGGGATCGTCCACCCGGTAGAGCTCAGGCCGGAACATCACCTCGAAGTGGGGCCGGTGGTCGAGGCCGAAGCGGAGGTAGGCGACGCCGACCTCCCACACGTCGCAGGCCGCGTGCTCAAGAGCGTCGGCGAACATCGTGAAGCCCTCGGCGGCCACCGCCGTCAGCAGCCCTTGCTTGTCGCCGAAGTGGTAGGCGGGGGCGGCGTGCGAGACGCCGGCGCGGCGGGCCAGCTCGCGCAGGCTCCATCCGGCCGGGCCGGATTCGCCGATGGCCTGCAGCGCGGCGTCGATGATGACGCGCCGCAGGTTGCCGTGGTGGTAGGACGGCTGGCTGATGTTCCTCACCTCCGCGTTCCAAGGCTCAGCGGGACGACCACACCCTAGCTTGACATTGACAAGATGACGAACCTCCCCCCAATCTGTCCAATGACAAGATTGGAGGACGGAATGGTTCCGTTCATCGCCCTCGTCGGTGGCTTCGTCGTCCTGCGGCTCGTGGGCCTGGTCGGCGTCGACGCACTGGACGCCTGGCAGCCGGCCCTGCGCGGCGCTCTGGCCCTGATGTTCGTCCTCACCGGCGTGCCCCACTTCCTGCCCTCGTGGCGCCGCGACTTCGTCGCGATGATCCCGCCGTCGTTCCCGCAGCCGGCCCTGCTGGTCACCCTCACCGGCGTCCTGGAACTGGCCGGCGCCGCGGGGTTGCTGTTCGCGCCGGTCGCGCCGTACGCGGCGATCGGGCTGGCGCTGCTCATGATCGCCATGTTCCCGGCCAACGTCTCGGCGGCCCGCCACGGCCTCACGCTGGCCGGGAAACCCGTGACCCCGCTGCCGGCCCGTACGGCCCTTCAAGTGCTCTTCATCGCCGCCGCCGTCGCGGCAGCCGTATGAGCTCCCAGGCAACCCGGCATCGGCGAGTTCGTGAGAAAGCCGGGGCCAGCAGTTCACGGTGTGGTCAAAGGAGCCGAAATGCCAGGGGTAGTAGATGGTCTCGAAGTCGCTCAGGGTGCGGCAGTAGGAGTCGGGGCCGCGTTTGACGACGATCTTCACCTTCATCGTCTTGCCGCAGCGATTCGTGATCCAGACCGTTTTCCTCTTCTTGCTCACACTCCGCTGGATGCAGGCCGGTGCCGTGCTTCTCCCTGCCACCACGGACGCCGGAACGCGCTGCAGCAGACGTACCTCGACGGCCCACAGGACATGCGCCTGATCGTCGACGCGCCGGTGCCGAGCCCCGGCCAGGGCGAGATCCTGATCCGTGTCACCGCCGCCGGAGTCGACTTCGCCGACATCTCGAAGGCCCACGCCATGTTCGCAGGCGGCCCCCGGCCACCGTACCTGGCAGGCTTCGAGGCCGCCGGTGAGGTCGTCGCGATGGGCCAGGCCGTGACCGGCCCCCGCCGGGGACCCGAGTCGTCGGCGTGGGAACCGGCGCTTTCGCCGAGTACATGGTTCTGTCCGCGGCCGCGGCGGTGCCTGTGCCTTCGGGCTGGACGGATCAGCAGGCGCTGGGTCTGGTCGTGAACTGGCCCACCGCGCCGGCCGCGCTCAAGCCTCTGGGCGGCGTCGCCGCCGGGCACGTCGTGCTGATCCACGCCGCGGCGGGCGGAACCGGCGGTGCTGACCCCCACCGCCACCGGCATCGCCCGCGTGACCAAGTTCCACGATCCCGCGCTGGTCACGACGTTCGGCTTCCCGGACACGCTCATGCGCTGACGCGCCGACGGGTACCGCCGTGCAGGCCGTTTCGCCGCCTGCCGAAGGCGTTTCAAGCGTCTTTGACGTCTTCGGAAGAGCGGTGCTCTACTTCCTGCCATGACGCCCCTGACGCACCTTCGGCCTGCCCCCGTCATCGACGAGACGACCCGCCTGCTGACCGAGCACTACATTTTCCCTGAGATCGCCGAGCAGCTTGCCGACCTGCTACGGCGACGCCTCGCCGAGGGCGCCTACGACGTCGGCGGCGCCGCGGAACTCGCCCGTCTGGTCACCGCGGACCTGCAGTCCGTCAACGGCGACAAACACCTGAGGCTGAAGCACCACGCCGACCCGGTGTCCCCCGAGCAGGGCGCGGCGACCCTGGAATCCATCCGCCGGGACTACGACACCTCGCTGGGCGGTGCGCCCCGGGTGGAGCTGCTCGACGGAGGGGTCGCCGTGGTGGAGCTGGCGCCGATGCTGTTCCCGCTGGACTGGGCCGCCGAACCGCTGAGCGCCGCGCTCACCTTGGCCTCCCGTGCCCAGGCGCTGATCGTGGACCTTCGCGACAACCGGGGCGGCGACCCGGACACCGTCGCCTTCGTCTGCAGTTACCTCCTGGACGAGCGCACCCACCTCAACACCATGCACTGGCGCGGCGGCGAGCGCAGCGAGCAGTCCTGGAGCCTGCCGCACGTTCCCGGCGCGCGCTTCGGCGGCAGCAAGCCTTTGTACGTGTTGTCCAGTGGCAGCACCTTCTCCGCCGCCGAGGAGCTGGCCTACGACCTGCAGCAGCTCGGCCGCGCCGTTGTCGTCGGCGAGCCCACCCGCGGCGGCGCGCACCCGTGCAAGGGCTGGACCGTCCACCCCCACCTGGAGGCCACCGTCCCCACCGGCCGCGCCGTCAACCCCGTCTCGGGCGCGAACTGGGAGGGCACCGGCGTGCAGCCGGACATCCCTTGCGCCGCCGCGGAATCCCTCGACCGGGCACACGCCCTGGCCCTCGCCCGGCTGGCAGGCTGACGCCGCCGACAGCCCTGCGTGCGCCGTCCGTGCTGTACGGCCTCCGAGTACATGTCCTGGCAGCGTCCCAGCGCGCGGTACGCCGTCTCCCGGTGGGGCGCTCGGCTCTACTCGTCGTGCTCACGTTCCGAGGGTTCCGGCGTCTGCGATTCGGAGGTGCGGGTGTTCGAGCCGACCGCCAGCGCGACCGCTGCGATCATGAAGCGATGCCGACCATCGCCGGCACCATCATGTTGCCGGCTCCCGCCGCGGACTGGACTCCGCCGGTGAGCACGTAGAGTCCGGCGAACAGGAGGACCAGCAGGCCTGCGCCGATGAACAGGTCTCTGCCCATCATGGCGGTGATCTTCAAGGGCAGTTCCTCCGCGCGTACGAAAAGGCCCCGGCCGGAATTCTCTTCCTGACCGGGGCACACTTCTTCCGGAACGGAGTAACGCGTCCCGCCTTTTCGGGCGAGTCACCGCGCTTTTCAGGCGCGGATGAAGCCGTTGACGATGAGCGGGAGTGACGCGTCGAGGCCGGCCACGTTCAGGACGCCTTCGTCCTTCGCATCGCCGATCGAATATCCCGCGGCCGTCATCGCGGCGACGACCACGCGAGCGTCGGCGTTGACGGTGCGGCGGTACGCGTCGAGGGCCTGGGTCGGGTGGGAGCGTCCCGCCCAGGTCTCGTTGTCGGTGAAGACGATGATGCCGTCCACCTCCATACGCTGGTCACGCGCCCACGTGAACGGCAGGGACAGGTCCGTGCCGCCGCCCGACGGCTGCCACGAGGCGATCTCGCGCAGGTTCGTGCGCGGGGTCACCTTGGAGGCGTGCACGGACGTGTCGACGTCGATGACATGGAGGTCGCCCTTCTCGATCCGCGACAGCATGACCGCCATCGCGTTGCCCACCTCGTACGGGGAGCCGATCGGGGAACCGCCCACCCGGACACCGCCGCCCCAGCTCATCGACCCGGACGAGTCGACGGCGACCAGCAGCCGCCTCCCGGACGGCTCGACCGCGCCGAACGACAGCTCGTACGTCTCCTCCAGCGCGTCGAGGACGGCCGGGACGGGCTGCCAGGTGTGCACGTCGGCGCGCGGGTTGGGCTGCGCCCGCCCGGAGGCGTAGACGCGCATCGCGAGCCAGGCGTCCATCGGGTGGATACGGGCGCGCAGGATCGCCTGCTGGTCGGTGAGCCGCAGCACCGCCCGCGACGTGGCGTCCGCCATCGGCTTGAGGGTGCCGAGCCGGGTCATGCGGGCCAGGTTGCGGATGAGCGCGGTCAGGCCGACCGTCTCGATCAGCGCCTCCCACACCGACGGCTCCTTGAGGACCGAGTCAGGCAGGAACTCCCACGGCACCTTCGCCTCGGTGACCACCCGGACCGCGTCCTCGGCGGTGGTGACGGCCTTCGCGGTCAGGAACCGGTCGACGGCGGGCAGCTCGTCGCGCGCCTCGTCGTCGGAGACGTTGCCGGCGATCCAGCCGAACAGCGTCCTGCGCCGGTCGGAGTCGGCGACCGGGTGGGCGATCCGCAGCACGTCCCGCAGCGCGAACGCCTCGCCCTGCGGCGTCCTGCGCTGGGCCGCCTTGCACGCCTTGAACGCGACCGCGTCGGCCTCGCCGGTGAGGAACCAGGAGCCGAGCGCCGTGCGCAGGCTCCGGCCCATCGTGGGCGCGGTGCCTCGACCGGTCGCCTTGCCGCCGAGGTTCTTGTAGTAGCCGAAGAACTGGGCCAGGTGGTCGGTGGTCCGGGCGACCTTCGCCAGTGCCTGCTTGGCCGCTCGGCGGGTGTCGGCGTCGCCCTTGGCGTAGCAGGCAGCGAGCGCGAACAGGGCCGGACGCTGCTTCGGCGCGCGCGGCGGCCGGGCCGTCGAGATGTCGGTGAGCAGCCTGACGACGCGCGGGCCGTCCTCGGCGATGGCCTGGAACAGCACGCCGGCGTTGTCGGCGGTCAGCTGGTTCTCGCCCACGTAGTAGGTGCCGCCGGTGGTGCCGAGGATGAGGAAGTCCTCCAGCTTGCACCACACGTCCTTGGCGAACGCGTAGCCGCCGGCAGCGTTCCGCACCTGGTCGGTACGGCCGGGGATCGGCTGCGTCTGCGGGGTCGCGAACGCCGAAACGCTCGCGAGAGGGTCACGTGCCATCGTCGGCTCCTTGCTCTCGACCCGCCCGAGGGCGGATATGACGAAGGGGAGCGGATGTGGTGATGTCCACCGGCCTTTATGACAGACGCTCTTCCAGCTGAGCTACCACCTGGTCTTGCCGGGTGGGCAGGACTCGAACCTGCGACAACCTGTTCCCGATAACCGACGAACTTCGACCCGCTCCCCTGCCTGTGCGCGTCAGCCTTGCCGGCGGTACGGATGTGGGGATTCCGACCGGCCTTTCAGCGTGCTGCCAGTTACACCACGGCCCGCGAGTGCGGGCCGCCGGGATTCGAACCCGGACAACTCGAATGAGATCGATAACCGATCGGATTCGACCCGTACCGCCGGCAAGGCTGACGTGCGATCAGGTCCGGAACCGGCACGGATATGGGTGCCCCACCGGCTTTTACGGTGCTCTGCCATTGAGCTACACGGACCTGAAATCCGTGGCGGGATTCGAACCCGCAACCACCGGCTTAGAAGGCGACAACCGATGAGATTCGACCCGTGCCGGCACCAGACCTGACCAGCTTCGCGCGGCCCGGAAAGGCGCGGATGTGTGTGGCGGGCACCGGCGGGTTCTTCGTTTCAGAAAGATAACCGATGCCCATTCGACCCGCGCCTTTCCGTGTCTCGCGAAGCTGATCCCCACATTAGCGATCAGCGTGCCGCATCACATCTGAATATCGCCGAGATGGGGAAATATCAGTCCATCGTCCCGAGCGAGGCACTGACCCGCCCTGCTCGGCAGGTCAGTCCCACGGCGGGAGGGGGCCGAGGTCGCGGGCGATGTCACGTGGTTCCACGCCTGCTCTGCCTGCTCCTGTTGAAAGACGAGCTTTCCAGACTCGTCGTTGTTCCGGCTGGGCACTGTGGTTGATCCGCGGAACGCGCGAATCACGTGCGATGTCCCTCTAGGGAGTGGTCCGGTCGCCGGTCAGTGCCGTGCGGGCGGCGGCGAGGATGTCCTCCGACAGCGGGTCGCCCGCGGTGGCGCGGGCCAGGACGAGGGCGCCGACCATGGTGCACAGCCGTACGACGCCGTCCTGGTCGGCGGTGGCGAGCCAGGCCGCGCTGTCGCCGACCTGCTCGCTGAACACGCGGCGAGCCTCCGCGTCCCCGTGACCGCGGGCGATGTCGACGGCGAGCCCGGCGGCGGGGCAGCCGTCGGCGGCGTTGTCGCGGTGCGTGGCGGAGAGGTAGGCGTCGATGAACGCCCGCTGGGCGGCTTCGCGATCTCCCGCGTGCCGTTCGAGCGCGCCGGCGCGAACGTCGGCGTGCTCCTCGAAGGCGCGCGCGGTCGCCTCGCCGATGAGGGCTTCCTTCGAGGCGAACTGCTTGTAGAAGCCGCCGTGGGTCAGGCCCGCGGCCTTCATCAGGTCGGCGACGCTGACCTCCGTGCCCTGCTCGCGGAAGAGGCGGGACGCCGTGTCGACGACCCGCCGGCGGTTCTCCCGCGCCTGCGCCTGTGATCCGCGTCCCATCTGCGCCCCCCATTCGGATGTCAGTTGTCATCTATCCTATGCTGCGACAGATAGATTACGTTCATCATCTATCTCATCGGCATCAAGGAGGCAGGCATGGTTCTGAACGGCGCGGTCGCGGTGGTCACCGGCGCGAACCGGGGTCTGGGACGCCACCTGGCCGCACAACTGCTGGACCGCGGCGCATCGGTCTACGCGGCCGTCCGCCGCCCCGACGACCTGGACCTGCCAGGAGTCAGCCCGCTGCTCCTCGACGTCACCGACCACGCGTCGATCCGGGCTGCCGCGCGGATCGCCACCGACGCGAACGTCCTGATCAACAACGCCGGGATCTCCACCGGCACGCCTCTCATCGGCGGCGACCTCGACGCGGTGCGCCGGGAACTGGAGACGAACTTCTACGGCCCCCTCGCCGTCACCAGAGCGTTCGCCCCGGTCATCGAGGCCAACGGCGGAGGTGCGATCCTGAACGTCCTGTCGGTGATCTCGTGGTTGCACCCGGCGCGAGCCGGGGCGTACGCGGCAGCGAAGGCGGCCGCGTGGGCACTGACCGACGCGGCCCGCGAGGAACTCCAGCCCAGGGGGATCAGCGTCTCGGCACTCCATGTCGGCTTCATGGACACCGACATGACCGCCGGGCTGGACGGTGTCCCGAAGGCGGACCCCGCCGACGTCGCCACCCAGGCACTCGACGGGCTCGCCACCGGCCAGGCCGAGATCCTGGCCGACGACCTCACCCGCCGGATCCGTCAGGCTCTTGCACGAGGACCCGTCCCGACCGGCAGGTGATCGCCCGGCGCGAGCCGGGCCGGCCGTTCCGCGCGCCGCCTTCCGCCGCTCCCCGCCGGAATCACGCGGCGGGTGCGGCCGCGTCGGCGAGAAGGGTGAAGGCGGCGTGCATGCCGAGCCACTGGGCGAGAAGCCCGACCAGGCCCGCCGCCAACGGCATGGCGCCCCAGCTGAACAGGCGGGCGGCGGCGTTGTAGCGGCCCAGCATGCCGGGGTGGACGAGGCGCTGGCTGGGGGTGCGGGCGTTGACGGTCCACAGGATGCCGCCGATGCCGCCGAGGAAGGCGGCTGCGGCCACGGTCCACAGGTCGGTGGTGAACACGGGCGCGGCGACCATGGCGGCGGTGCCGATCAGGTCGGCGAGCATCGACACGTGATGTGACACCTACGGCTTGGCCGACGAGGTGATCGGGGCTGCGGAGTCCGGTATCCCCGCGTAGTCGGGCAGCTCGACGCCGTTGATCGCGCGCCCGACCAGCTCGGTGAACCATTCGCCGGCGAAATCGGGGCGCGGCTCGGCGTCCGGCCCCGGGACGACGCGGCTGCGGGCGTTCAACCGGCCGATCTCCTGGTTGGCCTCGACGAACGAGCGCATCCGCGCCTCGTAGCGGGCGAACCCGGCGTCGGGGTCCCATCCGGCGGCGGCCAGCTCTCCGGCCAGCAGGTAGGCGCCGACCAGCGCCAGCCCGGTGCCCTGCCCCGACATCGGCGAAGAGCTGAACGCCGCGTCCCCGAGCAGCCCCACCCGTCCACTCGACCAGCGGCCCATCACCACCTGGGCGACCTGGTCGAGGTAGAAGTCCGGGGTGTCGTCCAGGTGCGCGAGGATGTCCGGGGTCAACCAGCCCAGGCCCGCCACCCGCTCACGCAGCAGGATCTTCTGGGCCGCGATGTCACGGTGGTCGACGTCGAAGTCGGCCGAAGGGAAGGAGAAGATGGCCATCGCCCGGGTGGCGTCCTGGATGGGCCGCAGGAGGGCGGAGCGACCGGACTCCTGATCCTGGTACTCCAGCAGCCAGCGGTCCAGCCCGAACTTGTTGGGCACACTGTAGAAGGCCAGCACGTGCCCGAGGTGGCGGAGGAACCGCTCATGCGGGCCGAAGACCATCGCCCGCAGCGCCGAGTGCAACCCGTCGGCCCCGACCACCAGGTCGAAGCGCCGCCGGTCACCGCCCGCGAAGACCACGTCGACCCCGTCCGCGTCCTGGACGAGCTCCGCGATCCGGTCGCCGAAGACGTACTCGACGCCGTCGCGGGTGTCGTCGTAGAGCAGCTGGGACAGGTCCCCGCGCAGGATCTCGATGTCCGCGATGTACCCGTCGCCACCGTCGTCGTCGGCACGGAAGGTCTCCAGCACGTGCCCGTCCGCGTCCACGGTGTGAGCGCCGGCGGTGTCGGTGCACGCCGCGCGCACCGCCGCGTCCAGCCCCATGCGCACGATGACCTCCTTGGCGACCCCGCGCGCGTCCACCGCCTGCCCGCCTGGACGCAGCTCGGCAGCCCGCTCCACCACGGTCACCTCGGCCCCCCGCCGGCGCAGCCAGTGGGCCAGCGCGGGTCCCGCGATGCTCGCCCCCGCCACCAGCACCCTGGGACCGCTCGCCCTCTGCTCGCCGGTCCGGACGGCGTGCTCCTGCTTGGAGTCGTCGACGCTCATCACTGCCTCCATGTGCTTCCTCCCGCGCTGAACGTTCCCAGCACGGGCCCACCGCTGTCGGTGTGTCCAGCGGTATCGACCACGCATCCGCACAGAACTCATCGGCGCACCCGAAGTCGCGTCCACGCTCCCGCGCCGGGTGCCTTCGGGGCCGCTTCGCGGTTCTGCGCTCAGGTGAGGCTGAAGGGGGCCGGTTCCACGTCGAGTTCTCTCATCGCCTCGGCATAGAGCCGGTAGCGTCTACGGGCCTCACCATGGCGGCGGGCCTTGGTCAACGTTCGGACCAGGTCCAGGTGGGCCGCCTCGTCGTAGGCATCCCGTTCGAGCAGCCGTAGCAGGTAGCGCACCGCTCTGTCGGGGTCGTCGGCCGCCTCCGCGAGCGAGGCCAGCTCGCGAAGCAGGGCCTGGTGCACGGCGCGGGCCTCCTCACGAAGAGGCTCCAGCCACTCGGCGTAAGGAGAGTCCTCGCAGACGTCCCCGGTGTAGCGGGCTTCGGCCGCGACGAGAAGATCCTCGTCCTCGGCGGCGAGCGCCTCGGCGGCAGCGCAGAGGAACTCCTCGACATCGGTACGGAGTCCGACCAGCTGGATGCTGTACTTGTCGGCGCGTACGAACTCCCCCGGGCCGAACTTCCGTTGCGGATCCAGGACCGAGCGCACGGTGGACAGAGCGACCGAAAGCCGGTTGGAGCAGGACGCGGGCTCCTCGCCCGGCCAGAGGATCTCCATCGCCGCCTCCCGGGCGACAGTGCGGCCGCGTTGGCACGCCAGCCAGGTCAGCAGGTCGCGCGCCTTGCGGGACTGCCATTCGACAGCGCCGCCGCGGCGGCTGAGCCGTACTCCGCCCAGCATGCACAACCGCACGGCGTCCTGGTCGAGGAGCGTGATCCCGCGGAGCAGGCCGGCGCCGGAGCTGTGCGGCCCGCGGACGCCGACGCGGCGGAGCTCCTGCTCCGCCTCGTCGAGGCCGGAGCCGCTGAGCCGCGCGCGGGCGAAGGCGTTACGCGCGATGTCCACCGGGCTGCCGATCCGCGCCCAGATCTCCGCTGCGGAGGCCAGCAGGTCTGCCCGCTCGCCCGGGGATTCGGCCATGGTGAGGGCCGACAGTTCCAGGGCTTCGGCCATCTTGGCCCGGTCGCGGCGGCTGACGGCCGCCTCGTGGGCGGATCGGGCGTAGGCGCCGGCTTTGGCCCGATCGCCGGTCTCTGCCCAGACCCAGCCGGCGGCCAGGAGCGCGTCCACCCGGCTGGAGCCGCCGCCTGCCGCGACCGCGCGTTCGGCCAGCTGTACGGCCAGCGCCGGATCGTCGACCGCGTGGACGCGGGCCAGTCCGGCCAGGGCCGTCTGGGTCAGATGGGCGTTCCGGAGTTGTTCGGCATGCTTCAGGGAGTTCTCGAAGCTGATCCGGGCATGCATCAGCTCCCCGCGTTCCAGATAGACCTGGCCGAGCCCCGCCAGGGGGTGGCCGAGCTTGTCGCTGCCCACCCGGCTGAAGATGTCGCGGGCCCGTCGGAAGTCGGCCAGGGCTTCGTCGAGTCTGCCCAGGCCCATGAGCGCCTCGGCGCGGTTGTGCAGGGCGATCGCAGTCTGGACGGGGTCCCCGACCAGGTCCGCTCGCCGTACCGAGAGGTCCGAGTCGGCGATGGCCTCGTCGTAGCGGGCCTCCTCCGTGCGGCTCGCGGCGCGGTTGGCCAGGACGCGGGCCGACAGCAACAGGTCTCCCGCGCTCTCCGCGGCGGCCAGGGCGAGGGCGCTGTGCCGTTCGCTTCCGGCCCCGTCGCCGGCGTCGTGGGTGACCATGGCCAACGCGGTGTGGGCGCAGGCGGCAGCGCGTTCGTCCTGGCAGCGGGTGGCCATCGCCAGGGCCTGTTCGGCCAGCTGGGTCGCCTGCGCGCTCTCGCCGACCAGCCAGCGAGCGCTGGCGGACCAGGCGAGCAACATCGCCCGGTCGGAGGAGCTCGACGAGGGCAGCGGAAACGCCGAGCCGTCGAAGCCGCCGGCCAGCTCGAACGTCGACAACGCCGCCTTGTAGTCCCCCCGCTGGTAATAGATCATCCCCATCCGCCAGGCCACCGCGGGGTCGGTGGCGTCGACACGGCGAAGGCACTCCAGCGCGCCGGCCCAGTCCCCCTGAACCTGGCGTGCCCGCCCCTCGGCCAGATTCACGGCACACGTCCGCCACTCCTCCGGCACGGCGACGCAGGCCCGGACGAGCTCAGCCGCGTGCCCCTCGGCGAGCAGCGACGCATGCCACCTTTCGATCATCGCCATCCGATGGCCGGGCTCGTCACACACCGCCAGCGCCTCCCGGACGAACCCATGCGACTCATACCAATGGGCCGCCATCGAGCTCCGTCCGGCATCGCCCATGAACTCCCTGACCAGGGTGGACACCACATAGCCCTGATCGCAGGGCGTGATCAGGATGTGCTGAGCGGCCAGAGCGCGGAGCTCCTCGCGGGAGACGGCGACCCCTATCGCCTGGCACAGCTCGTCGGTGAACCACGGCAGCCGAGCGGTCGCGCGGAGGAACTCCTCGTGCTCGTCCTTCACCACCTCCTCGACCAGATAGTCGAACACCGGCGTGGCGGCGATCCGTTTGGCACGGTCCGACCAGGGCAGGCCGCTCAGCCAGCTCAACGTGAGCCGTACGGCGACCGGCCATCCCTTGGTGAGCTCGTGCACCTCCTCCGCCAGGTCGTCCGCCCCCAGGACGATCGAGGAGAGCGAGCGGGTCTCGGCAGGAGTGAAGGCCAGCTGTTCGGCCGACACCTGGAAGACATGGCCCAGGCCGCGCATGCGCTGGATCGGGAAAGGCACGGCGGAGCGTGAGATCAACACCAGGTGAAGGTCGTCGCCGCCGTGGTGACAGAGCTCTTCGAGCAGGCGCGCCCCGGGGGTGCCCGGCTCGATCCGCTCCACCTCGTCGATGACGACGACGGTCGGCCGGCAGACGGCGGCGGCCAGCTCGGTGGCGAGCCCGGCGGAGCGGATCCAGCCGGCCGGCGCGCCCAGGGCTTGGCAGATCTCTTCGATCAGGGTGGCGTCGTCGGCCCAGGTCAGCCACGCCACCGGACGATCAGGCCGGGCCCGCGTCCAGCCGCGTACGGCTGAGGTTTTGCCGCCGCCCGGGCCCGCGGTCACCACGGTGAGCCGGTGTCGCGGGATCTGATCGAAAAGGGCGGTGAGTTGCGCTCGTGCCAGCAGAGGCTCGGTCGCCGTCACAGCGAGAAGTATCTGCCGGGCTGGACTTCAAGGCAACTGAAAGATCCATTTCTACCGTTGTTCTCGTCCCGAACAACGAGGAGAAGACCATGAGAGTCATCCCAGCCCTGCTCGCGGCGAGCGCCGGCGTCCTCATGCTCGCCGCGCCGGCCACCGCCACCACCGAGGCCATGAACGAGCCCACAGCCGAAGAACTGAGGGTGGCGCCGATCGCCGAGGAACCGGTGGAGGCCGACGGCCTCGGTACGTAAGGCCGACAGCTGGCTCATCAACTGTGCGTCGGCCGGCAACCCGCCCCAGATCGCCGCCCGCCATCGGCTCTTCTCCTTCAACAACGTCCTCAGCAAGTGGGCGGAGCAGAGTGACATCCTGGTGTACCCGGGGCAGGAGCAGCACGTCGAGAAGGGCCTCGTCAACCGCTACCGCAGGATCATCCAGGACGACACCTGGGGCTCCGACCCTGAATGCCTTTCCTGCGCGTACACGCGTGAGGGCCGCTTCCACGACTGAACCTCGACCTGCCGCGGACCAGCCAGGCCATCGACCGGCGAGCGGGCGGTGGCCTGGGCGGCGATCACAGGGAGTTGCCGGACGTGAGGTCAGCGGTTGTGGTCGCGGGCCGTCACCTCCCAAGCCCGTTGCTCCTACGTGATCCAAACGTCAAGGTGAGGGTGCGACAAGAGCGCCCAAGGCGGCCATGACGGGACGCTTCAGCAACACCCTCAGCACCTTGACCTGCGACCTCGGCCTTGACGCCGGAGTTCGGCCTGCCCAGGACGCCGGTCCGCCAGGTGACCACGCAGTTGTAGGTGCCGTTAGGGCCTGTACGGAGTTGAGATCAGAGGGATTGCCTGCGGTACGGCCGGTGACCCTGGTAGGCCATCGAACATGGCGCGTGGAGACCTCACCGA
>NZ_JBFAMZ010000017.1:0-270499 GCF_040674635.1 Nonomuraea sp. NPDC049758
CTGGACGGCGGCGCGGCGTGGGGCGCCGGCGCCGCGCCCGACGCGGTCGCCGCGGCCCTGCCGCCGTGGGCACGGCCGTGGCCCGCGCCCGCCGCGCGGACCCGCCGGCCGCCGCACCCGCCCCCGACCTGCCCCTTCCCGAGCCCGGACGCCGGCGCGCGGCCAGGAACCGGCGGCTGATGGCGGGACGATAGAGATCGAATACCACCCCGGCCTAGCGTGAGCGCAACACGACATGTGGGGAGACGGCCATGACTCTCATCGAACGGCAGGAGGAGATGTCCTGTCTGGAGTCGCTCGTCGCCAACGCCATCCTCGGCCGTGGACGGGTCGCGCTGGTCAGCGGGCCCGCCGGGACGGGCAAGAGCGCGCTGCTGCGCGCGTTGTCCGAACAGGCCATGGAGCTGGGCGCGCTCGCGGTGACGGCGACAGGATCGCGCATGGAGCAGGACCTGCAGCTGGGCCTGCTCCGTCAGCTCATCCAGGACGCCCCCTTGGTCGAGGAGGAGCGCGAGCGCTCGGAGAAACTGCTGGCGGAGGGCGTGCGGACCGCGACCGCGGCGCACGCCGACGCCGAGCGGCTGCTCGACCCGCAGGTCGTGCACGCCCTCGTCACGGTGCTGCTCGACCTGTCGGAACGCTGCCCGCTGGTGGTCGTCGTGGACGACGTGCACCACGCCGACCGCACCTCCCTGCTCTGCCTGGCCTACCTGGCGCGGCGGGTGCGCAACGCGCGGATCGTGGCGGTGTTCGCGCTCAACGACCGGCAGGGCACGGACGGTCCGCTGGAGACCGACCTGCTGCGGCTGCCGCACTGCCTGCGCCTGCAGCTCGCCCCGCTCTCCCGCAGGGGCGTGGCCGCGCTGGTGGCCGGCCAGGTGGGGCTCAGCGCGACCGAGCGGTTCGCCGACGAGTGGCACACGATCAGCGGCGGCAACCCGCTGCTGGCCGGCGAGCTGGCCGCCGACTACCGCCAGCACCTGCGGGCCGTGGAGGAGCCGCCGCGCGAGCTGGTCGTCGGCGACCGGTTCGTCCGGGCGGTCGAGACGTGCCTGCGGCGCAGCCACCCGCGTACCGTCCGGGTGGCGCAGGGCCTGGCCATCCTCGGCGAGGCCGACGGGCTGGCCGAGATGCTCGAACTGCCCGCCGTGGACGTCAGCAGGGAGCTGCTCACGATCGGCGCGACCGGCCTGCTGCGCGGCGGCGGCTACCGGCACGAGGCGGTGCGCTCGGCGGTGCTGGCCGGCATGGACCTGTCCGAGCGCAAGGAGCTGTACCGCCGCGCCGCCGAGCTGGCCTACACGCGCGGCGTGCGGCCCGGCGTGGTCGCCGACCGCCTGCTCCAGGCCGCCAGGGTCGAGGCGCCGTGGGTGGTGCCGACGCTGGAGGAGGCCGCGCTGGCCGCGCTGCGCAAGGGCGAGGTGGAGTCGGCGGTGGCCTACCTGAAGCTGGCCTGGCGCGAGTGCACCGACGAGCTCCAGCGCTCCAAGCTGATGACCATGCTCGTCCGCGCGGAGTGGCGGATCAACCCGGCCACCCCCGCCGGGCACCTGGACCAGCTCACCGAGGCGCTGCAGAAGGGCAGCCTGCACGGCAGCGACGCCGTCGTCCTGGCCCGCGCGCTGCTGTGGCACGGCCGCTTCGAGGACGCCCGCGACGTGCTGGAGCAGCTCAACCAGGAGGCGTCGGCGTCCGACCACGCGACCCTGGCCGAGCTGGTCGTGGCGCAGCTCTGGCTGCGGGTGACCTGTCCGCCGCTGGCCGCGTACGTGGCCAATCCGCCGCGCGAGCACATCCTGGCCGGGATGGTGTCGGTCGCCGTCAACCGGCGGCTGGAGTCCACGCTCGCCCTGGCCGAGGTGCTCACCCACGGCCCGCGCGAGCACAACCTCGACGCCGTCGAGCGCATCCTGGAGGGCGAGCGGCTGGACGAGATGTCCCTGGACGTCGTGGAGAACTCGCTGCTCGCCCTCACCTACGCCGGTCGCTGCGAGCGCGCGGCGCCGCTGTGCGACCTGTTCGGCGACGAGGCGGCGGCAAGGCAGGCGCCGAGCCGCCGGGCCCGGCTGGCGGCCATCCGGGCCGAGATCGCGATCCGCCAGGGCGACATGCCCGCCGCCGAGCGGCACGCCCGCATCGCGCTGGACACGATCCCGATGAGCAGCTGGGGCGTGGCCATCGGCGGCCCGCTGGCCAGCCTGGTCATCGCGCTGACCGCGATGGGCCGGCACGAGGCCGTGCGCGACCCGCTGGACCGGCCGGTCGCCGAGGCCATGTTCCAGACCCGCTACGGCCTGCACTACCTGTACGCCCGCGGCCGCTACAACCTGGCCGGCGAGTCGTTCGTGGCCGCGCTGCACGACTTCCTGCGCTGCGGCGAGCTGGTGACGGCCTGGGGCCTGAACAACCCGGCGCTGATCCCCTGGCAGGCCGACGCGGCCGAGGCGTGCCTGCGGATGGGCCAGACCGAGGAGGCCAGGGAGCTGATCAAGGCCCACCTGGACGGCTGCGGCCCCGGCGCCTACCGGGGACGCGGCATCGGGATGCGGCTCAAGGCGGCCGTCTCCGAGCCGGCCCGCCGTCCGGCGCTGCTGCGCCAGGCGGTGGAGTACCTCCAGCTCGCCGGCGACCGGTACGAGCTGGCCAGGGCTCTGTTCGACCTGGTGGAGGCGTACGAGGCGCTGGGCGAGTTCCGGCGGGCCCGCACGGTGGCCGGACGGGCGCAGGCGGCGGCCCTGGAGTGCGGGGCCGAGCCGATGATCGGCGCGCTCAGCCGGGCGGCGGACGCCGACGGCGCGCCGTCCCCCCTGCCGGGCGACCTGATCGGCGTGCTGAGCGTCGGCGAGCGCCGGGTCGCCGCGCTGGCGGCGGCCGGTTACAGCAACCGCGAGATCGCATCCAAGCTCTACATCACGATCAGCACCGTCGAGCAGCACCTGACCCGCACCTACCGCAAGCTGAACATCCGCCGCCGGGCCGACCTCCCGCTCGTGGTGGAGTTCGACGACACCGCCCAATCCTGACCGCCCGATCCTGACCCGGGCCCGCCCGGTCCGGCGAGCCTTCCGCCGCCGGACCGGGTTCGCCCGTGCTCACCTGTGCTCCCGGTGGGCACCGGGCATGCAGGAAGTTGCGGCCGCGCGGGCCATCGGGCGAGCGTCGAAGGCATGGAACTCACCGTGGTGCGGGGGCAGGCGACCCCCGAGGAACTCGAAGCGGTCGTCGCGGCGGTCTTCCGCCGCCTGGCCGAGGCGGCCGAGCGCGAGGCGTCGGCGTGGTCGGACCCGTCCGTCCTGGTGCCCAGGCCGCTGCCCGGCGGCGACTGGCGGCTGGCGGCCTGGGCGAGCTGACCCGGGTCTTCACGGTACTGGAGGAGGAGCACACCATGTCGTCTCTGCTCGGTTCGCTGCGCCGGCTCGTGCTGGCGCCATCCCTGGCCGACGTGACCTTCGGCGCACGCGGCTTCCCCGTCGTCCCCTCGGCGCTCACCGGCCGCCTGGAGGCCATCCCGCAGGCCGTCGTGTGCGGCTTCGAGTGGGGCATCGACGTCCGCGACCAGTGGGAGATCGAGCGCCGGCTGTCCCTGGTGGACGTCGAGCAGCGCGGCTTCGCCTACGAGGGCGCGACGATGGCCTTCACCGTGCTGGACGCCATGGGCGGCGGGCGCGGGCGGCGTACCCGGGACCTGCTCATGGGTCCGGGGCAACCGCACATCTTCCTGGCCTACATCGGCATCGGCTTCGCCATGGCCCGGCTGCCGCGGGTGTTGTGGAAGAAGGTGCTGCCCGACCTGGACGGCACCCCGTACCACCCGGTGATGAGCTGGCTGGCCGTGGACGGGTACGGCTTCGACCTGGCCTACTTCCACACCCGCCGGTACGTGGACGGGCAGCAGGTGCCGTCCCCCTACCCCTGGCAGGGAAACGCGGCCTACTTCCCGCGCGCCGTGGACCAGGGAGTCGGCCGGGCGTTGTGGTTCATCCACGGCGGCAGGCCGGGCGACGTGGCCGCGGCGGTGCGCGCGTTCGCCGCGGGGCGGCAGGCGGACCTGTGGAGCGGGGTCGGGCTGGCGGCCACGTTCGCCGGCTGCGCGGCGGGCGCGGCGGCGGTGCTGCGCGAGGAGGCCGGGGAGCACCGGGGCGAGCTGGCACAGGGCTCGGTGTTCGCGACCAAGGCCCGGCACTACTCGGGGTTCGTCCCGGAGCATTCGGCGGCCACGGGCGCGGTGCTGACCGGGCTCGACGTGGCCGGCGCGGTCGCGCTGGCCGACGACGGCGAAGTCGCCGCGGGCACGTCGGAACGCGTCCCGGATTACGAGCTGTGGCGCGGCAGGGTGCGCGCGCATTTCGCGGCCGAGGCCGAGCTCCCGGCCCGCTGAGTGTTTCCCGGAATAAGCACGTCATTCGCTTTCGCACGCCCAAAAATGAGCCTCCGAGCTGAGCAAACCCGAAGTTGTCCGGCCACCGGGCGGCATGTGTCAATGAAATTGGATTGTTCGGGCTATAAGCGGCGGAGGCTCAATTGGCAAGCGCATTGCGGTCACTGAGACGCAGAATTCTGGTGCCGGACGTCGGTGAGACGAAAGTCGAAACGCGCGGCTTCTGGGTGAAGAACGCGGCGTCCACCGAATTACTGGAGACGGTCGGCGAATACTTTCTCGCCGGTTACGCCCACGCCGTGGAGTCACACACCGTCGCCGAGGCCGAGGACCGGCTCGAAGAGGTGCCCGCCCGCTTCCGCGGCTTCGCCTACGAGGGCGCGGGCATGGGCTTCGCCATCCTGGACTGCATGACCTTCGGCGACCTGCGCCGGGTCAACGCCTGCCTCCAGGGACGCGGGCACCACCACAACTACATGATCTACGTGGGGATCGGCTGGGCCATGGCCCGGCTCCCCCGCTTCCTGTGGCCCAAGCCCCGGCTGCTGGACCCGCTGCTGCTGTGGCTGGTCCACGACGGGTACGGCTTCCACCAGGCCTACTTCCACACCGACCGGTACGTGCACCAGCAGGTGCGCGAACCCCGCTTCTCCTGGCCGGCCGGCCAGGAGGACTACGCGGCCCACGCCCTCGACCAGGGCATCGGCCGCGCACTGTGGTTCGTCGCCGGCACCAGCGCCGAACGGGCGGTCACCCTGCTCGAACGGTTCCCCGAGTCCCGCCACGCCGACCTGTACGCCGGCATCGGCCTGGCCGCCACCTACGCGGGCGGCGCCGACGACGCCGAGCTGCGGTGGCTGCGCGAGCGCGCCGGAGCGCACCGGGGGCCGCTGGCCCAGGGCAGCGTGTTCGCCGCCGAGGCCAGGATCCGCGCCGGGCTGCTCTTCCCGCACACCGAGTCGGCCGTGGGCGTTCTCTGCGGCACCACGGCGGAGCAGGCGGCCGAGGTGAGCCGCGTGACCCGCCCCACCGCGACAGCACAGGACTCGCCGCCCGCCTATGAGGCGTGGCGCCGGCGTATCGCCGAGACGTTCGTCTTCCATGGAGGTGTTCCCTCGTGAGCTCGGTAGCCGCGTGGTTGCGCAAGCAGGCGGCCGGAGTCGCCGCACTCGCGCTGATGATCGCCGTCTTCGCGATCGGCCACCCGACCTTCGCCTCCGACGCGACCAAGGCCGAGATGGCCGGCGCGTACGGCTTCAAGTCCCTGGCGATCGCCATGCCGGGCGGAGGCCCGGCCAAGACCGTCCGCAAGGTGAACCAGGCCTACAAGCACATCGACGCCTGGATCTCCTCGGTGGGGGCCGCGATCGCACTGAACGACCTCGACGGCAACGGCAGGGACGACGACCTGGTGATCGTGGACCCGCGTACCGACCAGGTGGTCGTCACCCCGGCGCCGGTCGAGGGCGGCGGCGAGCGGTACCGGCCGTTCGCGCTGTCGCTCGGCTCGCTGCCGGTCACCGACGCGATGGCGCCCATGGGCGCGGTGCCCGCCGACTACAACGACGACGGCCGCACGGACCTGCTGGTCTACTGGTGGGGCCGCACGCCCACGCTGCACCTGCAGCGGCCGACCGCGGCCCGGTTCGAGGCCGCCGCCTTCGACGCGGCCGAGCTGGTGCCCAACGCGGGCGGCGCGAAGTACACCGGCGAGGTGTGGAACAGCAACGTCGCGACCGTGGCCGACTTCGACGGTGACGGCAGACAGGACATCTTCGTCGGCAACTACTTCCCCGACGGCAGCCCGGTCCTGGACAGCCGCGTGGACGGCGGCGTGCAGATGAACCACTCGCTGTCCAAGGCCGTCAACGGCGGCCGGGACTACTTCTTCCGCGGCACCGGCAACGGCGGCTTCACCCGCCTGGACGGCGTGCTGCCGCCGGACGTCTCCACCGGCTGGGAGCTCGGCGCGACCAGCGCCGACCTGGACGGCGACGGCCTGCCCGAGCTGCTGCTGAACAACGACTTCGGGCCCGACCACCTGCTCTACAACACCTCCTCCCCCGGCACGATCAAGTTCTCCCCCACGGTCGGGGCGCACGAGATCGGCGTGCCGAAGTCGAAGGTGCTCGGCGAGGACTCCTTCAAGGGCATGGGCTCGGACGCCGGCGACCTCAACCACGACGGCGTCCTGGACTTCTTCGTCAGCAACATCACCACCCCGTACGGCATCCAGGAGAGCAACTTCACGTTCCTGTCCACCGTCAAGACCCAGGCCGAGCTGCGCGAGAAGCTGCGGCAGGGCCAGGCGCCGTGGAAGGACCTCAGCGCCGAGCTGCGCACCGCCTGGTCCGGCTGGGGCTGGGACCCGAAGATCGAGGACTTCGACAACGACGGCGAGAACGAGATCGTCCAGGCGACCGGGTTCGTCAAGGGCGACGTCAACCGCTGGCCGCCGCTGCAGGAGCTGGCCGCCGCCAACGACGGCGTGACCAGCAACCCCAAGTCGTGGCCGAACGTCACCGAGGGCGGCGACATCGCCGGCGCGCAGACGCTGGCCTTCTTCGCCAAGGGCCCCGACGGCCGCTACGCCAACCTGTCGGAGCAGCTCGGCCTGGCCGTGCCGGTGCCGACGCGCGGCATCGCGACCGGGGACGTCAACGGCGACGGCCTGATCGACTTCGCGGTGGCCCGCCAGTGGGAGGCCCCCGCCTTCTACCTCAACACCAGCCGGTCGGCCGGCTCGTTCCTCGGGCTGCGCCTGCTGCACGACACCCCCTCCGCGGCCGGCCCGCTGCCCGCCGCCGGATCGCCGGTGATCGGCGCGACGGTGACCGCCACCACGCCCGACGGCCGCTCCTTCATGGGCCGCGTGGACGGCGGCAGCGGCCACTCCGGCAAGCGCGCGCACGCGGTGCACATCGGCCTCGGCGCGAACGTCACCGGCCCCGTGCGGGTCAAGCTGAGCTGGCGCGACCGCGCCGGGCAGCGGCACCAGCAGGAGCTCACGCTCACCCCCGGCTGGCACACCCTCCAGCTCGGCTCGCAAGCGAAGGAGAAGTGACGGCATGGCCGCCAAGACGATCACCCCGCCACGTCACGATCCCAAAGTGATCACGGCGCTGCGCCGGTTCGCGATCTCGATCACCATCTTCAACATCCTCGGCTACACCGTCCTGGGGTTCGAGCAGCCGTGGTCGTGGCCGTTCGTGGCGCTGGCCACCGGCTACACCGTGGAGATCATCCTTGAGGTGATCGGCGCCCGCCAGGAGGGCCGCGCGCCGCGCTTCCTCGGCAACGGGCCGCGCGGGCTGATGGAGTTCCTCTACCCCGCGCACATCACCTCCATCGCGCTCAACATGCTGATCTACGTCAACGACCAGGTGCTGGTCATGATGTTCGGCGTGACCGTCGCCGTGGGCGCCAAGTGGGTGCTCAAGGCGCCGGTGCGCGGGCGGATGCGGCACTTCATGAACCCGTCCAACTTCGGCATCGCGATCATCCTGCTGCTGCTGCCGTGGGCCAGCATCGCGCCGCCGTACCACTTCACGGAGAACGTCGACAACCCGATCGACTGGATCATCCCGGGGATCATCATCATCGGCGGGACCATGATCAACGGTAAGCTGACCGGCCGCATGTGGCTGATCGGCGGATGGGTGGGCGTCTTCGCCCTCCAGGCCGTGGTGCGCGGGCTGATCATCGACGACATCTCCATCCTCGGCGGGCTGTCGATGATGACCGGGGTGGCGTTCATCCTGTTCACCAACTACATGATCACCGACCCGGGCACGAGCCCGTCCAGACCGCTGTCCCAGGTCGCCTTCGGCGGCGGCGTGGCCGTGGTGTACGGCCTGCTCATGGGGATGAACATCCCGTACGGGATCTTCTTCGCCACGGCGGCGGTCTGCCTGATCCGCGGCGGCTTCCTGTGGGCGCTGCACATCGTCAACAAGGCGCGCGAGCTCGACGCCGCCAGGGTCAGCGCAGCCGCCGCCCAGGCGCTGCAGCACGCGCGGGAAGAGGTCGCGAAGGCATGACGAGGATCGCGATCGTCGGCATGGCCTGCCGGTACCCGGACGCCGCCTCTCCCCGGGAGCTGTGGGAGAACGCGGTGGCCGGCCGCCGGGCCTTCCGCCGGCTCCCGGACGAGCGCATGCGGCTGGAGGACTACTGGGACCCCGATCCCGCAGCGCCGGACCGCTTCTACGCCAAGACCGCCGCGGTCATCGAGGGCTACGCCTTCGACCGGGTGGCACACAAGATCGCCGGCAGCACGTACCGGTCGACCGACCTGGCCCACTGGCTGGCCCTGGACATGGCCGGCCGGGCCCTGGCCGACGCCGGGTTCGCCGGCGGCGAGGGGCTGCCGCGCGAGCGCACCGGGGTCGTCGTGGGCAACACGCTCACCGGCGAGTTCACCCGCGCGAACGTGCTGCGGCTGCGCTGGCCGTACGTGCGGCGCACCCTGGCCGCGGCCCTGAAGGAGCAGGGCTGGGACGACGAGCGCCTGGCCGCGTTCCTGGCCGACTACGAGGTGGCCTACAAGAGCCCCTTCCCGCCGGTGGACGAGGACACGCTGGCCGGCGGGCTGTCCAACACGATCGCCGGGCGCATCTGCAACCACTTCGACCTCAACGGCGGCGGCTACACCGTGGACGGCGCCTGCTCCTCGTCCCTGCTGTCGGTGGTGACGGCCGGCAAGGCGCTGGCCGACCACGACGTGGACGTGGCCGTCGCGGGCGGCGTGGACCTGTCCATCGACCCGTTCGAGGTGATCGGGTTCGCCAAGACCGGCGCGCTGGCCAAGAGCGACTTCCGCCTCTACGACCGGCACTCCAACGGCTTCTGGCCCGGCGAGGGCTGCGGCATCGTCGTGCTGATGCGCGAGGAGGACGCGCTGGCCGCCGGGCGGCGGATCTACGCCACGATCGCCGGCTGGGGCGTCTCCTCCGACGGCAAGGGCGGGATCACCCGTCCGGAGGTGAGCGGCTACCTGCTCGCGATGCGCCGCGCGTACGACAAGGCCGGGTTCGGCCCCGAGAGCGTCGAGCTGTTCGAGGGCCACGGGACGGGCACGGCGCTCGGCGACGCGACCGAGCTCACGGCCCTGTCGCGGGCCAGGGCCACGGCCGCGCGGCCGGCCGCGGTCGGCTCGATCAAGGGCATGATCGGCCACACCAAGGCGGCGGCGGGCGTGGCGGGCCTGATCAAGGCGGCCATGGCCGTGCACGAGCAGGTGCTGCCGCCGACCATCGGGTGCGTCGACCCGCACCAGGTGCTCACCGACGAGGGCGCCACGCTGCGGGTGCTGCGCACGGCCGAGCCGTGGCCGCAGGGCGCGCCGCTGCGCGCGGCGGTGACCGCCATGGGCTTCGGCGGCATCAACACGCACGTGGTGCTGGAGAACACCGGCCCGCGGCGGCGGGTGTCCAGCCGGGTCAAGGCGCTGGCCGCCGCGTCCCAGGACGCGGAGCTGTTCCTGCTGGACGGCGGCACCTGGGACGAACTGCGCGGCCTGGTGTCGGAGCTGCTCGGCTTCGTGCCCAAGGTGTCCTACGGCCAGCTCGCCGACCTGGCCGCCACGCTGCGCGGGCGGCTGCGCGGCCTGCCGTTCCGGGCGGCCGTCGTGGTCTCCTCACCCGACGACGCCGTACGGCAGCTCACCCGCGTGCTGACGGCGCTGGAGTCCGGCGAGAACGCGCTGTCCACCCCCGACGGCAAGGCGTTCCTCGGCCGCGCGGCGGCACGGCCGAGGATCGGCTTCCTCTTCCCCGGGCAGGGCTCGGGCCGCGGGACCGACGGCGGCGCGCTGGCCAGGCGCTTCGCCGACGTCGCCGAGGTGTACGCCACGGCGGCGCTGCCCGCCGACGGCGACATGGCGGCCACCGAGGTCGCCCAGCCGCGCATCGTCACCGGCTCGATGGCAGGCCTGCGCGCGCTGTCGCTGCTCGGCATCGAGGCGGACGCGGCCGTCGGGCACAGCCTGGGCGAGCTGTCGGCCCTGCACTGGGCGGGCGCGATGGACGAGGACGCGCTGCTGCGCGTGGCGACCAAGCGCGGCCGGGCGATGCGGGAGCGCAGCGAGCCGGGCACGATGGCCGGCGTGCGGGCCGCGCCGGAGACCGTGCCGGCGCTGGTGGGCGACCTGCCGGTGGTGATCGCCGGGTACAACGGGCCGCTCCAGACCGTCGTCGCCGGGCCGGTGGCGGCAGTGGAGGAGGCCGGCCGCCGGGCCGAGCGCGCCGGGCTCACCTGGACCAGGCTGAACGTCTCGCACGCCTTCCACTCGCCGCTGGTCGCCCCGGCGGCCGAGGCGCTGGCCGGCTACCTGGCGGAGGAGCGGTTCGGGCCGGTCGCCCGGCGGGTCGTCTCCACCGTCACCGGGGACGACCTGGCCGCCGGGACCGACGTCCCGGCGCTGCTGCACCGGCAGATCACCGCGCCCGTGCTGTTCGCCCAGGCGCTGGCCGCCGTGGCCGCGGACGCGGACCTGCTGGTCGAGGTGGGCCCCGGCCGGGTGCTCAGCAGGCTGGCGGCCGAGCTGACCGACGTGCCGGCCGTCGCGCTGGACACCGACAGCGAGTCGCTGGCCGGGCTGCTCGGCGTGGCCGGGGCCGCGCACGTGGCCGGCGTGCCCGTCGCCTGCGAGGAGCTGTTCCACGGGCGGCTGGTCAAGCCGCTGGAGATCGGCGCGGCGTTCTCGTTCTTCACCAGCCCGGCCGAGCAGGCGCCGCAGGTGCGCGTCAAGGCCGCCGCCCCGCAGCCGGCGGAGCGGGCGGCCGGGCCGGACGGCAGCGCGAACGGCGGGACGGCGGCGAAGCCGGGCGAGTCGACGGTCGAGCTGCTGCGGCGGCTGGCCGCCGAACGCGCCGAGCTGCCGCTGGAGATGGTGACCGAGGACAGCAAGCCGCTGGACGAGCTGCACCTCAGCTCGGTCACCGTCATGCACATCATTGACCAGGCCACCCAGCATCTGGGCGTGCCCGCGGGCATGGCGCCGGCCAACGTCGCCACCGCGACGCTCCAGGAGCTGGGCGAGGCCCTGGACCGGCTGGCCGCGCAGCCGCGCGCGCAGTCGGCCCGGGGCGTGGCGGGCGCGGCGCCGTGGGTGCGCCCGTTCGCCGTGGACCTGGACGAGCAGCCGCTGCCCCGGCGGACGGCCGAGGAGCGCGCGGGGTCGTGGCAGGTGTTCGCGCCCGCCGGTGCGCCCCTGGCGGGGCCGCTGCGCGAGGCACTCGAAGGGGAGAAGATCGGTTCCGGTGTCCTGGTGTGCCTACCCGCGCGGTGCGCGGCCGACGACCTGGAGCAGGCGCTGCTCGGCGCCAAGGCGGCACTGGCCGGCGGGCCGGGCACCCGGTTCGTCCTGGTCCAGCACGGCCGGGGCGCGGCGGGGCTGGCCAAGACGCTCCACCTGGAGAGCGGCCTGCCCACCACGGTCGTGCACCTGCCGCAGGACGCGCCGCAGGCCGCCGCCCGGGTAGCGGCGGAGGCGGCGGCCACGACGGCGTTCTGCGAGGTGCACTACGACGCCGCCGGCGTGCGGCGGGTGCCGACGCTGCGGGCGCTGCCGTACCGGCAGGAGCGGGCGGAGGAGCCGCTGACCGGCTCCGACGTGCTGCTGGTGACCGGCGGCGGCAAGGGCATCACGGCCGAGTGCGCCATGGCCATGGCGGGTGGGGCGAAGGTGGCCGTGCTCGGCCGCTCCGACCCCGCCCAGGACGAGGAGCTGGCCGCGAACCTGCGGCGCATGGCCGCGACCGGGCTCACCGTCCACTACGCCAGGGCCGACGTCACCGATGCCGCCCAGGTGCGGGCGGCCGTGGCCGCGGCCGAGCAGGCGCTCGGGCCGGTGACCGCCGTCCTGCACGGCGCCGGGCGCAACGAGCCCGAGGGCATCGCCGGGCTGGACATGGACGCCTTCCGCCGCACGTTCGCCCCCAAGGTGGACGGCCTGCGCAACGTGCTGGAGGCGGTCGAGCCCGGACGGCTGCGGCTGCTGGTGACGTTCGGCAGCATCATCGGCCGGGCGGGCCTGCACGGCGAGGGCCACTACGCGACCGCCAACGAGTGGCTGGCCGACCTGACCCGCGAGGCGGGCGAGCGGCACCCCGGCTGCCGGGCGGTCTGCATGGAGTGGTCGGTCTGGTCCGAGGTCGGCATGGGCGAGCGGCTGTCGGTCGTGGACCGGCTGGTCGAGCAGGGCATCACGCCGATCCCGGTGGACCGGGGCGTGGAGATCATGCGCCGCCTGGTGAGCGACCCCGACGCGCCCGGCGTCGTGGTGATCAGCGGGCGCACCGAGGGCATCCACACCGTGCGCCGGGAGGAGCCGGAGCTGCCGCTGCTGCGCTTCGTCGGCGCGCCGCTGGTCCGCTACCACGGCGTGGAGCTGGTCAGCGAGGTCGAGGTGAACGCCGGGACCGACCTGTACCTGGCCGATCACCTGCTCGACGGCAACCTGCTGTTCCCGGCGGTGTTCGGGCTGGAGGCCATGGCGCAGGTGGCGTACGCGGCCACCGGCCGTCCCGGCGCGCCCGTCGTGGAGCAGGCGGAGTTCGTCCGGCCGATCATCGTGCCGCCCGACGGGAGCACCACGCTCCGGGTGGCGGCGACGGTCACCGGGCACGACACGGTCGCGGTCGCCATCCGCAGCCAGGAGACCGGCTTCGACGTCGACCACTTCACGGCCGTGCTGCGCCTGGACGCCGGCGCCCCGCCCGCCGGCCCGCCCGAGCAGTCCGGCGACGAGCTGCCGCCGGTCGCGCTGGACCCCGACACCCAGCTCTACGGCGAGGTGCTCTTCCAGGGCAGGCGCTTCCAGCGGCTGCGCCGCTACCACCGGGCCGCGGCCCGCGAGGTGGACGCCGACCTGCAGGTGGCGCAGGAGTGCGACTGGTTCGCCGGGTTCCTTCCGCCGGACCTGCTCCTGGGCGACCCCGGCATGCGGGACGCGCTGATGCACGGCAACCAGGTGTGCGTGCCCGACGCCACCCTGCTGCCGACCGGCATCGAACGCGTGCACCCGGCCGGGGCCGCGCTGTCCGGCGCGGACGAGGTGCGCTACTGCGCCTCCGAGCGGTCCAGGGACGGCGACGCCTACGTCTACGACGTCGCGGTCCGGACGAAGGACGGCGAGGTCGTCGAACGCTGGGAGGGGCTGCGGTTGCAGGCCGTGCGGAAGAAGGGCGGGGCCGGTCCGTGGGCGGCGCCGCTGCTCGGCCCGTACCTGGAGCGCACGCTGGAGGACCTGACGGGCGCGCGGGTCGCGGTCGTCGTGGAGCCGGGCGAGGGCACCGGCGACCTGGCCGTGGCCCGGCTCGGCACGGCGGGCACGGCGGAGGGCACGGCAGAAGGTGTGCGGACGGCGTCGGCGCACGTGCCGGGGCTGACGGTGTGCGTGGCCGCCCCAGGGCCGCTGTCCTGCGCCGTCGAGCCCGTCACCCCCGCCGGGCCCGGCGACCCGGGCGACCGGGACGCGCTCGCCGGCGAGATCGCCGCGGCCTCCGGGGAGGACGCGGACACCGCCCGCGCCCGCACCCGCGCCGCACTCGCCTGCCTGCGCACCGCCGGAACGGCAGCGGGGACGGCGGCGGGCACGGCGGCGGGCACGGCGGCGGGCACGGACGTGCCGCTCGCGGTCACCCGGGCCGCGGCCGACGGATGGGTGGTCCTGACCGGCGGCGGCGCGGCCGTGGCCACGCTCGCCACCCGGGTGCACGGCCTGCCCGCCCCCGTCGTCGTCGCGATCCTCACCGAAGGGCGGTCCTAGCCCATGGGCACCTACTACGAGTACCTGCACACGGTCGGCTTCGAGGAGACCAACCTCGTCGGCAACGTCTACTACGTCAACTACCTGCGCTGGCAGGGACGCTGCCGGGAGATGTTCCTCATGGAACGGGCCCGGGACGTGCTCGCCGACCTGCAGGACGACCTCAAGCTGTTCACCCTCAAGGTCGACTGCGAGTTCTTCGCGGAGATCACGGCCTTCGACCAGCTGTCCATCCGGATGCGCCTGATCGAGCTGGCGCAGACGCAGATCGAGTTCGGCTTCGACTACGTCCGGGTCACCCCGGGCGCGCCCGAGGTCCTCGTCGCCCGCGGCAGGCAGCGGGTGGCCTGCATGCGGGGGCCGAACACCAAGACCGCGCCGGCGAGGGTCCCCGAGCCCCTGGTCAGGGCGCTCGAACCGTACCTGGCCTAGAACCCGGACCCAGGAGGTCACCGTGCAACTCCACTCATCGGCCCCGGCGCCGCAGGTCGCGGACGCCAAGGCGCTGCGCGACGCGTTCGGGGCGTTCGCCACCGGCGTCACCGTGATCACCACGGGCGGCGAGGTCCCGCACGCCATGACGGCCAACTCCTTCACATCGGTCTCGCTCGACCCGCCGCTGCTGCTGGTGTGCGTCGGCAAGGGCGCGGTGATGCACCAGTGCATCACCGCGGCCACGTCGTTCGGGGTGTCGGTGCTGGCCGGGCACCAGGAGGCCGAGGCGCGGCACTTCGCCGACCGCTACCGGCCGCTCGGCCTGGCCCAGTTCGCCGACGTCGAGGTGACGCCGGGCGAGGTCACCGGGGTGCCGCTCATCGCGGGCGCGGCGGCCCGCTTCGAGTGCCGGGTCTGGCGCGCCTACGACGGCGGCGATCACACGATCTTCGTCGGCGAGGTGCTGTCCCTGAGCCGGCGGGACGACTGCGACGGCCTGCTGGTCTACCGGGGCCGTTTCGGCGAGACCTCCCCCGCTCTGCAGGGGGTGTCGGCGTGACCACACTGGGCACCCGCCCGGTGGCGCTGGGCGGCCGCGTGCCGCCCGGCCCGCCGCCCTGGGCGGCGCCCGTCCTGTACCGGCGGCTGGTCGGCGACCGGCTGGCGCTGCTGTCGAAGGCGACCGCCCGGTACGGCGACGCGGTGCGCATGACGATCGGCCCGAAGAGCATCTACCTGTTCAACCATCCCGACCACGCCAAGCACGTCCTGGCCGACAACAGCGGCAACTACCGCAAGGGCATCGGCCTGGCCGAGGCCCGGCGGGTGATCGGCGACGGGCTGCTGACCAGCGACGGCGAGCGGTGGCGGCAGCAGCGCAGGACCATCCAGCCGCTGTTCCAGAACAAGCGGCTGGCCCAGCAGGACACCGTGCTGGCCGAGGAGGCCGGCCGCCTGGTCGAGCGGCTGCGGGCCCGGGTGGGCGGCGGGCCCGTGGACGTGGCCGGGGAGATGACCGGCCTGGCGCTCGGGGTGCTCGGCCGCACCCTCCTTGACGCCGACCTCGGCGCGCACGGCTCGGTCGGGCACGCCTTCGAGGGCGTCCAGGACCAGGCCATGTTCGAGATGGTGACGCTCGCCATGGTGCCGTTGTGGCTGCCGCTGCCGCTGCACCTGCGTTTCCGCCGGTCCCGGCGGGAGTTGTACCGGGTCGTGGACCTGCTGGTGGCCGAGCGGCTGGCGAACCCGACCGGCGGCGGCGACCTGCTGTCCCTGCTGATCGAGTCCACCGGGCTGCGGAAGGACCCGCGGGCCGCCCGGCAGCGCCTGCGCGAGGAGCTGGTCACGGTGCTGCTGGCCGGGCACGAGACCACCGCCAGCACCCTGTCGTGGGCCTTCCACCTGCTGGACCGGCATCCGGAGGTGCGCGAGCGGGTGCGGGCGGAGGCCGTCTCGGTGCTGGGCGACCGGCCGCCGGTGTACGAGGACCTGCGCAGGCTGACCTACACGGCGGCGGTGCTGGAGGAGGTCATGCGGCTGTACCCGCCGGTGTGGGCGCTGACGCGGGTGGCGCGGGAGGACGACGAGGTGGGCGGGTACCGGGTCCCGGCGGGGGCGGACGTGCTCGTCAGCCCGTACACGTTGCACCGGCATCCGGCGTACTGGCGGGAGCCGGACGCGTTCCGTCCCGAGCGGTTCGAGCCGGGCGCGCCGGCGGACCGGCCGCGGTACGCCTACATCCCCTTCGGCGCGGGCCCGCGCTTCTGCGTGGGCAACCACCTGGGGATGATGGAGGCCACGTTCGTGCTGGCGATGGTCACCCGGGAGCTGCGGCTGACCGGGCTGCCCGGCCGGCGGGCGGTCCCGGAGGCCATGTTGTCGCTGCGGGTGCGCGGCGGCTTGCCGATGACGGTGAGCCCGGCCTAGAGACCGCAGGTCACGCAAGGGCCCGCGGACGTCGTCCGCGGGCCCTTCCGCACGTGCCGCCCCTTCCTGTCAGGTGTGGGTGTCGGTCCAGGCCAGCAGGTCGCGCAGGGCGAGCAGGACGGGCGGGTCGAGCGCGTTCATGGGACGCAGCCGCAGGTCGGCGCGCTCGCTGCCGCCGCCGCCCACCTCGATCGGCCCGATCCGCGCGATGCACGTCGCGGCGTCACCCTGGGGCGGGTGGTGCACGGCGTCCGCGCGGGACTCGGCCACGGACTGGGCGATCAGGTACCAGCTGCCCTTGGGCACGTTCTCCAGCACGTACGGGCCGGGCCGGTCGATCAGGGTGAAGCTCGCCGGTCTGCCCTCCAGGATCTGGCCGGGGAACACGCCGGCGAACACCGGCCGGTCGGCCAGCGGCGAGGTCACGACGCCGTGCAGGGTCGCCGCCGGGCCGCCGAACGCGCGCTCGCCGCCGGCCAGGTCCGCCGCCGTGACGCTCAGGAACTGCCGGTACCTGCTCGGCGACAGGCCCACGCTGTGGGTGAAGCGCGAGCTGAAGGTGCCCACGCTGGAGTAGCCGACCTGGTGGCTGATGTGCGTGATGCTGAGCGAGGTGGACACGAGCAGGCGTTTGGCCTCGCGCAGCCGCACCGCGGACAGGAACCGTCCAGGGGACAGCCCGGTCACGCGCTGGAAGACGCGCGAGAAGTGGAACTTGCTGAACATCGCGGTCCGCGCCATGTCGTCAATGGTGAGCTGCTCGCCGTGGTTCTCCTGCATGCTCTCGATGACCCGCAGGACCGCTCGTTCGATGACGTCGTCCATATGGTCTCCCGGAACCCGGAAGCCCTCGGGCGCGCGTCCCCCGTCGATTCTCCGGCCGGAGAATTCCCGGGGGGTGCGACGATTCCTCGGCGCTCCGGATGCATTGCCTTTCGGTTGCCACCTGGTACACGCTCCCGGGCGCGCAGTACGCTGCATGACAAATCGCCCTTTTTTGGGAAATCTTCGGAAATCTCGGCAATTTCTCTGAGAATGCGATTTATAGGGCCCATTCGCGGCGGGGGGCCGGCAGCAGCTGCCTGAGCACCCGGCCGTCGCGGTGGTGCGGACGCCGCTCGTGCGGGTAGCCGAGCGAGACCTCCTCGAAGCGCACCCCGTCGTGCCAGCTCGTGCCCGGGATGTGCAGGTGGCCGTAGACGACCGCGGCGGCGCGGAAGCGCAGGTGCCAGTCGGCCGTCTGCTCGGTGCCGCACCACTGCGCCAGCGCCTGGTGCCGCAGCACGCGGGTGGGGGCGCGCAGCAGCGGGAAGTGGTTGACCAGGACCGTGGGCAGGGCAGGGTCGAGCGCGTCCAGCCGCAGCTCGCTCTCGCGCACCCGGGCCCGGCACCACGCCTGCCTGCTGGGATAGGGCTCGGGATGCAGCAGGAACTCGTCCCTGCACACCACCCCCTGTTCGCGGGCCAGGCCGAGCGCCTGCTCCCGGGTGGTGCCGGGCGGGCGGAAGCTGTAGTCGTACAGCAGGAACAGCGGGACGACGGCCACCGGGCCGCCCTCCCCCGTCCAGACCGCGTACGGGTCCTCGGGCGTGAGCACGCCGAGACGCCGGCAGATCTGCACCAGGCGCCGGTAGCGCTCCTCGCCGCGCAGGCCGGGGTCGCCGGGCGTGGTCCACAGCTCGTGGTTGCCCGGCGCCCACACCACCTTGGCGAAGCGCTCGGCGAGCAGGCCGAGCGTGCGCTCGAAGGCGTCCAGCCGCTCGGCGACGTCCCCGGCCACCAGCAGCCAGTCGTTCTCGGTGCGCGGGCGCAGCTCCTCGACGGCCGCCCAGTTCTCGGGAAATCCGACATGGAGGTCGCTGATCGCCAGTAATGCCGCACCGGAGGCGCTCACGCCGCGAGCGTATGCGCGCGAGAACGGGCCGGGCAGCGTACGGCGAGAAAAACAGGGGTCCCACAGGGGCGAATAGGGGGTGGCGGCGGCGCCTTTGTGGATAAGGGCGCGGGGGCGTCCGTTAGGGGTTGTTGCGGTGCACCGCGCATTCAATTCTGAGCATGCCGAAGAAAGCGGAAATTGCACGGCCGTGTTCCGGGGGTGAGGGTGATGGCCGATGTACGGGGGCAGGAATTCGCTGATTTCGCGCGGGAGGCCAGGCCCATGCTGCGCCGGGTGGCCTTCCGGCTCTCCGACGACTGGCACGAGGCCGACGACCTCGTCCAGCGCACTCTGCTGGCGCTGCACCGGCACTGGGACGGCCTCGACCGGCGCGACCGCGCCGAGGCGTACGCGCGGCAGATCATGCGGCGGCTGCTCATCAGCGACCGCAGGTCGCTGCGCTGGTCGCGGGAGGTGCTCAGCGGCGCGCCGCCCGACGCGGCCGCGGCGCTGGACCCCTATGACCTGGTGGGCGAGCGCATCGTGCTGATGGGCGCGCTGGCCAGGCTCGGGCCGCGGCAGCGGGAGACGATCTTCTTCCGGTTCTGGGAGGGGCGCAGCGCCGAGGACACGGCCCGGGTCATGGGCAACGAGTCCTCCACGGTCCGCAGCCAGACCGTCAGGGCGCTGAGCACCCTGCGGGCCGCGCTGGCGCGCACCGACCCCGCCGACCGTACCGACCGAAAGCCGACCTGAACGAGGGAGTACCCATGGGTCCACTGCTCTACGAGACGAGGGTGGAGACGCTGGAGGCGCTCGCGGACACCATCGTGCCCGGCCCCAAGCGCGGTCCGGACGACCGGGCGGTGGCGGGCATGAGCCCGACGGGCGGCGCGGTCGCGGCCGGCGCCGTCGAACTGCTGGAATGGGACGCCACCGGCGTCACCGAGGGCCTGGACGACTACGCCCGCTCGCTGAACGAGCACGCCCGCGCCCACGCCGACCAGCACGGCATCGTGCTGGCGGAGGGCGTGCCGGCGTTCGTGGCCCTGCCGTTCGAGGAGCGCGGCGCGCTGGTGCGCACGCTGACCGCGCCCGGCCACCCGGAGAAGGCGCTGTGGGTGCTGCTGGTGCTGTTCTGCTACATGGCCTACGACTCCGCCGCCCACCTGCACACCGCCGACGCCATCAGGGCGGGGCATCCCGGCCTGACCGCCATGGGCATCGCCCCGCCGGACGCGGACGGGCTCTGGCGCTTCCCCGCCTACTCCTACGGCCGTCCCCTCGCCGATCTCCACCCGGACACGACAGCTTCAGGGAGCCCCGCATGAACGGCGTCGAACGCACCGACGTGCTGGTGATCGGCAGCGGCTTCGGCGGCGCGATCCCCGCCTACCACCTGGCCGCCGGCGGCGCCGACGTGGTCATGCTGGAGCGCGGCCCGTGGCTGGAGTCGGCCGACTACGAGCACGACTTCAAGCTGGGCTCGTCCTACACCCGCATCTTCGACTTCACCGTCGGCGACGGCATGAGCGTGCTGGGCGGCAACTGCGTGGGCGGCGGCAGCGTGGTCTACTTCGCGGCCATGCCGCGCGCGCCGCGCTTCGTCTTCGAGCGCCGCGGCAGCATCAGGCGCCGCATGTGGCCGGCCGCGATCAGCCGCGACACCCTCGACCCCTGGTACGACCGGGTCGCCGAGTCGATCTCCATCACCCAGCAGGGCTGGGAGGACGTCTCCTACTCCGGCGGCCTGTGGGCGGCGGCCTGCCGGCACGCGGGCCGCACCGCCAACCCCGTGCCCGCGGCCGTGGACACCGGGGCCTGCGTCAACTGCAACTGGATGATGGCCGGCTGCCGGTTCGACGCCAAGCAGTCGCTGCTGGTCAACTACCTGCCGGCGGCGCTCGCCCACGGCGCCCGGATCCGGCCGCTGCACGAGGTGCAGAGCATCGAGCGCACGCCCGACGGCTCCTACCGGGTGCACTACAAGATCGTCCATGGCGAGGACTACCGCCTGACCGAGGGCGAGGGCACGATCGAGGCCAAGGTGGTGGTCCTCGCCGCCGGCGCCGCCGCCACGCCGGTCATCCTGCAGCGCAGCGAGGCCGCGCTCGGCGCGATGCCGCACGCCGTGGGCCGCTACTTCTCCGGCAACGGCGAGCGGCTCAACACCGCCGTGCTGAACGAGGAGCGCGTGCGGGAGGTGCTGGGCCTGGAGCGCGGCGACGGCCTGGCGTACGCGGCCAACCAGATCGGCAAGGGCCCGACGGTGGCCAACTGGGACCGGCTGGACGGCTCGCTGCCCGAGTACACCCGCTACTCGCTGGAGCAGCTCTACTTCCCGCCCGGCCTCGGCACCATCCTCGCGCTGGCCGGCGGCCCCGACCCGGCGTGGTTCGGGCTGCGCAAGAAGGAGATGCTGGAACGCTGGCGGTCCTGGCTGATCATCTTCCAGATGATCGAGGACGACAACGAGGGCGTCTTCGGGCCGCCGCCCGTGCGCGGCAACGCCGACCGGGTGTCCCAGCAGATGCTGGGCGTCGGCCGGCTGTCGTACAAGCCGACCGCGAACACCTCGGCCGCCTGGGCGATGGCCGACGCCGAGTGCAAGGAGATCCTGGAGCGCGACGGGCTGGCCACGGTGACGCCGTGGACGAACGACCTGGTCGGCGCGTACACGGTGCATCCGCTGGCCTCGTGCCGGATCGGCGACGACCCGTACACCTCGGCGCTGGACGACGGGCACGAGCTGCGCGGGCACCCGGGGATCTTCGTCACGGACGGCTCGGCCGTGCCGGGCGCGCTGACCGTCAACCCGGCGATGACCATCTCCGCGCTGGCCGAGCGGGCCGTGCCGGGGATCGTCAGGGCCGCGCGGGAGCGGGGCGTGCAGGTCTCCTACGGCGCGCCCGCCCCGGACGGCTCCACCGCCGGCCGCCGGGCCACCGCGTCGCTGGCCGCCGCCGCGCTGCGCGGTTAGGGCGCCGGCGATGGGACGGCTGCTCAGCCGGATGACGGCGCCCGGCGCGCTCGCCCAGGTGCGGCACGTCCGCCCGGTGCGGCCGGGCGCCGCCCGCGGCCTGGTGGCCCGGGTGTACGAGCAGGTCGAGCGGGACTTCGGCATGCTCGCGCCGCCGGTGGCCCTGCACTCCCCCGCGCCGCGCGCGCTGGCCGCGTGCTGGCTGGTCCTGCGCGAGTCGCTGCTGGCCGCCGGGGCGGCCGGGCGGGTGGCCGGGGAGCTGGTGGCGCGGGAGGTCTCGGCCGGCAACGCCTGCCCGTACTGCGTGGACGTGCACGGCGCGACCCTGCGCGCGCTGACCCCCGCCGATCCCCGGCTGCGACCGCTGGCCGCCTGGGCCAGGGCGAGCGCCGTCCCCGGAGCCGGCGGCCCGCCGGTGACGGGGGCGGCGGCCGTGGAGCTCGTGGCGGTCGCGGTGACCTTCCAGTACCTCAACCGCATGGTCAACGTGTTCCTCGGCGACTCGCCGCTGCCGCCGGAGCTGCCGGGCGCGGCGCGCGGGCCCGCGCTGCGCGTGTTCGGCGCGCTCATGCGGCCCGCCGCGCGGCGGCCCGCGGCCCCCGGCGGCTCGCTGGGCCTGCTGCCCGGCGCGCCGCTGCCGGACGACCTGGCCTGGGCGGGCGGCGTGCCGCGGCTCGGCGAGGCGTTCGCCAGGGCCGCGGCGGCGATCGAGGAGGGCGGCGCGCGGCGGCTGCCCGTCCCGGTCCGCGAGCTGGTCGCCGAGCGGGTGTCCGGCTGGGACGGCGTCCCGCCCGGCCCCGGCAGCGGCTGGGCCGGTCAGGCCGCCGCCGCGCTGCCGCCCGCGCAACGTCCGGCCGCCCGGCTGGCGCTGCTGACCGCGCTGGCCTCCCACCAGGTGGACGCACGCACGGTCGGCGAGTTCCGGGCCGCGACGACCGGCTCGGCCGCGCTCACCGACGCCGCCCTCACCGACGCCGCGCTCGTCGAGGCGGCCTCCTGGGCGGCCATGACCGCCGCCCGCCGGACCGGCGTCTGGGCCGGGCTGCCCGCCACCCCGCTTCCGACCGTATCGACAGCCGACTGAAAGGAACGAGGACGTGACCGAGCTAGAGGTAGTGCTCGACGACCTGGCGGCCGACGGCGACCAGCTCGACGCGCTGGTGTCGGGCCTGGACGCCCAGCAGTGGAAGCTGCCCACCCCCGCGCCGGGCTGGACGATCGCCGACCAGATCGCCCACCTGGCCTTCATCTTCCGCCTGGCCACCGCCGCCGCCACCGACGCGGAGGCGTTCGCGGCCATGACGGCCGGCGCGGAGAAGAACTTCGACGGCGCGGTGAACGCCGCGCTCAAGGCGTTCGAGAACGACTCGCCGGACACGCTGCTGGCCAAGTGGCGGGCCGGACGGTCGGAGGTGCACGCCGGTCTGGCCGCCGTGCCCGCGGGCGAGGTCGTGCCGTGGCTGGTCAACCCGCTGCCGCCGATCGTGCTGGCGTGCGCGGGCATCATGGAGACCTTCGCCCACGGGCAGGACGTCGCCGACGCGCTGGGCGTGCGGCTGGAGCGCACCGACCGGCTGCGGCACCTGGTCGTCTTCGCGGTGCTCACCCGGGACTTCGGCTACCTGTCGCGCGGGCTGACCCCGCCGGCCGAGGAGTTCCGCTTCGAGATCACCGGCCCCTCCGGCGAGGTGTGGGCCTACGGCCCCGAGGACGCCGCCCAGCGGGTCTCGGGCCCGGCCGAGGACTTCTGCCTGCTGGTGACCAGGCGGCGGCACCGCGCCGACGTGGCGGTCACGGCGACCGGCGCCGAGGCCGACCGCTGGCTGGACATCGCGCAGGCCTACCGCGGGCCGGCGGGCGCCGGCCGGCGCCCCGGCCAGTTCGCCCGCGCCGGCGTCTGACAGGCGGCGTCTGAGAAGCGGCGTCTGAGAAGACTTCCCGAACCGCGGGCGCGCCCGTCCGGAACTCCCCCAGTCCCGGGCGCGCCCGCTTCTCACGTCCCGACCTCCAGCGCGCGGCGGTCCACCTTGCCCGAGGCCGTCTGCGGCAGGCGCTCCACGAACGTGATCCGCCGGGGGAACTTCTGCGCCGCCAGCCGGGCCCGGACGAACGCCTTCAGCTCGGCCGCCTCGACCGCCGCCGAGGCCACCACGTACGCGTGCGGCCGGGTCAGCCCGCGCAGCCGGTACCCGACCACCGCGCACTCGACCACGGCCGGGTGCTCGCGCAGGCAGTTCTCGATCTCGGCCGGCGCCACCCAGGACCCGCCCACCTTCAGCAGGTCGTCGGCCCGTCCCCGGTAGCGGAAGTAGCCGTCGGCGTCCCTGGTCACCAGGTCGCCCGAGCGCACGGTCCGCCCGCCCACGAACGTGCTCGCGGTCCGCTCCGGGTCCTGCCAGTACTCCAGCGCGACGGCGTCGCCGGTGACCTCCAGCCGTCCGGTCTCGCCGTCGGGGACCTCCTGCCCCTCGGGGTCCACCACGCGGGCGCGGTAGCCGGGGACGACCTGGCCGAGCGTGCCGGGCCGGACCCGTCCCGGGCGGTTGGACAGGAAGATGTGGTACGCCTCGGAGGAGCCGAGCCCGTCCACCACCTCCACGCCGAAGGTGTCGCTCCAGCGGCGGTGCAGCTCCGGCGGCAGTGCCTCGCCCGCCGACGTGCACAGCCGCAGGCAGCTCAGGTCCTGCCGGCCGGCGTCGGGGTGGGCGAGCATGGCGCTCATCATCGTGGGCACGTTCACCAGGACCGTGGGCCGGTGCTCGGCGATCAGCTCGAAGATCGTCTCGACCCGGCTGCGCTCGGGGAAGATCACCCCGGCCGCGCCGACGCCGAAGGGGAACAGGGCGGTCAGGTCGCGGGCGTAGCCGAAGAACAGTTTGGGCACGGGCAGCACCACGTCGTCCGGGCGCAGGTCCAGCACGCCGCGGGCGTAGGAGTCGAAGCTGACGTGCGGGCTCCTGGCGGGCAGCACGCAGGCGCGCGGCGCGCCGGTGCTGCCGGTGGTGAACTTCCACAGCGCCACGTCCCCGGCGGCGACCGGCGCCGGGTCCAGCCGCGCGTCCTGCGCGGCGACCAGGGTGTCGAAGTGGTGCTCGCCGGGGCGCAGCAGGTGACGCGGCACACCGGTGACGAGCAGGCCGGTCAGCCCCGCCGCACGCAGGCTCTCCAGCGCCGACGGTCCCGCCACCACCAGGCGCGGACGGGCGTAGCCGGCGAAGTAGCGGTAGTCCTTGGGCCGCAGGAACGTGTACACCTCGGCGGTGACCGCGCCGATCTTCTGGGCGCCGTACCAGGTGGCGACCGACTCCACGCTGTCGTCGGCGGCGATGAGCACCCGGTCGCCGCGGCGTACGCCGAGCTCGCGCAGCGCGTTGCCGGCGCGGTCGGCCAGGGCGCGCAGCGTCGCGTAGTCGACGCGGCCCTGGCGGGTGACGAGCGCGGTCCTGGCGCCGTCGGCGCGGTCGAGGAATCGTGCGGCGATGTTGAAAGAGTCCATGACATGCCTTCTCGCTGCTCTGCTCGCGGGCTGGTTCCGCCTTCCACGGTGCCGGGCGCGGGCCGTCCGCAGGGGGTCGGGAGGCGTCAGCAAGCTGGCGGTCGTGGCAGCTTGCTGACGGGTTTCTCCCGGATTGCGGGATGGCCGCCGCGGCGTTGACGGGCCCGCCGGGCCGCGCGTGTACTGGGGATGCGGCGGCCGCGACGGCCGTCGCGCTGCGGAGGAGAAGCGATGGCATCCACGCCCGCGGGCTCGTGGCCGGTGACGGAGACGACCGGTGAGGCGCCCGGTGACATGACCGGTGACATGACCGGTGAGACGGCGATCGGGACGGCCGCGCCGATGGCCGACTGCCTCGGCGGCGCCGTCCATCTGGCCTGCGCCGAATCCCCGCGGGACGACCTCGCGGTCATCGTCGCCGGGTTCGCCGGCTACGAGGCCCAGAGCCGGGCGCGGGCCCTGGCCCGGCTCGCCGCCCTGCGCCGCCTGCGCCGCCTGCCCGGCGACGGCCCCCGGCCCGCGTGGACGGGTACGGAGTTGCGCCTGTCGGACTTCGTCGCCGACCCGCCCACGAGCCTGCGGCGGCACGTGCCGGGCACCGGCCTGCTCAGCGGGCGGCGCTACCGGCTGCCCGTCGAGGTGGTATGGACGGGCGGGCACGAATGCCTGGTCGAGCCGGCCACGAGCGGCGTGGTGGACAGCGGCGTGCCGGAGGCGATCGCCGAGGTGGTCGCCCACGACGTGGTGGCGCGCTGGTGGGCCGAGCCGCGCGAGCCGCTGCTGCGGGTCTCCGGCTCGCTGGACCGCCTGCTGCCGCCCGGCGTGACGGCCGCGGCCTCGGGGCTGGGGCTGCGGATGTCGGCGTTCGTGTTGTCGGTGCCCGATCTCCGGGTCGCGCTGGTGACCGTCGGCGGCGAGGGCGCGACGCTGGCCGCGGCGGCCGGCCGTACCGTGAAGTCGGCCGTGTGCGAGGCGTTCCTGCGCGCGATGGCGGCCAGGGCGCAGCCGTGGAGCACGCTGGAGCTGCCCGACTGCCTGCGCCGGTTCGCGGTGTGGCAGCGGGAGGGCGACTACGCCGCCCATCTGGAGCGCCTGGCCGTCGACGCCGATCCGCGGCTGGTGGACGAGGTGAGCGGGCTGCGTCCGTCCGGCTGGCCGGAGATCGCCGCGCGCCGGTTCGGGCACGAGCCGGTCGCCGTGCGGGCCGGCGGCGAGGTCGTCAAGGTGTTGTGCCCGGGGGCCGCGTGCTACCGGGCCGCGCCCGGGGCCACCGTGCTGCCCTGTCCCGTGCCCTGACCTGAGCGGACACCGCAACCTGCGAGGAGCGCCGGCCGTCCGGATTCCGATAATGGAAGTGCAAGCTCCGGCCGCCGAACCCCCGGGAGGTGGGGCGTGGATCTGTCCGTCATTGGAGTCACCCCCGAAGCGGAGGCGGTCTACCGCTATTTCCTGCGCCATCGGGGCGAGAGCGTCGGCTCGGTGCCCGAGGCCCTGGACCTCGATCCCGAGACGGTGGAGTCGGCGGTGGAGACGCTCGACCGGCTCGCCATGCTCGACCTGAACGACCGCCACCGGGTCACCGCGACCGAGCCGCGGATCGCCATCGAGCGTCTGGTCGAGCAGCGCCTGGAGGAGCTGAACGCGGAGATCCGCCGGGTGTTCGGCGCCCGCGACGCCATCTCCAGCTTCCTGGAGGACAAGCGGGAGGGCGACCGCTCCGACGCGGTGCTGGACATCGAGCGGGTGGAGAGCGGCGCGCGGGTCCGCCAGCGCCTGGACGACCTGGCCTTCTTCTCCTACAAGGAGACGCTCTGCCTGCACCCGGGCGGGCCGTTCAACGAGGTGATGATCGAGTCGGCGCTGCCGCTCGACACGCGCTCGCTGCGGCGCGGCCTGGCCCTGCGCGAGATCTTCCACCCCAAGGCGCTGGAGGACCAGCGCATGGTGTCGTACCTGCGCGAGCTGGCACACCTGGGCGCCGAGATCCGCGTCACCGACCAGCCGATGGACCGCATGCTCATGTACGACCGCAGCGTGGCCGTCGTCCCGATCGATCCCAAGGCGCACTCCACGGGCGCGCTGCTGGTCCGTGAGCCGGGCCTGATCTCCCAGCTCGTCATCTACTTCGAGGGCCTGTGGAAGGCGGCCGTGCCGCTGGCCGACCACCTCGACCCGCCCGGCGAGGAGCCGACGCTGTCGAAGATGGAGCAGCGGGTGCTGGCGGTCATGGCCACGGCCGACAAGGACGAGATCGCCGCCCGCGAGCTGGACATCTCGGTGCGCACCTACCGCCGTTACGTCGCCGACCTGATGGCCAGGCTCGGCGCGGTCAACCGTTTCCAGGCCGCGCTGCGCGCCAAGGAGGAGAACTGGATCTGAGGCGTTTCTTCCGCAGTTTCTCGCCGTACGGCATGACGAACCCCCGCGACCCGGTCGCGGGGGTTCTCTCGTGTTCGGCCCTCGTCCTATAGGCAGACCTCCTCGGGGAAATTCACGGTCAATTCCTTTCCGGTGTCGGGGCTTTTTACGGCCAGGTGTTGCCCTGCGGGGAGGGCAGCGGGGTGGGCAGCGGCCAGGTGTTGCCGTCAGTGCCGGCCGGCGCGGGCCAGGTGTTGCCGTCCGCCTGCAGCACCACCGTGGCGGTGGCAGCGGCGGCGGCCTGCGCGGCGGTGGCGCCGACGGCCCAGAGGAGCATTCCGGAGACAATCGCGATAATCCACTGGGAAATCCTCTTGGCAACAATGCTGTTCGTCATTTCACTGCCTCTTTCTCGGCGGTTCCTGTCGCTGTTCCCTTGCACTTCCAACTTTGCGCCGCGGCGAGGGCGCGAACCAGGCTTCAGCGAGGCAGCAAGCTGCAGGGCGTTTCCGCTTCCTGCCACGTCCGGCGCGGTCAAGCACTGCAGGAGGTGACAGGAAACGGCCATCGCTCCTTAACTGGACGTACCGGAAGAGTCCGAGGAGGAAACGATGACCATCTCCCCCGAGGTCCTCCAGGAAGCCCCGCCGTCGGCCATGGACCGTCTGCGCGAGGAGCTCGCCGGCGCGCGCGAGGACATCGCGCGCGGCCGCCCGCAGGCCGTGGAGCGGCAGCACGCACTGGGCAAGCGCACCGCGCGCGAACGGCTCGACCTGCTGCTGGACGAGGGCTCGTTCCTGGAGATCGAGATGTTCCGGCGGCACCGGGCCCAGGGGCTCGGCATGGAGGCCCAGCGGCCGCACACCGACGGGGTCGTGGCCGGATCGGGAACCATCGACGGCCGGCGCGTCTTCGTCTACGCGCAGGACTTCACCGTCTTCGGCGGCTCGCTCGGCGAGGCGCACGCCCAGAAGATCCACAAGGTGATGGACCTGGCGCTGTCCAGCGGGTCGCCGTTCATCGGGCTCAACGACAGCGGCGGGGCCCGCATCCAGGAGGGCGTGCTGTCGCTCAACGGCTACGGCGGCATCTTCCAGCGCAACGTGCAGGCGTCGGGGGTGATCCCGCAGATCGCCGTCGTGCTCGGCCCGTGCGCGGGCGGGGCCGCGTACTCGACGGCGCTGGCCGACTTCACGTTCATGGTGCGCGACACCGCCCAGCTCTACCTGACCGGCCCGGACGTGGTCGAGGCGGTCACCGGCGAGCGCATCACGCACGCCGAGCTGGGCGGCGCGCAGGTGCACGCCAGCCGGTCCGGGCTGGCCACGTTCGTGCACGACGACGAGGAGAGCTGCCTGGCCGCCGTGCGCGACCTGGTCTCGATGTTGCCGAGCAACAACATGAGCCGCCCGCCGGCGCTGCCCGCGCGGGCCGCGGCCGGCGACGCCCGGCCCCGGCTGGCCGAGATCGTACCGGTGGAGCCGACCAAGCCGTACGACATGCGGCTGGTGATCGCCGAGGTGGTGGACGACGGCGACTTCCTCGAACTGCACCAGAGCTGGGCGCCCAACGTGATCTGCGCGCTGGCCCGGATCGACGGCCAGGTGGTCGGCGTGGTGGGCAACCAGCCGACCGTGCTGGCCGGCGTGCTGGACGTGTCGGCCGCGGAGAAGGCGGCCAGGTTCGTCAGGTTCTGCGACGCCTTCTCCATCCCCCTGGTCACGCTCGTGGACGTGCCCGGCTTCCTGCCCGGCAAGGAGCAGGAGCACTCGGGCGTCATCCGGCACGGCGCCAAGCTGCTGTACGCCTACTGCGAGGCGACCGTGCCGCGCGTCCAGGTCATCGTCAGGAAGGCCTACGGCGGGGCGTACATCGTGATGGACTCCCGGTCGATCGGCACCGACCTGTCACTGGCCTGGCCGACCAACGAGATCGCGGTGATGGGCGCCGAGGGGGCGGTCAACATCATCCACCGCAAGGAGCTGGCCGCCGCGGCCGACCCCGCCGCCCGGCGGGCGGAGCTGCTGGAGCAGTACACCCGCGAGCTGGTCCATCCGGCGTACACGGCCGAGCGCGGCCTGGTGGACGCCGTCATAGACCCGGTGGAGACGAGGTCGGCGGTGGCGCGCGGGCTGGCCATGCTGCGCGACAAGCGCAAGCACGTGGCGCCGCGCAAACACGGCAACCTTCCCTTGTAGCGCTTCCCGTCAGTTCCCCTGGTCGGCGCAGGGGACGGCCGCGGCCGTCCGGGCGCGCTGTCCGGGGAGCCTGAGCGCGGCCAGGACGCCCGCCAGCATGACGGCGCCCAGGACGAGGACCGCCGCGCGCATCCCCTGGGCGGAGGCGTCGCGCAGGGCCTGCCCGGCCAGCCCTCCGATGCCCTGGTTGGCGACGGCCACCAGGACCGCCAGGCCCGCCGCGGTGCCCACCTGGAGCGCGGTGGAGGCCACCCCGGAGGCCAGGCCCTGTTCGTCCGCCGGGACGCCGGTGCCGGCCGCGATCCACATGGCCTCGTACGTGATGCCCATGCCCAGGCCGATGACGACGACCCCGGGCAGGACGGTGAGGAGGGAGCCGTCCCCCTGCATGCCGGGGGCCAGGAGCACGGCGCCCACGGCGTTGACGAGGATGCCGGCGATCAGCGTGCCGCGGGTGCCGAGCCGGTGGACCAGCCGCTCGCTGAGGAAGTTGCCGGCCGTGATCGACAGGGTCGGGGCGAGGAACGCCAGGCCGGTCTCCAGGGCGTTGAAGCCGAGGACGTCCTGGAGGTACAGGGTCAGGAAGTACGGCACGGCCTGCATCGTCAGGCCGAAGAGCAGGATGACCACGACCGCGCCGCTGAGCGCGCGGTTACGGAACAGCCGCAGCGGCATCAGCGGCGTCCGGCCGCGGGCCTGGAGGCGCAGGAACACCGCCACGAGCACCACCGCGAGCACGGCCGCCGCGACCACCTCGGCCCGCGCCCAGCCCGCCTCCGAGCCGTGCGCGACCGCGAAGATCAGCAGCGTGATGCCGGCGGTGCCGGTCAGCGTCCCGGGCACGTCCACGCTGCCCCGGGTGGCGCGGCCGTCGGGGGGCAGCAGGGCGAAGGCGGCGGCGACGCCCACGGCGGTCAGCGGCACGTTGACGTAGAACACGGCCTGCCAGCCCAGGGCCTGGGTGAGCACCCCGCCGGCCAGCGCGCCCGCCGTCAGCCCGCCGGCGCCCGCCATGGCCCAGACGGTCAGCGCGCGGTTGCGCTCCCTGCCCTCGGCGAAGGCGGTGTTGACCAGGGCCAGCACCGCGGGGAACAGCACCGCGCCGGCCAGGCCCTGCACGGCGCGCGCGGCGAGCAGCACCCCCGGCGCCGTGGCCAGGCCGCCCAGCACGGAGGCCACGCCGTACAGCGCCATGCCGAGCACGAACATCCGCCGGCGTCCGGCCAGGTCGGACAGGCGCCCGCCGAACAGCAGGAAGCCTCCGTACAGGACGGCGTACGCGGTGACCACCCACTGCAGGGTGTGCGCGGTGAAGCCGACGTCGGACGCGATGTCCGGCAGGGCCACGTAGATGATGGTGAAGTCGAGACTGATGATCAGATGCCCCAGCGCGAGCAGCGCGAGGCTCCATCCCGGCCGCCGGATGCGGTCCGGGGAGCGGGTGATGGACATGGATGTGCCTTTCGTCCGTACGGGGTTCGGTGGCCTGTCATGGCTGCACCGGAACCGGCGGACATTTGTTGGCACACCCCCTGAGGGCACTGGGGTGGGCGGCGCCCGGGCTCGGGCCGTCCGGTCCGGTCATCGCCCCTCCCCAGGTGTCCCGCGTCGTCTCCGGGACGACTATGCCGTCCGCCGCGGCCCGCGGGATCGGCCGTCCGGTCACCGTGACCCGGGACCTTGGACCTAGGACCAGGGGCGGGCCGGCCAGGTGACAGCATGCGGCGGCGGCCTGCAGCTTCCTGACGTCGCCATCCCTGGATCGCGCCCTTCCCGGATCCCACAGTGGAGGTACGACAGACAGACCTCCGGCAGACGAGATGGAGATGAGACCCCATGTTCGCCCCTTCACGCCGCACGGCGACGAGGAAGCCATGCTGATCCAGGTGACGATGCGCCAGGTGCGCGGGATGCCGATCCTCGGCTCCCCGATCGACGGGATCCGCATCATGGCGCTCCTGCCGGGCCACTGGCACAAGGACCTCACCCAGGCCGGCGGGGACATCGTCATCCGGATGCGCGTGGACGAGCCCCTGACCAGCGCGCAGGTGCGCGCCGAGGTGACGCAGACCCTCGCCAACCCCGAGGTGGACCGGTGGGAGCTGGTGGCCTGCCGCGTCCTGTCCCACAGCAGCACAGCCGCAAGGGAGGAAGACCAGTGATCGCATCTGTGGTGGCGCCAGGAGAGTGCCAGGTCTGGTGGGCCGGCCCGCGCGACCATCCGGAGGGGACCCTGCTGTCGGTGCTCAGCGAGCCCGAGCTCGAACGGGCCGCGCGGTTCCGCCGCGAGCCCGACCGCAGGCGCTTCCTGACCGGCTCGTGGCTGCTGCGCACCGCGAGCGCCGTGCAGCTCGGGGTCCGTCCCGAGGACGTCGTGGTGGACCGGTCGTGCCCCGACTGCACCCGGTACCACGGCAAGCCGCAGGTCCGGGCGCCCGGCTTCCCGCTGCACGTGTCGGTCTCGCACTCCGAGGACCGGGTCGCGGTGGCCGTGACGACCGAGGGGCCGCTCGGGGTGGACGTGGAGGCCGTGCCCGCCGACCCGGTGGACGACCTGGCCCGCTGCGCGCTCACCGAGGCCGAGCTGGCCGTCCTGGAGGCGTTCCCCCAGCAGGACAGGTACGAGGCGTTCGCGAAGGTCTGGGTGCGCAAGGAGGCGGCGCTCAAGGCCACCGGGCACGGCCTGCGGGTGCCTCCGACGGAGGTGGCGGTCAGCGGGCCGGCCGACGACCCGGCCCTGTTGAGCTGGCCGCTGGACATCCCGCCGGAGAGCCTGCGGTTCCGGGTCCTGTCGCCGGGCCGCGGCTATGTCGCCGCGGTCGCGGTGATCACCGGCCGCCCGGTCGAGGCGGTGGAGTTCCACCTGCCCGCCGCGCGGGCAGACTTCGCACGGGGCCCCCTGCCGGGGCCGCTGGCCGGCGTCGCGTGAGGAGGAGGACGATCCAGATGCGAAGGACCTTCCTCCTCCTGCCGGGCTCCTGGTCGGGCGCGTGGATCTGGGAGCCCGTCGTCCGGCGGCTGCGCCTGCTCGGGCACGACGCCCGCGCCGTCACCCTGCGCGGCCTGTCCGGGCCGGGCGACGACGTCGCCGGCGTCGGCCTCCAGACGCACGTGGACGAGGTGCTGACCCTGCTGAAGAACGAGGGGCTGCGCGATGTCGTGCTCGTCGGGCACAGCTACTCGGGGCTGGTGGCCGGTCAGGTCGCCGACCGGGCGCCGGGCCGCGTCGCCCACACCGTCTACGTCGAGGCGTTCCTGCCGCACGACGGCCGTTCGATGCTGCACGCCTTCCCCGACCGGCAGCGGGAGCAGGAGCTGCGCCTGATCGAGTCGGGCGGGGGCCGCTGGCCCGCCCCCGACCACACCCTGGTGGCCGAGGGACAGGGCCTCACGGCGGCGCAGGCGCGCTGGCTGGCCGCCCGGTTCGTCGGCCACCCCGGCCGGGCCGTGGCCGAGGCCGCCGTGCTCAGCACGCCGCTGGAGCGGCAGCGGGCCAGCTACGTGGTGTGCGACCTGGACCACTTCCAGGGCAGCCTGTCGCCCGACGTGTCCGCGCTGCGCGCGGCGCCGTCCTGGGACTTCCACACCCTGGACACCGGCTGCTGGCCGATGGTCTCAGCGCCCGGCCCGCTCAGCGCTCTGCTGTCCGACGCCGTCGCCGGCCGCCATTGAGCGGCCGGCGGCCTCCGGGCCCGGTGCTAGCCCGGGCCGCGAGGACGCGGGAAGCAGCCGTCGCAGCGAACCGGCGTGCAGGAACCACAGCAGGCCCAGCGCCACGGCCAGGAGCAGGGCGCTGAAGACCCACTCGTTCGACCCGCCCGGCCCGTAGACGCGGCCGCCGGAGCCGATGTCCACCGCGCGGACCGGCTGCCCGGCCCGGTGGGTGTAGCGGTCGCTGCCGTACATCTCGACGCCCGTCCGGCCGGTGGTGCCGTCGTCGGAGCGGAAGTCGCCCGTCCAGACGCAGGACTCGTGCCCCGGATGCGTGATGCACGCCAGCGTGCGCGGCACGAACACCCCGGGCACGCCGTCGGCGCGGGCGGCGCGGACGACCGTGCCGAGGTTCGGCACGGTCAGGAACAGCAGGAAGCCCGCCACCAGGCTGAGCGCGAAGGAGAAGGCCGGGGAGACCCCGCGGCGCCCGGAGCGCGCCATCACGCGGGCGACACCGCGCAGGCGCAGCGCATGTCCGCCCGCTCGGCCGGACGGGGGCTGCGGTGCAGGAGCATGGCCACCACCATGGGCACGAAGACCAGGCCGTTGTAGAACAGGTGCAGCTCCATGCGCGGGACGAGGAGCTGGATGATGCTCGTCGGCACCGGACGGCCCGCCAGGTTGTTCCCGGTGAGCGCCTGCAGGAGCAGCAGCAGGTGCTCCAGGTGGTGCCAGACCTGGATGCCCAGGGAGATGTTCCACCACGTACGGGACCTGCCGGTGAAGCCGGAGCGCAGCATCAGCAGGCCGATGAGCATCAGCAGCGCGTAGCCGTAGTGCATCCACTCGGAGCTGACCAGCCAGGGGAAGGGCATGCCGAGGACGCCGCGCGCCTCCTTCAGCGGCCAGCCCAGCACGTAGACCTGGATGGCCTGGGCGACGTGCTCGGCCCAGTGGGCGAGCACGACGACGAGGTAGAGGGTGAGGGCGGGCTTGTGGTAGCGGGTGTTGAGCGCGCTCAACAGGCCGCCGGACGTCGACACCGTGTGGGTGGCCATGCGGGAACCTCGGCTTCCGGGATCGTCGGTCACGCGTCGTCCCGGCACGGCGAGGTCGCCGGCGAATGCTCTTCGGTCCCCTTCGGTCGCGCCTGCTCCGGGAGATCGCGAGTTCAGTGTCCGTTGTGATCCCGCGCCTGACAACTCACAAATTGCGCGGCAGGCCGGCGAGCAGTTGCTTGGTCGTCAGGGTGACGCCGCAGCGGCCGGCGACGTAGCCGAGCGCCTGCCGGTGGTCGGCGGCGCTGAGGTCGGCGACGGCGTCGGCCACCACGTACGGCTGGATGTCGTGGGTGAAGGCGTCCAGCGCGGTGGTCAGGACGCCGATGTGGGCGTAGACGCCGGCGATGAGGAGCTGGTCGCGTCCCGACTCGCGCAGCCACCACAGCAGGGTGGTCTCGTGGAAGGCGCTGTAGCGCCGCCGGGTGAAGACCCAGTCGCCCGGTCCCGGCGCCATCGGCTCGGGGAAGCCGCGCCGGGCGGGCTCCAGCCGGTCGCTGCGCCGCCAGAAGTCCCTGGCCAGCCCCTGCTGCTCACCGGTCAGCAGGCCCGGCTGGGCCGCGTAGGCGACGGGCACGCCGAGGCGCGCGCACAGCTCGCGCAGCGCCGTCACGTTGCGCACCAGGTCGGTGAGCGGCGCCTCGCCGGGTGGGAAGAGGTCGAGGCAGGCGTGCTGCAGGTCGACCAGCAGCAGGACGGCCCGGCGCGGGTCGGGCGTCCAGGTGACCGCGGCGGGCGGCAGCTCGGCGGCGTCCGGCATCGGGTAGGGCTCGATCTCTGAAACGACCGGCACGGCGACCTCCGAATTTCTCGCAGCTTTTTGAGGCTGTTTCCATGATGTGCCGCCACGGCGTCCCTCGAAATGCGGAACGGCGGCAGGAAGCTGACTTCCCGCCGCCGTTTCCAGCCATTTTCTTTTTCCGGGGTGTACACCGGGCCCATGGTCAGAGCCCGGCCGCCGCCCGCAGTTCCTCCGTCCGGTTCACCCGCTCCCAGGTGAACTCGTCGCGGCCGAAATGCCCGTAGGCGGAGGTGCCCGCGTAGATGGGACGCAGCAGGTCCAGGTCCCGGATGATCGCGGCCGGGCGCAGGTCGAACACCTCGCGCACGGCGTCGTGGACGCGCTCCCGGGGGACCCGTTCGGTGCCGAAGCACTCCACGAACAGGCCCACCGGCCGCGCCTTGCCGATCGCGTACGCCACCTGCACCTCGCACCGCCCGGCCAGCCCCGCGGCCACCACGTTCTTGGCCACCCAGCGCATGGCGTAGGCGCCCGACCGGTCCACCTTGGAGGGGTCCTTGCCGGAGAACGCGCCGCCGCCGTGCCGGGCCATGCCACCGTACGTGTCGATGATGATCTTGCGTCCGGTCAGGCCCGCGTCGCCCATCGGGCCGCCGACCTCGAACCGGCCCGTCGGGTTGACCAGCAGCCGGTGGCCGGTGGTGTCGATCCCCGCCTCGGCCAGCACCGGTTCGACGACCTCGCGCGTGACGTCGGGGGTCAGCATGTCGGCCAGGTCGACGTGCGCGGCGTGCTGGGTGGACAGCACGACGGTGTCCAGGCGGACCGGCCGGTCGCCCTCGTACTCGACGGTGACCTGCGTCTTGCCGTCCGGCCGCAGGTACGGCACCGTCCCGGACCTGCGGACCGCCGCCAGCCGCCGGGCCAGCCGGTGGGCCAGCATGATCGGCAGCGGCATCAGCTCGGGCGTCTCCTCGCACGCGTAGCCGAACATCAGGCCCTGGTCGCCGGCGCCCTGCCGGTCCAGCTCGTCGGCGGCGGCCGCGCCGCGGTGCTCGTAGGCGTCGTCCACGCCGCGGGCGATGTCGGGCGACTGGGTGCCGATCGACACCGACACGCCGCAGGAGGCGCCGTCGAAGCCCTTCTGGGAGGCGTCGTAGCCGATCTGCAGGATCGTCTCCCTGACCAGGCCGGGGATGTCCACGTACGTCTGCGTGGTGACCTCGCCCGCGACGTGCACCATGCCGGTGGTGATCAGCGTCTCGACCGCGACCCGGCTGCCGGGGTCCTTGGCCAGCAGGGCGTCCAGGATGCCGTCGCTGATCCGGTCGGCGATCTTGTCGGGGTGGCCTTCGGTGACCGATTCTGAGGTGAACAAACGACGTGACACCGGGGCCTCCTAGTAGGGCAGCCGGCGCCCGGCGGGGGTGCGCAGGTCGAGTGCGGTCACGGGGGTACGCGGTTTCTTCGGCCTCGGCACGCGAATCACTTTGGGCATGGAATTGCTCCACATCTCGGCGGCGGGAAAACTCGAATTTCCCGGACACAGATCATCCAAGATTTCGCGTCGAGCATTCTTCTCCGATGACCTGCGCGACGGAGGTTCGCTTTCGAGAATAACCACGGCCGGGCGTGGCGGGTTCTTTCCCTGTGCGGCGTCGGGACCGGTCGGGCAATCCAGGAGATGCCCCGGACGCGCCGGGAGGCCACGATGCTCCTGATGCCCGGACGGCTCTTCCCGCCGGGCGGATCACCTACGCCGGGTCCCGGCCGCACCGGCGACGAAAGGCTGATCATGAACGGAATCGGCGCGGAGATCGGGATCATCGGCGGGAGCGGGTTCTCCTCGGTCGCCGACGGAGCCCGGGAGGTCGCGCTCACCACCCCGTACGGCGAGCCGTCGGCGCCGCTCTCGCTGGCCCGGGTGCGCGGCCGCACGGTCGCCTTCCTGCCCCGGCACGGGCGCGACCACCGCCGGCCGCCGCACCGGATCAACTACCGGGCCAACCTGTGGGCGCTGCACTCGGTGGGCGTGCGCCAGATCATCGCGCCGTGCGCGGTCGGCTCGCTCCGGCCCGAGCTGGGGCCGGGCGTGATGGTGGTGCCCGACCAGCTCGTGGACCGGACCTGCGGACGCGTCAGGACGTACTTCGACGACGCGGCGGTGCACGTGCCGTTCGCCGACCCGTACTGCCCGGTGGGCCGCGAGACGGTGCTCGACACCGCCGTGGCGACCGGCCAGGACTGCGTGGACGGCGGGACGACGGTGGTGGTCGAGGGCCCGCGCCTGTCCAGCCGGGCCGAGGCGCAGTGGTACGCCGCGCAGGGGTGGTCGCTGCTCGACATGACGGCCTGCCCGGAGGCGGCGCTCGCCCGCGAGCTGGCCCTGTGCTACGTGCCGGTCGCGCTGGTGACGGACCTGGACGCCGGGCTCGGCGTGGGCTCCGGCGCGCGGCGGGACGAGCTGTTCACGATCTTCCACGAGGGGCTGGACCGGCTGCGGGCACTGGTGCTGGCGACCGTGGCCCGGCTGCCGCGCACCCGTACGTGCGGCTGCGCGCGGGCCCTGGAGGACGCCGCCCTCCCCGCCGACGCCGACCACCTCGGCCCGCTCCCCGCCTGAACCCTTCTTAGAGCATGCGGAAACCCGGGTCCCCGCGGGAACCCGGGTGTGATCGCGGGGGCTACACCGCCATCGGCACGTGCGCGTCCAGGGCGACGCGTTCGACCAGCGCCTCCAGGTTCGGGTCCGCGTCGAAGACGTCGCCGACGTCGATGGCGATGCCCAGCTCCTCCTTGATCCGCCCGACCAGCCGCGCCGCGGCCGCGAACTCCCCTTCCAGGTCGGAGAACGTCGCCGCCTCCAGCCCTTCGGGCACGTCGAGCACCTCGTTCCAGATGTCGCCGACCTTCTCGCGAAGCTCGGCGAGGCTGCGTCCGCCGGTCATGGGCCGTCCCTTCTCAAGGTCTGCTGGTGATTGTCGCAACGGCGCCTCGGCGGCTACATCTCCGAGGATGCCCTGGCCCTGACCTGCCCGAGCAGCGCGTCGAGCGTCCCGTCGCACAGCAGGACGGCCGGTTCGACGGCCACCCCGAGCCGGTCCTCGATCCGGGCGGCCATCCGCAGCGCGGCGAGCGCCGTGCCGCCGAGCTCGCCGAAGGTGGCGCCGGCCTCGTCCGGGCCGACGCCGAGCACGGTGTTCCAGATGTCGGTGACGTGCCTGTCGACGTCCGCCGGGTCCACGTCGCGCGTCCTCCCGTGAGGCTCCCTTGGGGGGACCATAAGCCGCGGGGGAGGCGGGTGTTTGTCCTCACGTGCGCACTCGTGGCCGTTCGCAAGTGCGGGCCCGTTGGTCGCGCGGCGGGGTCAGGACGCGGCCCGTTCCGCCTCCCGCGTACGCGACAGCGCCCGGACGATGCGCGCGTGCCCCTCGTTCCCCCTGGCCAGCACCTCGGCCACCGGGCCGTCGTCGGCGGCGCGCAGGGCGGCGGCGACGCGGCTCAGGTCGCGGGTCAGCTCGTCCAGCAGGTCGGCCACCGGGGTCGCGTTGTGCGCCAGGATGTCCCGCCACATGCCGGCGGGGCTGCCGGCCACCCGCGTCACGTCCCGCAACGCCCCGGCGGCCAGCGACAACCCGCCCGCATCCCGGTCCATCTCCGTGCCCGTCTCCATGCCCGTCTCCATGCCCGTCTCCCCGCCCGGGGCTGGTTCGGCGGGCCCGCCCTGGGCGCCGGTCGCGAACCGGGCGGCGAGCGCGGCCGACAGGACGAGCGGCAGGTGCGACACGGCCGCGGCGGCCCGGTCGTGGGCGTCCGGCGCGAGCAGCCGCACCTCGGCCCCGCACGCGGTCGCCAGCGCCGCCACCGTGCGCAGCGCGCGCGGCGACAGCGCCGGATGGGGGCACAACGCCCACGTCCTGCCCTCGAACAGGCCCGCCCGCGCGGCGCCCGGCCCCGACACCTCCCGCCCGGCCATCGGATGGCCGGGCACGTAGCAGGACAGGTCGCAACCGCCGCGCTCGACCTCGGCGAGGATCCGCGTCTTGGCGCTGGCCACGTCCGTGTAGACCCTCCCCAGCCCGCGGGCCTGCGCCTCCCGCAGGACGGCGGCCACCGACGAGGGCGGCGTGGCGATCACGACGACGTCGGCCGGGCCGGCCCCGGCCCGCAGCGCGGTGCCCGCGCCCATCCGAGCGGCCTGCGCCAGCGCCCACGGATCGTGGTCGGCCAGCTCGACCCGGACGCCCGCCCGCCGCAGCGCGCACGCCACGGACGTGCCGATCAACCCACAGCCGATCACCACGACACGGCGGATTGGGGACATGGCCGAACCTCGCTTCCCTCGGACGTCACTCCCCCATGGTCGCGGCGCGAGGCGCCCGGCGGCGGTACGCGGCCCGTCTTCTTGCTGCCGCCCCACGGCACGTTCCTGCCAGCGCAACCCCAGGTCAACCCCCTGGACGCGCTCCTACGATCACGACATGTCCTACCAAGACCTGCTGTCCCGACCGGTACGCCCGCCCGACCGCGTGCTGCGCTACGGCGACCGCCACCCCGACCAGGTGATCGACGTCTACGACGGCGCCGGCCGCCCGCCCCTCGTCCTGCTGCACGGCGGCTACTGGATGGCCGAGTACGACCGGCGGCACGCCCGTCCCATGGCCGTCGCCCTGGCCGCGCTCGGCCACCCGGTCTGGCTGCCCGAGTACCGCAGGGTGGGCCAGGAGGGCGGCGGCCACCCGGGCACGTTCGACGACGTGGCCGCCGCGCTCGACCTCGTAGGAGCGGAGTGCCCGTCCGGGGTGCTGCTGGTGGGCCACTCGGCGGGCGGTCACCTCGCGCTCTGGTCGGCGCTGCGGCACCGGCTGCCGCCCGGCTCCCGCTGGCACGCCGAACCGGCGGTCCGCAGCGTGGTGGGGCTGGCCGCCGTCTGCGACCTGGGCGAGGCGTTCACGGCGGGGCTCGGCGGCGGCGCGGCCCGCGCCCTGCTCCACGACCGCGCCGACCTGCTGGACGAGGTGGACCCGGCGCGCCTGCTGCCCTACGACCGGGGCCCGCTGGTGCTCGTGCACGGGGTCCGGGATCGCGTGCTGCCGGTGTCGATGAGCCGCCGGACGGCGGCGGCCGAGCCGTCGGCGGTGCTGATCGAGCCGTCGGACGCCGGCCACTTCAGCCTGATCGACCCCCTGTCGAGCACCTGGCCCCTGATCACCGCCGCCATAGAAGCCGCGGCGGGACACAGCGCGATTCGAGCGTGAGCCCGCCGACGCCCCGGGCGAGCAGCGCGGTCAGGACGGTTCGGGCGAGCAGCTGTGTCAGGACGGTTCGGGCATGAGCGCGCCGACCACCCGGGCGAGCAGGGCGGCCCACTCTTCGTCGCCGACGGCGTGCAGGTCGGGCGTGACCAGGGCACTGCCCATGGACAGCAGCAGGCAGAAGTGGGCCAGCGCGGCGGGCGACAGCGCCGGGTCCAGCTCGCCCCGGTCCTGGGCGAGGCGGGCCAGCGCGGCCATCGACCCGGCGCGCTCGCCGACGTAGTCGCGCATGGGCCGGGCGACCTCCTCGTCCCGGCGGGCCGCGACGAGCGCCTCGACGATGAGGTAGCCGCGGGCGTCGCGCCGCTGCGGCAGCCAGCGTCCGATCTCCAGCAGCAGGTCGGGGACGGGCCGGTCGGGGTCGGCGGCGAACAGGTCGGCCAGCCCGCGCCGCCCGTGCGCGCGCAGCGCCGCCACCAGCAGCTCGGCCTTGGAGCCGAAGTGCGCGTACAGCGCGCCGTTGCTCACCCCGGCGGCGGCGGCGATGTCGGCGACGCGGGTGCCGTCGTACCCGCGTTCGGCGAACGCCTCCGCGGCGGCGCGCAACAACCGTTCACGAGTCTCGGCGGCGGTGACGCCGGCGATTCGGCCCATGGCAGCATTAAACAGCCCGCCCACCCGGGACGTGACCATCGACCGGATCCCCCGCCCGCGCCGGTCAGTCGTCGAGGGCCTGGTAGAGCGTGGTCCAGAAGTCGTTGATGAGCCGCATCGAATCCGGGGTGGACATCCCGACCTGGGTGAGCAGGATCCCGGTGAGCCGCCTGGCCGGGTCGGCGTAGGCGGTGGTGCCGGTCCCGCCGTCCCAGCCGAACTGGCCGACGGAGGCGTAGTCGCCGCGGCGGGTGCGCACCGCCATCCCGAAGCCCCAGCCGCCCTGGAGCCCCTGGCCGGCGGACACATGGACGATGTTCCCGTACATGGCGTCCCGGGCGGCCTGTTGCGCCGGGGTGAGGCGGTTGGTGGTCATCAGCTCGACCGCGGGCCTGGACAGGATGCGTTCGCCGTCGTGCACGCCGTGGTTCAGCAGCATCCGGAAGTAGGCGTGGTAGTCGTCCACGGTGGAGACCAGCCCGCCGCCGGCGCCCTGGAACGCGGGGGGCCGGGCGGTTCTGCCGCCCGCCGCCTCGTCCCACACCAGGAACTCCCCGGTCGCCGGGTCGGGCCCGTACAGGGGCGGCAGCCGGTCGATCTTCACGGCGGGCACGTGGAAGGCGGTGTCCTGCATCCCCAGCGGGTCCAGGACGCGTTCGCGCAGGAACGCCTCCAGGGACCGGCCGGTGACCCGCGCGACGAGCACGCCGACCACCTCGTTGCTGAGGTCGTACTGCCACCGCTCCCCCGGCTGGTACGACAGCGGCAGCTCGCCGAGGCGGCGCATCCACTCGTCCGGGTCCGGCGCCGGCCCGGACGCCACGCTGTAGTCGGTCCGCTCGAAGGTGGCGGCCCTGATCGGGGAGTTCAGCAGCGTGAAGTCCATGCCGAGGCCGAACGTGGAGGTCAGCAGGTCCCGTACGGTGATCGGCCGGCGCGCCGGCACGGTGTCCTCCAGCGGGCCGTCGGGACGCCGCAGCACCCGACGGCCGGCCAGTTCGGGCAGCCATGGATCGACCGGGTCGTCCAGCCGCAGCCGGCACTCGTCCAGCAGGACCATCGCCGCCGCCATCGTGACCGGCTTGGACGTGGACGCCATCCGGAAGATCGTGTCCCGGCTCATCGGCGCGCCGCCGTCGTGACGCATGGTCCCGATCGCCTCGACGTGCGTCTCCTCGCCCCGGCTGACCAGGGCGACCAGCCCGGGGATCCGCTTGGACTCCACGTGCCGGGTCAGCACCTCGCGCAACCGGCGCAGCCCTGCTCCGGAGAAGCCGTTGTCGTTCTCGGCCGTCATGATCCCTCTTTCGGTGGTGGTCGGCGTCCGGCACGGTTCGAAGGCGTGATGGACGGGGCCACCGGCTCCTCCGAGGTGGCCGTGCGACGAGCCTGGACCCTGACCCAAGGTCAAGGTCAACCCCGCCATGGCCGTGCGCGCTACTCTCGGCCCTGTGAATGCCCGCACCCCGTACCCGGGCGCGCCGCTCGCCGACCGGCGACCGGCGCGCGTCCGCCTGCCGTCCGCCGCCGCGCCGAGCCGATGACGGACGGGCTCACGATCGGTCAGACGGCGGCCTTCACCGGCGTCACCGTCAAGACCGTGCGGCACTACCATCGGCTCGGCCTGGTCGCCGAGCCCGAACGCGACGGTTCCGGCTACCGGCGTTACCGGTCGGCCGACCTGGTCCGGCTGGTCCAGGTCCGGACCCTCGCCGCGGCCGGCGTGCCGCTGGCCGAGATCGGCGACCTGCTCGACGCCGATCCCGAGCCGTTCGCCGCCGCCCTGGACGACGTCCACCGCCGGCTGACCGAGCGGATCGAGGACCTGACCGCGCGTCGCGACACGTTGCACCGCCTGGCCCACGGCGACCGGGTCCTGCTGCCCGACCGGGCCTGCGCCGTCCTGGACCGGCTGGCCGCCCTCGGGTTCGGCGCCGACTACGTGTCCACCCAGCGGGAGGCGCTGGTCCTGACCAGGGCGCTGATGCCGGCGATCTTCGACAGCTTTCTGACCCGGCTCGAACACTCACTGGACGACCCCGAGCACGTCGAGCTGACCAGACGCGCCCTGGAGGCGAGGGCCTGGGACCCGGACGACCCGCGCATCGAGGAACTGGCCTGCGCCCTGGCCGCCAAGCTGCTGGCCGGCCCGGGGCCGCGGGCGATGCCGGCCGGGTTCTGGAACCGGTCCGACACCGCCGCCCGCTACGGGCTGGTCAACCACCACGGCGAGGACCGGGAACCGTCCATCGCCCGGCTGAACGCCCTGGTCGAGGCGGAGCTGCGAGCGTCCGGCATCGACCTCCCCCGCCGGTGACGGCCCCGGAGGGGGCCAGTGTGTCTTTGCTACCCCAGGAACTCCCGCAGCGAGCGAGGCCGGCGGCCCAGGAGGTCGGTCACCGTCGTGGTCGTGGTCGCCCAGCGCCCGTCCCCGAGCTGCGACATGAGGGTGGCCAGGTCGTGGGCCGCGGGAGCGGGCATGCCGCGGCCCGCCAGGTGCGCGGCGGCCTCCTCGACGGGCAGGTCCACGTACCGCACGTCCCGGCCGAGCGCCCGGGTCAGCTCGGCGGCGATCTCGTCATGGGTGGGCGCCACCGGGCCGGTCAGCTCGTAGACCGCGTCGGCCCCGACGGGACGCCTCAGCAGCACGGCAGCCACCGCCCCGATGTCACGAGCGTCGATGTACCCCACCTTGCCCCTGCCGTACGAGCCGACGATCCGCCCCTCCTCGTCGACGTCGCCCGCGAGATTCTGCATGAAACCGACGGGCGCCAGGATCGACCACGGCACTCCGGAGGCCTTGAGGTGCTCGTCGACCTGCCCGTGCAGGCCAAACCCGAGCAGGCTGCCCGGCGTGACCCCACGTACGGACACGGTGACCACCTGGGCGACCCCCGCGGCAGCCGCGTGATCGATGACCGCCCGGTGGGCGCGCGCGAAGCCCGGCCACAACGCGCTGTTGAGAAAGAGCCTGTCCCCCGGCTCGACCGGGATGCTCTCCGGCCGCTCCAGGTCGCCGACCACGTAGTCGCAGCCCAGCTCCGCCCTCAGTTCGTCACCCTGTTCCGCGCGCCGCACCACGGCCCGCGCCGCGCCGCCCAATTCCTCGATCAGCGCACGTCCGATCGTGCCTGTCGCGCCCGTCACCACGATCATCACGCAACCCCCTGAACGGCATGCCGGCTTCCCGTTCTACACCAAGCGGAAGCTGGTCGTCCACTTAGGCGGGCACGGTCAGCCGATGCGGAGCGGGAGGGTCCGAGGGCCTCGGACCTGACTGGCGGCCCAGGTGACGGCGTCGGGGTCGGCGAGGGTGAAGGCGGGGATGCGCTGGAGCCAGACGTCGAGGGCGGTGCGCAGTTCCATGCGGGCCAGGTGGGAGCCGACGCAGCGGTGGATGCCGAGTCCGAAGGCGGCGTGGCGGTTGACTTCGCGGTCGATGCGGATGTGGGTGGGGTGGTCGAAGTGGGCGGGGTCGCGGTTGGCGGCGGGGAAGGAGAGCAGGACCCAGTCGTCGGCTTTCATGTCGACGCCGTTCCAGTGCATGTCTTGTTTGACGAGGCGGGCCATGGTGACGGGGGCGTAGGCGCGCAGGAACTCCTCCATGGCGGTGGGGAGCAGGGCGGGTTCGGCGACCAGGCGTTCGCGGTCGGCGGGGGTCTTGGCCAGGTGCCACAGGGACGCCCCGATCGCGCTCCACGTCGTGTCGATACCCGCGATCAGCAGCAGCGTCATCGTCCCGACGACATGGACGGGGTCCAGCTTCGCGCCGTTGAGCTCGGCGCCGAGCAGGTACGTCGTGAGGTCGTCCCGCGGGTGGGCCAGGTGGTCGTGGATCTGCTCGACCAGGTAGGACGACAGCTCGGCGATGCGCTCCAGCCGTTTCTCGGTGGGCTCGTTCACGCTTTCCAGGGCGTTCTCCACGAACTGCCGGAACCGGTCGGCGTCCTCGGGCGGGAAGCCCAGCATGTCGGCGATCACCCGCATCGGGATGTCCTGGGCGTACTCGCGGGCCGCGTCCACGACCTCCCGCCCTTCCAGGCCGTCGATCAGCTCGTGGCACAACGCCCTGGTGCTCGCCTCCCGCTTGGCGACCGCCGTCTTGGTGAAGGCCGGCAGCAGTAACCTGCGGGCGTCGTGGTGGAAGGGCGGGTCGGACGAGATCGGCGGCACCCCGCCCACCGGCGCGAGCTCGCGGGGCGGCTTGACGTTGCCGACGACGACGGCCCGGGAGGAGAACCGCTCGGTGTCGTAGGCGATGGCGGCGATGTCCTCGTACCGGGTCGGCAGCCACACCCCGCCGAACCGGTCGGTGTGCGCGATCGGGCAACGCTGCCGCAGGTCGTCCTGGATGGGGTACGGGTCCGCGGCCCAATGGGGGTCGACGTGGGAGAAGTCGGTGGCCCAGTCGGAGACCGGATCGGTGACGATCTCGCTGACGGTGCCGCGCATCCGGTTCCTGCGCGTCTCTTCCAGCTCCCGGCCGAAGCGGTCGTCCACGGTCATCTCGCAGCTCCATCCCTGACGTCGATGAACCGGTCGGAGTCGATCTGAGGTGAATCGCACCCTCACCCGAATTAAAAAAGCATTCATTTGATACGTCAAGACACCACCACGACCGACGTTCCTGCCGTCTGGCATCCTTCAACCTGAGAGTTCGGCGCGATTCCTGACAGTTGACCTGATAGTGAGTGTCCTGTCGCAGCGAAAACTGAGCATTGTCATCGAAGGTTGATGACCACTACGGTGTCCCACCGAAGGTTGAGTGACTGCTGGGGCTTGATGTCCGTTGCACCTCACCGACAGCGCGTTCGAGGTCCGCTACGTCGCGGAGGGCCGCAGGTCGATCTCACGTGGAGCAGTGCTCGCCGACCGGCTCTGGAGGCGTGATCGAGAAACGATCGCATGCGTTGACCGCGACCATGGCGGCGAGCTGGCTCGTGGTCGCGACTGGACGGTATCTGCTGTGGCTGGAGTACCACGATCGGATCATCGAGCAGCTGATCCTTGGGATCGCGTTCGTCGTGGCCGTGCTTTCCACGTCGTGGTGGGCGCAGAGATTCGTACGCCGCCGTGGTGACATCCGCAGTTTCGTCGCGGCCGGTGCGGCGGTCGTCCTGTGCGCCGCCGTTGTGGTGCTGCCCTGGAACGGGATCTTCGGACGTACGTGGTTCGCGGTCCAACACGGCAAGTTCACCGCGCTGGCCCAGCTGGCCAAGGACAGGAAGCTGGCGGCGGACATGCCTTCGGGTGGCTGGGCGCATCTGCCTGATGAGTTCGATGTCCTGCACTTTGATCATCTCAATACGCAGGATGTGCCGATCGAGCTCTACCCCGGACGTGTTCTCACGATGGGCCTGTCGAACGAGGAAGTGCCGGAGAACATGTTCCTCTACATCTACGACCGGCCTGACGCCGCTCGGGTAAGTCCCTGTGATCTCACCGCGACCACGTTCGACGATTACTGGTGGTGCAGCCGGCTGGGTGACGGCTGGTGGTGGCTGGCGCGCAAGTCGAACTATCCGGATATGAACGAATAGGCGCGCGAGGCTGAGCGGGACCGGTATGGCAAGGGCGGCCACAGACGTCCATTCACTTCTCGGTGAAAACCATCTGTGATGGCGACGTTCTTCGCGGCAGCCCAATCTTCCACAGGCGCCTTGATCTTACTCAATGACCTTGACACACCGGCTCCCTCAAGGCTCCGCAACGGCAGGACCGGCAAGGAAACTGCCGAGCGCGGCTACGCCACGGACACGCAGTTTCAAGATCCAGTAGGTGTCTTGAGCATCGTCACCTGCTGGTCTTACCGTCGTGGCCATGCGCCAGATCGACGACATGGACGTGCTCAAGGTCATGACCAGCCGGTTCCGGATGAAGCTCTTCAGCCTCCTGTTCCGGATCGGCCCGGTCACGGTGAGCGAGCTCGCCAGGCGGATGGACGCCGACCCGGGCCAGGTGAGCTATCACCTGCGGCAAATGCAGCCCCATGGGTTGATCGAGGACGTGCCGGAGCTCGCCCGGGACAGCCGGGAACGCTGGGTGCGGGCGGCTTTGAGCGGATGGGCCTTGGTGCGGGACTCCGAAGCCCCGGAGGCCAGAGCCGCGCTGCAGGCGTGGACTTCACAGTGGGTGATCGACCAGTTCGAGCGGCTGCGTGACTTCGAACGCACTCATATGACGCTTCCCGAGGACTGGCGCCACGCGTCCTTCGGCAGCAGCCGCCACCTGCGGCTCACCAAGGATGAGCTCACGCAGCTCGCCGACCAGCTCAATGCCGTGTTGAAGCCGTGGCGCGAACTGACCCGGGCGCGCGTCGAATCGAGCGAGATTCCGCCCGACACCCGTCCGATCTTCATCTTCTACCACGCATTTCCCGAAGAGCCCTGAGGAGCCTTTCGTGCATCACTTGCAGGAAGAGCTCGTCCGCGCGGACTTGGCTGAGCGGCGAGCCGAGGCCGCACACCTGCGGATGATTCCGCCGCGCTCGCGCCGGCGTGTTCTTCTCCGCCTCCGCGGGCGGTTCGCGGTCACTCTCCGCCGCCTCGCTGATCATCTCGAACCGGCCCTGGAGTCCCGAGGCCGCCAGCCGACCCGCTGACGCCGAAGTGCTCCGGATGACGGGGGCGGCGATTCTTTGACGGCCATCGAAGCGACAGCGCCCAGGTCGGAAGCAGCTCTCACTGTCCTCTTGGCTGCTTCCAGACATCCCTGCCCGGCGGCAGTTGGCCCCGTGTGTCCGCCAGACAGGGCAGACTGAGCGCTTCAGTTGGCGGATGGGCGCTTGAGGCGAGTTCCGCGCACACGAGCGGCGCTGCTTCGGCCCGGGTCGAGCTGCTGCATTTGCCGGTGGGCAGGATGTCGTGCCGTTTGCGTGCTTGACCAAGATCTGCCGTATGTCTGTGCCGCCGAGGCTGCTGGGCCACAATGGCTCGCATGTCTGCCATGCCCAAAGATCACGTTGAGACCGCGAACCCCTCCTCACTCAACGACTACGACAGGATGGCTGAGGGGTACGCGGCCGAGAACGAAGCCAGTCTTCTCAACGCGTACTACGAGCGGCCCGCGATGCTGGAGCTTGCCGGGAACGTGGCCGGAAGGCGCATCCTCGACGCCGGCTGCGGCGCGGGTCCTCTGTTCTCCGAGCTGCGCGATCGAGGCGCCGTCGTGACCGGCGTCGACGCGAGCGCCGGAATGCTGGAGCAGGCCCGACGGCGGCTGGGTGCCGACGCCGATCTGCGGGTCGCCGACCTGGCCGACCCACTGCCCTTCCCCGACGAGGCGTTCGACGACGTCATCGCGTCCCTGGTGCTGCACTACCTGGAAGACTGGGGTCCGACACTGGCCGAGCTGCGACGCGTGCTGAAGCCCGGCGGCCGGCTCCTCATCTCGGTCGACCATCCTTTCAGCGTCACTCTCTTTCAGCACATGGCCGGGGAAAAGCCCAATTACTTCGAGACCCGCAGCCGGACCGACGAATGGACCATGGGCGGGCAGACCGTCCAGATGCGTTTCTGGCACCGGCCCCTGCACGCGATGACCGAAGCCTTCACGGCGGCGGGCTTTCGTATCAGCGTCATCAGCGAACCGCCGTTCGCGCCGGAAGCCCGCGAACTGTTCGCCGAGGATCTCCGCGAGTTCGGGCCCACTCGCACGAGGTTCCTGTGCTTCTTGTTCTTCGTTCTCGAAGCCGGCTAGCCAGGTTCTGTTTCCTGGACCTGCCGGCTGATCGTGACCGCATCGTCGTGCCGGGCGCTGGCTGGCGGGGCGGGCACTGAAAAGTCGGTCCGCCGGCTCAGGCGGCGGGGACACTGGCGACGAGCCCGCCGTCCACGACCAGGTCCTGCCCGGTGATGTAGGCAGCCTCGTCAGAGGCCAGGAACGCGACCGCCGCCGCGACGTTGTCAGCGTGACCGAGGGCGCCGAGCGGCACCTCGGCCGAGTTGCGCGCCTCGCTCTCCGGGTCGGGGTTGGCGTCGCGGTACATCTCGGTGTCGATGTAGCCCGGGCTGACCGAGTTGACCCTGATGCCGCGCGGCGCGAGGTCGGCGCCCAGCGTCCGGGCGAGATTATGGACGGCTGCCTTGCTGGCGGAGTACACGGAGGCGACGGACAGCCCGCGATACAGCGTCCAGGACGCGTTGATGACGATCGCGCCGCCGTCCCGCATCAGCGGCAGCGCCTTCTGGACGGTGAAGAAGACGCCCTTGAAGTTGACGCCGACGGTGTGGTCGAACTCCGCCTCGGTGATCTCGGCACTCGGCTTGAACACGCCCACGCCGGCGTTCGCGAAGACCGCGTCCAGGCTCCCGCGCCAGGTTTCGATCCGCCGCATCAGCAGGTCGAGGTCCGCCGGGGAGGCGACGTCGGCGCGAACCGCGAGCACCCGGCCCGAGCCGGATTCTGGCAGGGCGCCCGTCAAGCGGGCGGCCGCGGTGTCGAGACGGACCTGGTCGCGTCCGGTGATGACGACGTACGCGCCTTCGCCCAGGAGCCTCTGCGCCGTGGCGAAGCCCATGCCGCCGGCGCCGCCGGTGATCAGAACGGTCTTGTTCAGGAATCGGTTCATGCGGCAATCCTCAAGCGGATCGTCCGTTTCCGGCAGTTCCGGCCGAACCTAGGTCTGGCACCACCACCTTCAGGCGCTCGCCATCAGCTCGGACAGCCGCGCCCCGGTGGCGGTGCCCGGCTGCGGCGTGTGCAGCATCAGCCGGTGTCCTGGCCGGTCGGGCAACGGCAGTGACCTGTACGCGAAGATCAGCTCATCGGTCTCCGAGGTGTGGACGACCTTGACGCCCTCGGTCGCGTTGCCGACCGGATGCTCGGCCCAGATCTCGGCGAAGGAAGGACTCGCGGCGCACATGTCGGCGGCCAGCCTGCCGAATTCCAGGTCGTCCGGGTAGCGGGCCGCGTCGGCGCGGAACTGGCCGACGATCACCCGGGCCGCGTCCTGCCAGTGGGGCAGCGAGGAGCGGAAGCGGGCGTTGGTGAAGAAGCTCACCAGGCAGTTGTGGTCGCGGTCCGAGTAGCCGAACACCAGGTGCGCGGCGCGGTTGACCGCGACCAGGTTCCAGTGCCGGTCGAGGATGTAGGCCGGGGACGGGAGCCAGCCGTCGATCAGCCGCTGCAACTCCGCGGAGACCGGCCGGTCCGACGGCTCGGCCTGGGGCGGGTTGAGCCCGGCGAGCAGGTACAGATGTTCGCGCTCCGCCGTGTCGAAACGCAGCACCCGCGCGACAGCGTCCAGGACCCCGGCCGAGACGTGGATCTCCCGCCCCTGCTCCAGCCAGGTGTACCAGGACACCCCCACCCCCGCGAGCACCGCCACCTCCTCGCGCCGCAACCCCTTGGCACGACGGCCGGAGCCGGCGGGCATGCCGACGTCGCACATGTTCAGGGTTCTGTTGGTTTGCGATCATCGGTAGCTGTTGTTCGCGACGATCAGAGGGAGGCCGCGTGTCGGTGGACGGTTCGCGGCTGAGGTGGAGGCGTTCGCACACACGGTGAGGGAGGGGGACCGGCTCGGCCCCCGCACCATCGGCGGGATGGCGTTCGAGGAGGTCCGCCGCGTGCACGGCGTGGTCGTCTTCCAGCGAGGCGAGGCTCTGCAGAGCCCCTACGGCTACGCCTGGAGCCCGCAGGGCGATCCGGCGCCGATCCTTGCGGACGTGGAGTGGTCGGAGGATCACGTCGATCACCGTTTCGAACACCTGGAGGGCGCCTTCTACTCCTGGCAGGGAAGGCGCTGACACGCGACCGCCCGCGGCGAGGGGGCGACGCCCGGAACAGCCGAGCCGGGCACCACAGGATTCCATGAGCACGCGCAAGTTCACCCGGCCAGGCGGGTTCTGACTTGGGCTGCGGAGGGATGGGCGAGGTCTTCCAGGAGGGTGAGGGCCTGGCGCCAGGTGTCGGCGGCGGCGTCCGGGAGGGCGGCCGCGTGCAGGGTGTCACCGAGGCGGATGAGCGTGTCGGCCTGGTGATAGCGGTCGCCGGCCGCGCGGAACAGCTCGACCGCGCGTCCGTACCAGGAGGCGGCCTCCTCGTGGCGGGCCAGGCGATGGCAGGCGTAGCCGAGGCTGTCGCAGGCGTTGGCCTGGCCCAGGACGTCGCCGAGCCGCCGGTGCAGGTCGAGCGCCTGGCGGCAGTGGTCGAGCGCCTGTTCCTGGTCGCCGAGCTGGGCGTGGAACCAGCCGGCCGCGTTGAGCGCGCGGGCCTGGCCGGTCAGGTGGCCGGCCGCGCGGTACAGGGTGAGGGCCTGGGCGGCGTGGGCCAGGCCGTCCTGGTGGCGGCCCTGACGGCTGTACATCGTGGACAGGTTGCCGTGGACGCGGGCCTGGCCGGTCGGGTCGCCCAGCTCGCCGTACAGGTCGAGGGCGAGCCGGAAGTGGGTGCGGGCGTCCTCGAAGCGGTCGATCGCGGTGTTGGCCCAGCCGAGGTTGCCGTGGACGCACGCCTGCCCGAGCCGGTCGCCGCCGCGCCGCGCGGCGGCCAGCGCGGTGGTCTGGACGGCCAGGTGCTCGTGCCGCATGCCGCGCCGGTCGAGGAAGTCGGCCAGGGTCCAGGCGAGCTGCCAGGCGTGGGTGTCGAAGCCCAGGGCGGCGGCCCGCGCGACCGCGGCGACGAGCACGGCGCACTCGGCGGTGAACCAGTCCAGCGCCCCGCCCGCTGACTCCTCGAAGGCGGTCCCGGCGTCGGGGGGCGGCTCCTCGTACGGGGTGGCGGGGGGCGGGTCGCGGTGGGGGTTGAGGAGGGTGGCGGCGGTGCGGGCGGTGTGCAGGTAGTGGTCGAGGAGACGGCGCGTCGCGGCACGGCGTTCGGCCTCGGGGGTGAGCTCCTGGACGAGCTCCACGGCGTGAACCCGCAGCAGGTCGTGGAAGCTGTAGCGGCCGGGGACGTGCTGGCTGAGCAGATGGGCGCGGCACAGCTCGCCCAGCAACGGCCGCGCCCGCGCCACCGGCAGGCCCGCCAGCCCGGCCGCGGCCGGCAGGCTGAGGTCGGGCCCCGGATGCAGCCCGAGCAGCCGGAACAGGCGCCCAGCCCCGCCGCTGAGCCCCTGATGGGACCAGGAGAAGACAAGACGGACCTGCGTACCGGGGCCGTCGGCGTCGAAGGCGTCCAGATTGGCGTCCAGGTCGCCGTTCTGACAGGCGTGGACGGCGGGCAGTTCCCCGGCGATGGCCGCCAGCGGGAAGCCCGGGTGGGTGGCCGCGCGGGCCGCGATGACGGCCAGCGCCAGCGGCAGCCGCGCGCACCGGTCGATGATCTCGGCCGTCGCGTCAGGCTCGGCGGCCACCCGTTCGCCGCCCAGCCGCCGGGCCAGCAGCTCCCGCGCCTCGGGCACGGACAGCGGGTCCAGCCGGAGCGGGTGCGCGCCCTCGGCGGCCACCAGGCCCGGGAGCTGGTCGCGGCTGGTCACCAGCACCAGGCAGCCGGGCGCGCCGGGCAGCAGCGGCCGTACCTGCTCGGCGTCGCGGGCGTTGTCCAGCACGATCAGCATCCTGCGCCCGGCCAGCAGGCTGCGGTAGAGCCCGGTCCAGGCCTCAGGGGTGGCCGGCACGCGGTTGGCCGGCGCGCCCAGCGCGTCGCCGAAGACGCGCATCGCCTCGACCGGCGTCATCGGCCGTCCGCTCTGGTCGAACCCGCGCAGGTTCACGTAGAGCTGACCGTCGGGGAACCGGTCGCGGACGCGGTGGGCCCAGTGGACGGCGAGCGCCGTCTTGCCCACGCCCGCGGTGCCCGTCACGGCGGCGACGACCACGGCGGCCGGCTGCTCACCCGCCGCGGCGAGCAGGGCGTCCAGGCGGGCGAGCTCGGCGGCGCGGCCGGCGAAGCCGTACACGCCGGGCGGCAGCATCGCCGCGACGTGCCCGGACGCGGGCGCGGCCGGGACGGTCTGGGACCGCAGCAGCGTGTCGTGCAGGCGACGCAGCCCGGCGCCGGGGTCGAGACCCAGTTCGTCGGCCAGCCGCCGCCGCAGCGCCCGGTAGGCGTCGAGGGCGTCGGCCAGCCTGCCCGCGCCGTGCAGCGCCCGCATCAGCAGCTCCACCAGGGACTCCCGGTAGGGATGCTGCTCCACCAGCGTCAGCGCCTCGGCGGTGACCTCGTGGTGGCGGCCCAGCGACAGCTCCAGCGCCAGGCACTCCTCCACGGCGGCGAGCCGGCGCTCCTGCCAGATCCGGGCCGCGCCCTCGAAGGCCCGGCCGCGCACGCCGGCCAGGAAGGGCCCGCGCCACAACGACAGCGCCTCGCGGTACCCGGCGACGGCCCCCGCCGGGTCGGCGCGGGCGGTCTGCCGCGCCGCCACGGTCAGGCTCTCGAAGGTACGGGCGTCCAGGCCGCGCTCGCCGGGGCGTAACAGGTAGCCGGCGCGCTGGGTGGTGATCAGGCCGGGGGCGGCGCCGGCGTCGGCCAGGGTGCGCCGCAGCCGGGTGACGAGGTCCTGGATCTGGCGCCGGGCGGAGGCGGGCGGCTCCTCCCAGACGACGTCCACGAGCTGGTCGACGGTGACGACCCGGTCGGCGTCGAGCAGCAGCGCGGCGAGCGTCCTCTCCTGCCGTGGCCCGTGCAGCGCGAGGGGGCGTCCGGCCACCCTGACGTCCATCGGTCCGAGCATGCCGAACCAGGCTGTGGCCATCGCGTTCCCCCTTGTTCCCGGCCCCGCCGGCTTGCGGATCGCCGCCGTCCGACGGCGAGGACGCGGCGAGGACGCGACGAGGGTGGATCAAGGATCGGCCGTCCTAGCGTGATGCGCGTGACCACGCCGTGAACCTGCGGCCAACTGACGACGGCCGCGCCGGACCCGAACCCGTCCGGCGCGGCCGAGCCGTGTGACGCCCCCACTCCCGACGACCTCCCCGCGACGGTACGGCCGTGCCCTCGAAGGGCGCGTGTCCCCCGGTGAAAGGAAACCACAAGTGATCGACAAGCTGAGGGCCGTCGCGCGGACGGGCGGGCCCCCGTCCGGGCGCCGGACCGGGAGGCTCGTCCTGGCCGCGGCGCTGCTGCTGGCGCCGCTCATGACGCCGGCCCCCGCGGCGCTGGCCGACACCACGCCCGCACCCACCCCCGCCCCCTCCCCCGAGGCGGCGGCGCTGGCCAAGGCCGGCACGTCCGGCGAACCGGTCGAGGTGGACGCCGCGCGCACCGAGACCGGCGAGCTGCTGGCGAACCCGGACGGCACCCTGACCCGGCGCGAACACCTGCGCCCGGTACGTGCCAGGATCGGCGGCTCCTGGCGCCCGGTGGACGACACCCTGCGCCGCAACCCCGACGGCACGGTCTCCCCCCGGGCCACGACCTTCGCGATGACGTTCTCCGGCGGCGGCGCCGGCCCGCTGGCCACCCTGGTCAAGGACGGCAGGAAGCTGGAGCTGAGCTGGCCGTCCCGGCTGCCCGCCCCCGTCCTGGACGGCGACACCGCCACGTACGCCGACGTGCTGCCCGGCGTGGACCTCAAGGTGATCGCCGAGCCCGACAACTTCGTGCACCACCTGATCGTCAAGGACCGGGCCGCCGCGGCCGACCCCCGGGTGCGCACGTTGAAGCTGGGCGTGCGCGGCGAGGGCCTGGACGTGACCGCGACCGCCGAGGGCGGGATCACCGCCGCCGACGGCGGCACGCCGGTCTTCTCCGCTCCGGTGCCGCGCATGTGGGACTCCTCCCACACCGCCGCCGCCAAGGGCCTGGCCGCGGCCGAGCCGCACGAGGACGGCCCGGTCCGCAACGCGCCCATGAAGGCCACCGTGGAGCCCGGCGCGGGCGGCGGCACGCTGCGGATCGTGCCCGACCAGGCCCTGCTGGACGACCCGGCCACCGTCTACCCGGTGGTCATCGATCCGATCTTCAGCGGCGGCTACCGCAACCACTGGGCCAACGCGGTGAAGAAGGCGAGCAACTCCGGCGTCGCCAACACCGTCTACTACGACGGCGGCAACAAGGTGGGCAGCGAGAACCCGCCGGTGGCCCGGGTCGGCCATGAGAACGACACCGGCCTGACCGCCCGCGCCTACTTCGAGATGAACATCAACGGCCTGCAGGGGGCCCGGATCCTCGGGGCCACCCTCAACGTCTTCAACGTCTCCTCCTGGAGCTGCTCGGCCCGTCCGGTGGACCTGGGCTGGACCGGCGGCATCGGCAACTGGGTGACCTGGAACAACCAGCCCGGCTGGATCCGCACCCTGCAGACCAAGTCCTTCGCCCACGGCTGGGGCTCGTGCGGGTCGGCCGGCGAGGACTTCGCCGACGGGGCGGTGGCCGGGGCGGTGCAGGAGGCGGCCAACAACGGCCAGAGCAACATCACCTTCGGGCTGCGCGCCGCCGACGAGAGCGACACCTACGGGTGGAAGAAGTTCAAGGTGGACGGCACCAACCCGGTGCTCCAGGTCACCTACAACCGCGCTCCGCGCCTGGTCTCCAAGACCGCCTACCAGGGGCCGTGGAACAACAACGCCTCCGACCGGCCGATCCCGTGCAGCGCCACGAACCCCGCCTGGGAGGTGGTCGGCAACACCGACGTCACGCTGACCGCGACGGGCAGCGACCCCGACGGCGGCAACCTCGACGTGGGCTTCGGCCTGTGGTTCCACGACGGCCCGGCCGTGCGGTCGGACACCCGCACGGTGGCGAGCGGGTCGACCGCGACCGTGACCGTGCCCGCCGACCAGCTCCAGGACGGCGGCCACTACTGGTGGCACGCCAGCGTCTCCGACGGCGTGGACGGCGACTGGTCCACCAACTCCTGCCCGTTCAAGGTGGACAAGGCGGCTCCTACCAAGCCGGTCGTCACCTCCGCCGACGGCCGCCGCATCGACGTGGGCGAGGTGCCCGCCCGCTACACCCGCAAGGTCAGGCTGACCTCCAGCGACGCCAACCTGGACGGCTTCTGCTACCGGCTCAACCGCCCGCTGTCGGTCGGCGGGGGGAAGTGCGCGGCCGGCACCTGGGTCAAGGCCGGTCCCGACGGCTCGGCGACCGTCGAGATCTATCCGCACCGCTGGCCCAACAACCGGCTGCACGTCGCGGCCATCGACGTGGCCAGCAACGTCTCGCCGTACGACGGGTCGCCCTCGCAGACGGCGACCAACACGACGCTGATCGTCACCGCGCCGCCGGTGTTCGTGGCCGACCCCGACGGGACGGTGTCCGGCGACCGCGACGGCGACCTGACCGGCGACGGCCGGCCCGACATCCTGGCCACCAACAACAGCGGCACGCTGCGCCTGTACGCCGGCCGCGGCGACGGCACCACCGACGGCGGCACCGACGTGGGCGCCTCCGGCTTCGGCGGCGCGCTGCTGGCCCACCGCGGCGACTTCGTCGGCCCCGAGGACGGCATGGGCAAGGACGGCTACGAGGACATCTTCGTCCGCTCGGCCTCGGGCAAGCTGTCGCTGTACCCCAACGAGGGCACCGGCTGGCCGAACTTCGAGGGCAGGCGGGAGCTGCGGCACCCCGGCGGCGGCGACTGGTCGGCGGCCACCCGGATCATCGCGCCGGGCAACCTCGACGGGCGGCCGGGCGCCGACCTGATCGTGGTCGAGGGCGGCCGGCTCGATCTCTACACCGGCACCGCGGCCGGGATGCTCGCCCTGGCGGGCAACGGGGAGCTGGCCGCGCCGCGCGTCCTCGACGTCCCGTCCGGGGCGGCCGGGTCGGCGCCGCTCGGTTTGGACGGCTACGACGCCTTCGTGCCCGGCGACGTGGTCTCCGACGCCGACGGCGACGGCGTCCCCGACCCGGGCAACGCCGCCGACCTGGTGCTGCGCCGGCGTGACAGCGGCGCGGTGACCCTCTACCCGGGCTCGTTCGACGACGCCGGCACGTACGTGCTCGGCGCGCCGTGCCCCTACGGCGCCGAGCCCTGGCCGGCCGGCAGCCACCCGTGGATCGCCGCGCCCGGCGACCTCCAGGGCCAGGTCGTCGACGTCGAGGGGGTCAGGACCTTCCAGCCGGCCGCCGGCAAGGAGGGCCCCGACTTCTGGGTGGCCGCGCAGACGGCGGCGCTCTCCGACGGCCTGTACCTCTACGCCGGCTCGCCCGCGGGCCGGGAGCCGGCCGTCAACGTCGGCGGTCCTGGCTGGACCGGCTGGATCACCGGAATCTCCTGAAACGGGGCCTGACGATGATGCGAACGACAGTCCTGGCCGTCGTGGCCGCGCTGGCGGCGGGGATGTTACACCCGTCGCCGGCGCCGGCCGCCCGGCCGGCATTCAAGATCCGTCCGGTGCAGCGGGAGCACTCCGTCGCCGGCGGCAAGGTGCGCGGGGACGTCCCGGCGCCGCCGTCCGACTCCCAGACCCGCGCGTGGCGGGCGCCGGCCGCCGTGGCCTGGCCCGCGGCGGGCAGGGCGCGGGTGGACCTGCGCGCCGCCGGGCGGCAGGTCGCGCGGGCGGGCGCGGGCTCGCCGGGCTGGAAGGGCGTCCGGGCGGGCGGCCTGCCGGTGACGGTGGCCGCCACCGCCACCGACGGGCCGGCCGGCGCCGAGGTCGAGCTGTCCTCCCGCGAGGACGCCGCCAGGGCGGGGGTGGCGGGCCTGCTGCTGGCCGTCCGGCCCGACACGCCGGGCGCGCTGTCGGTCAAGGTGGGGTACGCGGCCGTCCGGGGCGCCTTCGGCGGTGACTGGGCGGCGCGCCTGTCCCTGGTCACGCTGCCCGGGTGCGCGCTGACGACGCCCGACCTGCCGCAGTGCCGTACCAGGACGCCGGTCGCGGCGGTCAACGACACCGGGGCCGGCACGCTCACCGCCGACGTCCCGGACCCCGGCGGGGCGGTGCTCGCGGCGGTCGCCGCGCCGAAGGGCGCGAGCGGCAGCTACGCCGCCACCTCGCTCGCGCCGTCCGGCACCTGGTCGGACGGCGGCAGCTCCGGCGGGTTCGGCTACACCTACGGCATCGAGGTGCCGCAGGTGCCCGGCGGGCTCGTCCCGCCCGTCGAGCTGTCCTACTCCTCCTCCGCCGTGGACGGCCGGGTCGCCTCGACCAACAACCAGCCGTCCTGGCTGGGCGAGGGCTGGGAGTACGAGCCGGGCTTCATCGAGCGCAGCTACCAGGGGTGCGCCGACGACCAGGGCGACGGCGCCAACAACAGCACCAGGACGGGCGACCTGTGCTGGAAGTCCGGCAACGCGACCCTGTCGCTGAACGGCACCACCACCGCGCTCGTCCGCGACGACGCCTCGGGCGTCTGGCGGCCGGCCCGCGACGACGGCTCCAGGGTCGAGCACCTCAACGGCACCGCCGCCGACACCGCCAACGGCGACGACGACAACGAGTACTGGCGGATCACCAGGCCCGACGGCACGCAGTACTGGTTCGGCAGGAACCGGCTGCCCGGCTGGAGCGCCGGAAAGCCGGAGACCGGGTCGGCCTACACCGTGCCGGTCTTCGGCAACCACGCCGGCGAGCCCTGCCACGCGGCCGCCTTCGCCGACTCCTCCTGCGCGCAGGGCTGGCGCTGGCAGCTCGACTACGTCGTGGACCCGCACGGCAACGCCATGGCCTACTACTACGACCGGCAGACCAACTCCTACGCCAAGGCCGGCTCCCCCACCGCGAACGCCGACTACGTCCGCGCCGGTCACCTCAACCGCATCGAGTACGGCCTGCGCGCCTCGGACGTCTACGCGGCCCCCGCGGCGAAGGTGAGCTTCGGCGTGGCCGAGCGCTGCCTGTCCGGCTGCGACGTCTTCGACGCCGCGCACGCCGCCAGCTGGCCGGACACGCCGGTCGACCAGAACTGCGCGCGCGGCGCCAAGTGCGCGACGGCCGGGCCGACGTTCTGGACGCGCAAGCGGCTGACGTCCATCAGCACGCAGGCGGGCGGCCGGGTCGTCGACTCCTGGGCGCTGACGCAGGACTTCCCCGGCACGGGCGACAACACCGCGGCGGGGTTGTGGCTGGCGAAGATCGTCCGTACCGGGTCGGGCGCCGGGGACCCGATCACCCTGCCCGCGACCACGTTCGCCGGGACGCTCATGGAGAACCGGGTGGACTCCGACGAGGGACGCCCGCCGCTGTACAAGTACCGGATCACCCGGATCGGCACCGACACCGGGGCCGACACCCTGGTCGCCTACTCGGCCAAGGACTGCGCCGCCGGCGCCACGCCGGACCCGGCGGCCAACACCCGGCGCTGCTACCCGTCGTGGTGGACGCCCGAGGGCTACGCCGAGCCGGTCCAGGACTGGTTCCACAAGTACGTGGTGACCCAGGTGGTCGAGGACGACAAGGTCGCCGGCTCCGGCTCGGAGTCCGTCGTCACGTCCTACGACTACCTGGACGGCGCGGCCTGGGTGCGGGACGAGAGCGAGTTCACCCTGGACAAGCACCGCACGTACAACCAGTTCCGCGGCTACCGGACCGTCCGCACGAAGGTCGGCGCGTCCGCGCGCAGCCAGAGCGACACCGTCTACCTGCGCGGCCTGGGCGGGACGGTGACCGACTCCGAGGGCAACCAGGTGAGCGACGACCCGGCGCTGGCCGGGACCACGCTGGAGACCCTCACCTACACCGGTGAGGGCGGCGCGCTCGCCTCGGCGGCCGTCTCCGAGCCGTGGTCGTCGCCGGTCACCGCGACCAGGGCGGTGAAGGGCCGGGCGGCGCTCACCGCGCGGCGGACCGGGACGGCCGTGAAGCGCAGCCGCACGTTGATCAGCACGGCGACGGGCACCGCCTGGCGGCGCACCCGCGCCGACTACACCCATGACGACCTGGGCCAGGTGCTGTCGTCCGCGGACCAGGGCGACACGGCGGTCACCGGTGACGAGGAGTGCGTCACCACCGCCTACACCGCCCGGGACACCGCCGCCTGGCTGGTGTCGTACCCGTCGGTGGTCAGGACCACGGGCGGCACCTGCGCCGCGCCCGGCGCGGTGCTCTCCGAGACCCGCACCTTCTACGACGGCCAGACTCTCGGGGCCGCGCCGAAGCCGGGCCAGGCGCACGCCACCCGGACCGAGACGCTCGACCACCTCGACGGCGCCACCCCCGTGCACGTGGCCACCACCGCGACCTACGACGCCTACGGCCGGACCACCGGCACGACCGACGAGCTGGGCCGCCTGACCACCACCGCCTACACCCCGGCCACCGGCCTGCCGACGGGCACGACCGTCACCGACCCCAAGGGCTTCACCACCACCACGACCCTGGACGGCGTGCGCGGGCTGACCCTGTCCTCGGCCGACGCCAACGGCCGCACCACCTTCACCGACCACGACGCGCTGGGCCGGCTGGTCAAGGTGTGGCTGCCGGGCCACGACCGGAGCGCCGCCGCCGACATCGTCTACGGCTACGCCATCTCCGGCGCCGCGCCGACGGCGGTGACGAAGAAGGAGCTGCTCGACGACGGCTCCTACAAGGCGACGACCACCCTGTACGACGGCCTGCTGCGCGAGCGGCAGACCCAGCAGGACGCCCACGGCGGCGGCCGCCTGGTCACCGACACGTTCCTGGACTCCCACGGCCGGCCGTGGAAGACGAACGCCACCTACTGGAACGCCGCCGCGCCGGACACGTCGCTGTTCGGCGCGCCGGACAACGTGGTCCCCGCGCAGACCGTCACCGAGTACGACGGCCAGAGCCGCCAGACGGCCGAGATCTTCAAGTCGCTGAACGTGGAGAAGTGGCGCGGCACCACCTCCTACGGCGGCAACTACACCGCGACCGTCCCGCCCGAGGGCGCCGCCGCGACGCTGACGGTGACCGACGTCCGGGGCCGGACGACCGAGCTGCGGCAGTACCCCGGCCGCGTCGCCGACTTCGCCGACTCCCGGGCCGACGTCACGACCTACGACTACGACCACGCGGGACGGGTGACCAAGGTGGTCGACCCGGCAGGCAACACCTGGGCCTACACCTACGACCTGCGCGGGCGCAGGACGTCGCTGTCCGACCCGGACGTCGGCCTGACCCGCTGGACCTACGACGCGGCCGGCCGCCGCACCGGCACCACCGACGCCCGCGGCGTCACGCTCACGTACGCCTACGACGAGCTCGGCCGCAAGACGTCGGTCGCGCAGGGGGCCGCCAGGCTCGCCGAGTGGGCCTACGACACCCTGCCCGGCGGCAAGGGCCTGCCCGCCTCCTCCACCCGGTACGACGAGGGCGGCGCGTACGTCACCGCGGTCAAGGGCTACGACGCCGCGGGCCGCCAGACCGGCACGACGGTGACGATCCCGCCGTCGGAGGGTCTGCTGGCCGGGACGTACACCGTCGGCACGACGTACCGGCCGGTCAGCGGGCTGCCGGCCTCGACGTCCTACCAGGCGGCCGGCGGGCTGCCCGCCGAGACCGTCCGGCCCGGCTACACCCGCCTGGGCGCGCTCGCCTCCCTCGACAACGGCTCCCGCGTGTACGTCGGCGGCACGCAGTACTCGCCCTACGGCGAGGTCCTGCAGACGGTGCTCGGCGACGTGGGCGCCCGGGTCGTGCGCACCCTGGAGTACCAGGACGCCACCCGCCGCCTGGCGCGGTCGGTCGACGACCGGGAGAGGAGCGGGCCGCAGACCATGGACGACGCGGTGTTCACCTACAACCCGGCGGGCGACGTCACCAGCGTCCGGGACGACCGGGACGACAGGTCCGCGACCGACACCCAGTGCTACGCCTACGACCACCGGCGCCGGCTGACCGAGGCGTGGACCGCCACGGACGACTGCGCGGCGGCACCGTCGGCCTCGACGGTCGGCGGGCCGGCCCCCTACTGGCAGTCGTTCTCCTTCGACGTGGTGGGCAACCGGACCAAGGAGGTCCAGCACGGCGGGGCGGGCGACGTCACCCGGGTCTACACCTACCCCGCCGCCGGCCGGCCGCAGCCGCACACGCTGCAGAAGGTGGAGACGACCGGGCCCGGCGCGCGTACCGACACCTACGAGTACGACGCCACCGGCAACACCAGGCGGCGCGTCACCGCGCTCGGCGACCAGACCCTGACCTGGAACGCCGAGGGCGACCTGAGCGCCTCCACCGTCGCGGGCCGGACGAGCACCTTCGTCCACGACGCCGACGGCAACCGGATCATCCGCCGCGACCCCGGCTCGGTCACCCTCTACCTCGACGGCCAGGAGCTGACGCTGGCCGGGGGCAAGGTGAGCGGCACCCGCTACTACGAGGGCCCGCAGGCCACGGTGGTGCGCACCGGCGACGGGAAGGTCAACTACCTGCTCGGCGACCGGCACGACACCGAGGAGCTGGTGGTCAACGCCACCACGCTGGCCTACGGCCGCAGGTCCACCACCCCCTACGGCGGGTCCCGGGGCGCCGCGCCGGCGTCCTGGCCGAGCCAGAAGGGGTTCGTCGGCGGCACCGTGGACGACTCGACGGGCCTGACCCACCTGGGCGCGCGCGAGTACGACGTGGCCACCGGCCGGTTCGTCTCGGCCGACCCGGTCATGGACCTGACGGACCCGCAGCAGATCAACGGCTACGCCTACGCGAGCAACAACCCGGTCGCCTGGTCCGACCCGACCGGCCTGCGGGTCTGCGACGGCCAGGAGTGCAAGGACATGGGCATCCGTCCCGACGGCCGGCCCATCCAGCCGCCGCCCCCGCCCGCGCCGGCACAGGTGCAACTGGCCTCCGTCGGCGCCGCGCCGTCCCCCGCTCCTTCCAGGGGCGGCGGCACCGGGCGCAGCAGCGGCGGCACCAGCAACCCCGGCGCGTGCACGAGCCAGTCGTGCATGTTGCGGTACACCGATCCCGCCGCGGCCCAGCGCATCGCGGAGCTGATGGCCGAGAACAAGCGCATCAGCGACGCGCTGGCCGAGGAGCAGGCCAAGCTCAGGCAGGCGCAGGAGGCGCTGCAGAAGGAGAAGCAGAAGAAGAAGCGCGGCTGGTGGGACCGGTGGGGCCGGACGGTGGCGGCGGTGGCCGTCGGCGTCGTCGGCGCGGTCGCGGTGGCCGCGTGCGGCGTGACCGTGGTGTGCGGCGTGGCGCTGGGGGCCGCGGTCGGCATGGCGAGCTACTCGGTGCAGAACGCGGGCTCCGACCGGTTCAGCGTGACCGGCCTGGCCTTCGCCGGGCTCACCGGGGCGGCGCTGGGCGGCGCCGGCCGCTATCTGAAGGCGGGCCAGGAACTGGCCAAGGCCCAGGCGGGGGTGAAACTGCCGATGGGCACCGAAGTGCTGAGAGGTGCGAAGAACATGACCACACAACCCAAGGCGACCTGGTCGTTCACCAACTGGTTCAAGTTCCACAAGCCATGAGCCGGCTGACGGAGATCCTGCGCAGACCGCGTACGTGGGCGGTCGTCGGAATGCTGGCCGTGGTGGACGTGCTGGCGGTCCTCCTGCTGCCCGAGGAGGTGTCGGTGTACGCGGTGACCGCGCTCACGGTGGCCGCCGCGACCTTCCTCGACTGAGCCGTAAGGCCCCTCGTAGCCCGTCCGGGCTGCCGGGGGCCTTACGGCGTTCCGGGGGGCGGGGCGGACATGTGTTTAGTTGTGCGAATATAATCGTTATATGCCTATAACGAGTAGAGCGCCCCTCTCCCCCGCCCCCGCGCTCAGCCCCCGCCGGCGGATGCTCGTGCTGGCCATCTGCTGCATGAGCCTGTTCATCGTCGGGCTGGACAACACGATCGTGAACATCGCGCTGCCGGCCATCCGCCGCGACCTCAACGCCTCCATGTCCGGCCTCCAGTGGATCATCGACGCCTACACGGTGGTGCTGGCGAGCCTGCTCATGCTGGCCGGCTCGACCGGCGACCGGGTCGGCCGCCGGCGCACGTTCCAGACGGGGCTGGCGCTGTTCACGCTCGGCTCGCTCATGTGCTCGCTCGCGCCCAGCCTCGGCTGGCTGATCGCGGCGCGGGCGCTGCAGGCCGTCGGCGGGTCCATGCTCAACCCGGTCGCCATGTCGATCATCACGAACACCTTCACCGAGCCGCGCGAGCGGGCGCGGGCGATCGGTGTGTGGGGCGGCGTGATCGGCATCAGCATGGCGCTCGGGCCGCTGGTCGGCGGCACGCTGGTGGACTCGGTCGGCTGGCAGGCGATCTTCTGGATCAACATCCCGGTGGGCCTGGCCGCGTTCGCCCTGTGCGCGTGGTTCGTGCCCGAGTCGCGCGCGCCGCGCCCGCGCCGGGTGGACCCGGTCGGGCAGGCGCTGGTCATCGTGCTGCTGGCCACCCTGACGTACGGCTTCATCGAGGCGCCGGCGGCCGGCTGGACGTCCCCGCGCACGCTGGGCTGCTTCGCGGTCGCGGCGCTGGCGCTGGCCGTCCTCGCGCCGTACGAGCTGCGCCGCACCGACCCGCTGATCGACCTGCGCTTCTTCCGCAGCGCGCCGTTCACCGGGGCCACGGTCATCGCGGTGTGCGGCTTCGCCGCGCTGGCCGGGTTCCTGTTCGTCAACACCCTCTACCTCCAGGACGTGCTGGGCCTGTCCGCCCTGCACGCCGGCCTCTACACGCTGCCCATGGCCGGGCTCACCGTGGTCTGCGCGCCGCTGTCGGGCCGGATCGTCGGGACCGCCGGGCCGCGCGTCCCGCTGGTGGTGGCCGGGGTCACCATGGCGGCCAGCGGCCTGATCATGACCGGGCTGGCGGCGGACACGCCGACCTGGCGGCTCATGGCCGCGTACGTGCTGTTCGGGGTGGGGTTCGGCATGCTGAACGCGCCGATCACCAACACCGCCGTGTCCGGCATGCCGCGCGCCCAGGCCGGCGTGGCCGCGGCGGTGGCCTCCACCAGCCGCCAGATCGGCCAGTCGCTCGGCGTCGCGGTCATCGGCTCGCTGGTCACCTCGGCGGTGGCCGGCCCGTTCGCCGCCGGGTTCCCGCAGGCCAGCCACATCGGCTGGTGGATCGTCGCCGGGTGCGGGCTGGCCATCCTGCTGCTCGGTATCCTGACCACGACCGGCTGGGCCCGCCGCAGCGCCACCCGTACCGCCGAACGGCTCGCCCACGCTCCCGACAGAACGGCGGACGCCTCATGACCGACACCTCCGGCAGCTCCGGCGATTCCGGGCACGACGCCGTGGCCCGCGTCTGGGCGGCGATGTACGACCTCGTCCTGCGGCAGGAGGACCGCCGCAAGGAGGTGGCCGAGACGCTCGGCATGAGCTTCTTCCGGGTCAAGGCGCTGCGCCGCCTGCTGGCCGGGCCGATGAGCATGCGGGAGCTGACCGCCGAGCTGTCCACCGACAAGCCGTACACCACCCTGATGGTCGACGACCTGGAGCGGCGCGGTTACGTGACCCGCAGCGTCTCCCCCGACGACCGCCGCAGCAAGATCGTCACGCTCACCCCGGCGGGGACGGCCGCCGCCGAGGAGGCCGAGCGCATCCTGGCCCGCCCGCCGCGGTCCCTGCTGGCGCTGGACCCCGGCGACCTGGCCGCGCTCGACCGCATCATGGCCCTCCTGCTCACCCCGGAGGAGCCGGCCCGCCGGCGGTGAGGTCAGCCTTCGAACCAGGACAGCCGGGCGGCGCAGAGGGTCTGCTCGGCGCCGAACTCCTCGAAGGCGGCGACCGGCCGGAAGCCCAGGCGGGCGGCCAGTCTCAGCGATCGTCCGTGCGCCGTCCGGGTGACGATCACCACCGGCTGGTCGGGCAGCTCGCCCGCCGCGGCGCGCAGCGCGGCCGTCGCCGCCTCGTGGGCGAACCCGCTGCCCCAGGCCGGGCGGCGCAGCACGTAGGACAGCTCCAGCTCCTCGCCGTCGCCGGTGACGTGCCCGGGACGGTCGGCCGCGCGGCGGTCGAGCGCCAGCGTCCCGAGGAGCTGGTCGGTGACGAGGTCGGCGATGACGTAGCCGCCCGGCGCGGCCGTCGCGGCGGCGGTTCCGGCGGCGTCGAGGAAACGCTCGACGTCGTCCCGCGGCCGCGGGCCGCCCAGGTGCTCGCGCACCTCGGGGTCGGTCATCAGCTCGACGAGACCGTCCCGGTCGCCGTCGTGGGCCTTGCGCAGCAGCAGGCGTTCGGCGCGGATCTCCATGGCGGACAGCGTGGGCAACGGGCTCATGGGTCCTTGATCCTAGGCCAGCCCCCGCGGCTCTACGGTGAAGGCGACGGGGTCGGCGACCAGACCCCGGCCGCGGTCCCGTCCCGGACGTGCCGGCGGTAGGCGACGACCTTGCCGTGGATGATGTCCAGGCTCGCCGTCAGGTCGGCGATCCGGTCGCGGACGGCCCGCTCGTGCTCCTCCAGCAGCGCGAGCCGCTCCGGCTCGTTGCCCGGCCCCGAGCGTACGAGGTGGGCGAACCTGCGCAGGGTGGCGATCGGCATGCCGGACTCCCGCAGCCGGTTGCACAGCAGCAGCCACTCCACGTCGGCCCGGTCGTAGGCCCGCTGCCCGCCCGCCGTCCGCGGGATCGGCCGCAGGAACAGCTCCTCGCGCTCGAAGAAGCGCAGCGCGTGGACGCCGAGCCCGGTGGCCCGCGCGACGTCCCCGATGGACAGGCGGTCCGCGTCCCTGCTCATGGCACCTCGCCATAGTTTGACCTAGATTGCACTCTAGATTCTACGGTCGTGGGCATGGCACGTACACAGCAGAAGATCGGCTCGGGTTTCGGCGCGCACAGCACGGCCGACGACGTCCTGGCCGGCATCGACCTGTCCGGCAGGAACGTCCTGATCACCGGCGGCTACTCGGGCCTCGGCCTGGCGGCCACCCGCGCGCTGGTACGGGCGGGAGCGCACGTCGTCGTGCCCGCCCGCCGTCCCGGCGTGGCGAGGGACGCGCTGCGCGACCTCCCCCGCACGGAGGTGGCCGAGCTCGACCTGGCCGACCTCGGCAGCGTCCGCGCCTTCGGCGACCGGTTCCTGGAGACCGGCCGCGGCCTCGACATCGTCATCGGCAACGCGGGCGTCATGGCCTACCCCCACCGGCCGGTCGGCCCAGGCTGGGAGGCGCATCTCGCCATCAACCACCTCGGCCACTTCGCCCTGGTCAACCGGCTGCGCCCGGCGCTCGCCGGGGCCCGGGTGGTGTCGGTCTCCTCCTCGGGGCACTTCCTGTCCGACATCCGCTGGGACGACCCGCACTTCCGCCACGGCCACGACCACTGGGCGGCCTACGGGCAGTCCAAGACGGCCAACGCCCTGTTCGCCGTCCATCTCGACGCCCTCGGCGCGGCCGACGGCCTGCGGGCCTTCGCCGTGCACCCGGGCAGCATCCTCACCCCGCTGCAACGCCGCATCCCGCACGAGGAACAGGTCGCCCAGGGCTGGATCACGGCCGACGGACGCCGGGCCGACGGCTTCAAGACCCCGGAACAGGGCGCGGCGACCGCGGTGTGGGCGGCCACGTCGTCCCTGCTGGACGCGCACGGCGGCGCCTACTGCCAGGACTGCGACCTGGCCGAGCCGGCGACGGGCGACGACATGCTGATCGGCGGCGTCAAACCCTGGGCCCTCGACCCGGACTCCGCCGCCCGCCTGTGGCGACTCTCCGCCGACCTGACCGATGAATCCGCCTTCTCCTGACCGCCCGCCTACGGGCGGCGGCCGGGCCTGAGCAGCAGCGCGACCGCCGCGGCGAGCACGGGGAGCGCGACGGCCGCCAGGGCGATCGAGCTCCACGGCGTCTCGAACGGCACCCGCGGCACCGGGTCCCAGTCCACCGAGGCCGTGAAGGGCCAGGCCAGCAGCAGCCCGGCGACACATCCGGCGGCGGCGCCGGGCACCGCGCCGCAGGCCGCCGCCAGGGCCGCCCGGCAGGCGGTGAGGCCGCGCGCGGCGGCGGGAGAGCCGTCGGCCAGGAGCAGGAGGCGGACCGGACGGCGCGACCTGACCGTGGCCGCGAGCGCCCCGGCGAGAGCGGCCGGCACGGCCGGTCCCGCGAAGAGCAGCCAGGCGAGCGAAGGCCTGAAGCCCTCCTCCAGGTACGCCTGCCCGCTCTCGCCCAGCCGCTCCTGGACGCGGTCCCGGTCGGCCGCCGTGACCCGGTGCAGGGAGGGATCGACGATCAGCGCCTCCAACTGCAGCTTGACGCCCATGCCGAGCACCATCTGCGCGGGCAGGAAGACCGCCTCGACGCCTGCGGCGGCCGGGGCGGCGACGGTCGCGGGAACCGTCCTGGAGATTCTCGGTTCGCCCGGCGGGTCCTCGGTGGCGCGGTACTCGATCGTGACGGAGTCGGCCGTCGACACGGTGAGGCTGGACGGGTCGGCCGGCGCCGCGCCCTGGGCGACGTCCGTTCCGGGCAGCTCCGCCTGGACGGCGGCGATCCCGAGCCCCGGTCGTCCGGGATCTAGCCGCACGACGAGCGCCCCCGGCCGCGCCTGCGGGACGTACTGCGCCCTGGACTGCGCGGTCCCGGCCGTCGCCGTGATCGCCACCGTGACGGCGAAGGCCGTGGCGATCATGGTCGCGGCGACCGCGGGGGCCGTCCGCGCGCGCCGGTCGGCCAGGTGCCGGGCCGAGAGCCGCAGGGCCGCCGGAAGCCGGGCGCCACCCTGCCCGAGCACGCCCAGCAGCCAGGGAACGAAGGGCCCGAGCCCGAGGACGAACGTCGCGGCGCCCACGATGGCCGCCAGCAGGGTGAGCGCGGATCCGAAGTCGTCATAGTGCACGTCCTCATGCGTCGACCAGGCCACCAGCGCCATCAGCGCGAGCCCGGCCGCCGCCACCCACGCGCCGGCGACCAGATGGCCGGAGTGCATCCGGCCGTGCCGCCCGCGCGGGGCGGTCTCGGCGGCGAAGACGGTCGCGCCGCAGGCCAGCATCACGGGCACGCCTATCAGCGCCAGGAGGACGATCAGGAAGACGAGGTCCGGCATGGAGGGAGCGTACGGGCGCAACGATCAGCTGCGACACCCCACGGGTCGGGGACGGCGACGGCCGGCCGCCGCGGGGTTCGCGGGGCCGGCCGGAGGGTTCGAAGGTCAGCCGTGGGAGTCGGTGGTCGCGGCGCGCTTGATGCTCAGCTCGTCGCCGCCGATGGAGCAGGAGGGCCCGTTCGGGCCGCCGAAGCGGACGGAGTCGAAGAAGTCGCGGAAGGTGATGTAGAAGTTGCCCTTGCCGCGCGGGCCGGTGACGGCCGAGCAGCCGCCGTAGTCGGCCTCGGAGTAGAGATGGATGAGCGTGTCGGTGCGGTTCCAGTCGGACTTGGCGCGGTCGCCCATGCCCAGGGCCGCCAGGTTGGCCGTGCTCGCCTGGAGCTGGACGATGTCGCCGGTGCCGTCGAGACCGGAGAACAGGCAGTAGTTGCCCTCCTGGCAGCGGTCGTATCCCGTCGCCGCCTGCGCGGGGGACGCCAGTGCGGCCAGCGCTGCCACGGCGATCGGTAACGCCAGAACGTGAAACTTCTTGCCCACCATGCCTCCATGGACGAAACTTTCCTTCGGTCCGAACATACATAGTGAGATCAACTTGCGCTAGACCGTCAGGGTGGACGTTCTTCAGCGGATAATCCGCTACGGGATGAGTTGGTAGCCTCGATGACATGACTTCGATGGCGCCCTCCCGCACCGAGCACGACCTGTCGTTCCTGCTCGACCACACCAGCCACGTGCTCCGCACCCGGATGGCGGCGGCCCTGGCCGAGTTGGGGCTGACCGCGCGCATGCACTGCGTGCTCGTGCACGCCCTGGAGGAGGAGCGCACACAGATCCAGCTCGCCGAGATCGGCGACATGGACAAGACCACGATGGTGGTCACCGTCGACGCCCTGGAGAAGGCCGGGCTGGCCGAGCGGCGGCCGTCGAGCACCGACCGGCGGGCCCGGATCATCGCCGTGACCGAGAAGGGCGCCCAGGTGGCGCGGCGCAGCCAGGAGATCGTGGACGGCGTGCACGCCGCGGCCCTCGGCTCGATCCCGGACGACGAGCGGGAGGTGCTGGTACGCGCCCTGAACCGGCTGGTCACCGGCCACCTGGAGACCCCGGCCGAGGCGCCGCAGCCGGTCCGGCGGGCCAGGGAGCGCGGCTAATTAGTTCCGTGGCATATCGTCTGTAACGGAACTATCTGCTACGGTCTCTCCTGTTGCACCCCTTGAAACAGGAGACGACCATGTCCCTCACCTCCCGGCGCACCGCCCTGGCCGTGTTGTCGACGTCCGCCTTGATGACCATCCTCGACGGCAGCATCGTCACCGTGGCCATGCCCGCCATCCAGCGCGACCTGGGGTTCTCCCCCGCCGGGCTGAGCTGGGTGGTCAACGCGTACCTGCTCGCGTTCGGCGGGCTGCTGCTGCTGGCCGGACGGCTCGGCGACCTCGTGGGCCGCCGGACGATGTTCCTGGCCGGGAACGCGGTGTTCACCGGCGCGTCCCTGCTGGCCGGCGTGGCCAACAGCGAGGGCCTGCTCATCGCCGCCCGGTTCCTGCAGGGCGTCGGCAGCGCGATGGCCTCGGCCGTCGTGCTCGGCATCCTGGTGACCTTGTTCACCGAGCCGCGCGAGCGGGGCCGCGCGATCGCGGTCTTCAGCTTCACCGGCGCGGCCGGCGCGTCGATCGGGCAGGTGCTCGGCGGCGTGCTCACCGACGCGCTGAGCTGGCACTGGATCTTCTTCATCAACCTGCCGATCGGGCTGGCGACGATCGTGCTGGCGCTGCCCGCGCTGCCCGCCGACCGGGGCCTCGGGCTCGCGCGGGGCGCCGACGTGACCGGCGCGCTGCTGGTCACCTCGGGCCTGATGCTGGGCATCTACACCGTGGTCAAGGTCGAGGAGCACGGCTGGCTCGCCGTGCACACCCTGGCGTTCGGCGCGGTGTCGCTGGCCCTGCTCGCCGGCTTCTTCGTGCGTCAGGCCACCGCGCGCACGCCGCTGATGCCGCTGCGCGTGCTGCGCTCCCGCAACGTGGCCGGGGCCAACGTCGTGCAGATGCTGGCGCTGTCGGCGATGTTCGCCTTCCAGATCATCGTCGCGCTCTACATGCAGAAGGTGCTCGGGTACGGCGCCCTCGCCACCGGGCTGGCGATGCTCCCGGCGGCCGTGGCGATCGGCGGGGTGTCGCTGTTCGTGTCGGCTCGGCTGAGCGCCCGCTTCGGCGCGCCTGCCGTGCTGCTGGCCGGGCTGGTGCTGCTGCTGGCCGCGATGGCCTGGCTCACGCGGGTGCCGGTGGACGCCGACTACGTCACCGACCTGCTGCCGGTCATGGTGCTGATCGCGGGTGGCGGGCTGGCGCTGCCGGCGCTGACCACGCTCGGCATGTCGGCCGCCCGGGCGGACGACGCCGGCCTCGCCTCCGGGGTGTTCAACACCACCCAGCAGATCGGCATGGCGCTGGGCGTGGCCGTCCTGACCACGCTGGCGGCCTCCCGTACGCAGGAGCTGCGCGCCGGCGGGGCGGCCGAGGCGGCGGCGCTGACCGGCGGCTACCACCTGGCCTTCGCCACCTCGGCCGGGCTGCTGGCGGCGGCCGTCGTGGTCGCCCTGGCCGTCCTGCGCCGGCCCCGCGCCGCCGCGGCCGCCGACGCACCGCGGATCGACCAGCCCGCCGCCCTCTGAATCCCCTTCCTCTCACCGCGAAACGGAGCCGATCATCATGACCGAACCCTCCTACGGCCCCGGACAGGGCCCCGGCGCCCGCCCCCTCACCGAGGACGAGCTCCTGCGGATCATCGCCCGCCAGCCCTTCGGCGTGCTGGCGACGCTCAAGCGCGACGGCCGCCCGCACCTGGCCTCGATGGCCCTGCGCTGGGACGCCGCCGGACGCGTCCTGCGCATCTCCTCCGCCGAGGGCCGCATCAAGGTGCGCCACCTGCTCGCCGACCCGCGGGCGACGGTGCACCTCCAGGGCGACGACGTCCTGTCGTACGCCGTCGCCGAAGGACGGGCGGAGGTCTCCGAGCCGTCGCTCACCCCGGGCGACGCCACCGGACGCGAGCTGCTGGAGATGGCCGGCGGCTTCCCCGACCCGGCGGACGAGGCCGCCTTCCTGGCGGAGATGGCCAGGGGCCGCCGCCTGGTCATCAGGATCCGGGTGGACCACCTGTACGGCATCGCCCTCGACGCCGCCTGACCAGCGCCCCCGGTCACCGGAAGCCGGACGGGCGGGCAGGCGCCGGGCCCCGGTGCCGCGAGCCGGACGGGCGGCCCTGGGCCCCGGTTGTCGGGAGTCGGAGGTGCGGACGAGGATGGCGCGATCGACAAGGGGAGGTCGTCGTACGCGGGTCCGGGGCCGTCCGCTCGTGGTGCTGCTGGTGGGGGCGCTGGCCGCGTGTTCGTCCGGCGGATCACCCAGGAGACGCCCGGCGTGCCCGGCACCTCCGAGGTCTCCGACCGTTTCGCCGACCGGCCCGCCCTCGGCCCGCGCGACGACGACGGCAGGCCCTGCGCCGGCTTCGGCGACAGCCTGGTGTACGTCCCCGGCACCGGGCCGGCCGTGTTCTCGCCGCCATGCGGCCGGCTGTGCTTCTACGACCTCGGCCTCAACGTCATCCGCACCGTGACGGCCCTGCGGGCTCCCTGGGACGCCGAGCCGGCCGCCTCCGCCGACGGCCGGGTGGCGGCCCTGGGCGGCGACCACGCCACCGGAGAGGCCGACCTCGTCAAGACCGCTACCGGAGACCTGTTCAACAAGGCCGTCGAGGGCTGAGAAGCGTCCGTCGTCAAGGCCGGCGAAGGCTGGGGAACGTCCGTTGCCGGAGGCCGTCGAGGGCTGAGGAGGGCCGGGCGGGCGGCGAGTCGTGGGGCCCTGTACACCAAACCAAGCGCTTGCTACGCTCCGCCCATGACGTCCACCGTGGTGTGGGGTACCGGCAACGTCGGCCGCGCCGCCATCAGGGCCGTGGAGGCCCATCCCGACCTCAGTCTCGCCGCCGTCGTCGTGCACTCCCCCGACAAGGCCGGCCGCGACGCCGGGGAGCTCGCCGGACTCGGCCGCGACCTCGGCGTCACCGCCACGGACGACGCCGCCGCCGTCCTGGCCGCCCGCCCGAGGGCCGTCGTGTACGCCGCCTCCGGCGACCTGCGTCCCGACGACGCCCTGGCCGACGTCCTGCGGGCCGTCCGGGCCGGCGCCGTCGTCGTCACGCCTTCCCTGTACGCCCTCTACGACCACCGCGGCGCGCCGCCCGAGCTGCGGGACCAGGTGCTGGCCGCCGTCGCCGAGGGCGGCGGCTCGCTGTTCGCCTCCGGCATCGACCCCGGCTGGGGCAACGACCTGCTGCCCCTGCTGCTCAGCGGCCTCGGCTCGGTCGTGGACGCCATCCGCTGCCAGGAGATCTTCGACTACTCCGGCTACGACCGCCCGGACGCGGTCCGGTACATGGTCGGCATGGGCCAGCCCATGGACTACGAGCCGCCGATGATCGCGCCGACGGTCCCGTCCATGGTGTGGGGCGGGCAGGTACGGCTGATGGCGCGGGCCCTCGGCGTCACGCTGGAGGAGATCCGCGAGGTCGTCGAGCGGCGTGCGCTCGACCGCACGGTCACCACCGCCGGCATGGGCGACTTCGAGGCCGGCACCCAGGGCGCGGTGCGCTTCGAGGTGCAGGGCGTCGTCGAGGGCGAGCCGCGCATCGTGATCGAGCACGTCACCCGCATCCACCCCGCCTGCGCCCCCGACTGGCCGCTCCCCCCGGACGGCGGCGACGGCGCCCACCGGGTCATCGTCGAGGGCCGCCCGCGGATCGAGGTCACGATCGAGGCCACCGACGAGGGCGGCAGCCGTTCGGCGGGCGGGAACGCCACCGCGGCGGGCCGGCTGGTGAACGCCATCGACTGGCTCGCCGCCGCCCCGCCCGGCCTGTACGACGCGCTCGACGTCCCGCTGCGCCCCGCGTCCGGCCGGCTCGGAAGGAAGAACCCATGATCGTCGACGTTCCCGGCGGCAAGGACCCGATCGCGTACGTCTGGGGCGAGCTGGTCCCCGGCATCGGGACCGCCGCCTCGAAGTTCTCCATGGCCGTCTACGCCCACACCACGCTGGGCCTGCGCGAGTTCGAGGCGGCCCGGCTGCGGATCGCGCAGATCAACGGATGCGTCTTCTGCCTCGACTGGCGCACCGAGCGCGACGGCGTCAAGGTCGAGGACGGCTTCGCCGACGCGGTCGCGGACTGGCGCGCCACGGACGCCTTCGACGCGCGCACCCGGCTCGCCGCCGAGTACGCCGAGCGCTACGCCCTGGACCACCACGGGCTCGACGAGGAGTTCTGGTCCCGGATGACCGAGCACTACAGCCAGAACGAGATCGTGGAACTGAGCATGAGCATCGGTTCCTGGTGGGCCTTCGGCCGGCTCAACCACGTGCTGGGCCTGGACACGGCCTGCATGCTGACCGGCGGCCCGGCACCCTCCGTCAGACCGACCGAGTCCGCGTCAGACCGACCGAGCGAGGGCACGTGACATGAACACCAGCCGCCGCACCTTCATCGCCGGAACCGCCTCCCTCTTGGGCGCCGCCGCACTGCCCGGCCGCGCCGCCGCCACCGCCGCCACCGCCGCCGCCGGGCCGATCGCCGACGGCGCGCGCGTGCCCGTCCTGGTGATCGGCACCGGGTACGGCGGCTCGGTGGCCGCCCTGCGCCTGGCCCAGGCGGGCGTCGAGGTGCACATGATCGAGATGGGCATGGCCTGGGACACGCCCGGCTCGGACGGCAAGATCTTCTGCAACACGCGCGAGCCCGACTATCGCTCGTACTGGCTGCGCACCAGGACCAAGGCGCCGCTCAACTACTTCCTCGGCTTCCCCATCGACCGGGACATCCCCCGCTACACCGGCATCCTGGACGCCGAGGAGTTCGCCGGCATCACGGTCTACCAGGGCCGCGGGGTCGGCGGCGGCTCGCTGGTCAACGGCGGCATGGCCGTCACGCCCAAGCGGGAGAACTTCGCCGCCGTGCTCCCGTCGGTCGACGCCGACGAGATGTACGGCGTCTACTACCCGCGCGCCAACTCCGGCCTCGGCGTCGGCCTGGTGGACCCGGCCTGGTTCGACACCACCGCCTGCTACCAGTACGCCCGCGTCGGCCGCAAGCACGCCCAGCGCTCCGGCTTCCCGTTCACCTTCGTCCCAGACGTGTACGACTGGGACTACATGAAGCAGGAGGCGGCCGGCACGGCCACCCAGTCGGCGCTGGCCGGCGAGATCCTCTACGGCAACAACCACGGCAAGAAGTCCCTGCAGAAGACCTATCTGGCGCGGGCCCGTGCGACCGGCAGGGTGACGATCTCGCCGCTGCACCAGGTCACCTCGGTCGCCCCCGCGGCGGGCGGCGGCTACACCGTCCGGATCGACCAGCTCGCCACCGACGGCTCGGTCACCGCCGCCAAGACCGTCACGGCCGCCCGGGTGTTCTTCGCCGCGGGCAGCGTCGGCACGAGCAAGCTGCTGGTCAGGCTGAAGGCCACCGGCGCGCTGCCCGGCCTGGACGACGAGGTCGGCAAGGGCTGGGGCGACAACGGCAACGTCATGTGCGGCCGGGCCAACCACCTGTGGGACCCGACCGGCAAGCTGCAGTCGGCCATCCCGTGCGCGGGCATCGACAACTGGACGGCCGGCGGCGCGTTCGCCGAGGTCGCGCCGCTGCCGACCGGGATCGAGACGTACGCCTCGTTCTACCTGTCGATCACCAACACCCCGCGCCGCGCGCAGTTCTCCTGGAACGCCGCGACCGGCAAGGTGGACCTGAGCTGGCAGACCGCCTGGAAGCAGACGTCCATCGACATGGCGAAAACGATCTTCGACAAGATCAACGCCAAGGAGGGGACGATCTACCGCACCGACCTGTTCGGCGTCTACAAGATCTGGGGCGACCACCTCACCTACCACCCGCTCGGCGGCGCGGTGCTGAACCGGGCCACCGACAACTACGGCCGCCTGACCGGCCACCCCGGCCTGTACGTCATCGACGGCTCGCTGATCCCCGGCAACACCACGGTGAACCCGTTCGTCACCATCACGGCGCTGGCCGAGCGGAACATCGAGAAGATCATCGCCACCGACCTTTAGCGCAGGGTTTGCCGAAACGGCAACGGAGTTCGCGCGCCGCGGCACGGGCCGCGCATGATCCTGGTGACAGACCAGGACTCACGTGCGTGGAGGAACGATGTCGCAGCTCACCCCGGTCGCCGAGGGCGTCCACCGCCTGGTGCCCTCCCCCGCCGGCCGGGTCCATCTCGTGGAGGCGGGGCAGGGGCCGCTGGTGCTGCTGGTGCACGGCTTCCCCGAGTCCTGGTACTCCTGGCGGCACCAGCTCCCGGCGCTGGCCGCCGCCGGGTACCGGGCGGTGGCGGTGGACGTGCGCGGCTACGGCCGCTCGTCCAAGCCGGCGGACGTGGCCGCGTACCGGATGACCGAGCTGGTCGAGGACGGCGTGGCGGTGGTGCGGGCGCTGGGCGAGCGGACCGCGGTGATCGTCGGCCACGACTGGGGCTCCTCGATCGCCGCCCACAGCGCCCTGCTCAGGCCGGACGTCTTCCGCGCGGTCGCCATGCTCAGCGTGCCGTACACGCCGCGCGGCGGGCCACGTCCCACCGAGGCGTTCGCCGCCATGGGCGGGACGGACGAGTTCTACGTCAGCTACTTCCAGACGCCCGGCCGGGCCGAGGCCGAGATCGAGCCGGACGTCCGGGGCTGGCTGGCGGGCGTGTACGCGGCCCTGTCCGCCGGGACCATGCCGGGCCCGGACGCGCCCCACCCGCTGTTCGTGGCCCCGGGCGGCAGGCTGCGCGACCGGTTCCCGGCGGACGGCACGCTGCCCGGCTGGCTGAGCGAGACCGACCTGGACTTCTACGCCGCCGAGTTCGAGCGCACCGGCCTGACCGGTGCGCTGAACCGCTACCGCAACATGGACCGCGACTGGGAAGACCTCGCGCCCCACGACGGCGCGCCGATCGTCCAGCCCTCGCTGTTCATCGGCGGCGCGCAGGACGACACGACCCGGTGGCTCTCCGGCGCGATCGACGCCTTCCCCACCACCCTGCCCGGCCTGATCTCCTCCCGGCTCCTGGACGACTGCGGCCACTGGATCCAGCAGGAACGCCCGGACGAGGTCAACGCCATCCTCCTGGACTGGCTCGCCCGGCTCTGACCCGCGAGGCCGCGGGCCCGCCCGCGCGAGGCGGGCCCGCGGCGCCGGTCACAACACGGCTCCCGAGCCCTCGCGGGGCCGCCGGGCGGCCTTGGGCGCGGGCGGCTGGGGGGCCGGACGGCGGTCGTACCGGGCCAGGCCGATGGCCGCGGGGCCGGCCACGAACGACGACGTCAGCGTGCCCACGACGATGCCGGTGACCAGCGCGATCGCGAAGTCACGCAGCGAGTCGCCGCCGAAGACGGCCAGCGCGACCAGCACGAACAGCGCGCCGAGCCCGGTGTTGACGGTCCGCGGCACGGTCTGCAGGATCGCCGTGTTCACCGCCTCGGCCAGCGGCGCGGTGCGGCGGGCGGCCCACAGCTCGCGCACCCGGTCGAACACCACCACCTTGTCGTTGACCGAGTAGCCGACCACGGTCAGCATCGCGGCGAGGAACACGCCGTCCACCGGCTTGCCGAGCCAGGCGAACAGCCCGATCACCACGGCCAGGTCCACCAGCAGCGCCAGCACGGTCGCCGTGCCGAACGTCCAGCGGAAGCGCACCGCCAGGTAGAGCAGCTGCGCCGCCACGGCCACGCCGAGCGCGATGACGGCGTTGCGGCGCAGCTCCTCGCCCAGCGTGGGGCCGATGAACTCGTCGCGCACCTTGCTCACCTCGCCGCCCCGCCCCTCCAGCGCGGCCTGGACCTTGGCCGGGTCGAGCTGCCCCGCGCGCACGGTCACGCCGTCGGCGGCGGCCTGCACGACCGCGCCCGGATAGCCGGCCTCGCTCACGAGCCGCCGGGCCGTGTCGGCGTCGACCGGCCTGGACGTGCCGAACTCCACGAGCCGGCCGCCGGTGAACTCGACCCCGAAGTCCAGGCCGCGGGTGAACAGGCCGGCCAGCGCCGCGACGACCAGGCCGCCCGCGACCGCCAGCCACAACTTCCTGGCCTTCATGAGCTGGGGGTTCCGGCGGGCCAGCCACGTCCGGACCGCGCCCGGTGAGGCCAGGCCCGACAGTCGCGGCCCGATCCGGCCGATGACGGCCTGGGTGAGCACGCGGGTGATCAGCATGGCCGACACCAGCGAGGCCAGCACGCCGATCGCCAGCGTCACTCCGAACCCCTTGACCGGCCCGGAGGCCAGCCCGAACAGCAGCGCGGCGGCGATGAGCGTGGTGACGTTGGAGTCGGCGATGGCGCTCCAGGCGTTCTTGAACCCCCGGTTCAGGGCCGGGGCCAGCCCGCGCGCCGGGGCCAGGCCGTACTCCTCCCTGGCGCGTTCGAAGACGAGCACGTTGGCGTCGACCGCCATGCCGATGGCCAGCACGAACCCGGCCAGGCCGGGCAGCGTGAACGTCGCCCCCATCGCGACCAGCGCGGCGTAGGAGATCAGGCCGTAGCAGGTGAGCGCGATGGCGGCGAGCAGGCCGGACAGGCGGTAGATCACGATGATGAACAGGGCGGTCAGCACCAGCCCGGCGATCGCGGCCTTGACGCTGGCCTCGATGGCGTCGGCGCCCAGCGTGGGGCCGACCGTCCGCTGCTCGACCAGGTCGAGCGGCACGGGCAGCGCGCCGCCCTTGATCAGCACGGCCAGGTCGCGGGCCTCCTCGTGGGTGAAGGACCCGGTGATCTCGGTGTTGCCGCCCGGGATGCCGGCGCCGCACGGCACGGACGGGTCGAGCTGCGGCGACGAGATGATCTTCTTGTCGAGCACGATGGCGACGCGCCGCTTCGGATCGCCCGCCGGCTGGCAGGCGGCCTCGCCGGTCATCCGCTGCCAGGCGTCGGCGTCGCGGAAGTCGACCGTGACCGACCAGCCGGGCCCGCGCTGCGGGTCGCTGCGCTCGGTGGCGTCGCTGACGCCGTCGCCGCTGATCGCCGCCGGGCCGAGCGCGAGCGGGCTGCCGCTCTCGTCGGGCAGCGCGGTGGCGTCCCCGGTCTTGCCGGGGCCGGTGACCGGGTGGAAGGCGAGCTGGGCGGTGCGGCCGATGACCTCGGCCGCCTTGCTCGGGTCGAGCACGCCGGGCAGCTCGACGATGATCCGCTTCTCGCCGGAGCGGGCCAGGGTGGGATCGACGACCCCCAGCGCGTCCGCCCGGCGGCGGAGCACGTCGAGGGCGCGGTCGGTGGCCGAGGAGTCGGCCGTGACCGTCGGGGAGTCTCTGGCCTCGAAGACGAGCTGGGTACCGCCGCGCAGGTCGAGGCCGAGGCGTGGCGTGGCGGTGAGGGACAGGATGATCGAGGTCGCGATGACGGCGAACGCCGCCAGCGCGCGCCACATGGGCGCACGTGACATGAGGCCTCCACAGGCTCAGGTGTGCGGAAGAGGGATCTTCAGAGCACCGTGGAGGGAGGCGCGCGGGCCGCCGCCGCGCCCCCGGGCCGGTCGGCGGCGGCACGGACGGCGGGCCGCCGTACGACGGCCGACCAGGCGTGGAGCGACCGGGCCGGGGTCGCGGCGGGCAGCGCCTGCCCGCCGGGCCCGGCCTGGTCGTGCCCCGCCTGCCTGACCTGCGCGAGCGGAGGCGGCGGCGGGGTGGAGCCGAGCTGGGCGACGGCGGGCCGGTCGGCCGCCGCCTGAATCGCCGTGACCTGCGTGACGGCCTGCGTGACGGCCTGTGTGACGGCCGGGGCGGCGACCTGGGCGGCGACCTGGGCGGCGACCTGGGCGGCGACCTCGGCATGGCCCGTCGCGGGGAGCAGCCACGACAGGACGAGAAGCAGCGCGGCGGGCAGTCTGCTGCGCACCTCGCCTCCTTCCCGTCGTGACCGTCGCCCCTACCGTAGCCCGCCGCCGGGCCGCTCAGGGCAGGGTGCGCAGGTACGTCGGCGGTTTGCGGACCTGAGTGGCCTGCTCGAAGGCGTATCCGAGGGCGATCAGGGACGGCTCGGAGAACCGCCCGCCGAAGAACGTGACGCCGAGCGGCAGGACGCCCCTGGCGTACCCGGCCGGGACGGTGACCGCCGGGTAACCGGAGATCGCCGAGGGCGCGGAGGAGGAGACGAAGCCGGTGAAGTCGTCGCCCTTGGTCAGGTCGGTCAGCCAGGCCGCGTGGTTGGTGGGGGCGAGCAGCGCGTCCAGGCGGCCGGCGGCCATCGCCGAGTCGATCGCGCGGCGGGCCAGCGTGGTGGCCTGGTCGCGGAGGGCGCGGTAGGCGGGGTCGTCCAGGTCGCCGGTGGTGGCCTGCGCCTGTTCGAACACCTCCTGGCCGAAGTACCGCAGCTCGGTTCCGGCGTGCCGCCGGTTGAAGTCGATCAGCCCGGCCAGGTCGGCTGGGTGCCGTCCGGGGGTGGCGGCGAGGTAGGCGTTCAGGTCGTGCTTGAACTCGGTCAGCAGCGCCGGGAACTCGGCCTCGCCGGCCTGGTCCATGCCCTCCAGCTCGACGTCCACCACGGTCGCGCCGCGGGCCCTGAGCGTGGCGACGGCGGCGTCCAGGGCGGCGCGCACCTCCTGGTTGTCGCCCGCGACCGAGCGCCACACGCCGACGCGGGCGCCGTTCAGCGCGCCGGGACGCAGGGCCCTGAGGTAGTCGCGGTCGCCGCCCGGGACGGTCGCGGGGTCGCGCGGGTCCGGCCCCTGGATGGCCGAGAGCACGGCGGCGGCGTCGGTGAGGTTCCTGGTGATCGGCCCCGCGGTGTCCTGCCGGGCCGAGATCGGCACCACGCCGGCCCGGCTGACCAGCCCGATCGTGGGCTTGATGCCGACCACGCCGTTGATCCCGGCCGGGCAGACGATCGAGCCGTCGGTCTCGGTGCCGATGGTGACGGCGGTCAGGGTGGCGGCGGCGGCGACCGCCGAGCCGCTGCTCGACCCGCAGGGGTTGCGGTCGAGGACGTAGGGGTTGTTGGTCTGCCCGCCGATCGCGCTCCACCCGCTGGAGGACGGGCTGGAACGGAAGTTCGCCCATTCCGACAGGTTGGCCTTGCCCAGGATCACCGCGCCGGCCGCGCGCAGCCGCTGGACGAGGAACGCCTCCGCGGCCGGCCGGGCGCCGAGCAGCGCCTGCGAGCCGGCGGTGGTGCGGAGCGGCGCGGCGGTGTCGATGTTGTCCTTGAGCAGGACAGGGACGCCTTCCAGCGGCCCGTGCGCGCCCCGGCGGCGACGCCGGTCGCTGCGCTCGGCCTCGCCCAGCGCGCCGGGGTTGGTCTGGACGACCGCGTGCAGCAGCGGGTCCACCGCGCGGACGCGGTCGAGGTAGAAGCGGGTCAGCGTCACCGCGTCGAAGCGGCCGTGGTCCATGGCGCGTTGCAGGTCGAGCACAGTGGCGCGGTCGAGGTCCAGCCCGCGCAGGACGGTGCCGGACGGCGGGGCCGCCTCGCGCGCGTGCGCGGGGACGGCCGCGGTTAACCCGGCGGCGAGCGCGAGCGCCAGAGCGGCGGCCGCCCGGCGTGCGGGCTTCAGGAGAGTCATGGCTGTCGAGCGTAGCCATGATGCTTTCCCGGGAAAATATTCCAATTCGTATATATCCGCCACCCTCAGCCCGGTCGGCCCCCGCGCGCGGGGGCCGGGCCTGCGGCGGGGCGAGCCCGCCTACGCGGGGCCGGGCCGGTGGCCTGGCGGGCCTTCCTACGCGGCCCCTGCCCGGCGGCGGGGCGTCAGGGGCAGCCCGTGGCGGCGAAGGCCGTGAACTGGCTGACCTCGTTCCTGCTGAAGTTGTCGTCCGAGCCGATCACCAGCGTGCACTCACCGCTGGCCAGCCGCGGCCCCCACGACATGGCCTCCAGGTTCTGCACCGGCGGCCGGAAGTCGCCCAGGTCGTAGACCAGCCGCTTGCTCACCGGCCGGTACCCCGCGCTCAGGTCGTCCTGGCTCAGCACGTTGGTCGCGCCCGTCAGGTCGATCTCGTACAGCTTGACCTTGTAGTCGACGCCCTCGATCCAGGAGCGTTCCAGGGCCAGGTAGCGGTGGTCGTCGATGGGCAGGATCTCGGAGACCCCGCTGTCGGACTCCCCGGTGGACGGCACCGGCGCGGCCGGGAGCGCGTCGAGCGGGTAGACGAACTGGCCGCGCGGGACGCCCCGCCGGTCCCACACGGTGAGCCGGGCGGGCGCGCCGTGCCGGACCGTGGACGGCTCGCCGTCCTCGTACCGCGGGCCCTCGGTCATCGCCGTGATCCGGCGGGCGGTGACGGCCAGGCCCTCGAAACCGGCGTTGCGCCGCGGGCCGCGCTCGGTGGTGGTCAGGCGCAGGTTGCCCGGCAGGCGCAGGTCCCCCTGATGCCGGCCCTGGAGGTCGGCGGCGCGCACGCCGGAGGCGGCCAGCGGCAGGTCGGGGTGGCCGGCGTCGGGGCGGTCGCCCTCGTCGCCCCACAGCAGGCGGCCGGACCAGCGGTCGTACCTGATGGACTCGGGGTCGGCCGAGCCGGGCTTGCCGTAGCCGGGGTAGGGGGTGCCGTCCTGCCTGGTCAGCGTGGTGACCCCGGTCAGGCTGATGCCGGTGAACGCGCCCGAGTCCCGGTCGATGTCCAGGCGGGCGGTGTAGAAGCGGGCGGGACCGTAGCGCCAGCGGTCGTCGGAGATCAGATACCAGGCGCCGGTGCGCGGGTCGCGGTCGATGCCCGACACCCCGCCGACGGTGGTGCCGTCGAACTGCATCAGGTACGGCAGGCGCTGCTCCCCCAGATACCGGGTGATGCGGACCTCCTCCCGCGGGGCCGCCCAGGCGGGCTGGGTGACGCTCATGGCGACCGCGCACGCGACCGCGAACCCCGTGATTCTTCGCATTCCGTCCCCTGTGTCGTTCTGGTTACGTGGAGTGACCGGGGGACATGAAATCGTGCCGGCGCCCGTCGGGGCGACCGGGACACGCCGCCGCCCGCGCGTCTTTGCCTGGCGGGCCGTGGACAGGCCGGTGGCGCACGGGCCACCGTCCTGTCACTCCGGCGCGTGAGGCGACGGAAACCGTCGGTGCCCGCCCGCACACTCAGCGCATGCCCGATGAGCCTCTGGAACTCGGTGAGATCACCGTCTCCGACTGGTACGCCCACAACGACAAGATGGCCGAGGTCGGCTTCCTGACCATCGCCAGGCGCCTGCCCTCGCTCGTGACGCAGGCGATGAGCATGTCCTGGCGGGCCGGCCCCCGCGACACCGTGGCCACCATCGCGCTCAACCTCCTCGGCGGCGTCTTCACCGCCTTCGGCCTGCTGGCCACCACCGGCGTGCTGAGCGCCCTGTTCAGCGAGGGCCCGACCCCCGGCCGCGTGCTGGCCGCCCTGCCCAGCCTCGTCCTGGTGGGCGTGGCCGCCGTCCTGCGCACGGTGGTGCAGGCCGGCGCGGGCTGGGCGCAGTCACGCCTCACCCCGCAGATCTCCCGCCACACCGAGGAACGTCTCTACGGCCTGACCAGCCAGGTGGAGCTGGTCGCCTACGACGACCCCGAGTTCCACGACAGTCTCGAACGCGCCAACATCCGCGGCGTCAGCGTGGCGAGCGCGGTGGTCAGCTCGGCCATCAACGTCGTCACCGCGGCCGTCGGCATCGCGGCGGCGGCCGGCGTGCTGGGCGTGCTCCACCCGGTGCTGCTGCCGCTGCTGCTGCTGGCCGTGCTGCCCGATGCGTGGGCCACCGTGCGCGGCGCCCGTATGCGCTACTCGACGATGTACTCCCTCATCCCCGCCCGCCGCCGCAAGTGGATCATCGCCGAGCTGCTGGCCGACCGCGAGCCCGCCGCCGAGGTGCGCTCGTTCACCATGCGGGGCTTCCTGCTGCGCATGTACGACGCCGTCGCCAGGGCCGAGCAGGAGGTGCTGCTCACCCTGGCCAGACGCCAGACCCTGGCCGGCCTGGTCGGCGAGGCCCTGGGCGGCCTCGGCACCGCCCTGGTCTACGTCGCGCTGGGCGTGCTGCTGGCCGTGGCGGCGATCCCGCTCGCGGTCGCGGGCACCGCGGTGCTGGCCATCAGGACCGGCCAGTCCTCGCTGGCCAACCTCCTGTACGCCACCAACCGCCTCTACGAGGACGGCCTCTACTTCACCGACTTCCTCCAGTTCTGCGCCGACGCCGAGCGCCGCGTGCCCACAGCCCGCTCGGCGGCCGTGCCCGAGGGGTTCGAGCGCGTCGTGGCCGACGACGTGACGTTCACCTACCCGGGCGCCGACCAGCCGGCGCTGCGCGGGGTGACGGTCGAGATCAAGCGCGGCGAGGTCATCGCGTTCGTGGGCGAGAACGGCTCCGGCAAGACCACCCTGGCCAAGATCCTGTCCGGCCTGTACGAGCCCGACACCGGCACCGTCTCCTGGGACGACGTCGACCTGGCCGACGTCGCCCCCGACGAGCTGCGCCTGCGCACGGCCGTGATCGCCCAGGACCACACCCGCTGGCCGCTCACCGCCCGCTACAACATCACCATGGGCGCCGACAAGGGCGAGGCCGCCCTGGTCGCGGCGGCCTCGGTCGCCGGGGCCGACGAGGTGGTCGCGGGCCTGCCCCTCGGCTACCGCACGCTGCTCGACCGCCGCTTCAAGGACGGCTGCGAGCTGTCCGGCGGCCAGTGGCAGCGCATCGCGGTGGCCCGGGGCTTCTACCGCGACGCCGACCTGCTCATCTGCGACGAGCCCACAGCGGCCCTCGACGCCCGCGCCGAGCACGCCCTGTTCGAGCGCATCCGCGACCACTCCGAGGGCCGCACGGTGCTGCTCATCACCCACCGCCTGGCCAGCGTGCGTTACGCCGACCGGATCTACGTCCTCGACCACGGCAAGGTCACCGAGCAGGGCGACCATCAGGCGCTCATGGCGCTCAACGGCCTCTACGCCGACCTCTACACCCTCCAGGCCGCCGCCTACCGCTGACGCTGTCTACCGCTGGCCCCGCCTACCGCTGACCCTGCCGGACGCCGGACCTGCGGGGCTTGCGCTTGGCCACCGGCAGGGTGCGGCGTCCGTGGTACCGGGGGACGCCAGCCGGCCGCACGCCGACGGGGTGGGTCTTCTCGTCGGGGAAGACCCACTTCCGCAGCGCCCAGAAGCGGAAGACCATGGCGATCACCGTGCCGACGAGCTGCGCGCTCACGAAGTCGGCGATCTCCTGGACCGCCAGGCCCACGTCGGGGGCCTCCAGGCGGAACACGTAACGGGAGACCCACAGCGGCGCCGAGCTGAGCACCAGGCCGATGCCGCTGACCAGGAAGAACAGCCCCGCCTCGTGGCGGCGCTCGCGACCGCCCCTGAGCCGGAACGACCACTCGCGGTTGAGCACGTAGGACACGATCGTCGCCACGAGCACCGCGATGATCTTCGCAGTCACCGGCTTCGGTTGCAGGACGGTCAGCTTCAGCCCGTAGAACACCGCGTTGTCCACCACGAACGTCGCTCCGCCGACCACCGCGAACTTCAGCAGTTCACGGTGCCTCAGCACGAGCGCCTGCAGCGGCGCCGGTAACCTCGCGAGTACTGCTTCTGCGATTCGGAGCACTCTCGATCTTCTCATCCGTCCGGACCGCGAAGGACGGCGCTCAGCCCGTCGCGGCCCCCCGTCCGGCGCAGCAGCCCGGCGGGCACGGCCTCGGCCAGCGCCTTGTACCCCGCCGGGTTCAGGTGCAGGGGGTCGCCCACGTCGTAGGCGGGCAGCACGTCGCGGTCCAGCCGGGCCAGGGCGGCCGGGCCGGGGCCGTCGTTCAGCACCCGGTTGCCGCCGGCGGCCTGGTTGGCCAGGGCGAGGCCGGGCAGGCGCGGCTGCAGCCGGTCGAGCAGCCGGTCGGGCCAGCGGTTGTTGCGGTTGGCGGTGGAGCCTCTGCCGTCGGTCAGCGAGTCGCCCAGCACGGCGAGCGCGGCGGTGGACCATCCGGCCCGCACCTCGACCGCGCTGAGCAGGTACCAGTGGTCCACGGGCGTCGCGCCGGCCAGTTCTGCGGCCTCGGTCTGGTCACCGTGGGCCAGGTAGGAGGTGGTCCTGGAGCCGGGGTGGGAGGTGAGGGCGTTCGACGCCTGGCCCTGCGCGAGGTGCACGGTCACCGACAGCACCGAGCGGGGCGCGAGCGTGAGGTCCAAGCGGGGTCAACAGCGGGCGCGCTTCTGACATGGCGGCCGTCCCGTTCTGACCGGGCGTTGCAAGGCGGGCCTCCCGATGGTGCACTCAAGGACGTTGGTTCCGACCTGTGTCCAGGCCGCCAGCGGGAGCGAGGGCCGGCGGCGGACCTCGAAGGGAGAACCGTGCGACGATTACGTCCCCTACTGCTGTTCCTGCTCGCCGCCCTGCTCGCGGCCTGCGGCGGACCCGCTCCAGGCGGCCCGCGGGCGACCGGTTCCGGCGCGCCGCTGGAGAAGATCAGGATCGGCGTCATCCCGATCCCCGACAGCGCGCTGGTCTACCTCGCCCGCGACCGCGGCTACTTCGCGGCCGAGGGGTTGTCGGCCGAGCCGGTGACCGTGCAGGGCGGCGGCCCGGCGATCGACCGGATGAAGGGCGGCGCCCTGGAGTTCGGGCTGGTCAACTACGTGACGGCGTTCCTGCAGCAGCGGCGCGAGCCGGGGCGGCTGAAGCTGGTCGCCGACGCCTACCACGCCGCGCCGGGCGCGTTCCAGCTCTTCGTGGCGCCCGGCAGCCCGATCAGGAGCCCCCGCGACCTGCGGCGCTCCGGCGGCGTGAAGAGGAGCGTCGCGGTGGCCACGCTGCGCTCGGTCGGCACGCTGAGCGCCGAGACCGTGCTCGCCGCGGCCGGGGTCTCCGCCGACGACGTCGCGTTCAAGGAGATCCCCCTGCCCGACATGCCGGCCGCGCTGGCCGCGCACGCGGTGGACGTGGCATGGATGACCGAGCCGTTCATCACCGCCTACCGCCGGCAGGGCGGCCGGTCGCTGGGCGACGCCATGGCGAACGTCCCCGCCGGGTGGCCGATCGCGGGGTGGGCCACGACCGCCTCGTACGCGGCCGCGCATCCCCGGGCGGTCGCCGGGTTCCAGCGGGCCATGGCGCACGCCCAGCTCGACGCCCGGGACCGGAACCTGGTCACCGGGGTGCTGGGCACGTACACGAAGATCCCGCGCGAGGTGCTGCCGACCATCACGCTCGGCACGTTCCCCGCCGCGCTGGAGCCCGAAGGGCTGCAGTCGGTCGTGGACACCATGGTGAGGTTCGGTTACCTGCCCGCGCCGCTGCGGGCCGAAGACATGATCGTCCGGCCGGCCTGGGAGTCGGGGAAGGGGAACCCATGAGCGAGACGCCGGAGCGGGCGCGGGTGCTGCGCCTGATCGACGACTTCATCCTGTACGCAGCCGTCCGGGCCGCCCTGCGGCTGTCGGTGTTCGACCTGCTGGCCGCCGGGCCGTGCGCCGTGCACGAGCTGGCCGACGAGATCTCCGCGGGCGGCGCCGGCCGTCCGGACGAGATGCTGCTCGGCCGCCTGCTGCGCGCGCTGGAGCACCTGCGGCTGGTCGAGCGGGACGCCCGCGGCCGGTACCTGCTCACCGGCGAGGGCGACCTGCTCACCAGCGGCCGGGACGACTCGCTGGCCCCCGCCGCGCTGATGTGGGGCGAGGAGCTGTGGCGCGACTCGGCCGACCTGCTGCACCGGACGATCACCAGGGGCGCGCCCGCCGCGCTGGAGCTGCACCAGGTGGACTCCCCCTACGCCTGGCTGGGCGCCCGGCCCGCGGCCGGCGCGCTGTTCAACGAGTTCATGGCCACCCGCAGCGTCACCGTGGCCCGCGCGCTCGCCGAGCAGGACGTGACCGGCGTGGACGTGGTCGCCGACATCGGCGGTGGCACCGGCATCGTCCTGGCCACGATCCTGGCGGCCCACCCGCGGCTGCGCGGCGTGCTGTTCGAGCTGCCCGAGGTGGCCGCCCAGGCCCGCCGTCACCTGGACGGGCGGGCGGGCATCACGGTGGCCGAGGGCGACATGTTCACCGACCCGCTGCCCCGGGCGGGTCTGTACCTGCTGGGCAACATCCTGCACAACTACCCCGACGAGCAGGCCGCCAAGCTGCTGGCGCGGCTCGCGGCCCTGATGGACGGCCGCGCCGAGCTGTGGATCGTGGACGCCGTCCTCGACGACGACCCGCACCGCTCGCCGACGTCGGCGGTCGCGCTGGACATGAAGATGCTCACGCTGTTCAGCGGCGGCCAGGAACGCACGCTGACCGAGGTCGAGAGCCTGCTGGGGGCCGCGGGGCTGCACGTCGCCCGCACCGAGCCGCTCCCCCACGGGCTGCACCTGGTGGTGGCCGGGCAGCGCCCGGCTCCGGCGTGAGCCTCCGGCCGCCGCGCACCGGCGGCGGCCGTCGGCGAGACTGGCGGCCACGGGCGTCGGCCCGGGCCGCTCGGCGATGGTGATCTTGGGCTTTCCGCCACTTCGCGGCTTCTGAAAGTATTCGATCATGGAAGAAGGGAGACGCGAAGTGGCAGAGGCCAACGCGGGCGTACGGCGATTACTTGCGGACTCTGGGGAGCCGCGCGGATGGGTGCCGCTCCGGGCGGATCTCGTCACGGCGCTGCTGGGGGTCTGGTTCGGCGTCGGACTGATGATCGACGCCTGGGCGCACACCAATCGCAGCGACCTGGAGACGTTCTTCACGCCGTGGCACGCGGCGTTCTACTCCGGGTTCGCGGCGGTGTCCGGCTGGATCATCTGGCAGGTGTTCCGCAACGTGCGGCTCGGCCGGCAGGGGGTCGCGGCCGTTCCCCAGGGTTATCTGGCCGGGCTGGTCGCCATCCCGGCGTTCGCGCTCTTCGGGTTGGCCGACATGACCTGGCACACCGTGCTCGGCATCGAGACGAGCGTCGACATCCTGTTCAGCCCGTCGCATCTCGGGCTGATCGTGACCATGCTGCTCATCATCACCACGCCGCTGCGCTCGGCCTGGAACGCCCCCGACGCCGGCGTCCGGCCCTCGCTCGGGCGGCTGTTCCCGGCGCTGGCCGGGCTCGCGTTCGCGGCCACGCTGGTGTCGCTGTTCCTGTCGTACGGCGACGCCCTGCAGTACCGGTCCGCGCGCGTCGTCGAGGCGTTCTCCAGCGTGGACGGGCCGGGCGCCGAGCATCTGGCCACCTCCATGGTCATCAGCAACGTCGTCCTGCTGGCCCCGGTGCTGCTGGTGGCCCGGCGCTGGAACCTGCCGTTCGGCGCGGTGACCGTCATGTACACGATCGCCGTCCTGATGCCCGGCGCGCAGACGGCGTTCGAGAACGCGCCGACCCTGCTCACGTTCGTCGCCGCGGGCCTGGCCAGCGACGTGCTGATCCGCCTGCTGCGCCCGTCCGGCGCGCGGCGGGGGGCCTACTGGGCCTTCGCCGGGCTGTCGGCCTTCGTCACCTGGTCGCTCTACATCGGGGTCGCCTCGGCGGCCGGGGGCGGGCTGCCCGCGGTGCCCGAGCTGTGGACCGGCGCGCCGGTGGTGGCCGGGCTGATCGGCCTGGCGCTCGGGGCGCTGTTCCTGCCGAACGCGCTCCCCGCGGACGCGGCCGACGCCGGACGGGCATGATCCGGCCGCTCCGGGTCCTGTGTCTCGTCGCCGTACTCCTGCTCGCGGGCGCCGCCCCGGCCGCGGCCCACAACGTCACGGCCGGGGCGGACCTGCGCTTCGCCCAGACCATCGCCGGCGCCGAGCTCACGGTCGTGATCAAGGGCACGTCGCGGGTGCCGGGACCGTTGCAGATCGGCGTGATCGCCTACGAGCCGGCGACCGGGCCGCCGATCGGCCTGGAGGTGCGCTCGGTCGAGGACGGCCACAAGGCGACGGCCACCGCGCAGCCGTCCGCGACCCCCCGGTACGTCAGGATCACGGTCGAGCGCACCGGGCCGCACGAGCTCAGGCTGACGGCGGGGGGCGAGGTCGCCGTGCTGCCGTTCCGCGTCCTGGTGGACCGCGGCTCCGCCGGCGAGTTCCTGATCTACGGCGGCCTGCTGGTGGCCGCGCTGCTGCTGGTGGGCGGCCTGCTCACCGGGGCGCTGTCGCGCAGGACCCCGGCGATGCTGCTGGCCGGTGGCGCGGCGGCCGCGGTGACGGTGGCCGCGATGGTCGTCGTGTTCGAGCCCTCGCTGCCGCCCCCGTCGCCGGACGGCGCCGCCCCGGCGGTGAACACGACGGCCCTCGGACGGCCCTTCGCGCAGGGACGGGTGACCACCGTCCCGGCCCGCCCGGCGGCCGGCGAGGAGTTCACGCTGCGCCTCGACCTCACCGACGGCTCGACCGGCCATCCGGTGGACGACCTCGTCCTGCACCACGAGGCGCTCGCCCACCTGGTGGTCACCAGCGAGGACGGCGCCTACTTCCGGCACCTGCACCCGCTGCGCACCGCGCCCGGACGGCTGGAGGTCCGGCTGCGCGCCGACCGGCCGGGCCGGTTCCTGGCCTACGCGGAGCTGGAACGCGAGGACTCCGGCGGCCAGCTGCTCGACGGCGAGTTCCGGGTGGCCGGGCCCGCGGTGGCCGCCCCGCCGCCGGTCCCGCCGGGGACGGGGGGCACGCCGGTGGTGCGGCCGTCCGTGCCGGTCGCGGGGCGTCCGGCGGCGATCGAGGTGGGGCTCGGCGTCACGCCGCGGCAGTGGCTGGGCATGTCGGGGCACCTGATCGTGCGCAGCCAGGACGGCGCGTTCCTCGGCCACGTGCACGAGATGGGCGCTCCCGCGCCCCGGCTGCGCTTCACGTTCACCTTCCCGGCGCCGGGCCGCTACCTGGCCTGGGCGCAGTACGCGGCCGCCGACCGGATCGTGACCGTGCCCTTCATCGTCGAGGTCGCGGAGGCTCTCGGATGAGGCGGATCCTGGCCGTCGCCGCCCTGCTGGCCGCGGCCCTGGCGGTGTTCCTGTACGTGCGCGGCTCGGCGCCCGGCCCGCTCACCCTCACCAGCACCGGCGAACGGTACGCCGTCACCGTCCTGGTCCCCAGGCCGACGACGGGCCGCGTCACGGCCGAGGTGCGGGTGACCTCCGGCGACCCGCACACGGTGGCGCTGTCCACGGTGATGCCCGGCATGGGCCACGCCACCCCGGAGATCGTGGCCGACCCGCGGCAGCCGGGCCGCTACGTGGCCGAGGGCGAGTTGTTCCCGATGGCCGGGGTGTGGGAGCTGTCGGTCCGGCTGAGCGGCGCGGCGGGAGAGGAGGTGCTGGTGGTGAAGGCGCCGATCACGGGATAGGGAGGCCGCTCTTGACGTATGAAATGAACGATCTTTTAATTCGTCCATGGGACGTATCGCCGGCGTCACCGCCGCCGAGACGAGGGAACGCCTGCTGCGCGCCGCCGCGGACGTCTTCGCCAGGCGCGGCTACGACGGCACCCGCGTCGCCGACATCGCCGCCGCCGCCGGGGTGAGCAACGGCGCCCTGTACGCCCACTTCGGCTCCAAGGCCGGCCTGCTCGTGGCCGCGCTGGGCGCGCACGGGCGGCGGCTGATGGACGGCCTGTTCGCCGACGACCCCGATCGGCCGGTCGCCGACCTGCTCGTCGCCGCCGGCCGCCGGCTCCCCCGCCCCCTGGACGCCGGCGGCGACCTCGTCGTCGAGGCGCTGGCCGCCGCCCGCCGCGACGAGGACGTGGCCCTGCCCATGCGCGACTACGTCGGCGAGCGCGCCCACCGGCTGGCCGGCCTGGTCCGCGCCGGCCAGGACGGCGGCGAGCTGGACCACGCGCTGTCACCGGAGGCGATCGCCCATTTCTGCCTCCTGCTCGCGATGGGCAGCGCGCTCATCGCCCCGGACCCCCACCAGGTGGACGAGGAGGAGTGGGCCAGGCTGCTCATCCGCGTCGTCGCCGCCCTCTCCCCCGCCCCACCGCACGAAGGAACGCCGTGAGAGTACAGATCGACCCCGAGCGCTGCCAGGGACATGGCCGCTGCTACGACCTCGCCCCCGACCTGTTCGGCGAGGACGACGAAGGTTACGGAACGGTCCTCGGCGACGGCGAGGTGCCGCCCGGCCAGGAGCGCACGGCGCGGCTGGCCGTCTCCAACTGCCCGGAGCGGGCGATCGACCTGCTCGGGGAGGCGTGACATGAGCGTGGACGAGCGCTTCGTCAAGAACTTCGGCGAACCGGGCGACGGCGAGGAGATCGGCACCCGCAGCGAGATCGTCACCGGCCCGGTCTCGGACTGGGCCACCGACTTCTCCCACCTGGAGCCGGAATGGGCCGCCGACCCGTACCCGATCCAGGACGACCTGCGGCGGCGCTGCCCGATCGCGCACACCGACCGGTTCGGCGGCGGCTGGCTGCCCACCCGCTACGAGGACGTCGCGGCCGTCGCCTACGACACCGAGCGGTTCTCCTCGCGCTCGATCATCATGAGCAACTTCCGGCCGCCGCTGGAGAGCGCGCCCGTGGGCGGCACGCCGCCGATCTCGTCCGACCCGCCCTTCCATCACGACGCGCGCAAGCTGCTGCTGCCCGCGTTCACCAAGACGGCGGTCGCCAAGCGGGAGGCGAGCACCAGGGCGTTGTGCCATGAGCTGATCGACGGCCTGGAGGGCCAGGACGTCGTGGACGCCGCCCGCGACTACGCCCAGCACATCCCGATGCGGGTGATCGCCGACATGCTGGGCTTCCCGCCCGAGGACGGCCCGCGCTTCCGCGAGTTCATCGAGAACGCCCTGGAAGGCGTCAACCTGCCGCCCGAGCAGCGGACCGCCAACATGGGACGGCTCTTCGACTACCTGCTGGACCAGATCCGCGACCACGTGCAGCACCCGCGCGACGACCTCACGACGTACCTGGTCGAGGCCGAGCTGTACGGCCACAAGCTGGAGGCCGGGCACGTGGCGGGCACGATCGCCCTGCTGTTGATCGCGGGCATCGACACCACCTGGAGCGCGATCGGGGCGTCCCTGTGGCACCTGGCCAAGACCCCCGCCGACCGCGAACGCCTGGTCGCCGAACCCGCCCTGCTCCCCACCGCCATGGAGGAGTTCCTGCGCGCCTACGCCCCCGTCACCATGGCCCGCCTCGTCAAACACGACATGCACTGGAACGGCGTCGACATGAAAGCCGACGACTGGGTCCTGCTCTCCTTCCCCGCCGCCAACCGCGACCCCGCCCACTTCGACCACCCCGCCCACATCCGCATCGACCGCGAAGTCAACCGCCACGCCGCCTTCGGACTCGGCATCCACCGCTGCGTCGGCTCCCACCTGGCCCGCATGGAACTGCGCACCGCCCTCGACGTCTGGCTCCAGCGCATCCCCGCCTTCACCCTCGCCGACCCCGACGCCGTCACCTGGGCGACGGGCCAGGTCCGCGGCCCCCGCACCCTCCCGCTCCGCATCGCCTGACCCTCGCCCGTCCCCTCACCCCGGCGGACGCGCGGCGCTCAGCGCACTTCGGCCGTCACCAGGAACAGCAGGGCGGAGGCCAGGAAGGGGCGGGAGCGCAGGTCGTCGAACCACTCCTCGGCGCCGGGTTCGAGATATCCGGCGCCGACGGCCCTGACCAGGTTGCGGCGCAGGCCGAGGACCTGGTCGGCGGTGGCCAGGTCGCGGAAGACCGGCGCGACCGTCGCCACCGACCGCACCGTGAGGCCCGCCTCCTCGCACAGCCGGGCCAGGCTGCGGCCGAGCGTGCCGTGGCGGATCATCTCGGTGGAGATGAACCGGGCCAGCGTCCGGCCGACGTCCGGGCGCGGGGAGTCGACGAGCATGCCCTCCCAGTCGGGTTCGGCCATGACGATCCGCGCCCCCGGGCGCGCCACCCGGCGGAACTCCGCCAGCACCCGCGCCGGGTCGTCCACGTGCTGCAGCACCCGGTCGGTACGGGCCCGGTCGACGCTCCCGTCCGCGAACGGCAGCTCCTGCACGTCTCCGGGACGCACCTCGACCTGGGGACGTCCGGCCAGACGGGCGGCCGCCTCGGTGACCATCGCCGGGTCGCGGTCGAGGCCGATCACCCGTCCGGCAGGGGTGACGGCGTCGGCCATGGCGGCGAGGTCGGTCCCGGGGCCGCAGCCGAGGTCGAGCACGGTCTGCCCGGGCCGCAGGTCCAGCAGTTCGAGGACCTGCCGCTTGTAGCCCCTGCCGACGTCGGTCGAGGCGACGTGGTCGAGGTAGGCGATGGGGTCGGGACGGGAGGCGGGATCAATGTCGATCATGAACCCAGCCAACCAGACGAGTTCGCAGATCCCAGGGACACCAGGTGAAGGTTCCGTGCACCCGAGTCCCCGGGGTGGAGGGGGTCAGGTGCGGCGGAGGCGCCACAAGGAGGTGGTTTCGGTGGCGCGGGCCGTGTGCAGGGGGTCGGTCGGGTCGGAGGCGCGTGGGTGGCGTGGCCGGGTCCGGAGCTGGTCCACGACCCGCAGGCCCGCGCTCGCGAAGGCGGACAGCAGTTCGGCGCGGGTCCGTAACCCCAGCCGTTCGGCCAGGTCCGACAGGATCAGCCAGCCCTCTCCCCCCGAAGTCAGGTGGTCGCCGAGCCCGTCGAGGAAGCCGCGGAGCATCCGGCCCCCGGGGTCGTAGACCGCGTGGTCGAGGGGCGAGGCGGGCTTGGCCGGAAGCCAGGGCGGGTTGCAGACGACGAGCGGCGCGCGTCCCGGCGGGAAGAGGTCGGTCTCCAGGACGTCGACCCGGCCGGACAGCCCCAGCCGTCGCACGTTGTCGCGGGCGCAGGCCACGGCGCGCGGGTCGCGGTCGGTGGCCACGACGCGCTCGACGCCTCTGCGGGCGAGGACCGCGGCGAGCACGCCCGTCCCGGTGCCGATGTCGAGCGCCCCAGCGCGCGAGACGAGCGGGGCCGCGGCCACCAGGTCGACGTACTCGCCGCGCACCGGTGAGAAGACGCCGTAGTGGGGGTGGATGCGGTCGTTCAGGGCGGGCACCTCGACGCCGCGCCTGCGCCATTCGTAGGCCCCGACGATGCCCAGCAGCTCACGCAGCGAGATCACCGAAGCCTCCGTCCCGGGCCCGTAGACCTGCGCGCAGGCGCTCCGCACGTCGGGGGCGCGCCGCAGGGGGACGCTGTGGTCCGGGTCGAGCGGCACCAGCAACCGGCCCAGCGTGACGGCCCGCTGGGAGCGAGCCTGCCGGTGCCGGTGGAAGGCCTGCACGAGCGAAGAAGCAGGCGCGGGCGAGGGTGACGGCGAGCGGGAAGGGCGGGGTGAAGGTGCAGGGTGGTCGGCGCGGCGGGTCATGGCGCGTAGCAGGCGGCGGGCGGCGTGGAAGTCGCCGCGCCACAGCAGCGCGGTGCCCTCGCAGGCCAGCCGGTACGCCGTGGCCGCGGCCAGGCGCTCGTCGGCGATCACCACGCGCGCGGGCGGCGGCGAGCCGTTCTCGGAACGCCAGCGGGCCGACCGGGCCTCGCCGTCTTCGGTCCAGCGGATCTCGAGCACTCAGGGCTCCTCATGATCGAACCAGTGATGGCCATGAGAAGCACTTCGACGCGGAGAGGGTCAGCCTGTGGCGGCCTCCCGCGAGGAAGTGCGCGCCGGGGCGTCGCCGAGAACCATGCCGGGCGGTGGGAACGACATGATCAACCTCCTCGCGGTGCTGGGAACCCCCTCATCCTAGCTTCACCGGCGGACGTCGAGCGCTGTCAGCTTCCTCCTGACCGCGTTTCGAGGACAGATCCGGTCGAGCCGGAATACGGTGGGCCGTTGACCATCGGCCAACGCCCGCAAGCCCTACGGAGTCCCTCCATGCGTACCGCAGCGGCAGTCCTCTCCTTCGTGCTCGCCCTCGCCCTTCTCCCCGTCCAACCGGTGACGGCCACTGTGACGGCCACTGTGACGGCCACTGCCGCCGCCTCGCCGCTGCCGGGCGGCAAGTCCACCTTCGTCGTCTCGCAGGGCCATCTCCAGGCCGCCTCCCGGCAGAACTGGGTGCGCCTGGGCACGTACCGCTTCGCCGCGAACGGCACGGTGAGCGCCGCCCTGTACCTGTGGTGGCAGCGTTTCCCCAAGGCCAGGCAGCGCACCGGCACCGTGCCCGACCCGAGCTGCACCACCAAGGCCGGCGGCGTCTCATCGCGGCCGCGCGGCTGCGAGGTGCTCACCGCGGGCGGCTACACGGGCGGCCCGAGCGAGACCCGTACGGGGACGTACACGCTGGCGGGCAACGTGCTCACGATCCGGTGGAAGATCGCCCAGACCTGGACCGAGCAGTGGTACGTGCGCACCTCCCCCGACGGCAAGCTGGCCCGCCTCGACCTCAAGGGCAGCAGCCTGGCCACGCACGGCTACGGCTACGGCAGCAACGCCGCGATCGGCACCCGGCGCGCGATGAGCTCGGTGCGGGCCTTCCCCGGCTCGCTCAGGCAGGACCTGACGAGCTGGGCGAGCGGCACGCTGGTCAACTCGGCGAACCAGCCGTTCGGCCACTCCTCCTTCCGCGCCTGCAAGTCGACCACCTCGTGCCTGACCTACCTGCAGCCGTCCTCGCGGGGGGCGTGCCAGAAGTCGGGCGGCTGCCCCAAGTACGGCGGCGGCACGAAGGCCAACGTCAGCTCCATCCAGTACTACCTGACGACGATCTCCAAGTCCGACCGGCGTGACACGCTGTGGCACTGGTGCACGTGCCTGGCGATGGAGCGGGGCGAGTTCTGCTACACGGGCAACTCGCACGTCAAGCCGCTGATGCAGATCATCGACGACACGGGGGCCTTCCGCGGCTGGGTCGGGGTGGAGGCGTCGTTCTCGACCGGTTCGCGGGCGACGGACATGCTGGCGGTGCTGCGCATCTCCGACTTCCGCTGACCGCCGCGTCTTCCGCTGACCGCCGCGTCAGGAGCGGGAGCGCAGGTCCTCGGCGGCCTCCTGGTAGGCGCGGGCGGCCCGGTCGAAGTAGTCGTAGAGCACGTCGAGGTGCTCGGCCGGGTAGCCCGCGAGGATGTCGCCGATCTTCTGCCGGACGGGCGCCATGACCGCGTCGAGCTCGGCGGGCTTGCCGACCGGCTCGACGATCACCTTGCGGCGGTCGTCGGGGGCGGGCACGCGGCGGACGTATCCGGCCTGCTCCAGCCGGTCGATCAGCCGGGTGGTCGGGCCGGTGGTCAGGCCGGTGCGGACGCCGAGCTCGCCGGGGGTCATCGGGCCGGCCAGTTCGAGGATGTTCAGGGCGTACAGGTCGGTGGCGCCCAGGCCGCAGGCTTTGGCGCCGGCGTGGCCGTGCAGCATGACCGCGCTCAGGTAGCGGCGGTAGCGCCGGCCGGCGTCCGACGGGTCGGGGGTGTTCGGCACGCGGTCCTCACTTCCTGTCCTCCTTCTTGGGGAAGATAAATCCCCCAAGAAGTAACTTCTTCTGCGAAGTTACCACGCGGGAGAGGCGCAGGCGTCCCAGCGCGAGCAGGACGAGGGTCGTGAGCACCACGGCGGTCAGCAGCACGGCCAGGTTCAGCGGGGTGCGCAGGAAGCCCAGCGCCACGATCAGCGTGGTCGCGCCGCCGGGCGGATGCGAGCTGTCGGTGGCCAGCATGCCCAGCGTCGTGCAGGACAGCGCGATGACGACGGCGAGCACCCGGCGCCCGTCGATGTGCCCCAGGTCGGGCGCGGTACGCGTCAGCCCGGTGACGGTGAGGGCCAGGTAGCCGCCGGCGGCGCTGACGGCGTGCCCGGCGACGGTACGGCGAGGAGCGGCGGCCGGCGCCCCCGGCGCGGTGAGCACCAGGTAGATCGTCGGCCCCAGGGACGGGAAGACGAACGGCTGGTGGGCCAGCCAGGCGACCAGGGCGGGCACGCTGATGCACACCGCGGCCCGCCCGGCGACCGCGCACGCCGCGGCGACCCGCGCCCTGACCGCCCCCCGCTCCCGGGCCCGGCCCCCGGCCGCCCCCTCCGCCCCTTCCGCGGCGGCTTCGGCGCTCATCGGGGCAGCGCGCCACCGCGGGAGCGGTAGACGATGTACGGCCTGACCAGGTAGGCGACGGGCGCGGCGAAGGCGTGGACCAGGCGGCTGAACGGCCACAGCGCGAACAGGGCCAGGCCGAGCAGCGTGTGCGCCTGGAACACGAACGGCGCCGAGGCCATGGCGTCGACGTCCGGCTCCAGTTCGAGCAGGCTGCGGAACCACACCGACACGCCGAGCCGGTAGTCGTAGTGGCCGGACGGCCCGAGCAGGGTGGCGATCAGCCCGGCGAGCAGCACGGTGGCCAGCACCGGGTACAGGACGCGGTCGGAGCGGCCGGTGGCCAGCCGCACGGCCCGTACGCGCAACCGCCGCCACAGCAGCACGCCGAGCCCGGCCACGGTGGCCAGCCCGGCCAGCCCGCCGACGACCAGGGCGTTGAGCTGGTACATGGGCTCGGTCACGTGCACGGCCTCGGTGAACCGCTCGGGGACGAGCAGGCCGACGAGGTGGCCGGCGATCACGAACAGCAGCCCGAAGTGGAACAGCGGCCCGCCCACCCGCAGCATGCGGCTCTCGTGGAGCTGGCTGGAGCGGGTGGTCAGCCCGAACCGGTCGTAGCGGTGGCGCCAGACCGCCCCGGCCACGAACAACACCAGGACGACGTACGGCAGAACGCCCCACAGGGCGATGTTGAGATGCCTCATCGGCGGACTCCTCCGGGAACCTCGGGCAGGGCGGTGAGGCCGACGCGTTCGGCGGGCGGGCCGAGCGCCGAACGCTCGTCCACGGTCCGGCGGTCGGCGGACGTGGCGCGGGGCAACGTCAGCCGCACGGCCTCCACGACGGCGGCGTAGCGGCTGCGGCGCGCGGTCAGGCCGGCGTGCAGCAGGTCGAGGCCGGGCCGGTGGTCGCGCAGCAGCCGGCCGCCGGGGCCGGGCACGCGGGCGGCGAACTCCAGCATCACCGGCAGGAAGTCGGGCAGCTCGCCGGTGCCGGGCCGCCAGCCGTGTGTCCGGTAGAGCGTCTTGAGCTCCAGCAGGGACTCGCCGCGCCGGCGGGTGTCGCCGTCGCCGTAGTAGGTCATGTGGAGCGTGCGCCGGCCGCTGCGGTCGAACGTGGACACGTACGCGGCGCCGGCGTCGAGGGCGGGCAGGGCCGCCGCCTCGGCGCAGAAGCCGCGCAGGAGCTCGGCGGCGGCGCCGCCCGTCGAGCCGAGCGCGTCGCGGACCAGGGCGAGGCGGGCGGTCCAGTCCTCGCCGGGGTAGCTCAGGAGCAGGGAGGCGGCCTGGTGGATCAGGCGGGCGTCGTAGCGGTTCACTCGGCCGCCTCGTCCCTGGACGGGAACATGCCGTCGGGGGTGCCCTTGCCGTCCCAGTTGAGCAGGTTGACCCGGCCGCGCAGCCGGTCGTCCCTGGTGACGGGCGCGCTGTGGAAGCTCTCGGCGAGCATGCCGGGGCCGCCGGGGGCGTCCAGGCTGCAGCCGGCGTGGTCGGCATGGTCGGCGTGGTCGGAGGTGACGTAGGCGGTGGGGATGACGTACCGCTCGTCGTACTTGGCGATGGCGAGCAGGCGGTACATGCGTTCCAGGTCGGCGGCCGACAGGCCGGTCCCGGCGGCGATGCCGGGGTCCGGCTCGTCGCCGAGGTTGCGGGCCCGCATGTGGGCGCGCATGGCGGCCAGGCGGTGCAGCGCGGCCTCCACCGGGGCCGGGTCGCCCGCGGTGAACAGCTCGGCGAGGTAGCCGACCGGGATGCGCAGCGAGTCGATGGCGCCGAACAGGTTGCCCGCGTCCTCGCCGTCGTGCCCGGTCTCGGCCAGCGCGTCGACGATGGGCGACAGCGGCGGGACGTACCAGACCATGGGCATCGTGCGGTACTCCGGATGCAGCGGCAGCGCGATGCGGAACTCGGTGATGAGCCGGTGGACGGGCGAGCGGCGGGCCGCCTCCAGCCAGTCGTGCGGGATGCCCGCCGCCTCGGCGGCGGCGATCACCTCGGGGTCGGCGGGGTCGAGGAAGCAGTCGAGCTGCGCCGGGTAGAGGTCACGCTCGTCCGGTACGGCGGCGGCCGCGCCGATGCGGTCGGCGTCGTAGAGCATGACCCCGAGGTAGCGCAGGCGGCCGACGCACGTCTCGGAGCAGACCGTCGGCTCCCCCGCCTCGATGCGCGGGTAGCAGAACGTGCACTTCTCGGCCTTGCCGGTCTGGTGGTTGAAGTACACCTTCTTGTACGGGCAGCCGGACACGCACATGCGCCACCCCCGGCACCGGTCCTGGTCGACCAGCACGATGCCGTCCTCCATGCGCTTGTACATCGCGCCCGACGGGCAGGCGGCCACGCAGGACGGGTTGAGGCAGTGCTCGCAGATGCGCGGCAGGTGGAACATGAACGCCCGCTCGTAGTCCAGCCGCACGGTGTCGCTCACCTTGCGCAGCACGACGTCGGCGGAGAGCTGCTCGGGGCCGCCGCCCAGGTCGTCGTCCCAGTTCGGGCCCCAGGTGACGCTGGTCGGCCGCCCGTCGATCAGCGAGCGGGGCGGCGCGGTCGGCACGTCGTCGCCGAGCGGCGCGCTGGTGAGGTTGTCGTAGTCGTAGGTCCACGGCTCGTAGTAGTCGTCCAGGCCGGGGAACTCGGGGTTGGCGAAGAGCGTGGCCAGGCGGCGCAGCCGGCCGCCGGCGCGGGGCACCAGGCGGCCGTGGCGCAGCCGCCAGCCGCCCCGCCAGCGTTCCTGGTCCTGCCAGCCCCGTGGGTAGCCCTGGCCGGGGCGGGTCTCGACGTTGTTGAACCACACGTACTCGGTGCCCGGCCGGTTGGTCCACGTCTGCTTGCAGGTCACCGAGCAGGTGTGACAGCCGATGCACTTGTCCAGGTTCATCACCATGGCGATCTGGGCCATCGGTCGCATCAGTAACGCACCTCCTGATCCCGGCGGCGGATGACGGTCACCGCGTCGCGCTGGTTGCCGGTGGGGCCGTAGTAGTTGGGGGCGAAGGAGAGCTGGCCGTACCCGCCGATCAGGTGGGTCGGCTTGACCAGGAGCTTGGTGAGCGCGTTGTGCACGCCGCCGCGCCGGCCGGTGGCCTGCGACTTGGGCACGTTCACCAGCCGCTCCTGGACGTGGTACATGAACACGGTGCCGGGCGGCATGCGGTGGGAGACGACGGCGCGGGCCACCACGACGCCGTTGACGTTGACGGCCTCGATCCAGTCGTTGTCGGCCACGCCGATCGCGGCGGCGTCCTCGACGCTGATCCAGATGACCGGGCCGCCCCTGGCCAGCGTCTGCATGAGCAGGTTCTCCTGGTACTCGGAGTGGATCGACCACTTGGAGTGCGGGGTGAGGTAGCGCACGTTCACCCCCTTGCCGCCGTCGGGCGCGGCGGGCAGGCACTCCCCCAGCGCGTCGAGGTCGAGCGGCGGCCGGTAGACGGGCAGTTGCTCGCCCAGCTCGGCCATCCAGTCGTGGTCGAGGTAGAAGTGCTGGCGGCCGGTGAGCGTGTGCCAGGGCTTGCGGTGCTCGGTGTTGATGGTGAACGGCGCGTAGCGGCGGTCGTGCCCCTCCGCGCCCGACCACTCGAAGCTGGCCCCGGCGGCCACCGGCCGGTCCTGGGTGTCGGAGAACACCGTGCGGTGCCCGGCGACCGACGCGCCCAGCTCCGACAGCCCGGAGCCGGGCCCGCAGCGCTCGGCGAGCCGGTCGAAGCCCTCGGCCGCGATCCTGCCGTTGGTGGTGCCCGACAGCGCCAGGATCGCCTCGCACAGCTTGACGTCGCTGTCCAGCAGCGGACGTCCCTCGGCCGGGCCGCCGGCGGCCGTGCCGCAGCGCGCGGCCAGCCAGGCCGACTCGGGGCCGGGCCGCACGGTGACGCCCTTGACGGTCATGCCCTGCCGCTCGGCCAGCGGGCCGAAGGCGGCCAGCTTGTCGGCGATCGCGGTGTAGTCCCGCTCGACCAGCGTCACCGCGGGCATGGTGCGGCCGGGCTCGGGCGTCTCGCCGCTCTCGCGCCAGTCGGGGACGCCGCCGCCGGGCTGGGCGATCTCGCCGGGCGTGTCGTGCTGGAGCGCGGTGGCCACCAGGTCGTGGGCGACGTCGAGGCGGCCGGCGGCCAGCTCGCTCAGCTTGCGGGCCAGGGAGTGGAAGATGTCGAAGTCGGTGCGGGCCCGCCAGGGCGGGTTGATCGCCGGGGTGAAGGCGTGCACGAACGGGTGCAGGTCGGTGCTGGACAGGTCGTGCTTCTCGTACCAGGTGGCGGCGGGGAGCACCAGGTCGGCGAAGAGCGTCGTGGAGGTCATCCGGAAGTCGAGGGCGAGCAGCAGGTCGAGCTTGCCGCGCGGCGCGTCCCGCCAGGTGACCTCCCGTGGACGGTCGGGCGGCGGCGCCTCCTCGGCGGTGGCGTTGTCGGGCGCGCCCAGCAGGTGGCGCAGGAAGTACTCGTTGCCCTTGGCCGAGGAGCCGATCAGGTTGGCCCGCCAGACGGTGAGCACCCGCGGCCAGTTCTCCGGCGCGTCGGGGTCCTCGCAGGCGAACGCCAGCCGCCCGGCCTCCACCTCGCCGGCGATCCAGCGGGCCGGGTCGGCGCCGCTGTCGTGGATGCGGCGGCCCAGGTCGAGCGGGTTGGCGGCGAAGGTGGGATAGCTCGGCATCCAGCCCAGCCGGGCCGACTGCGCCACCAGGTCGAGGGTGTGCCGCCCGGCGAACCGCCGGGGCCCGGCGGGGCTGGACAGCGTCCCGGCGGAGAACCGTTCGTAGCGCCACTGGCCGGTGTGCAGGTACCAGTACGGCGTGCCGGCCATCTGGCGGGACGGGCGCACCCAGTCGGCCGCGGTGGACAGCTGCTGCCAGCCGGCCAGCGGCCGGACCTTCTCCTGGCCCACGTAATGGGCCCAGCCGCCGCCGTTGACGCCCTGGCAGCCGGTGAGCAGCAGCAGCGTCAGGAACGAGCGGTAGATGGTGTCGGAGTGGAACCAGTGGTTGGTGCCCGCGCCCATCATGATCATGGCCCGGCCGCCGGTGCGCTCGGCGGTGGCGGCGAACTCCCGGGCGATCCTGATCGCCTGCGCGGCCGGGGTGGAGGTGATGCGTTCCTGCCAGGCGGGCGTGCCCGGGGCGTCGGGGTCGTCGTAGCCGGTGGGCCACTGGCCGGGCAGGCCGGGGCGGGCGACGCCGTACTGGGCCATGAGCAGGTCGAAGACGGTGGTCACGAGCCGGTCGCCGACCCGCCGGACCGGCACGCCCCTGCGGACGACGCCCGGCTCGTCGAAGCGCGGCAGGACCACCTCGGCGCCGTCGCAGCCGGGCGCGTGCAGCGTGAGCAGCGGGTCGAGGTCGCCGAGGTCGAGGTTCCAGCGCCCTTGCTCGGCGCTCCAGCGGTCGCCCAGCGTGCCGTTGGGCGCGACCGGGCGGCCGGTCGCGGCGTCGAGGATCATCGGCCGCCAGCGGGCCGACTCCTCCTGGCCGCCCAGGTCCGCCGAGGTCAGGAACTTGCCGGGACGCAGCCCGCCGTCGTCGTGCTCCTCCAATCGCACCAGGAAGGGCAGGTCGGTGAAGCGCTTGACGTAGCCGGTGAAGTGCGGGGCCTGCCGTTCCGCGAAGAACTCGCGCAGGATGACGTGCCCCATGGCGACCGCCAGCGCGCCGTCGGTGCCGGGATGGGGGTGCAGCCACTCGTCGGCGAACTTGGTGGCGTCGGAGTAGTCGGGCGAGACCACGATGACCTTCTGGCCCCGGTAGCGGGCCTCGGTGACCCAGTGGGCGTCGGGGGTGCGGGTGACCGGGACGTTGGACCCCCACAGCATGAGGTAGGCCGCGTCCCACCAGTCGCCCGACTCCGGCACGTCGGTCTGGTCGCCGAACACCTGCGGCGAGGCCACGGGCAGGTCGGCGTACCAGTCGTAGAAGGACAACATCGGCGCGCCGATCAGCGACATGAACCGGGCGCCCACCGCGTGCGAGGCCATCGACATGGCCGGGATCGGCGAGAACCCGGCGACCCGGTCGGGCCCGTACGTCATGAGCGTGTGGACGTGGGCCGCCGCGGCGATCTCCAGCGCCTCGTCCCACTCGATGCGGACCAGGCCGCCCTGGCCGCGCGCCGACTGGTAGCGGTGGCGTTTGCGGGGATCGGTGGTGATCTCGGCCCAGGCCGCGACCGGGTCGCCCAGCCGCGCCCTGGCCTCCCGGTACAGCTCCACCAGGACGCCGCGGGCGTGCGGGTAGCGCACCCGGGTGGGCGAGTAGGTGTACCAGGAGAAGGCGGCGCCGCGGGGGCAGCCGCGCGGCTCGTACTCGGGACGGTCGGGGCCGACGCTGGGGTAGTCGGTCTGCTGGGTCTCCCAGGTGATCAGGCCGTCCTTGACGTAGACCTTCCAGGAGCACGAGCCGGTGCAGTTGACCCCGTGGGTGGAACGCACCACCTTGTCGTGCGCCCACCGGCGCCGGTACGGGGAGTCGTTGACCTTGTCCTCGCCGCGGTACACCGCCCGCCGGTCGGGCGTGGTGTCGGCGCGCAGCAGGTGGGTGCCCGCCGCCAGCAACCGCGCGGCCGCCGTGTCGGCGGCGCGTTCGGCTCGTGTCAGATGCATGCGTATTCCGCCAGGCACGACACATGACCTCCTCACATGGAGATGATGCTTTCGGGTATGCGCGCCGGCCCGGCCGGGACGCGGTCCTCCCCCTGCGCCCGGAAACCGGCGAATCGACTGAAAGTTGATGCGTGCAGTCAGACGACTGTTTCTAGCATGCGACAGTGTCCATATGGAATCTGTTAGTTCCGCGAGAAGGGTTTCGCCGCCCCCGAAAACACAATTAGGTCTATTGGCCGAAATTTCGCGAAATAAGGGGAAAAAGCGGCTGATGTGGGCGGATCAGGTGCTCAGGAGTCGGCCGCCTCGGTCAGCCGCCGCAACACGTGGACGAGCGTCCTGTGGTCGTCCGGGGCCAGTTTCTCCAGCGCCTGGCCGATGCGCTGCCGGCGCGCGGCGCGCAGTCGCTCCAGCACCTCCCGGCCGGCCGGGGTCGTGCTGATGCGGATCTCCCGGCGGCTGTGGGCGGCCGGGGCCCGGCTCAACAGGCCGGCGGTGTCCAGGCGATCGACGACCCGGCCGGCCGCAGAGAGCGACATGTCCAGGCGGTCGGCCAGGGAGCGGAGGTTCATCGGGCCGTGCCGCTCGACCGCCAGCAGCACCCGCAGGCGGGGCACCGACAGGTCGCCCAGCGCGGCCATGGCGTCGAGCGTCGCCTCCACCAGCACCAGGGACGCCTCCTCGATGTGCCATGCCGAGTCGTCCATGCCCGTACCTTCGAGCGGCGTCGTGGAGCGGCCCTGGAATACCGAGGCCGCTGGTCCGACATTTTTCCACATAACGGGCCACCTATTCATCACACCACCGACGACCAAAAGGAAAGTCCTAGCAGGCGGGCCGCCCTCGACGCACCCCCCGGCCGGTACGGGCCAGGACGACGCCGCCGTCCGGCGGAGCGACGGTGTTCACTACCCATTACAGTAGTTTTCACCTGAGGTTTTCAAATGGTGATGAATTGCGGGCGCTCAGGGACGCCGTACGTGCCCGGGAGCCGCCGCGAGCCGCCACACCGGACGCGCGGGACGCCACCGGGGCGGCGCGAGGCCCGCACTGCGGTCAGCAGCCTGACCCGCACGCGGCGCATGCGGGAGCACGCCTCGGCGCGGCGGTGCCGGGCGATCAGCTTGGTGGCGATGACGTACGGCCAGGGCCTGGCCGCCAGGCGGGTGGCGGGGTCGCAGGAGCCGCGGCGGCGGAAGGCGGCCGGAAACGTCTGCGCCACGATGTCGTCGGCGGCCTGCGGGCCGAGCCGGCGCGGGGACGTCGAGGTGGATCGCCGGGCGTGGCGGTCGAACAGCGCGGCGCCGTCGCCCGCAGGCCGCGTCATCGTTCAGGGCAGGGGCGGAGAGGCCGCGTCATCGTTCGCGGCGGGGGCGGGGAGGCCGCGAGGGCCGTCCGGTGGGGGGTCAGGGGATGCGGGCCACGGCTCCGTAGTTGCCGGACGAGGCCGGGGCGTCCGCGCAGGCCGGGTCGCCGTCGGCGGGACGCCATTCGGGCACCCACACCAGCCCCGGCTCCAGCAGGTCGAGACCGTCCAGCAGGTCCGCGACCTCGGCGCGGGTGCGCACGTTCAGGCCGGGCAACGTCATGGCCAGCATGCCCCGCACGGCCGGGGCCAGCTCCCCCGGCACGCCGTCGAACGTGATGTGCAGCAGCCCGAGGAAGCTGCCCTCGGGGACGGCGTGCCGCAGCCGCTTGACGACGGTACGGGCGCACTCGTCGTCAAGGCTGTGGGCCGACAGCAGCAGCACGGCGATCGGCCGGTCCCAGTCGAGGAACGTCTGCACGACCGGGTCGCCGAGCATCTCGTCCATCTCCCGCACGTCGCCGTCGACCACGCGGACCAGGTCGCAGAAGGGCTCGATGGTGGCCTGGGCCAGCGTCAGAGCCATCGGGTCGCTCTCGACGTACACGACGCGGACGTCCGGGCCGGGCGAGGTCAGGCGGGCCACCTCGTGCAGGCGGCTGCCGTCCGAAGGGCCGTTCGGCACCCCGCTTCCCACGATCATGAATTGGTCCACGCCTTCGACAGCGGCCAAATGACGGATCACCCGCGACAGGTATTCAAGAACGGCACGGGCCGCGGTGGTGGCGACGGGAGTTACTTGATCGAAATGGCGCACCAGGTCTCTGTCGGCGAGGAAGTTGTTCTTCCCGCCCGCGGCGGCGTCAAGTATCCGCGTGATCCTGGCGTGCGCCGTGCCAAGCCTGGCCAAGTTGCGGACAGCACGCTGGCGCATGAGCGTTGCCCCTTTCCCCTCGCCGCCACCCTCTTGCGGTAGGCGATCTTTGGACTTCACTCGTGACTCAGACCATATGTTCCAACAATTCCAGTTAATGACAATGGGGCAGACCGGTTATTTCGGGAAATGTTTGTTACCAGAACTTCCGGGCTAGATCATCAGGCCGCCGTCCGCGCGTAGGATCGGCGGATCGACATGGAGGTGGCCGTGGCGCAGGAGCAGGCCGCACCGCTGGCCGGGATGCGGGTCGTGGAGCTGTCCAGCTTCGTCGCCGCGCCGCTCGGGGGAATGACGCTGGCCCAGCTCGGGGCGGAGGTCGTCCGGATCGATCCGGTCGGCGGCGGCCCCGACGCGCGGCGCTGGCCGCTCGCGCCCTCCGGCCGCAGCCTCTACTGGGCGGGGCTGAACAAGGGCAAGCGCTCGGTCACCGTCGACCTGCGTTCGGCCCGGGGGCGCGCGCTGGTCGCCGACCTGGCCGTCGCGGCGGGCACGGTGCTCACCAACGCGCCGCCCCGGGCCGGGCTGTCGTACGAGGAGCTGGCCGGACGCCGTCCCGATCTGGTGTACGCGCGGCTGCTCGGCCACCGCGACGGCCGTCCCGCCGTGGACTACACGGTCAACGCCGGGCTCGGCCTGCCGTACGCGACCGGCCCCGCGGGCCACGACGGCCCGGTGAACCACGTGCTGCCGGCCTGGGACGTCGCCTGCGGCCTGTACCTGGCCGTGGGCCTGCTCGCGGCCGACCGCCACCGGGCCGCGACCGGCCGGGGACGCCGCCTCGACGTGGCCCTGCACGACGTCGCCCTGGCGACCATGGGCAACCTGGGCTTGCTGGCCGAGGCCCAGCTCCGCGGCGCCGGCCGGCCGCGCATCGGCAACGACCTCTACGGCGACTTCGGCCGTGACTTCGCCACCGCCGACGGGCGGCGGCTCATGGTCCTGGTGCTCACCGAACGCCACTGGCGGGACCTGGTCGCCGCCACCGGGCTGTCGCGCGTGGTGTCGGCGCTGGAGGAGGCGCTGCCCGCCGACTTCCGCTCCGAGTCCGACCGCTACGCCCACCGGGAGGCGCTGGGCGGGCTGCTCGCGCCCTGGTTCGCCGCGCGTACGGCGGCCGAGGCCGAGGAGGGACTGAAGGGCACGTCGGTGCTGTGGTCGCGGTACCGGACGCTGGAGGAGCTGGCCGCCGGCGGGGCGGCGGCGCTGCGCGCCGAGCCGCTGATGGCCCCGCTCGACCAGCCGGGCGTCGGCCCGCACCTGGCCCCTGGCGGCCCCCTGCTCCTGGACGGCCGCCAGGCCCCGCCGTCGCCCGCGCCGGAGCTGGGCGAGCACACCGACGAGGTGCTCGGCGAGCTTCTGTCCCTGCCCCCGGCACAGGTGGCCGTCCTGCGCGCGGAGGGCGTGGTCGGCTGACGGGCATTTTGGACCTGCCCGAAACAGGGGTTCCGGGCCTGAAAGATGAGAACTCGCGGGAGCGCTCCCAACAGACAGAAATACCCGCCGAGCTGGAGTTATCCGAAGATGGTCAAACGTTCACGTAAAAAGCGAGGGGCGGAACGCCGTACTTCCGGACTCCGCGCCGGGTCTTGACATCGCAGGCAGGCCATTTGCGGTCACTCTTCTCCTGCATCGTTCCACCAGCCGCGCCATAGCCGCTGAGCTGGACTTTCAGGCGGACACTACGGTTAGTCAGCATGCCCGCAAGTTCCGGTGAGTCCGTTATCCGATATTGCGGTGGCCGCCGCCGTGACAGGTGACATACTGCGTTGGGAGCGCTCCCGTGACCCTTCGATGACGCCCACGAGGACCGGTAGTGAACCATCCCGACCCCCTGCTCGACGCCCCGCGCCCCTGGGCCGCCCACATCTGGTGGATCGCCCTGGCCGTCGGCGCGGCCGGCTTCGCCTTCGTCTGGCTGGCCACCCCGCACGCCCGCGAGATCGACGCCGCCTGGCAGCTCGCCGCCAAGCTGCTCGCCTTCGCCTGCCTGTGCTGCGCGATCGCGTTCTTCCCGTGGGTGTCGCCGCGCCTGCACTGGCTGCTGTACGCGCCGTTCGTGTTCCTGACCGGCTACCTCATCCCGAGAATCAGCTGGTTCTACTACGGCGACGGCGCGCGGGCCCAGGGCGACGACTTCTACACGCACCTGTACCTGCTGCTCTACCCGGGGATCGTGCTGACGGTCGCCGCCGCGTACCGGATCGGGGGCGGCTCGCCGGGCCGCTGCCTGAAGATCATGGCGAGCGGGGTGCTGATCGTGTTCTCGGGCTTCCTCGACGTGATGTGGCAGGTGGTCAACCCGGTCGAGATCCCCGACCGGATCGACGCCCCGCACATCAACCTGTTCACCGGCGGGCCGATCCCGTTCTGGGGGGCGGTCGTGTTCACGCTGGCGCACGTCCCGGTCCTCGCCGGGATCAACCTGCTGCCCCTGGACCGCTGGATCGGGCGCCTGACCGGGGCCGGCGCCGACCCGGACGCCACCCGGAGGAGGTGACCCCTTGCCGAACAGGCCGGCCGTCGACGTCTCCGTGGCGGCACCCGCGTACAACGAGGCGGACAACATCGCGGCGGCGGTGACGGAATGGCGGGACTACCTGGAACGCCACCCGGGGGTGGCCACGTGGGAGATCGTCGTGTGCGACGACGGCAGCTCCGACGCGACCGGGCGGATCCTGCGCGAGCTGCGGGAGGACTGCCCGCAGCTCGTCGTCGTCACCTTCGCGCGCAACCGGGGCGCGGGGGCCGCCATCGCCGCGGCCGTCGCGCGCACCCGGCTGGACTGGGTGGTGCTGCTCGACTCCGACGGCCAGTTCCCGATCACCAACCTCGACGCGTTCCTGGAGCGCATCCGGGCGGGCGGCGGGCCCGCCTTCTCGGGGGCGCGGGTCAGGAAGGCCGACAGCCTGCCGTACCGGTGGGGGTCGGCGGCCAGCGGCGCGGTCAGCAACCTGCTGCACCGCACCCGCTACCGCGACTTCAACTCGATCTTCAAGGTGGTGCGCGGCCCGCTGTTCAGGGCGCTGCCGCTGGAGTCGGCGGGGATGAACTGCTCCACCGAGATCACCGCCCGCGTGGCCGAGCTGGGGCACGTGTGGGAGGAGCTGCCGATCGAGCACCGCGAGCGGGGCGGCGGCAGCCGGGGCTGGCGGTTCTGGCGCGGGGCGCGCGACCGGGCGCTGTTCGTCGGCTACCTCGGGCTGCGCCGCTGGTTGCTGCGCCGGGGCGTGCTGCGGGCGCCGCTCGCGCCGTTCCCGCTGGGCCGCTCCCCGCTGGAGGAGGTGCGATGAGCACAGTGACGAGCACCGTGACGAGTACCGTGTCGGTGGCCCTGTTCGGCGGCGGGCGCGGCGGCGCCGGCATCGCCCGCGCGCTGCTGCGCACCCCGGGGACGAGCCTGTCGCTGCTGGTCAACGGGTACGACAACGGGCTGTCCACGGGCGCGCTGCGCCGCTGGCTGCCGGGCATGCTGGGCCCGTCCGACTTCCGCAAGAACCTGCTGCTGCACCTGGACCCCGGCGACCCGCGCCACACGCTGCTGGAACGCCGGCTGCCGCCCGGCACCACCCCGGCCGACCTGGACGCGCTGATCGGCGACGTCGCCGCGACCGGCCCGGCGGAGGCGGCGCGGGAGCTGCGGGTCGTCGCGGACCGTCTGGCCGACCGGCCCGGCGGGCTGGACCTGGCCGACTGCGCGCTGGGCAACCTGGTGTTCGCCGGGGCGTACCTGCGGCTGGGCGAGGGCTTCAACGCGGCCGTACGGGCGTGCGCGCGCACGTTCGGCTCGCCGGTGCGGCTGCTGAACGTGACCGGCGGCGAGAACGCGTTCCTCGTCGCGCTCAAGCAGGACGGCCGGGTGCTGGCCGACGAGGCCGACATCGTCGCGCCGCAGGACGGCTTGCCCATCACCGGCCTGTTCCTGCTGCGCGAGCCGCTGTCGGCGGCCGACCGCGCCGCGCTGGCGGGCCGCCCGGCCGAGCGGGTGCGCGAGCTGCTGGCCCGCCGGTCCGCCGCGGTCACGCCGAACCCCGAGGCGCTGCTGGCCCTGGCCGAGGCCGACCTGATCGTGTACGGCCCCGGCACCCCCCACTCCTCGCTGCTGCCCAGCTACCTGACCCCGGGCCTGGCCGAGGCGGTGTCCGGGAGCCGGGCCGCGGCCAGGGTGTTCGTCGTGAACGTCGGCGGCGACCACGACGTCCAGGGGCTGACGGCCACCGACCTGGTGGACCGCACGCTGGCCTACCTGGGCGACCCGGGCAACGAGCGGGCCACGATCACGCACGTGCTCAGCGGCCGGGGCGCGGGCGCGCCCGCCGTGCCGGCCCGGGTGCTGGACCGGGGTTCGTGGGCGGGGGCGCGCTGGATCAGCGCCGACCTGGAGGACCCGGCCAGGCCCGGCGCCCACCGCGGCCCGCGTACGGCCGAGGCGCTGCTCGCGGTGCTCGGCGAGGCGCCGCTGGCGCGGGCCGGGTGAGCCGGATGCTGCCCTGGACGGTCTGGCTGTGCGACCTCGACGGCACGCTGGTGGACTCGGCCCCGGCGCACGAGGCCGCCTTCCGCCACGCCCTGGCCGAGCACGCGCCCGGCGCGCTGGAGACCTTCCGCTACGCCGACCACGCGGGCGCGAGCACCGCCGCGGTGGCCGCCCGGCTGACCGGCGACCCGGCGGCGGCCGGCCGGCTGGCGCGGCACAAGCAGCGGCTCTACCGCGGCTACGTCGAGGCGGGCCTGGTGCGGCCGTTCCCCGGCGTGCGCCGGCTGCTGGACGCGCTGGGCGCGGCGGGCCGGGCCGCCTACCTGGTCACGGGCGGCAGCCGGGCCTCGGTGGAGCGGGTGCTGGCCGCGTGCCCGCTGCCGGTGCGCGACGTGCTGACCGCCGACGACGTGCCGGTGAGCAAGCCCGACCCGGCGTTCTACGCCGCGGCCTGCCGCCGCTGGGGCGTGCGGCCGGCCGCGGCCGTCGCGCTGGAGGACTGCGCGCACGGCGTGGCCTCGGCCGTCGGCGCCGGGCTGGCGACGCTGCACGTGCACACCGCCGAGCCCGCGCCCGGCGCGGTCGCGGCCCCCGACCTGGACCACATCGTGTCCCTGCTGGAGAGGTGATCGGCGACGTGAGTGAACGGCGGGTGTGCGCGGTGATCCCGGCCGCCGGACGCGGGACGCGGCTCGGCCACGACCTCCCGAAGATCATGATCGGCCTGGCCGACGGCGTCACCGTGTGGGACGTGCTGCACCGGCGGCTGCGCCCGGCGGCCGGGCACGTGCACGTCGTGGTGTCCCCGGCGGGCGCGGGCCCGTTCGGCGAGCTGGTGGCGGGGACGCCCGGGGTGTCGGTGAGCGTGCAGGAGCGGCCGACCGGGATGGGCGCGGCGATCTTCGGCGCGGCCGGGCACTGGGCCGGGTACGAGACGATCCTCGTGGTCTGGGGCGACCAGGCGAACCTGTCGGCGCGGACCGTGCGCCGGGTCGTCGCCGCCCATCCGGGCGAGGGGCTGACCCTGCCGCTGGTGCCGATGGAGGACCCGTACGTGGAGTACGAGCTGGCCGGGGACGCGCTCGTCCGGGTGCGGCAGTCACGCGAGGGTGAGGTGTGCCGGCCGGGCGGGCTCAGCGACATCGGGGTGTTCTGCCTGGCCACCGCGGGCCTGCGGGAGGCGTGGGAGCGGTACGCGGCGGGCGCGGCGCGCGGCGCGGCCACCGGCGAGGTGAACTTCCTGCCGTTCCTGGCGCATCTGTCGCGGGCCGAGGGCTGGCCGGTGACGGTCGTGCCGGTGACCGACCCGGCCGAGGCGCGCGGCGTCAACACGGCCGACGACCTGGAGTTCGCCCGGCGGGCGTACGCGCGGTGCACGGGCTGAGGGGCCGCGCGGCGGGCCTGGTCCGGGGGCGCCGGTGGGCGGCGGGCCCGACGCTGGTGAGCACGGCGGCCAGCGGCATCGCGGCGGCCACCACGCTGGTCGTCGCGCGCGGCGCGGGGGCGAGCGCGTTCGGGCGGTTCACGGTGGTGTTGTCGATCGCGCTGATCGTCACCGTGGTCATGCTGACGAGCCTGCACTACGTCGTGCTCCAGGAACTGCCGCGGGCCGCGCCGGGCGAGCGTCCGGCGCTGGTCACGACGGCGCTGGCGGCGACGCTGGCGATGAGCGCCGGGCTGGCCGGGCTGGGCCTGCTGGCCGCCCCGCTGCTCACGCCCGCGCTGAACGTGGACGTCCCGGCGCTGGCCTACGGGCTGGCGCTGGCGGCGTCGATGACGGTCAACCAGCTCGCGGACGGGTTCCTGCGCGGGCTCGGCCGGTTCGCGCTGGTGGCCCGGCTCAAGCTGGCGGTCGCGGCCGCCTACCTGGGCGCCGCCTGCTTCTGCCTGCTGGTGCTGGGGATCAGGGACGCCGGGCCGTACCTGGTCGCGCTGATCGCGACGAACGCGGCGTTCGCGGTGGTGGCGACGGCGGCGGCCGGGGTGCGGCCGCGGGCGTTCTCGGCGCGGCTGGCCCGCTCGCTCTACCGGCACGGCGCGTACGTGACGGCCGTCGCCGCGCTGACCGGCCTGCTGTTCGGCGTGGACGTGCTCTACCTCAACCACTGGGCGGCCCCGGCCGACGTCGGCGTGTACGCGGTCTACAACGGCTTCCCCAAGCGGCTGCTCGGCGTGGTGTTCACCGACGGCGTGCTGCTGGTGCTGCTGCCCGCGATGGCGACCGCCGACAAACCGGTGCTGATGCGGCGGATCGCCCGGCTGGTCCCGGCCGTGGCGGTGGCGACGGCGGTCTTCTCCTTCGCCGCGAGCACGGTGTTCTTCCTGCTGATGGGCGGCGACTACCCGTACGCGACCGGGCTGATGACGCTGTCGGCGCTGGGCATCGGGGCGCACACGGCGTTCAACCTGTACTCGGTGGCGCTGTCCATGGACGGGGTGCGCGGCGCCCGCGTGCTGATCGGCTGCCTGATGGTGAGCGCGCCGGTCGCGCTGGCCGTGCCGGCCTGGTGCGTCCGGTGGCACGGGGTGGCCGGCGGACTGGCCGGGTTCGCGCTGGTCAACCTCCTCCTGCTGGCCGTCGTGGCCGTGACGGCCGCGCGCGTCTACCTCAAGGACCTGTCATGAGAATCGCCTGCGTCGTCAACCAGTTCCCGCCCAACGTCACGGCGGGGCTCGGCCGCTACGTCGAGCTGATCACCCCCTGGCTCGCCCGCGACCACGAGCTCACCGTCCACACGCTCAACGTCGGCGGCCTGCCCGTGGACGAGCGCGTGGACGGCGTCACCGTGCACCGGCCGCGCGTCCGGCTGCCCGGCGCGCGCGGGCGGCGGCTCAACCGCACCCGCCGCGCCGAGTTCCTGCTGCTGGCCGCGCAGGTCATGGTCAGCGACTGGCGGTACGTGCGGCGGCTGCGCCGCGGCGGGCGGCCGGACCTGGTCGCCGTGCACGACTCGACGAACTTCCTGGCCGCCCTGCTCTGCCACCACCTGCTGCGGCTGCCGGTGGTCCTGCACGTGCACACCACCGAGTACGGGGTGGCGGCGCAGCGCAGCATCCGCGACCCGCTGAACCTGTTCGCGGCGCTGGAACGCCACCTGGCCCGGATCTCGCGGCGGGTGGTGGTGGCCACGCCCGAGGTGCGCGAGCAGCTTCTCGCCGCGGGGTGGCGGCGTACGCCCGTCGACGTGGTGCCGCTCGGCGGCACGTACGAGCGGGTCGTCGCCGATCCGGCCTTCGACCGGGAGGCGCTGCGGCGGGGCGCGGCGGCGCTGCGGCGGCGGCTGGGGTTGTCTGAGCGGGACAGGGTGCTGCTGTTCGTCGGCCGGATCGAACGCCAGAAGGGCGTCTACCAGCTGCTGGAGGCGATGCGGACGGCGTCGGCCGCCGTGCCGGGGCTGCGGCTGCTGATCGTCGGCGAGGGGGACGAGGTGGGCGTCCGGCGCATCGTGGCCGCGGCCGGGCTGCGCGGGCGGGTGCTCACCTCGGGCCGGTTCGTCACCGGCCGCGAGCTGCTGGAGTACTACGAGCTGGCCGACGCGTGCGTGTTCCCCTCGCTGTTCGAGCCGTTCGGGCTGGTCGCGACCGAGGCGATGGCGCTGGGACGGGCGACGGTCCTCGGCGACGGCTTCTCCCGGATCTTCCTCGGGGACGACCCGGCGCGGCCCGCGGCGCGGTTCGTCCGGGCCGCGGAGCCGGCCGACATCGCGCGCGGGATCATCGACGTCATGTCGGACGAGGCGCTGCGGCGGTCGCTGGGCGAGCGCGGCGAGCGGTTCGTCCGCGAGAGCCTGAGCTGGGAGCGCGCGGCGGCGGCGACGACCGCGGTCTACCGGGCGGCGCTCAAGCCGCCCGGCTCCTGAAGGGTCAGGCCGGGCCGCCCCGCAGGACGCGCAGGGAGCCGACGGCCAGCCCGGTGACCAGCACCACGTGCACGGCCAGGTGCACGGCCATGAAGTAGGCGGTGAAGGCCGGGCCGCGCTCCCGGTGGACGAACCGCAGCAGCTCCGGATCGGCCACCACGAACCACCCGACCAGCACGACGGGCACCGCGAACAGCGCGGGCGCGAACAGGCCGAGCGGCAGGCAGGCCAGCGCCAGCGCGCAGGCGAGGATCCCGGCCCGGCTGTTGGCGTTCTCCGGCTTGGCCGCGCCCCGCCTGGCCGTGGCCAGCGCGAGCGGGATCAGCGGCAGCGCCCGCCGCCACTGCTCCGACAGCACGGGCAGGAACCGGTGGCCCTCGTCGTGCCGGCCGGACACGGCGTCGGTCAGCACGATCCGGGTGTGGACGGCCAGGCGGCTGCTGTACTCGACGTCCTCGCAGTCGCGCAGGCTCTCGTCGAGCCGGCCGGCCCGGGTCAGCGCCTCGCGGCGGATGGCGGCCAGGGCGAACACGACGCTGTTGACCTCGCCCAGGTGCCGGCGCCGCCAGTGGACCTGGTGCAGCAGCCGGTACCACTCGACCGGGCCGTCGTCGATCAGCGGCTCGGTGTCGTAGACGCCGTGCACGCAGCCGACGCCCGGATCGGCCTCCAGGATCGCGACGGCATTGGCGACCGCGTCGGGCCGCAGCGCCACGTCGCTGTCCAGGAAGAAGATCACCTCGCCGGTCGTGTGCTCGACGCCGGCGTTCCTGGCCGCCGACACGCCGCGGTTGGCGGGCAGGCGCACGACCCGGCAGCCCAGCTCCTCGGCGATGGCCGCCGAGCCGTCGGAGCCGGCGTCGTCGACGACCACGATCTCGTCGGGCAGGCGGGTCTGGGCCAGCACCGACTCCAGGCACAGGCGCAGGGTCCTGGCCGCGTTGTAGCACGGCACGATCAGCGAGACCGTCGTCACGAGCGTTGCCCTCCGGCGAGTTCCCCGGTCGCGGTCACCACGGCCCGCGGCCCTGCTCCATGATCTCGCACAGACCCCCGTCTCAGCCAGTCAGGATCCCGCCGAGCACGTCGTCCAGGGTGACGACGCCGAGCACCTGTCCCGACTCGTCGGCGACGGCGGCGAGCTGGGCGCGGCGGGCGCGCATGACGGCCAGCACCTGGGCCAGGGTGGCGGTGGCGGGCACCTGCGGCAGGGCGCGCACGGGCAGCGGCTCGGCGGCGCCGTGGCCGTTCAGCGCGTCCAGGACGTGCAGGTAGCCGCGCAGTTCGGCGGGGTCGGCGCCGTGCACGGGGAAGCGGGAGTGGCCGTGGCGGCCGGCGTACCGTTGCAGGCCGGCGCTGTCGATGGTCTCGGGCACGCTGACGACCTCGCTCATCGGCACCATCACCGAGCCGACCGGGCGGGCGTGCAGGGCGAGGGTGGCGATCAGGCGGTCGCGTTCGTCCTGGCGGAGCAGGCGGTGGCGGCGCGACTCCTCGATGAGCACGGGCAGCTCGCCGGAGGTGTAGACCGTACGGACCTCCTCGGCGGACGGGACGCGCAGCAGCCGCAGCACCACCCCCGCCATGGCCTTGACCAGCGTCAGCACCGGCCGGGTCGCCCTGGCCAGCACGAACAGCGGCGGCACCAGCCACAGCGCGGCCACGTCGGGCGCCGACAGCGCCAGGTTCTTCGGCACCATCTCGCCGATGATCACGTGCGCGGCCACCACCAGCAGCAGGGCCAGCGCGAAGGCGACCGGATGGACCAGCCGCTCGGGCAGCCCCACGGCGGCCAGCAGCGGCCCGACCGCCCCGGCCACCACCGGCTCCCCGGCCGCGCCGAGCACCAGCGAGGCCAGCGTCACACCGAGCTGCGCCGCCGCCAGCATGGTGGGGACGGCGTTCATGGCGGCGAGCACGGCCTGCGCCCGCCGCGACCCCTCGCGCGCCCGCGGCTCGATCAGGGTCCGGCGGGCGGAGATGAGCGCGAACTCCGCGCCCACGAAGAAGCCGTTGACGGCCAGCAGCAGCACGATGACCAGCCCTTGGGCGAGGCTCACCGGCGCTCCCCCGCCCGGCCCGGCGCGGTCAGCGTGACCTGCTCGATCCGGCGTCCGCGCATGGTCTCCACCCGCAGGACCCATTCGCGCACCGCGACCTCGTCGCCCGGGTCCGGGATGCGGCCGAGCGCGGCCAGCACCAGCCCGGCGAGCGTCTCGTACGGGCCCTGCGGCATGCGGAAGCCGGTGCGCTCCTCGACCTCGTCAGCGCGCAAAAGGGCCGGCAGGCCCACGGAGGCGCCCGGCGCGAGCAGCACGGGCGAGGGCTCGTCGGACTGCTCCTCGGGCAGGTCGTACTCGTCGGCGATGTCGCCGATCAGCTCCTCCACCAGGTCCTCGACGGTGACGACGCCGGCCAGGCCGCCGTACTCGTCGATCACGACCGCCATCTCGGCGCGGGCGGAGGCCAGGCGCTCCTGCACGACCTCCAGCCGCAGCGTCTCGGGCACCTGGAGGGCGGGCCGGGCGATCGCGGCCACCGGGGTCGCGTCGCGGGCGGACGGGGGCACCGCGCAGGCGCCGGGGACGCTGGCGATGCCGAGGATGTCGTCGCGTTCCGCGCCGCAGACCGGGATGCGCAGGTGGCGGCGGCTCCTGGCCAGCTTGAGGAAGTCGGCGACGCTGGTCGTGCCGGGGACGGTCACGCAGTCCGTACGCGGGGTCATGGCCTCGGCCGCGGTCTTGCCGCCGAAGCGCAGGGCCCGCTGGAGCATGGCGGCGGTGCCGGGCTGGAGCACCCCGGCCTCGGCCGACAGGCGTACCAGGAGGCCCAGCTCCTCGGGCGAGCGGGCGGAGGCCAGCTCCTCCTGCGGCTCGGCGCCGAGCCGTCGGACGATCGCGTCGGCCACCGCGTTGCACAGCCGGATCAGCGGCCCGCACGCCGCCGAGAACGCCCGCTGCGGCGGCGTCGCCAGCCGGGCCACCGCGAGCGGCCTGGACAGCGCGGCGTTCTTGGGCACCAGCTCGCCCAGCACCATCTGCGCCACGGTGGACAGCGCGATCGCCAGCACGACCGGCAGCGCCGGGACGCCGCCCAGCAGCGGGTCGAGCAGGTCGGCGATGGCGGGCTCGGCCACGACGCCGAGCAGCAGCGAGGTGACGGTGATGCCGAGCTGGGCGCCCGACAGGTGGAACGACAGCCGTTGCACCGCGGCCTCGACGCCCTGGGCGCCCCGGTCGCCGTCCTCGGCGAGCTGGCGGACCTGGCCGCGTTCGACGGTGACGAGGGAGAACTCGGCCGCGACGAAGATGCCGTTGGCCAGGATCAGGGCCAGGGCCGCGAGCAGGTGGACGGCGTCGAGGAGCACGTCAGCCTGGGCCCTCGGGTAACGCCGCGGGCGGCCGGTCGTACTCAGACTCCACGGGCGAAAGCTAGCATCCGGCTCGGGCGTGCGGAAGTCATGACGAACCGCCAGTGATCAGACGTTGCCCATCACGCGCGTCACCTGGATCTCCAGCACCACCCTGGACGGGTTGGGCCGGGGCGGCTTGTAACGGGCGGTGTACCGGCGTTCGGCGTCGGCGACCTGCTCGGGCTCGGTGCGCACCACGGCCCGTCCCTCCAGGGTGGACCAGCGGCGGCCGTCGACCTGGCACAGCGACACCGCCGCGCCGTCCGCGCCGATCAGCCGGGCCTTGCGGGAGGAGCCCGAGGTGATCACGCGGGCGGTCGCGGTGTCCAGGTCAAGGGTCGCGCCGACGGGCACGACGTGCGGGGGGCCGCCGTCGCGGGCGGTGGCGAGCGTGCACAGGTGCCGCTCCCGCCAGAACGCGGCGAACTCCTCGCCCAGCTCGGCCAGGTCCACGATCCTCCTCAAGGGTTCAGGGCGAGCGTCATCGTATCCGGCCCGCCGGGGGAGGCTCAGGAGGGCGGGCCCTGGCGGGCGTGCGAGGTGTAGATCCCGACCTCGTCGGGGCGGATCAGGCCGTCCTGGATGGCGCAGATGAGCAGTTTCTCCTTGGTCGGCGCGGGCCGGCCGGCCGCCGCGTACTTGACCCTGGCCCGGTCGATGTACTGGCGCACGGTGCGTTCCTTGATGCCCATGCGGGCCGCGACCGACGCCTTCGACATCGACTGGAACCAGAACAGCAGCGCCGCCCGCTCCTTGTCCGACAGCTGGGGGCGGTGGGGGCCCTCGTCCGTGGCGATGGCCTGGGCCATGGGCAGCGTCACGGACGGCCGGTCGGCGGCCACCTCCATGATCGTCTCCAGGCAGGACTCCCGGGTGGCGCGTCCCTTGCCGATGAACGCCGACGCGCCCGCGTCGAGCACCGCCCGGACGATCTCGGGCTCCTCGTGCTCGGAGAAGACGATCACCCGCTGGCCGTCCGCGCACAGGCCGCCCACCCGGTCGGCGACCATCGTGCCGTTGAGGTTGAGGTCGAGCAGCAGCACGTCGGCGGCCACGCCGCGGACCGACTCGATCGTGGGCCCCTGGGCGACCAGCTCGACGCCGCTGCCCGGCCCGAACCAGGAGCGCACGCCGTCCACCACCACCTGGTGGTCCTCGACCAGGGCGACCGTCACGGGCGCTGCCAGATGCTGTTGACCCATACCTCCCCTCCCTGGCGCTGGTAGGTGACCACGACCCCGCTGGGCTCGCGCACCGGCGTGGGGCTGACCGGCAGGTCGTCGTTGTCGGCGACGACGGCCACGCTCACCATGGCCGACATCGCCGACACGGTGACCCTGGCCCGCGAGCGGGCGCCGTCCAGCGCCAGCACGGGCGCCCTGAGCAGGTCCTCCCGCACGCCCTCGGGCAGCGCGGGCAGGTTCTCGCCGAACGGCGGCGCGGTCACCAGCACCTGACGCCGCTCGGCCGCGTCGATGCGCTCGCGCAGCGCGGCCACCAGCGCGTCCGGGACGTCCTCACGCTCGGTGATCAGGCGGCGCAGCCGCATGGCGCCGGCCGTGCAGTCCTCGCGGACGCGCGGATCGCCGGGGTCGGCGCCGTCGGCGAGCTGCTGGAGCAGCGACTCGGCCACGTCCCTGATGGCGGCGTACCTGCGGATGCGGTCGGCGTGGATGCTCCTGGCCGACTCCCGCCAGGCGTCGTCGGCGGCGAGCCGGCGGGCCAGCAGCACGGCGTCCTCGGCGCGGGCGCGCAGCAGGGCGCAGCCCGCCGTGTAGCCGAGCTGCATGGTGACGCCGCCGACGATGACCACCAGGTACTTGGCGACCGACACCCGGTCGAACGCCCCGGCCACGGCCATCGCGGCCAGCATGACGGCGGCGTTGACGGCCAGGAACGCGCCCAGCTCCGCCCGCCAGCGCGGCCGGTTCCAGGCCAGCATGACGCCCAGCCAGCCGACCGACCCCCATCCCCAGTCGCTGATGCCGAGCAGGTCCTGCGGGCGGCAGGCCACGATCACCGCGACGTCGGCGGCCAGCGCCGCGACCGCCAGGCCGAGGACGCGGTCCGGGCCGCGCGAGGCGCGCGCGAGCGACAGGCCAGCGATCACGCCGACCGCCGTGTAGACGACCCAGGCGGCCGCGGCGAGCAGCGGCCAGCGGAAGGAGCCCCAGCCGGTGACGGTGACGGTGAGGTCGTAGCCGGTGTGCCAGAACCCGGCGATGACGGCCGCGCCGAGCGCGGTGTAGCGGGCGTAGCGCTGGGCGACCTGCTCGATGTCGTCGGTCACGGCCGCCACCACATGCTCACCCGCGTGCCGGTGTCGCCGGAGGAGATCCGGGCGCCGCCGCCGCGCAGCGCGTTCATCGTGTCGAGGATCGAGCCGCGCACGCCGAACCGGTCGGGCGGCAGGCGGTCCTGGTCGAAGCCGTGGCCGGCGTCGGCGACCTCCACCCGGATCTCGCCGTCGTGCCCGCTGGAGACCAGGACGGCCTCGGCCACGCCGGCGTGCAGCGCGACGTTGGCCAGTGCCTCGGTGACGGCGCGGGCGAAGTGCTCGGCGACGTCGCCGGGGACGGTCTGCGGGATCAGGCGGCGGCGCACGTCCAGGCCGGGCACGCGGCCGGCCACCTCGTCGAGCAGGGCGTCGAGGGCGATGGGGGCGGTCTCGGGGCGTGGCCGGTCGCGCAGCTTCTCCAGCGCGGCCAGGTCGGTGCCCACCTGGGAGCGCAGGGTGGGCGACGGCTCGTCGTAGGTGCCGAGGCCGACCATGGTCAGGGTGTGCAGGGCGGTCTCGTGGATGCTGGCGACCTGGCGCAGCTCGTCCTCGCGGCGCAGGCGTTCGACCATGAGGGCGATCTCGGCCCGCGCGCTCTCGCGCAGGAAGGCGTCGGCGGAGGCGGCCGAGCGGCGCAGCAGCGTCATCAGGATCACGATCGCCAGGAGCTGGACGAGGTGGATGCCCAGTGTGCCGGCCACGTCCTGGGACGGCGCGGCGAGCCGCACCCCCGCCAGGTACGCCCCCGCCACGGCCAGCCCGGCCGGCACGGCGATCCGGGGCCGCCAGGTCACCCCGATGACGACGATCGTCATGGTGACCAGCCCCGCGATCCAGCTCGACCCGGCGTCGAACGCCCGGACGGGCACCAGGTGGCGCTGGGCCAGGCAGGCCGCCACGGTGGTCGCCGCGTCACCGGCCACCAGCCAGTGCGGCAGCGGCTCCTCGCCGCGCAGCCGGCGCAGGTAGAGCCCGGTCCACACCAGGCCGGCCGCCAGCGCGGGCGCCAGCCACGCGGCCGAGACCGGCGGGACCGCGCCGAGACCGGCCGCGACCACCGACACCAGGCCGACGGCCCCGCGCGCGCCCGCGGCGGTACGCGCGACGGCCTTGTCGAGCTGCCGGGTCGCGGAGTCGTACCTCGTGTCGTGCCGCGTGTCGTGTCTCGGGTCGAGCCTCTTGCCGAGACGCGTGGAGCCGGGGAGAGCCATGTGCGATCCGCCCGCGAAGAGAGCACAGGACGGGTCTCACAATATCGACTTTGAACAGGCTTGTTCCTGTCATGACGGTCGGCTGTTTCCATGGCTCTTCCTCGGGGGGCCGGCGGCGCTCCGGTGCGCGTGCGCCGCCCTGCCTCACTGTGGGTCGCGCGGGCCCGGGGCGGCATGACGGCTGATCGGCCGTCGTGCCGCCACGACGGCTGATCGGCCGTCAGTCGCATCCCACGCAAGAGGGATGTGCTGGACAGGTGTCGTCGCGCGCGACGGGAGGGACGATCATGACTGTTTTCTCGATCTCGATTCTGCTCGGCTGCCTCTCGGTGATGGCGGTCCGGGGCCGCCGGGGGGACTGGCCGCCCGGCATGCCGGCGGCGCGGCCCCGGCTGGTGACCGCGGGCGGCACGTACGACGGCTCGCACGGCCACCCCTCCGACGCCTACGTCGTCCAGGAGCGGCTGATCGCGCTGGCCGACGGGCAGGGCGGCACGGAGGTCGCGCACACGGCGGCCGCGCTGGCCCTGGGCGCCGTGGTCGCCGCCCGCCCGCAGCACTCCGCCCGTCGGGAGGAGGACATGGACGAGTGCGCCCAGGCCGCCCACCGGGCCGTCCGGCGGGCCGCGTTGCGCACGCCGTCCAAGCCGGCCCTGGTCACGACGATGGACCTGCTGGTGCTCGTCCCCGGGGAGACGCCGTGCCTGCGCTTCGCCCACGTGGGCAACGGCGCGATCTGGCATTGCACCAAGGGCGGCAAGCCGCGCCGGCTCACCACGTCGCACTCCTTCGACGACGGACCGCTGCTGCGCGGGATCGGGCTGGCCTCCACGCTGAACCCCGAGGTCGGCACCGTGCCGCTGCGGCCGGGCGACCGCGTGGCCGTCGTCACCGACGGCGTGCTGAAGGCGCTGGGCGAGCACCGGCTGACCGAGCTGCTGGCCGTCGGCCCGTCCCCGGCCGCCTGCCTGGACCGGCTGTACGACGAGGTGGCCGCCGCGGCGCCCAAGGACGACGCCACGATGGTCGTCGCCGACTTCGTCACCGCCTGACCTCCGGCCGCCTGTGGAACGTGCCACCCGACGCGAAGGCGGGGGCCGGGTGGCACGCCGGGGCGTCAGGCCAGGCGCTGGAGGAGGCCGTACACGAACAGGGCGCGGCGGGGCGTGCCCTCGCAGGCGAAGTCGACCGCCCAGTGGTGCGGGGCCGCCCCCTCGCCCTGGAAGCTCACCGGGAAGCTCGCGGCCACGTCGGCCACGACGCATCCCCACGGGGTCAGATCGGCGGCCGACAGCCGCCGGTCGCCGCCGGGCCGCACGAACCACAGGTTCCACACCTCGCCGCCGGGGCCGGTCAGCGCCTCGAACTCCAGCTCCGGCCAGGACGGCAGCCGCCAGCGGGCCACGTCGCAGGTCAGGCTGCCGAACGGGGCCTCGCCGGCGTACGCGGGCGGGCCGAGCGCCATCCGCAGCGCGGCCCGGCCCTTGGGCGCCCGAGGGGCGTGGGCCAGCCGGGTCCAGTGGGCGTGGGCGGCGCGCAGCTCGGCGCGGGAGGCGTCCAGGTCGGCCAGCGCCTGCTCCACGCGTGGCGGGTTGAGGTCGCGCATGCGGTGCATCAGGGCCAGCTCGAACTGGCGTACGCCGAATCGCATGGCCCCCAGCCTGCCAGGCGTCGTGACCTGCGTATGCTCCCCGTCATGAACAAACGGGGGCAGATCACCCTCCGCGAGCTGCTCGCCTTCGACGAGGGCGGCGTCCTGCGGCTGCTGCTCGCGCCGTCGGGCCAGGACGTGCACGTGTCCGGGATGATCATCGGTGACGAGGGGCCCGCCCGCTCGTACGCGGGCCGGATCGTGCTCGCGGCCGGGCTGTTCCACTCCACCGGCGCGGCCACCGCCTCCATCCGCGAGGCGGCGCGGCGCGGCGCCGCGGCGGTGGTCGTGCGGGCCGGCGAGGACCTGGCCGACGACGCGCTCGACGCGGCCGAGCAGGTCGGCATCGCCCTGCTGGCGCGCGCCGAGTGGGCCGACTGGGACGACGTGGCGACCCTGCTGCGCTCGGCCGCCGCCTACGGCGAGGCGGGACGCGGCGACCGGATGGCCGAGGCCACGGCGGGCGGCGGGCTGGCCGCGCTGGCGTCGGTGGTCGCCGAGTTCACCGGCGGCTCGATCACCATCGAGGACACCCAGTTCCGCGTGCTGGCGCACTCGGCCACCGGGCCGGAGGCCGACGAGCTGCGACGCTCCACCATCCTGGGCGGCCGGGTGCCCGACTGGCGGGTGGACGAACTGCGCCGCAGCGGCCTGCTGCGCACCCTGTGGTCCTCCGGCGAGGTGATCCACCGGCCCGCCGACGGCGACACCCCCGAGCGGCTGATCATCGCCATCCGGAGCGGGCGGGAGATGCTGGGCTCGATCTGGGCCGCCGCCGACGGCCGCAGCCTGTCGCCCAACGCGGCCAGCGCGCTGAGCCGGGCCGCGGAGGTGGCGGTGCCGTACCTGGTGCAGCACCGGCTGCGGGAGAGCGGCGCGCGGCTGCGCGAGGAGCACGCGCTGCGCGGGCTGCTGGGCGGCGAGGGCGACATGAGCACCCACGCCTGGACGCTGGGCCTGCCGCCCGACCTGCGCTGCGCCGTAGTGATCGCCGAGACCGGCCCCGACGCGGGCGAGGGCGCGGCGGCCCGGGGCCCGGCCGGGGAGCGGGTGCTGGAGGTGCTCGCACTGCACGCCGCCTCCTACCGGACGGGGGTGCGGGTGCTGCGGGAGACCGGCCGGGTGCTGGCCCTGGTGCCGGTGCGCGGCGGCGACGAGCGGGACGTGCTCGGGCTGGCCCGCGAGCTGGACGGGCTGGCCGCCTCGACGCCGGGCGCCGCCGCGGTGCTGGTGGGCGCGGGGTCGGTGGCCGCCTCGCCGCTGGTCGCGGCGGGCTCGCGGGAGGAGGCCGACCTGGTCGTACGGGTCCTGCGCGCCCGCGACGCCGGACCCCGCCACGCCCTGGCGGCCGACCTCGGCCCCGCCCTGGACGTGCTGCGCGTCCTGGACGCCGTCCGCCCGGTGTGGGAACGCGGCAGCGGCCCGGTGTACGACCTGGTCCACGCCGACCTGGCGGCGGGCGGCGAGCTGGTCCGCTCGATCGCCGCCTACCTCGACGCCGCCGGGGACGTCGGCCGCGCCGCCCGCCGGCTGGTCCTGCACCCGAACACCCTGCGCTACCGGCTGCGCCGCGTCCGCGAGCGCTTCGGCGTCGACCTCGACGACCCCGACACCCGGCTGCTGCTCACCCTCGCCGTCCGCCTGGCCGCCTGACCTGGGGCTCCGGATTTTCCTTGGCCGAGTGGACAAAGCCGTATGCGGGCTTTGTCCGCCCGGCTGAAGACTTGGCCTGCGGTCATGGCCGAATCTCGTCTGGCCCCCCTCCGAAACTCCCTCTTTCCCGATGCATCCAGGAGCCTTGGACGTGATCCAGAGCAGTGCCACGCTCGCGCCCGCCCCGGCCCGCGGCACCACCGCCGAACGCGCCGCCCACGTGCTGCGCCATGCCGTGCGCGCCGGTGCGCTCGGCCCGGGCGAGCCGGTCGCCGGCTTCGTCGACACCGCCGGCGTGCGGGACTCGGTCAGGGCGTTGCACGAGGCGTTCGGCGAGGTCCCGGACGTGCTGCACACCTTCGCCGCCAAGGCCGCGTCGCTGATCCCCGTCCTGCGGCTGCTGGCCGCCTCGGGGATGGGGTGCGAGGTGGCCAGCCCCGGCGAGCTGCGGATCGCACTGGACGCCGGCTTCGCGCCGGGCACGATCGTCTTCGACTCCCCCGCCAAGACCCGCGAGGAGCTGCGCCAGGCCCTGTCCCTGGGCGTCGCGGTCAACGCCGACAGCCTGGCCGAACTGCGCCGCATCGACGAGCTGCGCGCGCCGGACTCCTCCTCGGTGCTGGGGCTGCGGGTGAACCCGCAGGTCGGCACCGGCACGATCGGCGCGATGAGCACCGCGACCGCCACCTCCAAGTTCGGCGTCGCGCTGCGCGACCCGGGGGCCCGCGAGGCCGTCGTCCGCGCCTTCGCCGAACGGCCGTGGCTGACCCGCCTGCACGCGCACGTCGGCTCCCAGGGCTGCCCGCTGGAGCTGATCGCGGCGGGCATCGCCGAGACCTACCGGCTGGCCGAGGAGATCAACGCGACGCTCGGGGTCCGGCAGATCACCAGCATCGACATCGGCGGCGGCCTGCCGGTGAACTTCGACGGCGACGAGGTGGCCCCCACCTACGCCGACTACGTCGCCACGCTGCGCGCGGCAGTCCCCGGGCTGTTCGACGGCCGGTACGCGCTGGTCACCGAGTTCGGCCGGTCGCTGCTGGCCAAGAACGGCTTCGTCGCGGCCCTGGTGGAGTACACCAAGGACGCGGGCGGGCGGCGGGTGGCGATCACCCACGCGGGCGCGCAGGTCGCCACCCGCACGGTGCTCATGCCGGACGCCTGGCCGCTGCGGGTCGGCGCGTACGGCCCGTCGGGCGACCCCAAGGACGGCCCCCTGCTCGCCCAGGACGTCGCGGGCCCGTGCTGCTTCGCCGGCGACGTGGTCGCGCACGCCAGGGAGCTGCCGGAGCTGGCCGAGGGCGACATCGTCGTGCTGCACGACACCGGCGCCTACTACTTCTCCACCCCGTGGGCCTACAACAGCCTGCCCTATCCGGCGGTGCACGGCTTCACCGTCACGGCGGACGGCGACGTCCGGCTGAGCGAGGTGCGCCCCGCGCAGACCCTGGACGAGATCGCCGCGGCCAGCGGGCTGGCCCAGGCCGACGCGCTGACCGGCCTCCTGGCGGCCATCGCCTGAACGCCTGCCGTACCAACTATGGCGGTATGTCCTGGTTTGTGGGGATTGTTTTCGCGGGCGGGGGTAGGTCTACCAGCGAGTATGGAGTTCTCGCTCCATTTCGGGGGAACCTTCCGGGCCGTCGCCCGGAAGGCGCGACAGGCGGCTCTCCGCCTTGAGGGCCGCCGGATCCGGGGGAACCCACATGCGCAAGACGCTCACCGGCCTGGGGATGGCATTCTGCTTGGCGCTGGCCCCGGCCGCCACCGCTGTGGCGGACACGCCCGTCGTCCAGAGCCAGGCGACGCCGAGCCCGCAACCGACCGAGACCAGACACGACGAGGGCGGCGGCAACGGCGGTCTGTGGGGCCTGCTGGGGCTGCTCGGACTGCTGGGGCTGGCGGGCCTGCGCAAGGGCCGCAACCCGGTGGGGACGGCTGAGCACATGACCACCCGTCCCACGGGAACCACCGGTACCACGGGTACCACCGGGACCACGACGGGGACCACCGCCAACCCCACCCGCCCGCAGCGTCCGTAAGGAGGACGCGGGCGGTGCCCGGCACGCTCCGGCGCGCCGGGCACCGCGCTGCCCGCCCCCCGCAGCCCGGCCCGCCGCGGTCCGGTTCGCGTGGGTACGGGCCTCAGGCGGGGCGGGTGGCGATCACGGCGGTGGCGTCCAGTTCCTCCGAGACCGTGGCCCGCGCCGGGAGCCCCGCGGCCACGGCGGCCCGGACGGTGGCCGCGGCCTGCCGTTCGCTGGTCTCCACCAGCAGGTGCCCGCCCGGCGCGAGCCAGCCGGACGCCCCCGCGATCACCCGGCGCACCACGTCGAGCCCGTCGCCGCCGCCGTCGAGCGCCATCAGCGGCTCGTGCAGGCGCGCCTCGGGCGGCAGCAGGCCGACCGACTCGGTGGGCACGTAGGGCGGGCTGGCGATCAGGATGCCGACGCGGCCGCGCAACGAGGCCGGCAGGGCGTCGTACAGGTCGCCCTGGTGGACGTGACCGCCGGGCAGGTTGAGCCGGGCGCAGCGCACGGCGGCGGGGTCGAGGTCGGCCGCGTGCACCTCGGCCCCCTCCCCCAGCGCCGCCGCGACCGCGGCCCCCATCGCGCCCGTGCCGCAGCACAGGTCGAGGACGACGGGCGGGCGGCCGGCCCGGCGGGCCAGCGCGACGGCCTGACGGATGAGGAACTCGGTGCGCGGACGCGGCACGAACACGCCGGGCTCGACGGCGACGCGCAGGCCGCAGAACCGCGCCCAGCCCAGGACGTGCTCAAGCGGCAGCCCGCCGGCCCGGCGCTCGACCATCCCGGCCAGCTCGGCGGGGGTACGGGCGGTGGAGACCAGCAGCTCGGCCTCGTCCTCGGCGAAGACGCAGCCGGCGGCGCGCAGCCGGGTGACGACGGCGGACATGGGGATCGGGGAGGGGGACATGGGGAGCCTTTCGGGATGCCGATGGGCGCTCCCCGCGGTCACCTGGCCCTGGCGGGCCGGACGTGTGCCGGAAGGGAGCCCCAGCCTGACGAAGCGGTAATGGGTCTCACCTCCTACGGACGTTCTCGGCCAGAGACCGTCACAGTACCAGAGCCGATCCGGCCCGACGCGGGCGGCCGCCGGGGATCTCCCCCGGTCACGCGCACGCCGCCACGCGGATGATCATGTAGTAAAATGTCCGGGAGCTCGGCCGCGGAGATCGTCCCGGCGAGCACGATGCGGCCGCGGGAGCCGCGCGAGAAGTCCCGCCGATCACCTGACACGAACGAAGCGCACACCACTACGGTGTGCGCTTTTTGTCGTGCCCGAAAACCGGACCACAGTGAGAGGAACCAGGCACATATGCCGCACCACGACGACGACACCAAGATCAGCCTGCCCCGGCAGTTCGCCCGCACCCGGCGGTTCACCCTGGGCGCCCCCTCGGCCTTCACCGTCTCGGCGGACGGCTCCGTCGTGCTGTTCCTGCGCAGCCGCGCCGGCGACGACCCGGTCACCTGCCTCTGGGCCCTGGACGCCGGCTCCGGCGAGGAGCGGCTGCTCGCCGACCCCGCCGCGCTGACCGGCGGCGCCCAGGGGATCGGCTCCTACGCCACGGACGACGCGGCCGGCCTGGCGGTGTTCATCCTGGCGGGCGCGCTGTGGGCGGTGGACGTCCCGACCGGCGCGGCCCGTACGCTGCCGGTGCACGGCACCGCTCGCGACCCACGGCCCGACCCGGCCGGGCGGCTGGTGGCCTACGTCTCCGGCGGCGCGCTGCGGGTGATCGGCGCGGACGGCGCCGGCGACCGTGCCGTGGCCGAGCCCGACGGGCCGGACGTGCGGTTCGGCGTCGCCGAGTACGCCGCCTCCGCCTCGATGGGCCGCTCCCGCGGCTACTGGTGGTCCCCCGACGGCACCCGCCTGCTGACGGCCCGGGTGGACGAGGCCCGCGTCGCGCTCTGGCACGTGGGCGACCCCGCCGAGCCCGCGCGCCCGCCCCGGGCCGTGCGGTACCCGGCGGCCGGCACCGCCAACGCCGACGTCACCCTCTGGATCGCCGGGGTGGACGGCGGGCGCGTCGAGGTCGCCTGGGACCGGACCGCCTTCGAGTACGTGACGGCCGCCGGCTGGGACGCCCACGGCCCGTACCTGTCGGTGCAGAGCAGGGACCAGCGGACGGTCCGGGTGCTGGCCGCCGACCCGGACTCCGGCCGGACGCGGCTGCTGGCCGAGCAGCACGATCCGTACTGGGTGCAGCTCGTCCCGGGCACGCCCGCCCGTACCGGCTCCGGCCGGCTGGTCGCCCACGCCGACCTGGACGGCACGCGGCGGCTCACCGTCGGCGGCGTCCCGGTCACGCCGCCCGGCCTGCACCTGGAGGCGGTGCTCGGCGTGGACGGCGAGGACGTGCTCTTCACCGCCTCCGACGACCCCGCGCAGACCCACCTGTGGCTGCACACCCCGGCGGCGGGCGCCCACCGGCTCAGCGTCGCACCCGGGGTGCACGGCGGCACCCGGCGCGCGGGCACCCTCGTCCACGTCACCCGCACCGCCGAGCACCCGGGCGAGCGCGTCCGCGTGGAACGCCCTGCGGCCGGGACGGCGTCCCCGGGGCGGAGCGGGGTCGAGGTGGCGTCGGCGGCGCAGCGGCCGGTGCTGGCGCTGCGCCGGCTGTCGCTCGTCACCACCGCGCGCGAACTGCGCAGCCATCTGCACCTGCCCTCCTGGCACCGCCCCGGCGACCCGGCGCTGCCGGTCCTGCTGGACCCGTACGCGGGGCCGGCCGGGCGCCGGGTCACCGACGAGCAGGCGCCGATGATGTTCGTCTCGCAGTGGTTCGCCGAGCAGGGGTTCGCCGTCCTGGTCACCGACGGGGCCGGCACGCCGGGCCGCGGCCCCGGCTGGGAGCGCGAGGTGCACGGTGACATGTTCGGCCCCGTGCTGGCGGACCAGGTGGCCGCCCTGCACGCGGTCGCCGCCCGTCACCCGGAGCTGGACCTGCGCCGGGTCGCGATGCGCGGCTGGTCGTTCGCGGGCACGCTGGCCGTCATGGCGGTGCTGCGGCGTCCGGACGTCTTCCACGCCGCCGTCGCCGGCGCCGGCACCAGCGAGCAGCGCCTGTACGACACCCACTGGCGGGAACGTTTCCTCGGCCATCCGGACCGCCACCCCGACCGCTACGAAGCCTGCTCCACCCTGGTCGAGGCGCACACCCTGGCCCGCCCCCTGCAGCTCGTCCACGGCCTGTCCGACGACAACGTGTTCCCGGCGGGCACGCTGCGCCTGTCGTCCGCGCTGCTGGCCGCGGGACGCCCCCACGAGGTGCTGCCGCTGTCCGGCGCCTCCCACGCCCCCACCTCGGACGAGGACGTCTTCGAGGGCCTGCTCCTCCTCCAGCTCGACTTCCTCCGCCGCCACCTGAACGGGTAGCCGCCGGGGGCGTCAGGACGGTTGTCCGGTCCTGAGCAGACCGGCCGCCGCGCCCGTGACGGGCACGGGCGGGGCGGCTCGCCGGGGGCCGGGTCAGCGGCGGGCCGGGCGGATGAGCAGGCGGCCGTAGGGGAGATCGCCGGTCACCTGGACGTGCGGGTGGCCGGGGCGGGGCCGCCCGGGGACCTTGCAGGTCACCCGCCCCCACTCCGACCGCACCCCGTCGGCGTTCGCGGTGGCGCCCGCGGGCAGGACGATCGTGGCGCTGCCGTACGCCAGCAGCAGCTCGATGTCGATGCGCGCGTACGGCACGTGGGCCCGCGACAGGTCGAGCCGCACCCGGCCGTACTTGGAGTCGACGCACAGGCGGCGCGGGACCTCCCAGTCGCCGGTCCGGGTGACGGCGCCGCCGGTGGAGCCCAGCCGGACCACCTCGTCCGGCAGGTCGGCGACGATCGGCGCCAGCTCGCGGGCGGAGGTGGCGGTGAGCGCCAGTTCGAGCCGCCGCTCCAGCTCGCCGGGGTCGAGCCGGCCGTCCGCGTACGCCTGCTGGACCAGCTCGACCGCCCGCTCGCGGTCCGCGCCCGAGACGGTGTTCATCGGCTGACGGCCCTGTTGTACAGCCGCGTGGCCAGCGGCACGAACACGGCCAGGAGCAGCACGGACCACAGCAGCGACACCGGCACGGCGTGCCGCAGCGGCCAGGCGGCGGGCTGGGGCAGGGCGGCGCTGGTGTTGCCGAACAGCTCACGCGCGGCCTGGACGAGCGTGGAGACCGGGTTCCACTCGGCGATCGGCCGCAGCGGGCCGGGCAGGCGCGTGCTGTCGGCGAACGCGTTGGACAGGAACACCAGCGGCAACGAGGTGAGGGTGGCGAGGTTGTTGAACACCTCGGGCGTGCGCAGGGCCAGCGCGACGGTGGCCGTCACCCAGGAGAAGGCGTAGGCGAACAGCAGCAGCATCGCGAACCCGAGCACCGCCTCCGGCGGCGAGCTGTGGACGCGCCAGCCGACCAGCAGGCCGACGAGCGCCATGGTGGCGATGCTGGTGACGTTCATGATCACGTCGCTGACGGTCTGGCCGGTGAGCACCGCCGTGGGGGACATCGGCAGGGTGCGGAACCGGTCGAAGATGCCCTTCTGCAGGTCCTGGGTGAGCGTGTAGCCGGTGATCTGGGCGCTGGTGACGATCGTCATGACGAAGATCCCGGGCAGCAGGTACTCGCCGTAGGACATGCCGGGCAGCTCGATCATGCTGCCGAAGACGTAGGTGAACAGCACCACGAACACGATGGGCAGCATGATCACGCCGCCCAGCAGGTCGGGGGCTCTGCGGATCTTGAGCGCGTTGCGCCTGGCGATGGTCAGGCCGTCGGCGGCGGCCAGCTGGAAGGCGGTCATCGAACGGTCTCCTCGGTCTTGTCGGCGGCCTGGCGTCCGGTGAGGGTGAGGAACACGTCGTCGAGAGTGGGCCGGCGCAGCCCGGCGTCGCGTACGGCGATCCGCTCGGCGGCCAGGTGGCCGAGCGCCCGGGTCAGCGCGGCCGCGCCGCCGGTCACCGGGATCGTCATGCGCAGGGCGGCGGCGTCGACCTGCATCTCGCCCAGGGCCAGCGGCGCCAGGGCGCGGGCGGCGTGGTCCAGGCTCGCCGCGCTGGTCACCGAGAGCTGGATGCGGTCGCCGCCGACCTGGTCCTTCAGCTCCTCGGCCGTGCCGCGGGCGATCACCCGCCCGTGGTCGACCACCACGATGCGGTCGGCGAGCCGGTCGGCCTCCTCCAGGTACTGGGTGGTGAGCAGGACGGTGGTGCCCTCCCGGACGAGCTCGGCGATGACGTCCCACAGGGCGATCCTGGCGCGGGGGTCGAGGCCGGTGGTGGGCTCGTCCAGGAACAGCACGGGCGGGTCGGCGACCAGCGCGCCGGCCAGGTCGAGGCGGCGGCGCATGCCGCCGGACCAGCCGCGCACCGGGCGGTCCGCGGCGTCGGCGAGGTCGAAGCGGTCCAGCAGCTCGCGGGCGCGCTCGCGGCTGCGCCGCGCGCCCAGGTGGTAGAGACGGCCGACCATCTCCAGGTTCTCGGCGCCGGTGAGGTGGTCGTCCACGGCGGCGTACTGGCCGGACGCACCGATGCGGGCGCGCAGCCGGCGGGCGTCGCGGACGACGTCGAACCCGGCCACCGTGGCGTGGCCGGCGTCCGGTCGCAGGAGCGTGGTGAGGATCCTCACCGTGGTGGTCTTGCCGGCGCCGTTGGGGCCCAGCAGTCCTGAGACGGTCCCCTCCGGGACGGTCAGGTCGACGCCGTCGAGGGCGGCCACGTCGCCGAACCTCTTGGTCAGCCCCTCGACCACGATCGCGTCTGGCATGTCGGTCTCCTCGGTCGTCAGGAACGGTGGATGTCGATGTCGCCGTGCGTGGTGTGGGCGTGGATCTCGACGGTCCGCGCCGTGTCGCCGGGGTCGTCGCCGGGGTCGAGGGCGACGTTCACGGTGCCGTACCGGGAGCTGACGTCGAGCCAGGCGGAGGTGCCCTCGGGGACGCCGACGTCCAGGCCGCCGCCGGTGGTCTCCATGACGACCGTGCCGGACGCCACCTCGCGGATCTCCACGCCGGCGTAGGCGGTCTTGGCGACGACGCCGGCCAGCGGGCGCTCCACGGTGATGTCGCCGTGGGCGCTGTTGAGCCGCAGCTCGCCGGTGACCTCGCCGAGCCGCACGTCGCCGTGGGCGGTCTTGACGGCAGCGGTGCCGTCGATCTCGCCGACGCGGATGTCGCCGTGGTTCGTGGTGATCTCGGCGTGCCCGCGGGCGCGGGTGACGGAGACGGTGCCGTGGGTGCTCTTCAGGCGCAGCCGGCCGGCCTCCTCGACGCGGATGTCGCCGTACGTGGTGGTCGCCGTGACGTCGCCGAGCCGCCCGCGGCACGACAGGCCGCCGGACGTCCTGGCGTCGAGGCGGGAGCCGGCCGGCAGCTCGACCGTCACCTCCACCGAGCCCGTGCCGAGCAGCAGCGAACGCGCCCAGTCGGCGGGTGACTCGACGAGCCTGCCGAGCGAGAGCCCCCAGCCGAGCGCCGGCCCGCCCTGCTCCTTGTCGGCGGCCACCGTGAGCCTGCCGTCGGCGTAATGGACCTGGACGTGCCGGGCGGCCTGCACGTCGGCGTCGTTGTGCTCGTCGCTCGGACGGACCTCGACCACGGTCTCGCCGCGGTCGCCCGCGACGACGCGGACGGCGGCGGTCGCCAGGTCGAGGACGGCGACGATGGGGCGGGGCGTGTCGAAGGCCGGCATTCCGATCTCCCTGTCATCGGTCGGCGTGGTCATCAGCGCACCCAGCCGCTGTAGCGGTTGCCGGTCTGCGGGGCCGGGCGCCGGGTGGCGCGGCGGGTGGCGTCGCGGGTGGCGTCGCCGGGGTCGAGCGCCGCGGAGACGGCGCGGACCAGCCAGGCGTTGACGGACAGCCCGTCGCGCGCGGCCGCCTCCTCGATGCGTGGCTTGAGCGCCTCGGGCACCCGGAGGGAGATCCGGGACGTGCCGCCCTCGTCCGCCTCGGGGGGCGGCGGCGGTGTGGGCGGCCGCTCGCCCGGCTCGGCGCTGACGGGCGGTTCGTCCTGGTCCGGGAACGGGTGGGCGGCGGGCGGTGACGTCACGACGAAGGCGGGGTCGCGCCCGCGCAGGCGCACCTCGACCGAGCCGGGCGCGAGGTCCTGGGTGATCTCGTCCGCGGCAGCCGACAGGGCCTCCAGCAGGGCGAGCCGGGCGGCAGACGCCAACGTGGCGGCGAAGCGTTCGGCCAGCGCACGGGCCTCCTCGCCGCCCGTCCCGGCGGCGAGCATGAGCTCGCGCCGGAGTTGATCGACATACGGGGCAAGGTCCATGACGCCATCATGACACGAGAAATGACGCCATCGCAAATGCGCAATGGCGTCACTATGGCGTCACATGACACCTCAGGCGGGCGGCGGCCCGGACAGCGCGGTGACGACGCGGTGGCGCAGCAGCTCGTACTGCTCGCGGCACCGGCGCGGCGCGTCCGGGGGACGGTGCTGGAGCTGGGGATTCACGATGACCTCACCCGGGTGGAACTGGTCGGAGGTGAAGTCGACCTCGGTGCCGCCGGGCAGCACGTTCCAGTAGTGGTGGCCGACCTTGACGCCGTCGGCGTGCACCTCGGCCAGGATCAGGTCTCCGCCGAGCAGGTCCTGGACCACCAGCGAGGTGATCCCGCACTGCCCCCTGGCCGGGTTGTCGGCCCGCCACTCCTCCCGCGCGGCGGTGTCGCAGGTGTCGGGCCCCCAGGCGGCGCGCAACGTCGGCCGCAACAGTTCCAATATCAGCATCCGGGGAGTGTCGCAGGCGGGCCCGACATTTCACGGGCCGGCCGGCACCGCTGGTGGGCCCTTCCCGCCCTGCGGCGCGCGCTGGAAGCCACCCCTCCACACCCCGATCACGCCAGGGTGTCGTGCAGGATCTTGTCGAGGAAGGCGTCCAGGTTGACCGTGGTCCTGGCGACGCGTTCGGCCACGCTCAGCGACTCGAACCGGACGCCCAGCTCGGTCTCCTTGCGTCCCCGGACGTACAGGGAGCAGGCCAGGTCGGCGCACATGTAGGCGCCCACCGTGTTGCCCTGCCGCCCCGCCGCGCCGACCCGGGCCGCGGTGAACAGCGCGACGCCGGTCCCGGCGTGCGGGGTCACGCAGACCGAGCAGAGCGTGCTCTTGGTGAAGCTCCTGCGCACCTCCTGGCCGAGCCGCAGCGCGACGCCGACCGGCGCGCCGCCGCGTTCGGCCACCAGGTACGCCCGCTCGGGCGCCCCGGATCGCGCCAGCCCAGGAAGTCGAGGTCGGGCCAGGGCAGCTCGGTCAGCCCGCGCGGGACGGCGAGCCGGCGGGCCTCACCCTTGGAGCAGTTGACGAAGGACGAGCGGATCTCGTTCTCGGTGACGGGGTTCATGACGTGCCTGCTTTCGAGGACGGGAGGAACAGGGCGGGCAGGAGGCAGAGCGCGACGGCGGCCAGCGTGACCCAGAAGGCGGGCCGGTAGCCGCCGTGCTGGAGCAGCACGGCCACGCAGGCGGTGCCGGCCGCCGCGCCGACCTGCTGGCCGATGGCGTTGGCGGTGGTCGCGGCGGGCACCTTGGCCGGCGGCAGCGAGTGGTAGAGGGTGATCATGGTGGGTGAGACCGCGAGCGCGGCCCCCACCCCGCGGACGAACAGCGCCACCGGCAGCAGCGCCGTGCCCGCGCCGGGATCGGCCAGCGCGAACGGCAGCGTCCCGGCCGCCAGCAGGACCAGGCCCGTGACGACGATCCGGCGCGGGTTGCCGTTCAGGTCGATCAGCCGGCCGGCCGCCAGCACCGCGACGAGCATGCCGAGCCCCTGCGGCGCGAGCACCAGCCCGGCGCCGAGCGCTCCCGACCCCTCGGCCGTCTGGACGAACAGCGGGACCAGGAACACCGCGGCGAACAGGGAGAAGTTGGCCAGGAAGGCCAGCGCGGCGGAGGCGGCGAAGGCCCGGTCGCGGAACAGGCCGGGCTCGACGATCCGCGGCCCGGAGGTGCGGGCGGCCCGCCACAGGCAGGCGGCCAGCAGCAGCGCGCCGGCGGCCGCGGTCAGCGCGGCTACGGGCTCACCGGCCCCGCTCAGCCCGTGCAGCAGCAGGGTCAGGCCGCCGCTCACGCCGAGCAGGCCGGCCACGTCGAGGCGTTCGCCCGGGCCTTCGGACCGGGCGGTGCGCACGTACAGAGCCGACAGGACGACCCCGGCCGCCACGAACGGGACGTTGACCAGGAACACCCACCGCCACGACAGCGTCTCCAGCAGCACGCCGCCGACGACCGGCCCGAGGACGGGCGCGAACACGGCGGGCACGGCCATCAGCGCCATCATCCGGCCGAGCCGCTCGCGCCCGGCCACCTCGACGACGATGATCCGGCTGAGCGGGAAGAGCATGCCCGCCCCGGCCCCCTGCACGACGCGGAAGGCGATGAGGCTGCCGAGCGACCAGGCCGACCCGCACAGGATCGAGCCGGCCAGGAACACGGCGAGCGAGACGGTCCAGGCCGTCCCGGCGCCGAACCGCTGGGCCGCCCACCCCGTTGCGGGGATGACCGCGGCCAGGGCGAGCAGGTAGGCCGTCGTCACCCATTGGGTGGCCGCCAGGTCGGCGGAGAAGGCGCGGGCCAGGGTGTGCGTGGCGACGCCGACCACCGTGCCGTCGAGCAGGGCGGTGAAGGCGCCGAGGGTGAGCACCCCGGCGACCGTCAGCAGCCGCCGGTCGAGGCCGGGCCGCGTCGCGGTCGTTCCGGTCATGGGGAAACCTGCCAATGTCTCAGTGCGCTGTCGAGCGCGTCGATGATCGCGTCCCACGAGCTGCGGACGTCGCGGGACGCCTGGAAGCCGCCGCGGGCCTCCAGGTTGGTGAAGCCGTGGAAGGTGCTGCGCAGCAGCCGGATGGCGTCGGTGTGGGCCGGCTCGGGCAGCCCGTACGCGGCCACGACCGCGTTGGTGGTGGTGAAGATGCGCTGGACGTCGGCGCACCCGGCGACGATCTCGGGGTCGAGCCGGAGCTGGGTGGCCTCGTACAGGCCCGGGTGGGCGAGCGCGAAGTCGCGGTAGGCGGCGGCGAAGGCCGCCAGCGCGTCCTTGCCCGCCTTGCCGGCCACCGCCGCGGTCAGGGCGTCGGCCTGGATGCGGGCGGCACGCAGCGCCACCCGGACGCGCAGGTCCTGGAGGTTCCTGACGTGGGAGTAGAGGCTGGCGTCCGCGACGCCGAAGCGGCGCGCCAGGGCCGAGACCGTCAGATTGTCGAACCCGGCCTCGTCGGCCAGCTCCCCGGCCGCCTCCGTCACGCGGTCCGCCGTCAGACCGGCCCGAGCCATCATGATCCACCTCCGCAGCAGGAAACCTAACCTTCCTAGGTTTTATCCTAGGAGTCCTAGGTTTCGCAAATCAGGAAAACTTGGGATCAGGTTGGAACGTGGCTGGAGCAGCCGTTCGTAACGTGGCGGACATGAGAGTGCTCGTCGATCTGAACCGCTGCCTGAGCTACGGCCAGTGCGTGTTCGCGGCGCCGGCGGTCTTCCGGTTCCACGGCGCCGAGTCCCTCGAGTACGACTACGCCCCGGCCGACGCGCTGCGCGAGCAGGTGCGCGAGGCCGCCGCGGCCTGCCCGGTGCAGGCGATCACCTGCTCGCCGGACGACCATGCGTAGCGCGGTGATCGTCGGCGCCTCGCTGGCCGGCCTGCGGGCCGCCGAGACGCTGCGCGCCGAGGGCTTCACCGGGGAGCTGACCCTGATCGGCGACGAGCCGTACGAGCCCTACGACCGGCCGCCGCTGTCCAAGCAGGTGCTGGCCGGACGCGCCTCGCCCGCGCACACCGCGCTCGTCACGGCGCGGGACCTGCGGGCGCGCTGGCTGCTCGGCGAGCCCGCCACCGGACTGGACCTGCGCACCCGCCAGGTACGCCTGGCCGGCGGGCGCGAGATCGGCTTCGACCGGGTGCTGATCGCCACCGGCACCCGGGCGCGCCCCTGGCCAGAGCCCGCCGAGGCGGCCCTGACCGGCGTGTTCACCCTGCGCGGACGCGACGACGCGGCGAGCCTGAGGGCCGCGCTCGCCGCCGGGCCGGGCCGGGTGCTGGTCATCGGCGGCGGGTTCACCGGCTCGGAGATCGCCTCCGTGTGCCGTGAGATGGGCCTGCCCGTGACGGTCGCCGAACGCGGCCCGGCTCCGCTGGCCGGCGCCCTGGGCACGGCGGCCGGCAGCGTGGCCGCCCGGCTGCACCGCGAGCACGGCGTGGACCTGCGGGTGAACACCACGGTGATGGCGCTGGAGGGCGACGCGGAGGGCCGGTTGCGCGCGGCGCACCTGTCCGACGGCGACGTCCTGCCGGTCGAGGTCGCGGTGGTGGCGCTCGGGGCCGTCCGCAACACCGAATGGCTGGACGGGGCGGGCCTGGCGGCCGACGCGCGCGGGGTGGTGTGCGACGCCGCCTGCCGGGCCTTCGACGCCGACGCGATCGTCACCTCCGACGTGTTCGTGGCCGGCGACGTGGCGCGCTGGCCGCACCCGCACTACGACGGCCTGCTGCTGGCCGTGGAGCACTGGGACAACGCGGTGCGCCAGGCGGCCACCGCCGCGCACAACATGGTCGCCGACCGGCCGCGCCCGCACCGGGGGCTGCCGGCGTTCTGGTCCTACCAGTTCGGCGTCAGCATCAAGTCCGTCGGGCTGCCGACGATCGCCGACGAGGTGGTGGTCACGCAGGGCTCGGTGGCCGAGCGCCGCTTCGTGGCCTGTTTCGGCCGCCAGGGCCGGTGCGTGGCGGCGGTCGCGGTGGACGCCCCGCGCTCGCTGTCCGCCTACGCCGGCCTCATCGAGGCGGCCGCGCCCTTCCCGCCCGACCTTCGGGCCGCCGACGGGCCGCGCACGCTGCTCCCGGTGCCCGCCGGCCTGGCCGTGGACGGCCAGTCCACGCACAGCCCGACGGCCGCGGTGACCGGGCAGGGCCCGACCGCGCGCGAGGTGCCGCGCGAGCGCGACCCCCGCTCGCCGCTGACCGCGCCGCCGCTGGAATGAGAGCCGGAGGACGACCATGGCCCACCAGGTGACGCAAAGCCTGTTCGCGCAGGTCCTGGACGAGGCGAGCCGCCCGGACCCGTACCCGCTGTACGCCCGGCTGCGCGAGACGCCCGTCTCCCGCCAGGGGGACGACCTGTACGCGGTGAGCACGTACGCCGAGATCGTCTCGCTGCTGCACGACCCGCGGATCAGCTCCGACGAGCGCAAGAGCAGGAGCGGCTCCGGCTCGTTCGGCGCCTCCGGCAGGCTGATGGCCGCACAGAACGCCCAGGACGGCCAGGAGTCCCGCAAACCGGCGTTCATCTTCCTCGACCCGCCCGACCACGACCGGCTGCGGCGGATCGTCATGCGGCACTTCACCCCGGAGCGCGTCAACCGGCTCGGCGAGCACGTGGTGTCACTGGTGGCCGAACTGCTCGACCGGCGCGCCGGCCACGACTCCATGGACGTGGTGGACGACCTGGCCTACCCGCTGCCGGTCACGGTGATCTGCGACCTGCTCGGCGTGCCCAAGGAGGACGAGCCGCGCTTCCACGGCTGGGCCTCGGCGCTGGCCCGCACGCTGGACCCGCCCGAGGGGCTGTCGGCCGAGGAGGTGCGGCAGGCCGAGACCGCCGCGCCGGAGCTGCGCGCGTACCTGGTGCAACTGGCCGGCGAGCGGCACGCCCGCCCGTCGGACGACCTGCTGTCGGCGCTGCTCACCGACGGCGAGGCCGAGCGCACCGACGGCGAGGCCGAGCGCATGGACGCCCCGGAGATCATCGCGACGATGGCCCTGCTGCTCATCGCCGGCCACGAGACCACCGTCAACCTGATCACCAACGGCATGCTGACGTTCCTGCGCAACCCGGAGGCGCTGGCGCGGCTGCGCGCCGACCCCGGGCTGATCGTGCCGGCCGTCGAGGAGGTGCTGCGCTACGACCCGCCGGTGCAGTTCCGCACCCGCACGACGCTGGCCGACATCGAGATCGCCGGGGTCACCGTCCCGCAGGGCGCCGACGTGGCGCTGCTGCTGGCCTCGGGCAGCCGTGACCCGGCCCGCTTCCCCGGCGCCGACCGCTTCGACCCGGCGCGGCGGGACAACCAGCATCTGGGGTTCGGCGGGGGCGTGCACTACTGCGTGGGGGCGCCGCTGGCCCGGATCGAGGCGCGGGTCGCGCTGGGCGCGCTGGTGAGCAGGCTGGTCGGGCCGGAACTGGCCGCCGGCCGGCCGCCGTACCGGCACAGCGCGTCGCTGCGCGGGCCCGCGCACCTGGTGGTCGGCTTCGACCGCCTGCTCTGACACCCGGCTCGTTCTGACGCCCGCCCGCTCCAGCGCCCGCCCGCTCTAATGGCCGTCGAGGATGCGGGCCAGGGCGTCCAGGGTGTCCTGCCGGGTTCCCGGGGGCGGCGAGACGCGTAGCACCGGCTCCCGCAGGTCGAGCGGGGCGCGGGCGACCGGCGCGACGCCCACCAGCAGGCCCGCCCCGGCCGCCGCGGCGGCCGTCCTGGCGGGGTCCGCGCCGTCGGGCGGGCGCAGGGTGACGATGGCCGTCGGCTCGTCGTACGGCTCCACCACCCGCCAGCCGCCCCTGCCGTCGAGCGTGCGCCGGGCCGCCGCGCCCAGCTCGGCGAGGTGGGCGCGGACCGCGTCCGGCCCCAGCGCGTGGTGCTCCAGGACGGCGACGCCGAGGCCGATCCGCGCCGCGACCGCCGACTCGGCGCTCTCGTAACGCGCGGCGCCGGGCAGCGGCCCGCTGCGCGCCGGGTCCTCCAGCCAGACGTGGCCGCCGAGCGCGGGGGCCGCCGCGTCCATGTCCTCGGTGAGGCCGGGCACGATCAGGAAGCCGACGCCGCGCGGCCCGGCCAGCCACTTGCGGGAGGTGCCGACGTAGGCGGTGGCCCGCGCGCCGGTGACGTCCAGGTGGCCGAGCGACTGGCACACGTCCAGGACCAGGGGCACGCCGGCCTCCCGGCACAGGCGGCCGATCTCCGCGACCGGCTGCGCGGTGCCCCGGTGGGAGGGCAGGTGCGGCAGGGTGACCAGGTCCAGGCCGCGGCGCAGGGCGGCGGACAGGGCGTCGAGGTCGAGGCGGGCGTCGTCGGCGGCGGGCAGCTCGGCGAGGGTCCAGCCGCGTTCGGCGGCCAGGCGGCGCAGCAGCATGAGCGTGCTGCCGTACTCCGAGCGGGTGAAGCCGACCCGGGCGCCCGGCGGCAGCCGCCAGCCGCCGAGCAGCGCCGCCATCGCGGCCGTGCCGCTCTCCAGGAAGGCGACGTCGGCCGCGTCCGCGCCGGTCAGGGCGGCCAGCGCGGCCCTGGGCGCGGTCAGTCCCGGCACGGCGGCGTACCCGCCGAGCTCGCGTTCGCGCCGCAGGTGCTCGACCGTCGCGGCCAGCGTCCGGTCGCTGGGCACGTTGCAGCCGGCCGCGTCCAGGTGGCCGGGCGGCGCGGCCGAGCGGGCGGCCCGCCAGCGTGCGGCGATCACGCCCCGGCCAGCAGCAGCCCGAAGTCGCCGGCGGGGTCGGTCCACGACCGCAGGACGGTGAACCCCGCCGCGGCCAGCTCCTCCCCCAGCGGCTCCAGCCGGAACTTGGCGCTGATCTCCGTCCGCATCTCCTCGCCCGCGGCGAAGTCCACGGTCAGGCCGAGCGCGCCGACCCGCACCCGCATGTCCCGGGTGGCCCGCAGCCGCATCTCGATCCACTCGTTGCGCTGGTCGTACAGGGCGACGTGCTCGAACGCCGCCGGCTCGAACCCGGCCGCCAGCTCCCGGTTCACCACGCGCAGGACGTTCCGGTTGAACGCGGCCGTCACCCCGGCGGCGTCGTCGTAGGCCGCGACCAGCCGCCCGGTGTCCTTCACCAGGTCGGCGCCGAGCAGGAACGTGTCGCCGGGCCGCAGGGTGGCGCGCACCTCCTTCAGGAACAGCTCGCGGCCGGCCGGTTCGAGGTTGCCGATCGTGCCGCCGAGGAAGGCCACCATGCGCCTGCCCGAGCGCGGCAGCAGCCGCAGGTGCCGCTCGAAGTCGGCGCACACCGGCCGCACCTCCAGCCCGGGGTGGCGGCCGCCCAGCCGGCGCGCGGCCGCCTCCAGGGTGACGGCGTCCACGTCCACCGGCGTGTAGGCGCGCAGCGTGCCCGCCGCGGTGAGCGCGTCCAGCAGGATCACGGTCTTCTCGCTCGTGCCCGAGCCCAGCTCGACCAGCGTGTCGGCGCCGCTCGCGGCGGCGATCTCGGCCGCCCGCGCGCGCAGGATCGTCAGCTCGCGGCGGGTCGGGTAGTACTCGGGCAACCGGGTGATGCGCGAGAACAGGTCGCTGCCCGCCTCGTCGTAGAACCACTTGGGCGGCAGCCACTTGGGCGTGGCCGTCAACCCGGTCCTGACGTCGTGTTCGAGCGCCTGGCGCAGGTAGCCGGGGTCAAGATGGTTGATCACATGGACGGTCGGCTGGGTGACGGGCACGAGATCCTCCTGAAAATGTCACAACGGCTGGACGCGTACGTCGTCCGGCGTGGCGGTGAGCAGGCTGCGGTCGGGCGCCGCCTGCCAGCCGGGCCGGTCGTCGAGCGGCTCGCTGGCCACGTACACGCCGTCCCGGTCGGCGCGGAAGAAGAGGGTGTCGCCCCAGACGGTCGCGGCGAGCGCCGTGCCGTCGCAGGCGAGCAGGTTCAGGCGGGCGGCGGGGTCCTTCTCCCCCGCGCGCACGACGACGTCGGCCAGCGCCGCGGCCAGGCCGAGACCGGCGCTGCCGCGGGCGAACACGGCGGCGGCCAGCCAGGCCGAGTCGCAGGGGCTCTCGGGCAGGTCGTCGGCCAGGTCCATGACCGCGTCGCGCTCGACCCGGCCGTTGTGGCTGAGCAGCCAGCCGCCCCCGGCGAACGGCGCGGTGGCGCTCTCCTCCACCGGCATCCCGGTCGTGGCGCACCGCACGGCCGCGATCAGGCAGCCGGAGCGGGCGATCTCGGCGAGCGCGGGCAGGTTGGCGTCGGCCCAGATGGGGATGGCGCGGCGGTAGCGCACCGGCTCCGGCCTGGCCGGGTCGTACCAGGCCATGCCGTAGCCGTCGGCGTTGACCGTGCCGTGGCGCTGCCGCCGGGGCGCGTACGACTGGGCGAGCAGGCCGTGCGCCGGCTCGTGGATCAGCGTGGTCAGCGGGCGCGGGGCGCCCAGCCAGGCGGCGTGCCGGCACATCTAGGCCCGCTCGGCGTCGCGGGCGCAGCGGAAGCCGGTGAAGATCTGCCGCCGGACCGGGTAGTCCCAGTTGCGGAACGTGGTGCGCACCGCCGCCGGGTCGGCCGCCCACGAGCCGCCGCGCAGCACCCGGTACTCCTGCCCGAAGAAGACCTCGCTGTACTCCTTGTACGGGAAGCTGCGGAACCCGGGATAAGGCTGGAACCACGACCCGGTCCACTCCCACACGTCGCCGACCATCTGCTCGGCCCCGTACGCGCTCGCCCCGGCGGGGTAGGCGCCCAGCGGGGCCGGCCGGGCCGCCCGGTGACCGAGGTTGGCCAGGTCGGGACGGGGGTCCTCGTCGCCCCACGGGTACTTGCGGGCCCGTCCAGCGTCCGGGTCCCAGCCGCACGCCTTCTCCCACTCGGCCTCGGTGGGCAGCCGCCGGCCCGCCCAGCGGGCGTAGGCGTCGGCCTCGTACCAGCTCACGTGCTGGACCGGCTCGTCCATCGGGACGGGCTCGGCGCGGCCGAAGCGGGTGCGCCACCACGCGTCGCCCTCGCGGGTCCAGAACAGCGGCGCGGTGGCGCCGCTCTCCTGCCGCCAGCGCCAGCCGTCCGGATGCCACCAGCGCGGGTCGTCGTAGCCGCCGGACTCGACGAACGCGGCGTAGGCGGCGTTGCCGACGGGCAGCCGGTCGATCCAGTAGGCGGGCAGGTCCACCCGGTGGGCGGGGCGCTCGTTGTCGTAGGCCCAGGGCAGGGTGCCGGTGCCCATCTGGAAGGGACCGGCGGGGACGTACACCTCGGCGGGGCCGGTGGCACGGCCCGGCGGCAGGTCGCCGTCGCGGACCAGGCCGGGCTGCCGGGACAGCTGCCAGGTGGCCAGCATCGTCTCGTCGTGCTGGTGCTCGTGCTGGATGACCAGGCCGAACACGAACCCGTCGCGGTGCAGCGGCGCGGCGGCCTCCAGGTCGATCGCGTCCAGCACGTCGAGCACCCGGCCGCGCACGCCGCCGATGTACTTCCTGGCCTCGGCCGGGCCGAGGATCGGCAGGGTGGGACGGTCCTTGCGGGGGTGCTTGAAGGCGTCGTAGATGTCGTCGATCTCGGGGCGCAGCGGCGTGATGCCGGCGGCCTCGCGCAGCACCCACAGCTCCTCGTAGTTGCCGACGTGCGCGAGGTCCCACACCAGCGGCGACATCAGCGGGGAGTGCTGGCGCAGCAGGAGGTCGTCCTCGGCCTCGGTGTAGGTCAGCGAACGGTCGCGCACCGCGGTCAGCTCGGCGGCGATGCGTTCCTTGATGTCGTTCATGCCCGTCCTTCTCCGCTCAGCCAGGCCGGCAGGCGCCGTACCGGGTCCGTCATCAGGTCCATCAGGTCGGCCGCCGGGGAGCGGCCCGCGCTCACGTACCGGGCGGCGAAGCCGGACACGCCGTCGACCAGATCGGCGGGCGCGCCGAGCCGGGGCAGCGCCTCGACGGCGGCGCGGAAGGCCGCCTCGGCGGCGCGGGCGAGCCGCGGGTCGGTCAGGCCGCACCTGGCGGCCACCTCGGCCAGGCCCGCGACGGACTCGGCGGCCGACAGGGCGGCGTCGGCGGCGCGGTCGTCGGTGATCAGCGCGTGGGTGACGGCGACGCACACCGGCCACTCGTCCGGGTGCTGGGCGTCGAGGTAGCGGATCTCCAGCCAGCCGCGCGGCCGGACCGGCGGGAACAGCGTGGTGGCGTGGTAGGCCAGGTCGTCGGGGGTCGGCGGGCGCTCGCCCGCGCCGTCGAGCCAGTCGCGGAAGGTCGAGCCGTCGCCGACCGCGCGGTAGCGGCGCTCGTCCTCGCGGACGAGCATGAGCCGGGCGTCGAGCAGGTACGCCGCCCAGGCCGCCGCCGGGTCGCCGGAGCCGTCGACGGGCGCGGTGCGGGTCGGGTCGAGGTTCTCCCAGACGGCCTGGCGGCCCGACATCCAGCCGCAGGGACGTCCGCGGCTCAGCGGCGAGTTGCTGAAGGCCGCGATCAGGACGGGCCCGAGCAGCCTGGCGCGCTCCCACCGGACCGCCGGCCGCTCCCCCAGGTCCACGTTGACCTGGACGGACGCGGTCGAGCACATCATCAGCGGCCCGTACGGGCGGCCCAGGAACTCGGCCATGGCGTCGTAGCGCGGCTGGCGGAGCTGCCGCCGGGCCGGGCGCAGCGGGTCGAGCCCCACGCCGCCCAGCACCAGCCCGGCCCGCCCGAGCGCCGCGCGTACGGCGGCCACGTCGGCGGCCAGCCGTCCGATGGCCTCGGCGGGCGGCCCGGCCGGGCCCGACAGCTCGATCTGGCCGCCCGGCTCGTACGTCACCCGGCTCCCGCCGGCCAGCACCGGGACGACCCGCTTCACCCGGTCCATCGGCACCTGCCGCGCCGGGTCCGCCCGGTCGAAGATCAGGAACTCCAGCTCGGCCCCCACCCGGTCGCCCGGGGCGGGGGCGAAACACCGGCGTGCGAACTCCTCCACCTCCGGCACGCCCCGGAGCGGCTCGCCGGCCGCTCCCGAGGCGCCGGACCCGCCGGCCGCCGGGCCGGTCATCGCGTGGCGCATGTGCTTACAGACCCGCGAGACCCGCCAGCGTTACACGGAAATCTGATGATCTGCCGAGATTTGCCCTTTTTGCAGCTCTTGGTGCTAAAAAGGGGCCGTCAGCCCCGGTGGCGGCGGGCTCTGAAGGCGGACATCAGGCGGTCGCGCGTGCCGTCGGACAACGTGCGCTCCGGCGGGAGCTCGCGCAGGGCCCGGACGGTCTCGCGGAACTGGTCGAGCTGCCGCGCACAGTCGGCGCAGGCCGCCGCGTGCGCCTCGAACCCCTCGCGTTCGGGCCGGTCAAGAGCGCCGTCAAGGTAGGCGGTGATGAGTTCTACCAGCTCGTCGCACGTGAACCGCTTCACGACGTTGACCGCCTCACCTCTGAACGTTGAACCGTTTAACCTATTCTGACCGCTTCACGGACTGGTAGTAGCCTTCGAGCCGGTCGCGGACCGTGGCCCTTGCCCGGTGCAGGAGCACCCGTTGGTTGGCGGCCGAGATCTCCAGGATCTCGCAAACCTCCTCGGACGTGCATCCCTCCAGGTCACGCAGGGTGATGACGATCCGCTGCCGGGGCGGCAGCCCGGCCAGCGCCGCACCGATGAGACCGCGCGCCTCCGAGGCGAGCACCGCGCCCTCCGGCGTCGGGCCGTCCACCTTCTGTGCCGGCTCGGCGGGCGGCTCGAACGCGCTCCACGGCAGCGTGCGGCTCTCGCGCAGGCCGCGTTTCTTGGCGGTGTTGACCAGGATGCGGTAGACCCACGTCTTGACCGAGGAGCGTCCCTCGAAGGCGTCGATGGCGCCGATCACCGCCAGCCACGTGTCCTGCACGACCTCCTCGGCCGAGTCGTCGGTGGACACGTAGGACCTGGCCGCCCGCAACATCCCCCGCGACCAGGTGTCGAGGAGCGCGGCGAACATCGACTCGTCCCCGGCCCGCAGCGCCGCGACGACGACGTCGTCCGGGGGCAGCCCACCGCCCGCGAAAGGCCCCACGATCGTTTCCTCCCGGTCGAGCGTCGGGGACATCATGACATCGGGCCGCGCGTCGTCCACGCCCGGCCTGCCGCCGGGCCCGTGCGGGACGTCATGCTCCAGGCTAGCCCTCGCCCCCTCGCACCTGAAGATCGCACACCGGTCCACGCCCGCACGTCGTACGGCGGCACCGATGGGGAACCTTCCCCGACGGAGGCCGTCCAGCCGCGCGAGACCGGGATCGCCGCAGGTCAGTCGCGGTCGTAGTGGCAGACGGCCTCCAGCATGACGCCGTGCGGGTCGAGCCAGAACGCGGCGTGGTAGGGCGGCGGGTACTCGGGGAACTCCCTGGGCTCGTGCAGCACCTCCGAGCCGAGCTCCACCGCCCGCGCGTGCGCCTCGGCGACCGCGGACCGGCTGCGCAGCGAGAACGCCAGGTGCTGGAGCCCGGTGCGGTGCCGCGAGTAGTCCCCGGCCTCCTGCGCGGGGTAGAGGAACAGGTACGTGCCCGGCTTGTCGTTCGCCGGCATGTAGCCGATCTCCTCCTCGCTGCTGAAGAACTCCTTGAAACCGAGGTACGGCAGCAGGGCGTCGTAGTATTCCTTGGCCGCCCGCATGTCGGGGACGTTGATGCCGATATGACCGATCATGCAGGGAGTATCGCGGCCCCCGGCGGGCGACGGCAACGTGTCGGTCGCGGCTGTTACGGTCGCGGGCATGGGAAGAGGAGTGCCGCCGTCCGGTGGCGAGAAGGAGAGCCTGCACGCCAGCCTCGACCGGCACCGCGACGTCATCGTGTGGAAGCTCCAGGGGCTGGGCGAGGAGCAGGTCAGGCGGCCGATGACACCGTCCGGCACGTCGCTGCTCGGCATCGTCAAACACCTGGCCGCCGTCGAGTACGGCTGGTTCTGCTCCACGTTCGGCCGCGAGGCCGAGCCGCTGTGGTTCGCCCCTGAGGACGACTTCGCGATCGGCGAGCAGGAGACCGCCGAGCAGATCGTCGCCTTCTACGGCCGGGCCCGCGCCGCCGCCGACAAGGCGATCTCCGACCTCCCCCTCGACGAGCCCGGCACCTCGTGGGCGGGCCGCCGGGTGACCCTGCGCTGGGTGCTCATCCACATGATCGAGGACACCGTGCGGCACGCGGGCCACATGGACATCCTGCGCGAGCTGATCGACGGCGCCACCGGCGACCACCCCCGCTGATCGCCTTCCGCTCCCGTCAGAGGGTGGTGGGCAGCACCGGGCGGCCGCGCACGCCGGGGTCGGCCGCGAACAGGGCGCCCGCCTCGGGCTGCTCCCGGGCGTCCACCCCGAGCCTCGACGTGGTGACGTACAGCCGGTCGAGGCCGGGGCCGCCGAACGTGACCGCGGTGACCTTGCCGACCGGCAGCTCCACCACGGCGTCGAGCCGCCCGCCGGGGGTGTACCGGTGCACGGCGAACCCCTGCCAGAGCGCCACCCACACCCCGCCCTCGGCGTCGACCGTCAGCCCGTCGGGCGCGCCCTGAGCGGGGTCGATCGTCACGAACGGCCTGCGCCCGGTGAGCCCGCCCGCCGGGTCGTGGTCGAGGACGTCCACCCGGCCGGTGGCGGTGTCGGCGTAGTAGGCCAGGCCGCCGTCGGGGCTGAAGTCGAGGCCGTTGGAGACGGTGACGCCGCTGAGCACCGGGCTGAGCGCGCCGTCCGGCCCGGCCACGTAGAGGGAGCCGGCTCCGGGGGTCTCGTCGTAGGGCATGCTGCCGATGTAGAAGCGGCCCTCGGGGTCGCAGCCGCCGTCGTTCATGCGCACGCCGGGGTCGCTCCACGCCTGGCCGAGCGGGCGCAGCGGCGCGTCGAGGTCGTCGGAGTCGGCCAGCAGCAGCTCGCGTTCGCCGGCGACCACGTAACCGCCGGTCACGCGCGGGCGCAGGGCCGCGGCGACCGGGCCGACGTGCCGCCGCCGCACGCCGCCGGAGTCGTCGAGGGCGAGCACGTCGCCGGCCAGCATGTCCACCCACCGCAGCCCGCCCCAGCGGGCGCACCACACGGGCCCCTCGCCGTGCTCGGCCACCGGCCCGGTCACGGGGTACGCCTGCACGCTCATACCGCCCTCCTCGGCCCGATCCTAGCGGCGGACGCGATCATCGTTTCCCGCCCGCGGGCACGGGGGCCTCCAGCGGCTCCGGCGCGGCGCGGTGCCGTACGGGCTGCAGCTGCGCCACGAGGAGCGCGGCGAGCACGATGACGGCGCCGGCCACCTGCGCGAGCGTGAGCCGCTGCCCGAGCACCAGCCAGCCGAGCGCGGTGGCGACGACCGGGCTGAGCAGCCCGAGGAAGGTGACCTTGGTGGCCGACAGCTCGCGGATGCCACGGAACCACAGGGTGTAGGCCAGGGCCGAGCCGATGATCGCGAGGTAGGCGTACCCGGCGAGGTTCTCGCCGGTCAGGTGGGCGGGCGGCGGCCCCTCGACGAGGAACGTCACCGGGGCCAGCAGCAGGCCGCCGGCCGTGAGCTGCCATCCGGTGGTGGCCAGCAGCGGCGCGGGCGACTTCCAGCGCTTGCTGAGCACGACCCCGACGGCCATCACCACCGCGCCGCCCAGCGCGGCGGCCACGCCCAGCAGGTCGAGCCGGGCGTCGGCGCGCAGCACCAGCAGGCTCACCCCGGCCACGCCCGCCGCCGCGGCGAGCGCGACGCGCCAGGTCAGCCGCTCCCCCAGCAGCCCCGCCGACAACAACGCGACCAGCAGCGGCTGGATGGCCCCGACGGTGGCGGCCACCCCTCCGGGCAACCGGTAAGCGCCCACGAACAACAACGCGAAGAACAACCCGATGTTGAGCGCGCCGAGCACCAGGGCACGCCACCACCAGTTCCCCCGGGGCAGCCGACGGGTGATCGCGATCAGGATCAGCCCCGCCGGCAGGGCGCGGATCAACGCGGCCAGCAGGGGGCGGCCGGGCGGCAGCAGTTCGGTCGTGATCAGGTAGGTGGTCCCCCAGATGGCGGGGGTGAGGGCGGTCAGCAGAACGGTTCCCGTTCGATTACTTAGCACTAAGACAAATTAACCGAACGCCGACGTTCCGGCCAGGTGATTTTCCTCACCGCTAAGACACTTGTAGGCTGCGAGGGTGGCTGACCAGGTCGACTACATCCTCAGGCAGTGGCATGCGCAGCGCCCTGACCTGGACGTCTCCCCCATGGCGGTGATCGGGCGGCTGTCGCGGCTGTCCCGGCTGATCGAGGCCGAGCTGAGCCGTACGTTCGCCGGGCACGGGCTCGACCGGGCCTCGTTCGACGTGCTGGCCACGTTGCGACGCAGCGAACCGCCCCACCGCCTGACCCCCGCCGCCCTGATGCGCGCCTCCATGGTCACCTCCGGGGCCGTCACCCAGCGGCTCGACCGGCTGGAGTCGCGGGGGCTGGTGCGGCGCACGCCCAGCGACTCCGACGGGCGCGGCGTGCACGTGACGCTCACCGCCGAGGGGCTCGCGCTGATCGACCGCGCGCTGCCCGACCATCTGGCGACCGAGCAGCGGATGTTGTCGGCGCTCACCGGGCAGCGGCGCGACGAGCTGGCCGCCACCCTGCGCGACCTGCTCGAGTCCCTCGGCGACCACACGTCCTGACGCGACCCGCGCCACCGCCCGGCGCGGGCCGCCCTGCCGGCCGCGGGTCGCGCCGCCGGGCGAGGCGAGGCGCGCCGGTCACTCGGGGGCGCCGCCCGCGGATCTGGTGGCCAGGGCGAACAGGAGGGCGGCGGCCGCCAGCGCCGCGCCGGTCGCGTACGTGAGGGCCGCGCCCGACGGCAGCGTGAGCCCGCCGAGCAGCGTGCCCGCGCCGATCCCCGCGTAGATCGCCGAGGAGTTGAGCGAGACCACCAGCGGCGCCTCCCCGGGGGAGGCGGCGATGAGCCGGTGCTGCTGCGGCGGCGTCTGACACCAGCTGCTCGCACCCCACGCCAGCACCAGCACACCGACCAGCGCCACAGTGCCGACCCCAGTGCCGACCGCTGTGCCGGCCGCCGCCATCCAGGCGAGGAGCCCCAGGCTGACGGCCATGACCAGGTACGCGACCGGCAGCACCCGGTGCGCGCCCCACCGGTCGGTGGCGTACCCGGCGGCCAGGTTGCCGAGGACGGCGCCGAGCCCGTACAGGAAGAGCATGCCCGCCGTCCCCTCCACGCCCACCGCGCGCAGGGCGGGCACGCTGTAGGCGTACACCGTGTAGCTGCCCGCCATCCCGAGCACGGTGAGCGGCAGGATGGCCGTCACCGCCGGCCGCCTCAGCACGTCCAGCCTGGCGCGCAGCGGCACCCGCGGCGCGCCCGGCAGCACCGGCATGATCGCGTACACCCCGGCGGCGACCGCCAGGCAGGCCACGGCCACCGCCCCCAGCGCGTACCGCCAGCCGAGCCGTTCGCCGGCCAGGTCGCCGAGCGGCACGCCGAGCGCCGTCGCGACCGTCAGCCCGCCCACCACCACGGCCAGCGCCCGCGCCCGCAGCTCGGGCCGCACCAGGACGGCCGCCACCGCGCCCGCGCCCGGCGTGTACGCCGCCGCCCCGGCCGCCGCCAGCACCCGGCTGACCACCAGCACGGGGAACGACGGCGCCAGCGCCGACCCCAGGTTGGCCAGCCCGAGCACGACCAGCGCCGTCACCAGCAGCGCCCGCCGCGGGACCCGCGCGGCGACGGTGGCCAGGACGGGCGACGACAGCGCGTACGCGACGGCGAACACCGTGACCGACTGCCCGGCCGTCCCCTCGGTGACGTCCAGCGACGCGGCCAGGTCCGGCAGGAACCCGGCCACCACGAACGCGTCCGTGCCCACGGCGAACGTCCCGAGCGCCAGCACCAGCGTCGGGGCGAGGCCCCGGGACCCCGTCTTATTCGGGACATTCAGCATCCCGATTCTCCTTCCGAGTGTGCGCCCCACGGGCGGGGTCGAATTCAGCCGCGAAGGCGTTCGTAGTGGCGGCGCGCGCGGTCGGGGGCGTTCGCCGGAGCCGCGTCCATGAGGTCGGCGACCGTCTGGGCGGCCAGCTCGCGACGCCAGGCGAGCTCGGCCCGGCGCATGGCCGCCGCGACCCCGCACGGGTGCGCGAACTCGCGGGCGGGCGCCTCGGCCCCGGCGCCGCGCTGCCGGATCTCGGTGCACCTGAACGCCTCGTCGGGGCCCTCGACCGCGGCGACGACGTCCATGAGCGTGATCCGGGCGGGCGGCCTGGCCAGCCTGAAACCGCCCTGCGCGCCCGGCACCGAGGTCAGGATGCCCGCGCGGACCAGCGCCTGGAGCCGCTTCTTGAGGTAGACGGGCGGCAGCTCGAACAGCGCCGCCAGCCGCCCGGTGGACAGCGGGGCCTCGTCCTCCAGCCACGCCAGCACCAGGCAGCAGTGGAGCCCCCACTCGACGCCTTCACCCATGCGCATGAAAGGGGATACTACATGTCCCTTTAAGGTCGGCCGCGGCGGCCCTGCCTGCCGCGGGATCCGGCCCTGCCGCGCGGGGCGCGCGGCTCCGGCCCGGCGGCGGCCGTCCAGTGGGCGGGGCGGGTCAGGGCGGCGGGCAGTTTCGTGGCGGGGGTGCCCTTGGCGGCGTTGACCTGGGCCTGGGTGAGGAAGACGGAGCCGGTGAGGTCGGCTCCGGACAGGTCGGCGCCCCGCAGGTCGGCGCCGATCAGGTCGGCCAGGCGCAGGTCGGCCCCGCGCAGGTTCGCGCCGATGAGGTAGGCGCCGCGCAGGTTGGCCGCGCGCAGGTCGGCGCCCTTGAGGTTGGCGCCGATCAGGTCGGCGCCGCGGTGCTCCCTGCCCCGCCGACCGGCCCTGACCAGCTCGCTCGTACGCAGCAGCAGCGTGTTGACCTCACCCCGGTGGGCGGCCACGTCGAGCCGCTCCAGGACGCCGGGGCTCTCGCGGGTCAGGCGCTCGGTCTCCTCGTACGCCGCCCGCAGCTCGGGGCCGATCTCCGCGGCGGCGTCGAGGGTCAACGCCTCGGCGAGGTACCACAACAGCTCGTGGAGCTGCCGCATGACCGGGAACACGGCGAACATCTGCCCGGACGTCTCAGGCGCGGCACGCCAGTCGCGGCCCTCGAAGGTGACCTGGGAGACCTTCTGCCCGGCGCCGAAGCAGTCGAAGACGGTGCAGCCGGGGAAGCCGCGCTCCCGGAGCTGGGCGTGGATGCCGCAGCGGAAGTCGTCGCGCAGGTTGACGCAGGGACGGCCGGCGTCCTTGGCGACGGCGAAGTCGGCGGAGGCGGCGAACGGCAGGGCCACGCAGCACAGGCCGAAACAGCTCTCGCAGTCGGCCAGCAGGCCGAGCTCGCGCGGGGTCCTCTCGGGCAACGCTCTCCTTGTCACGACGGGGTGTGCCCAGGGTACCGGCGGGGTCAGTCCCGCACGTACGGCGTGGTCGTGGTCAGCGGGACGAACCCGAGCCCGAGCAGGATCGGCCGGCTCTGGTCGGAGGCGTCGACCTGGAGGTAGTCGTAGCCGCGCGCGGCGGCCCGCCGGGCCCGCCAGGCGACCAGCGCCCGGTAGAGCCCGCGTCCCCGCCGGCCCGGCACGGTGCCGCCGCCCCACAACCCGGCGAAGCTCGTGCCCGGGGACAGGTCGAGCCGGGCCGCGCTGACCGCCCGCCCGTCCGCCACCGCGAGGACGGGGACGACGGTGTCGTCGGACAGGCGGGCCAGCAGGTGGTCGCGCAGCCGGCTGCCGTCGGCGCCGAAGGCCAGCTCGTGCACCTCGACCAGCGCCTGCACGCCCGCCGCGTCGGTGACCGGCACCAGGCTCACGCCGTCGGGCGGCTGCACCTCGGTGTCGAGGTCGGCGACCCGGGCCACCATCACGGTCTCGGCCGGTTCGGCGGCGAACCCGGCGGCCAGGAGCCGGTCGGCCAGGTCGGCGGGCCGGTCGTGGGCGTACAGCTTCCACTCGAAGCCCAGGCCGAGGTCGCCGAAGAAGCGCACCTGACGGGCGACGGCCGCGTCGGCGCTCCCCTCGTCGAGGCCGGACCACAGGACGCCGTTCCACGCGTGCGGCGGGCCGACCTGGCGGACGACGCCGGCGTCCCGCTCGACCCTGACGTCCGGCCCGTCGGGGCGCGCCTCCCGCCGCATCTGCCGGTCGAACAGCGCCAGCACCTCATCATGATCCATTCCGCCGACCCTACCGCCGGACCGGGTCACTCGGCGGCCGGCCAGTCGTCGCCCCAGTCGACGTCGCGGGCCAGCCGGTACAGCTCGCCCTGCCGCTTGGAGACGACCACGTCGCGCACGCCCTCCTCGGCGGTGCACAGGCGCAGCGACACCAGGCCCTTGCGCTTCTGCGGGTGGCGCAGGACGCGTGCCGCCGCCCGCGGCCACTCCCCGCACACGGCGGCCACGTAGGAGAACTTCTCGTCCTCGAAGCCGAGCGTGCCCGACTTGACGCGACGGTGCAGGGTGGTGCGCGGCAGGCGGACGGAGAAGTGGCACCAGTCGCGGCCCGGCCGGATCGGGCAGGGGCCGTCGTGCGGGCAGGGGGCGACGACGGTCAGGCCGCACCCGGTCAGCGTCTCCCGGGCGGTGACGATGTTGGCGTACCCGGCGGGGGTGCCGGGCTCGATGACGATCACCATCGTCGCGTCCGCGGCCAGCCAGCGCACGACGTCGGCGTGCCGCTGCGCGGGCAGCTCGTTGAGGGCGTACGACATGGTGACCAGGTCGGCGGCGGGCCGGTCGAGCCCCGGGTCGATCGAGGCGCGCCGCCAGGTGACGTCGCGGACGGGCGCGGTCCTGGCCAGCCGCCGGCCGAGCTCGATGATCTGGGGGTCGTGCTCGACGACGGTGACCCGCTCCAGCGAGGGCCAGACCGGCCCGGCCGCCCAGACCGCCGCGCCGGTGCCGCCGCCCACGTCGAGCTGCGTCCGCGGCGCGAAGCCGGGGGTCATCGCGGCGGCCATGCGCATGGCCGTGCCCGCGGCGGCGTACGTGGCGGGCATGCGGTAGGCGGCGTAGGCCGCGATGTCGGCCGGGGTGCGCAGGTGCGGCGCGGCGGCGGACGGACCGGTGCGGTAGCGCTCGGTGAGCTGTTCCGTCGCGCGGGACAGGTCGTGCGGCGCGAAGCGGGCCAGGGCCGAGTCCAGGGCGGTCCTGAGCTCGTCGGGAAGCATGGTCATCGTGTGGTCCTGGCGGTCGGGTCGGGGACGGGGCGGGCGACCGCTGCCAGGGGAGGAACGACGCCTCTGACCTGTCCGGCGATGTCGCGACGCAGCGTACCAAGCGGGCGGCGCGCGACGGCGGCGGAGCTCAGGACGCAGAGCCCCTGCACCGGTTTCCAGAGGGCGGCGCGCGGCGGCGGCGGAGCTCAGCCGGGCACCGGGGGCCGGAACAGGCGCCAGAACGACTGGGCCGCGGCGGCGTCGTGGCGTCCGCCGCACACCCAGTGCGTGATCACGCCGATGAGCGCCCCGGCCAGGAAGGCGGCGTGCACGTCGGCGGGCACGTCCTCGAACCCCGCGGGGCGGCTGCCGGTGGCGAAGCGGCCGGTCAGCTCCTCGGTGAGCCGCTCGCGCATCCGGGCGGCGAAGCGGGCGCTGCCCTGGCCGCCCAGCATGCGCTCGTACAGGGTGGCGTTGGCGGCCACGTGGTCGAACAGCTCCGCCAGCGGGGCCGGCGGCCGGTCGCGGGGGGCGTCGAGCGGGCACAGGGCGGCCGCCCGCGCCACGGCGGTGACGGCGTCCTCCATGGCGTCGGTGACCAGCGCGTCGACGTCCGGATAGTGCAGGTAGATCGTGGCGCGGTTGACCTCGGCGTGCTGGGCCAGCGCCGACATGGTGATGCTGCCCAGTTCCTGCCGGGCGGCCAGGTCCAGCACGGCGGCCTTGAGACGGGCGCGGGTACGCCGCGCCCGCGGATCATCCGGGTTCACGCCGCCACTATACGACACATGTTGACTAATAGACAGTTGTCGCGTAGATTGCCCGTCATGCGAATCGAAGTCTGGGCGGACATGGTCTGCGGATGGGCCCACATCGGGAAGCGGCGGCTGGAGAAGGCCCTCGCCTCCTGGGAGGGCGAGCCGGTCGAGGTGGTCTGGCGGCCGTTCCAGATCGATCCGTCGGCGCCGGCGAAGGCCGAGCCGCTGGCCGAGGTGCTGAGCGACCCCATGGTCGAGGAGGCGCTGCAGGTCTGCTCGCCCGGCCTGTCCCCGGCCGACAACCGGGCGCGGGTGGCCGGCATCGCCGGCGACGAGGGGCTCGGGCAGCAGTGGGGCGCGGCCTGGCGGCCCAACACGCTGGAGGCGCACCGGCTGATCGCCGTGGCCTACGAGACGGGCGGCGCGGCGCTCCAGTCGGCCGTGGTCGGGCGGGTCCTGTCGGCCCACTTCGTCGAGACCCTCGACATCGGCGACCCGGCCGTGTTGTCGGCGATCGCCGCCGAGACCGGCGTGCCGTGGGACGGCCGGGGCGCCGGCCTGGTGCGTGAGCTGCTGCTCACGGGCAAGGCCAAGGGCGTGCGCACGTCGCCGACCATCGTGGCGGGCGGCCGCGCCCTGGCCGGGGCCCAGCCGCCGGACGTGATCAGGGACTTCCTGGCCGACGCCGCCGCTCACCCGGTCCGGCGGCTGCCCGCCGAGGTGGAGCGCCTGCGCCACGCCGAGTCGCTGCTCGACCAGCGCGACCCGCTCGGCGCGCTCACGCTGCTGCGCCCGCTGCTCGACGAGCACGGCACGGATCGCGGGGTGCGGCTGCTGGCGGCCCGCGCGTACTTCGCCTCGGCCCAGCTCGGCCGGGCGCGTACGGCCCTGGAGAGCCTGGTCGCCGAGGCGCCCGACGACTCCTACGCCCGCCACCTCCTCGGCCGTACCCTGCACCGCCAGGGTCACCCGGAGGAGGCCGCCCCGCACCTGACCCTGGCCGCCGTCATGACCCCCGACTACGCCTGACGCTGAGCCCGTGGCGAACGCGACCCGCTCCCGCACCCCTGCGGGAGTAGGTTGCGGGGATGAAGATCGCCTATGACCAGGCCGGGCCCGCGTCGGGCGACGCCGTCGTGCTGGTCCATGCCGGGGTGGCCGATCGGCGCATGTGGGAGCACCAGTTCGCGGCGCTGTCGCGGCGTCATCGGGTGATCCGCTACGACCGGCGCGGCCACGGCGGGTCCGGCGACGCCGAGGGCGAGGTGTGCCACCACGAAGACCTGCTGGAGCTGATGGACACGCTGGAGGTCGGGCGGGCGGCGCTGGTCGGCTGCTCGATGGGCGGCGCGTACGCCGTGGAGGCCGCCCTGGCCGCGCCCGGCCGGGTGGCGGCCCTGACGTTGATCGGCTCCGGCCTGGCCGGACATCAGTGGCCGCCGGAGATGCTGGCGCAGGCCCGCGAACGCGTGCACACCTCGGTGCCCGCCGACCGGCTGGCCCGCTACCGCGAGGGCGGGGCGACCGGCGTCGATCCGCGTGACGTGCGGGCGATGGCCGAGGCGCACACGACCTGGCAGGTCGCCGGGCCCGGCCGCAGCCGCGACGCGCTGCCCGGCGCGGTGTGGGAGGCGGCGGTGGAGATGTGCGCCCTGGTGTTCCAGCGGTCCTGGACCGGGCCCAGGTCGTCGGAGCGGTTCCTGTCCCCGCCGGCCGCGGGGCGGCTGCGCGAGGTCGCCGCGCCCACGCTGGTGATCAACGGCTTGTCGGACGTGCCGGGCATCCAGGAGGTGTCGGACATCCTGGCGGCGGGCATTCCGGGCGCGCGCCGCCTCGACCTGCCCGAGACCGGCCACCTGGCGCCCCTCGAACGCCCCGAAGAAGTGACGGCGGCATTGACGTCGTTCCTGGCGGAGGTCTTCCCGACCCGCTGACGCTCCCCTGACCAGCGGCCGATCAGCGGCCGGGCTCCAGGCGGCCCCACGTGCGGCCGGTGCGGGCGGTGTCCTCGGTCAGGATCTCCCCGATGGCCGTGGCCAGCAGGTCGCGGTGGCGCGCGGGCAGGCCGGCGGCCAGCGTCTCCAGGCGGGCCGCCACCCCGTCGTGGGCGCGCACCGCGATCTCCGCGCCCGCCGGGGTCAGCTCGATCAGGCAGGCGCGGCGGTCGCGCGCGTCGCGCACCCGGGCCACCAGCCCGCGTTTCTCGGCGCGGTCGACGAGCCCGGTGAGGCTGGACTTCTCCAGGTGCAGCGCCCGGGTCAGGCCGGTCATCCCGATGGGCCCGCCGACCAGCAGGCACAGGAGCTGGGCCTGCTGCGGGGTCAGGTCGTGCTCCCTGCTGACCTCGCCGTAGACCTGCTCGACCAGGTGCGCCAGGCGGACGAGCGCCTCGGTGAGGCTCAGACCCGGGGCTTCGGTGGCGACCATGCAACCAGTGTAATTGACAGTAGTTGGCGGCACGAACTAAATTTACTTCGCGACACCAACAGTTCGTACAACCAACCAATGGGTGAGCCCCTCATGCCCGACTACGGTCACGACCTGCAGTTCAGCGCCAACCTCGTCCCGGCCGCCGGGCAGGCGGACGAGGTCGTGGCCCTCGCCCAGCTCGCCGAGCGCGCCGGCCTGGACCTGGTGACCTTCCAGGACCACCCCTACCAGCCCGCCCTCCTCGACACCTGGACGCTGCTCAGCTTCGTCGCCGCGCGCACCGAGCGCATCCGGCTGGCCGGCAACGTGCACCCGCTGCCGCTGCGCCCGCCGGCCGTGCTCGCCCAGGCGGCGGCCAGCCTCGACCTGCTCAGCCACGGGCGGTTCGAGCTGGCGCTCGGCGCGGGCGGCTACTGGGACGCCATCGAGGCCATGGGCGGCCCCCGGCGCACCCCGTCCGAGGCCGTGGCCGCGCTGGAGGAGGGCATCGACATCATCCGCGCGATCTGGGACGCCGGCACGCGCGGCGGCGTCCACCACCGTGGCGAGCACTACCGGGTGGACGGGCTCAAGCGCGGCCCGCGACCGGCCCACGACATCGGGATCTGGCTCGGGGCGTACAAACCGCGCATGCTCCGGCTCACCGGGCGGCTGGCCGACGGCTGGCTGCCCTCGCTCCCCCGCTTCCAGGACGTCGCCGCCCTGGGCGAGGGCAACGCCGTCATCGACGAGGCCGCGCTGGAGGCCGGGCGGTCGCCGTCCGACGTGCGGCGGCTGCTCAACCTGGGCGGTCCGCTGCCCGCCGCGCAGCTCGCCGAGCTCGCGCTCGTCCACGGGGTGAGCGTCTTCATCCTCATGTCCGGCGATCCGCGCGAGATCGAGCGCTTCGCCGCCGAGACCGCCCCGGCCGTTCGGGAGCTGGTCGCCGCCGGACGCGGCCACTCCCCGGAACCGGACCACCACGCCGGGACCCGCGCCGCGATCCAGGTCTGGGACGAGGCCACCAGGCCCACCGCGCCCGACCCCGACCCCGGCCGCCGGTACACCCCGGCGGAGCAGGCCACCGGGCAGCACCTCGTGGACGTGCACGACCACCTGCGCGCAGAGCTGGCCCAGCTGCGCGACCTCGTCGAGCAGGTGGCCGCGGGCACGATCGACGCGGGCGCGGCCCGTTCGCAGATCGCGACCATGACGATGCGGCAGAACAACTGGACGCTGGGGGCGTACTGCGAGTCGTACTGCAGGCTCGTCACCATGCACCACACCGGCGAGGACAGCATGGTCTTCCCGAAGCTGCGCCGCGCCGAGCCGGGGCTCGCGCCCGTCCTGGACCGGCTGCAGGAGGAGCACGAGGCGATCCACAAGATCATCGAACGGGTGGACCGGACGCTGGTCGCCTTCGTCGGCGAGCCCGGCGGCCTGGGCGACCTGCGCGCCGCCGTCGACCTGCTCAGCGACGCGCTGCTGTCCCACCTGTCGTACGAGGAGCGGGAGCTGGTGCCGCCGCTGTCGAGGCACGGCTTCTAGCGGCGCCCGTTCCGGCGGCCCGGCTTCCGGCGACAGGGCCGCCGGGGGCCAGGTCCCCAGGGGCCGGGAAGGCGTGCCGGCGGGCGGCGGCCACGACCGCGAGGGCGGCGAGCGCCACCGGGAGCGCGGTCCACGGCAGCGCGCCCGCCCCCGCGCCCTCCAGCACCAGCCCGCCGGCGAGCGACCCGGCCGCGATGCCCGCGTTGTAGACGGTGGTCTGCATCGACGTGGCCACGTCGGCGTTCTCCGGCCCCGAGGCGATGACCAGCGCGGTCTGCAGCAGCGTCGGCGCTCCCCCGAACGCCGCGCCCCACAACGCGACCGCGCCCAGCAGCACCCCGGCGGACCCGGCGTACAGACCGAGGGCCGTCATGGACGCGGCCACCGCGACCAGCACCGCGAGCAGGGCCGCCCGCGGGCGCCTGTCGATCACCGCGCCGACCACCCAGATGCCCGCCACCGTGGCCACGCCGAACACCAGCAGCACGGTCCCCGGCCGGCCGAACCCCGCCTGCTCCGCGAACAGCGCCAGGTACGTGTACATCGCCTGATGCCCCAGCAGCACCAGCGCCGTCACCGACAACACGGTCCTGACGCCGGGCACGACCGCGACCCGCCGCAACGGCACCCGCCGCGCCGCCGGCTCGCCGGGGAAGGGCGGCACCTTCCACAGGACCCAGCCCACCAGGACCACCGCCACCGCCGACAGCGCCCCGAACGCCGCCCGCCATCCGACGGCCGCCGCGAGCTGCGTCCCGGCCGGGATGCCCGCGCACAGTGCCACCGTGATCCCGGCCGAGACGATCGCGATGGCACGCCCGCGGCGCTCGGCGGGGACCATGCGGGCGGCGTACCCGACGAGCATGGCCCACAGGATGCCGCCCATCGCCCCCGCGCCCACCCGCGCCGCGAACGTCACCGCGTACGACGACGACACCGCCGTGACCGCGTTGAGCAGCGCGAACCCGAGCAGCGCGGCCACCAGCACCCGCCGCCTGGGCAGCCCGCGCAGCAACGCGGTGAGCGGGATCGCGGCGAGGAAGGAGGCGACCGCGTAGGCGGTCACGAGGAACCCGGCCGTCCCCTCCGGCACGCCGAGGGCGGCGGAGAGCTGCGGCAGCAGGCCCGCCGGGAGGAGTTCGGTCATGACGGCCGTGAACGCCGCCGTGAACAGCGCGAGCAGCCCCGCCCACGGGAGTTTCGCAGGAGACATGCCGCCTATGCTGAAACCTTCACATCAGTGTGAAGGCAAATCCTCCGAGGGAAGCATGAAGATCGGACAGTTGTCCCAGCGTACGGGCGTGCCGACGCGCATGCTGCGATACTACGAGGAGCAGGATCTGCTGCATCCCGACCGCGCCGTCAACGGCTACCGGGACTATCCCGAGTCGGCGGTGTACCGGGTCCAGCAGATCCGCGGCCTGCTCGACTCCGGGCTCACCACGGAGATCATCCGCCGCATCCTGCCGTTCCTGAACAGGCCGGACGAGATCCACCTGCATCCGGAGTGCCTGACGCCCGAACTGGCCGAGCTGCTGCGGGCGGAGGCGGGCCGCATCCAGCAGCGCATCGACTGCCTGTCCCGCAACCGGGACGCCATCCACGCCTACCTGGCCGCCGTACGGTCCGCGGCTGACCGGGGCGCGGCCTCGGGCTGATCGTTCCGCTGCGAATCCGGTCTGCTGGAATGTGGGCATGGAGACCTTGGCCGACCTTCTCTCGGACGCGGCGGCGGGCCGCCCGCCCGCCCCCGACGGCAGCGTGACCGTCCTCCCCCAGCCGTCGGAGCGCGACGCGGGGATCATCGCCTTCACCGCCCACACGGTGATCTTCGCCGACGTCGATCCGGCGCGGCTGCACGCCCTGCTGCCCGCCGGCGACCTGTCGGCGCCGCTCATGCCGGCGTTCCTGACGGCGATGGAGGCCGCGACCGGCAGGCGGACCGGCAACCTCGACCTGCTCGCGCTGGCCGCCCCCGCCCCCGGGCCGCCCCCGCTCCCGCTGGAGGAACTCACCGCCGGCGACCATCCGCGCGTCGTCCGGGCCCGCCGCTACCGGGACGCCGTGCGCGTGTGGGTCACCGGCGACGGCGCCGGCCTGGTCACGCTGGGCCGCGGCGTGGCGGGCCGCTGGGAGGCGGCCGTCGAGGTGGAGCCCGAGCACCGCGGGCGTGGGCTCGGCAGGTCGCTGGCCGCGGCGGCCAGGCACCTGACGCCCGGCCCGCTGTGGGCGCAGATCGCGCCGGGCAACGCCGCGAGCGTACGGGCCTTCCTGGCCGCGGGCTATCTGCCGATGGGGGCCGAGGTGCTGCTCGTCCCGGAGAACGGCTGACTCGGAGGCGTCCTGTGCCCGGCGCGCGCTCGTGCCGGAACGTCGTGCGGAAGGCCCGTGCGCCCTTGCCAGGCCGGGGTTGCCGGTGTCCGGGAGTTTGCTGGTAGGGGGCCCGCTGTTGGGGGAAACCGGGTGTGGCGCTGCGGAGGGCGTCCAAGATCGCTACGTATAGTGATGGCCGATGTCACTTCGTGATTACAGGGGGAGCTCATGAGAGGTAACCTCATCGCCGCCGGCGGTGCACTGCTCGTCGCGGCCGCGGTGTTCAGCATGGCCGGCGTGGCCGCCGCGGACGCCTGGTCCGACGAGAGGCACTGGCACCCGGACAACTGCAGCCTCGGAACGAACGACGACTCCACGTACCACCACGTCACGAAGTACGGCCGGTTCGCCGGCACCCGTGACGCCGACGCCTGCAAGGGCGGCGAGCACGGGCACGACTCCGACGACGACGAATGGGGCTGGAAGCACGACCACGGCCGCCACAACTGGCCGGGCAGCGGCAACGGCAACTGGATCGGCCACGGCTACGGCCCCGGCGCGGGGGTCGGCGTCGGGGGCTGACGCCCTCACCCACCTCGATCCCGGCACCCCCGCGGGGCGCCGGGATCGACGCGCGTCCCCGCCCCACCACTCAGAGCGCTGATATCTTCTGCCGTAAAGAGATCGGGGCAGAGGAGAGTCGTACTGTGGTCGTCTTCGCCGGGCAGGGGGACGCGCGCCGTTCGATGGCGTTGTTGTGGCGGACCGAGGAGCCGGGCGAGTCGCGTCCCGGCCCCAAGCCGGGCCTGAGCGTGGACCTGATCGTCGACGCCGCCATCGCCGTCGCCGACGCCGAGGGCATGGCCGCGCTGTCCATGCGCAAGGTCGGCGAACGGCTGGGCCGCACCGGCATGGCCCTGTACACCTACGTCCCCAGCAAGGGCGAGCTGGTGGACCTCATGTACGACAAGGCCCTGGGCGAGCTGCCCACCGCCCACGACCTGGCCGGGGGCTGGCGGCCGGCGGTCACCGCGTGGGCCGGGCACCTGTGGCGCTTCTACCAGCGCCATCCCTGGGTGCTCCAGGTGTCGCAGGCCCGTCCGGTGCTGGGCCCGAACGAGTTCGCGCTGCTGGAGAGCCTGGTCGCGATCCTGCGTGAGACCGGCCTGCGCCCGCCCGCGCTGCGCGGCGTGGTGTCGCTGCTGTTCGACTTCGTCCGCGGCGCGGCCCGGACGGTCGCCGAGTCCCGGCAGGCCCCGTCGGCCACCGGCGTGTCGGACGAGGAGTGGTGGCACACCCGTTCCCAGCTGCTGGAGGAGGTCGCGCCGGGCTTCCCGGCCCGCTTCCCCATGGTGGCCTGGATCGAGAGCGAGGCCGGCGTCCCCGGCGAGGGCGAGCCGTACCTGGAACACCAGGTGAACGAGGCGTTCACGGTCGGGCTCACCGTGCTGCTCGACGGCGTGCAGGCCGCCGTCGAGCGGACCGGCCCGCACGCCGGGCCGGTCAGCGCCCCTTGAGGAAGGACGCCCAGGCTGCCAGGCCCGGCTCGGGGTCGGCGCGGCCCACGCCGAGGCGGAACCGGTCGTCCGGCGTGGACGTGAGCTCCGAGCGGTAGACGCCCGCCGGCAGCAGCAGCACGCCGGCCTGTTCGACCAGCTCGGCGCAGAACGCCTCGACGCCGTCCGGCCCCAGGTAGCGGGGGAAGGTGACGCAGCCGCCGTCCGGCGCCCGCCACTCGAACAGGTCGCCGAACTCGCCGAAGAACGCCTCGAAGCGCGGCAGGTTGGCGGCGATGATCCCGCGGTTGCGCTCCAGGATGCGGTCCCGTGCCCTGATCGCGATGCGGGCGAGGAGCTCGCTGGGCGCGGAGTTGCAGATGGTCGTGTAGTGCTTGGCGCGTTCGAGGCGGGTGCGCAGCTCGCGGTCGCGGCAGGCGATCCAGCCGATGCGCAGGCCGGGCAGGCCGAGGGACTTGGAGGTGACGTTCAGCGAGAGCGCCGCCGGTGACAGGTCGGCGGCCTGCGGCAGCGTACGGGCGGGGTCGAGTTCCAGGCCGCGGTAGACCTCGTCGCTGAACAGGTGGATGCCGCGCTCCTCGCACAGCGCGGCCAGCCGGGCGAGGTCGGCCGCGCCGATGACCTTGCCCGTCGGGTTGTTGGGGAAGTTGACCGACACCACGCGGGTGTTCGGCCGGATCGCGGCCTCCACGGCGTCGAGGTCGAGCGCCCAGTCGCGGGCCGGATCGAGCGCGACGCCGGTGACCTCGCACAACGCCATCGGCACCGTCTCGGCGGACTGGTAGCAGGGCGTGACCACCACGGCGTGGTCGCCGGGGCCGAGCAGCACCTGCATGGCCAGGTACAGGGCTTCCTGGGCGCCCGCGAAGACGACCACGTCGTCCGCGCCGACGCGGTCGTAGGTGTCCGCGACGGCCTGGCGCAGCCCCGGGTCGCCGAAGGTCTCGGTGTAGCCGAGGGACAGCGTCTCCCAGGCGTGCCTGTCGTCGTCGCCGGCCAGGGCGAGCAGCTCGGCCATGGTCATGGTCTGCGCGTCGGAGGCGGCCAGGTGGTGGCGGGCGGTGAACTCCCAGCGGGAGAAGTAGACCTCCAGCCGGAAGTCGGGAAGCGGGGTCACGGTCGGCTCCTCCTGAGCTCGGCGAGCAGGGCGTAGAGGGTGGAGCGGGACGTCCGCAACGCCCCCGCGACGACGGACGGCGCCCGCCGGACGGTGAAGACCCCGGCCTGGTCCAGCTCGGCCAGCACGGCGAGGCGGTCCTCGCGGGTCAGCCGCTCCACCGGCCGGCCGTGCTCGCGGACGTAGGCGCCGACGATCTGCTGCACGCGCTCGGTCCAGTCCTGCTCGAACAGCGCCTCCGGACGGGGCGCCGACGGCGCGGCGAACGCGGCCAGCAGCGCCGCGGCCTGCTCCAGCGGGGTGCGGTCGAGGTTCACGCAGAGCACGGCGGACGGCTCGCCGCCGGGGTCGCGCAGCACGGCGCTCACCGACGACAGCCGCCGCCCGTCGGCCAGCAGCTTCTCGTAGGGCCCGTAGACGCCGCTGGGCGAGGGGTCGAGCCGGTCGAGCTCGCCGAGCAGCGACGGGGCGCCCGGGCCGCGCCCGGACATCGGGTTCCACACGCCCAGGACCCGGTCGCCGCGGACGTCGTGCAGGACCACCTCGGCGTACGGGGCCAGCAGCGCGGCCACCGCCTCGCACACCGGCGACCACAGCCGCACGCGCTCATCCGTGTTCGTCACGCCCGGATGGTATGTCCAGTTCGGACACTTTGTCCAATCAGGCCCGGTGCGCGTTCCCCGAGCTCAGGCGTGCGCGCCCACCGTGACTGGGCCGAGGGTCAGGCGCGGCCTGCCCTCCAGGATCTCCCCCACCCGTTCCACCTGCTCGTCGAGCTCGCCGCGCTGGGCGGCGGTCAGGGCGGACAGCAGTTCGACCGTGACGTCGATCCGGCTGCCGGAGCGCCGCGGGTGCCAGACCCCGCGCACCTCGCCGTCCACCAGCAGCACGGGGAAGGTGCCCGCCTGCCCGCCGGACAACGCCCGCTGCCAGGCCGGGCCGGGGTAGAGCAGCTCGCGCGGCCGGCCCGCGATCAGGTAGGCGTCGAAGTACGGCAGCAGGCGCACGCCGCGCGGCGGCCCGTCCGGCACCGCCGTGTCCCCCGCCAGCACCCGGGCCGGACGCCCGTCGAACGACACCTCCTCGGTCTCCACCGTCGCGAACGCCTCGGCCGCCCACCGCACCGTCGCGCCGACCCACTGGGCGAACTGCGCCGGGGTGGCCGGCCCGTACGCGGTCAGGTAGGCCCTGACCAGGCCGGCCCGAGCGTCCGGCGGCACGGGCGCGTCCGGCGCGGCGCGGTAGGTGACCTTGCGCCCTCTGACCGGCCCGAACACGAACGCCCCGCGGTGCGCCGCGGTGTGCATCGCCTGCCGCCAGCGCGGCCACATGCCCTGGAACGCGGGCATGACCAGGTCTCCCGCCCACGGCCCGGTGGCCGCGACGACCGCGTCGCTCAGCTCGTCGATCGTCATGTCGGCCCCGGCCAGCACGTCGCGGACGGCCTGGACGACCTGGTCGGTCTGCTCCGCCGTCAGCCGGATGCCCTCGGCCCCGCCGGGCCCCGCGGGCAGCGACGACAGGGCGCCCAGCCACATGGGCAGGTCCCCCGCGGGCAGCAGGTGCACGGTTCCGCGCGGCCCGTGCGTCTTGACCAGGCTCCCCTCCTCCCACAACGCCTCGCGTACGTGGGCGCGGGTGACGCCGTCGAGCCGCAGGCCGATCGAGAGCTCGGCCGCCGACATGACCTGGGCGTGCGCCCCGCACATGGCGGCCACGACGGCGGCCTGGCCCTTGTCGGCGGCGGGGGCGGCCAGGTGCGCCCGCTCCATACGGCGCGCGCTGACCTGCGGCCACGACAGTTCGATCACGAATTCCTCCTCGGTGCGTTCACCTTCACCGTAGAAGGACAGGCGGAAAGGTTCGTTCCGCTACGGCGATCCGCCCACGGTGTCGTCCGTGCCGGTGCCGGTGAGCTGAGATCGCCGGCCTTGCCGAGCAGATAGCGCTGCTCGACCTGGTTCGCGGTCAGGCCGGCGGCCTGGCGGTAGAGCGCGGCGGCCCGCGCGGTGTCGCCGGTCATCTGGAGCAGGTGGGCGCGGACCGCGTGCTCCCGTTGCCTGGTGAGCGGGTGCCGGTCCAGGTGGTGGCGGCGGTTGAGGTCGTCCAGGAGCGCCAGGCCGCGGGCCGGTCCGTAGGCGTGGGCCACCGCCACCACCCGGCTGAGCTGGACCGGCGCGGTGGGGGTGAGCCGTTCGAGCCACACGTACAGCATGGCGATCTGGGCCCAGTCGGTCCGGTCGGGCGCGGCGGCCGCGGAGTGCACGGCGGCGATCGCGGCCTGGAGCTGGTAGGGGCCCGTCCGGCCGCGGTTCCAGACGCCGTCGATGAGGGCGGTGCCCTCGTCGATCAGGTCGCGGTCCCACCGGGTGCGGTCCTGCTCGTCCAGGGGGACCAGGTCGCCGCCGTCCGTACGGGCGGCGCGCCTGGACTCGGTGAGCAGCATCAGCGCCAGCAGGCCGGTCACCTCGGCGTCGTCGCCGAGCGTGGCGTGGAGCATGCGGGTCAGCCGGATGGCCTCGCGGGTCAGGTCGACCCGGGCGAGCCGGTCGCCGGCGGTGGCGGTGTAGCCCTCGTTGAAGATCAGGTAGAGCACCCGCATCACGGCGGTCATGCGGCTGTCGCGGTCGGCGTCGGCAGGCGGTGTGAAGCGGGCTCCGGCGCGGGCCAGCCGTTGTTTGGCGCGGCTGATCCGGGCGCCCATGGTGGGCTCGGTCGTGCCGTGGGCGTGTGCGATCTCGGCGGTGGTGAGGCCGCCGACCGCGCGCAGCGTGAGCGCCACCTGGGAGGTGGGGTCGAGCGCGGGATGGCAGCACAGCAGCAGCAGGGTCAGGCTGTCGTCGCTCTCGGCCGCGGGGTTCGCCAGGCGCCCGGGTTCCTGCATGGCCAGGTCGGCCACTCCGGCCCGCAGCTCGCGGCGGTGGCGGGCCTGGGCGGAGCGGAGCAGGTCCACCATGCGCCGGTATCCGACGCGGATCAGCCAGCTGCGCGGGTTCTCCGGGACGCCCTCGATCGGCCAGGTACGCCCGGCGGTCAGCAGCGCCTCCTGCACCGCGTCCTCGGCGATGTCGAACCGGCCGAAGCGGCGGACCAGCGCGCCGAGCACCTGCGGCGCCTCTGTGCGCAGCAGGTGCTCCAGCTCGCGGTTCACGCCCCGAAGTCCGCACCCATGATCGGGCGGATCTCGATCGGTTCGCCGAGCACCTCGACGATGCGCGCGGCGATCTCGACGGCCCGCTCCTTGCCGGTCACGTCGATCACGGCGAAGCTGGCCAGGACCTCCTTGAGCTCGGCGAAGGGACCGTCGACGGCGACCACCTCGTCACCGTCGCGGTGGACGGTGGTGCTGACCGCCGGGTGTCCCAGGCCCTCGCTGCCGACGAACTCGCCGGAGGCGATCAGCTCCTGCTCCAGCTTCTGGTAGGTCGCGAAGGCGGCCAGCGCCTCCTCGGAGGGGACGTCGGCGGTGGCGGCGTCCCACGCGGCGGCCGGGGTGTAGCCGAGGAGCAGGTATTTCATGGTGAATCCCTTGGTCGTGGCAGCCGATTCTATGTTCGCCTCAGGCGGCGCGCCGCAGCGACACCGCGAGGACGGTCGTCCAGGTGAAGGCGACCAGGCCGTTCACGGCGATCTGGACGCTCATGCGGTCGGGCGACATCGGCACCAGCAGCACCAGCGCGGCGACGGCGCTCAGCACGGCGCCCGGCACGGCGGGCGGCGCCGGCCGGCGGCGGGCGCACCGGACGCTCATCACGACGGCCGCGACGGCCAGCGCGGTGAAGGCCACGGCGGCGGCGGCCGAGTGCGCGATGCCGTGCCAGGACATCTGCGCGACCGGCCCTTCAGGGGTCCCCGCCGGGAAGCCCTTCTCGGGGTCCATGGTGAAGACCCCGGCCGCCACCAGCCCCGCGCCGAAGACGCCCACCAGGACCGGCAGCGCCCGCCGCCCGATCCCTTCGGTGAGCGTGCGCCTGACGCCGACGGCCAGCGCCAGCGCCCCCGTCCCGGCGAGGACGAAGGTGAGGATCTGGATCCACCCCAGGTCGCCGGTGGACAGCTGGCTGATGGGGTGCCGGGTGATGTCGAAGCCCTCACGGGTGAGCATCTGCGTGGTGGCCGAGGCGAAGAAGATCGGCCCGGCCAGCGCCCCGGCCAGCAGCAGGCGTCCGGACGTCCGGGCGCTCCTGCGGACGGGGACGCCGGTGGCGGTGGTTGTGGTCATGAACGTCCTCCTTTGTCGGTGGGTTTCCCGCTCGGTACCTCGGACCCGGGCCGGCCTTCTTGACGCCGGTCGAAGGTGATTCACGTCACAGCGATCTCGTGTCAAAGCCCGGCAGGGGGCTCCGAGGTACCGGTGAAACAACCCACAGAGGAGGACGACATGATCGAGACCCAGCAGCCCAGCCCCGACCTGAAGGCCCGGGACCGGCTGGTCGGCACCTGGAAGGTCACCGGCGGCGCCGAGGGGACCGTGCGCTACGAGTGGCTGCCCGGACGGTTCTTCCTCGTCCAGCACGTCGAGCTCACCCAGTTCGGCGAGCCGGTCACCGGCATCGAGGTCATCGGCAACCTGCGTCCGTTCGGCGAGCCGACCGGGGCGGACGTGGTGTCCCGCTACTACGACTCGGCGGGCAACACCTTCGACTACGTCTACGAGCTGGACGGCGACCGGCTGACCATCTGGGCCGGAGCCAAGGGCGGCCCGGCCTACTACGCGGGCACCTTCGACGCCGACGGCACCACGCTCACCGGCGAGTGGGTCTACCCCGGCGGCGGCGGGTACGCCTCCACCTCGACACGCGTCTGACGCCCGGCCGGGGGAACCCGCGGTGGCGGCGAGCCGTCCCGACCGGCCCGCACCGGGGTGGACCGGGTCACCGAACCCTGCACCGCGCGCAGCGACGAGCGGCTGAGCGCCCAGGCCGTGAAGCAGCGCCTGGCCGCGCGTACGTGGTGGGCGTCGGCCGTCGCGGGCGCTCGCGCGGTCAGCGCCTCGGACGCCGCCGGCAACCTGCTCAGGCATGACCGGAGAGATCCGATCACATGGCGGACAAAACGTGATATTTGGCGCACAGCGAGCTTCTGGGGGCCGATTGGTCGGATGAAACGTGACCTTGGCGTGATCGCCTTCGTCTGAGGGGTTGGCCACAATGAGGGCCATCCCCCGACTGGAGGCCCTTGTGCGCCATGGCAAGCCCTGGCGGCTGCTCCTCGCGGCGACTCTCGCCGCGACCGGACTGACCGCTCTCTCCCCCGCCTCCGCCCAGGCGGCCGGCACCGTCTTCCACGTCTCCCCCGACGGCGACGACAGCGCCGCCGGCACCGAGGCGGCGCCGTTCCGCACGATCGAGCGTGCCCAGCGCGCGGTGCGCGCGGTCCTGCCCGCCGCGCCCGAGCCGCCCCGGGTACGGGTCCGCGGCGGCGTCTACCACCTCGCCGAGCCCCTCACCTTCACCCCCGCCGACTCCGGGGCCGTCTACGAGGCGGCCGCCGGCGAGCAGGTCGTGCTCAGCGGCGGACGCCGGCTGACCCCCTCCTGGACCCCGTACCAGGGCGCGACCCTGGTGGCCGACATCGGCGCGGGCCTCGACTTCGACGAGCTCTTCCTCGACGGCACCCGGCAGGTCCTGGCCCGCTACCCCAACGTCGATCCCAAGGAGCCCGTGCTCGACGGATACGCCGCCGACGCGATCTCGCCCGAACGGGTGGCCCGCTGGAAGAACCCCACGACCGCGCTGGTCCGCGGACTGCACCAGGGCGAATGGGGCGGGAACTCCTTCAGGGTGACCGGCGTCGGCGACGGCGGCGTCCCGATCCTGAAGTGGGTCGGCGACAACAACCGGGGCGACGGCCTGCATCCGCAGAAGCGCATGGTCGAGAACGTCCTGGAGGAGCTGGACGCCCCCGGCGAGTGGTTCTACGACAAGGACGCCGGCCGCCTCTACCTCCAGCCGCCCGCGGGCCTCGACCCGGCCAAGGCCCGCGTCGAGACCGCCGAACGCGAGGAGCTCGTGCGGGTGGTCGGCGACTCGCCCACCGCGCCGGTGCGCGACCTCACCTTCACCGGGTTCACCTTCACCCAGACCCACCGCACGCTGTTCAGCCGCCCGTACGAGAAACTGCAGCTCGGCGACTGGGCCATCGTCCGCGCCGGCGCGGTCTACCTGCGCAACACCCAGCGGGTCGCCATCCGCGACGCCCGGTTCGACCAGGTCGGCGGCAACGCCGTCTTCATGGACGGGTACGCCGAAGGCAACGTCGTCTCCGGCGGCGAGTTCCGCGAGTCAGGGGCCAGCGACGTCGCGGTCATCGGCTCGCCGGCGGCCGTCCGCGAGCCGTCCACCTGGGACGACATGCGGCGCACGATCACCGACACCACGCCGGGTCCCAAGACCGAGGACTACCCGCGCGACATCACCATCAGCGGCAACCACATGACCCGCAACGGCCGGTTCGAGAAGCAGAGCTCGGGCGTGCAGATCTCGATGAGCCGCCGGGTGACGGTGTCCGGCAACACCGTGCACGACGGCCCGCGCGCCTGCGTCGACATCAACGACGGCACCTGGGGCGGCCACGTCATCGAGGACAACGACATCTTCGACTGCGTGAAGGAGACCTCCGACCACGGGCCGATCAACAGCTGGGGCCGCGACCGCTTCTGGCCGCTGACCGCCGGGGACGCCCAGAAGAAGGCGTACGCCAAGCTCGACGCGATGGAGACGACGAAGATCCGGCACAATCGAATCCGGCACTCCTCCCACTGGGACGTCGACCTCGACGACGGCTCCTCCAACTACGAGGTCACCGGGAACCTGCTGCTCAACGGCGGGGTGAAGCTGCGCGAGGGCTTCTTCAGGACCGTGCGCGGCAACATCTTCGTCAACGGCGGCGGCCACTTCCACGTCTCCTACGCGAGCAACGGCGACGTCGTCGAGAAGAACATCTTCGTCACCGACGACCCCTACGACTTCATCCAGAGCGACCCGTCCACCTCCGGGACCGTCTACGACGACAACCTGTTCTGGAACAACGGCAAGCCGGTCGCCGACATCACCGCCGCCTGGCGGGCCCGCGGGCTGGACACCCGCTCGGTGGTCGCCGACCCGCTGTTCGAGGGGCCGAGCCCGTACGCCGACCCGGCCAAGCTCGACTACACGCTCAAGGCCGGCTCTCCCGCCCTCGCGCTGGGCTTCCAGCCGTTCCCGATGACCGGGTTCGGCAAGCCCGGCTCGCCCACGCCGCCGCCGCTCACTTGGCGTGAGCCCGAGACCGGCATGACGATCGGCAACCTGGCCGAGCCGCTCATGGGCGCGACGGCCACCGAGGTCCACAGCGACGAGGTGAAGTCCTCGGTCGGGCTCACCGACTACGACGGCCTGTTCCTGGCCGCCGTCCCGGCCGGGTCCCACGCCCACGGGCAGGGGCTGCGCACCGGCGACGTGATCAGGGAGATCGCGGGGACCAAGGTCACCGGCCGCGACAGCTTCTGGAAGGTCTACAACCGCACGCCCGCCGGGCGTCCGGTGCCGCTGAAGGTCTGGCGCGCGCAGGCGCTGACCGAGCTGAGCCTGACCAAGGCGTACGGCGTGGAGACCATCGACAACGTCTCCGGCGTCACCTACACCGGCGAGGGCTGGGACTGGAAGAACGACCGGCGCGGCGGCGGCGGCTCGACCCTCGACGACCTGCACGCCACCCAGACCGACGGCGACTCCTTCGAGCTGGCCTTCCACGGCACCGGCGTGGAGTACATCGCCCAGGTCAACTCCGACGAGGGCAAGGTCGACCTCTACCTGGACGGCAAGCTCGACGCCACCGTCGACAACAGCAACCCGACCCGCGAGTACCAGAAGGTCGTCTACACCAGGACCGGGCTGGCGCCCGGCCCGCACACGCTCAAGGGCGTCAAGAAGGACGGCTCGTACTTCATCGTGGACGGCTTCAAGATCCACTCCGCCCCCGCGAACGAGGACGGCGAGCCTCCGGTGACGACCGCGTCCGGGGTGCCCGCCGGCTGGTCGGACGGGCCCGTGGACGTGGTCCTGACCGCCGCCGACGCGGGCTCCGGCGTGGCGCGCACCGAGTACCGGCTCGGGGACGGCTCCTGGCAGCCCTACACGGCCCCCGTCCGGGTGGACCGCGAAGGGGAGAGCGTGCTGGCCTTCCGCAGCGCCGACCAGGTCGGCAATGTCGAGGAGCCGAAGTCGGTCACCGTCCGGATCGACGCGACGGCCCCCACCCTGACCGTCACGCCGGACCCCGCCCGGCTGTGGCCGCCGAACCGCAGGCTGGTGCCGGTGGAGGTGGCGCTGAAGGCGTCCGACGCCGGGCCCGTCACCGTCACCCTGGTCTCGATCACCAGTTCCCAGGGCAATGCCCGGGACGACGTGCGCGAGGCCGCCACCGGCACCGCCGACACGTCCTTCGCCCTGCGTGCCGAGCGGGACGGCAGCCAGGACCGGGTCTACACGATCACGTACCGGGCGGTGGACCGCGCGGGCAACGCCACCGAGGCCCGCGCCCAGGTCACGGTGGGACGCGCCGGCTAGGAAAAGCGGACGGACCGGCTCCTTCGAGCCGGTTCGTCCGACTTCCGCCGTCATGCGCATGGCGGGCTTCCTGTCAGGGCAGGACCCCGCCATGACGTCTGCGCGAGGCTTCGGCGGCGGGTCCGGGATATTCCGCCGCAAACCGGTAGAACAGATCGCCACCGAGCACGAGGGCGAGCTCAACCGCGTGCTCGGGCTCTGGCAGCTCACCGCGATCGGGGTGGGCGGCATCATCGGCGCCGGCATCTTCGCGCTGGCCGGCGCCGTCGCCAACCAGACCGCCGGGCCCGCCGTCGTGATCTCCTTCCTGATCGCCGGCATCGCCAGCGCCGCCGCCGCGTTCTCCTACGCGGAGTTCACCGGCATGATCCCGAAGGCCGGATCGGCGTACACGTACGGCTACGCGGTGCTCGGCGAGATCGTCGGCTGGTTCATCGGCTGGGACCTGCTGCTGGAGTACACCGCCATCGTCGCGGTCGTGGCGATCGGCATCTCCGGCTACTTCGGCTTCCTCCTCGGCCAGTTCGGCATCGACCTGCCCGCCTGGATGCTCGGCGCGCCGGGCACCGGGCCCGGACACGTCGTGGACCTGTTCGCGGCGATCCTGTGCCTGTTCATCGCGTTCCTGCTCAACCTCGGGATGCGGTCGGCCGCCCGGTTCGAGACGTTCGTCGTCGCGATCAAGGTCGCGGTGGTGCTGCTGGTGATCGTGGTCGGCTTCTTCTACATCGAGACCGCCAACTACACGCCGTTCTTCCCCTTCGGGTTCGGCGGGGCGGTGACCGGCGCGGCCACCGTGTTCTTCGCGGTCTTCGGCTACGACGCCATGAGCACGGCGGCCGAGGAGTCGAAGGACGCCCAGCGGCACATGCCCAAGGCCATCCTCTACTCCCTGGCCATCTCGATGGTCCTGTACGTGCTGGCCTGCCTCGTGCTCACCGGCATGCAGAACTACCAGGACATCGACCCCGAGAGCGGCTTCTCCTCGGCGTTCGCCTCCGTGGGGCTGTCCGGGCTGGCCAGCGTCATCGCGGTCGGCGCCATCGTCGGCATCCTGACCGTCATGTTCACGTTCATGCTGGGCGTCACCCGCGTCTGGTTCGCGATGAGCCGGGACGGGCTGCTGCCCTCCTGGTTCGCCAAGCTCCACCCCGTACGGCACGTGCCGTCCAGGGTGACCTGGATCGTCGGCGCCGGCTCCGCGCTCATCGCCGGGTTCCTGCCGATCAGGGAGGCGGCGGAGCTGACCAACATCGGCATCCTGCTGGCCTTCGTGGTGGTCTGCGCGGCGGTGATCGTGCTCCGCTACCGGCGTCCCGACCTGCCGCGCGGCTTCCGCATGCCGGGCATGCCGGTGGTGCCGGCGATCGGGGTGCTCTTCTCCCTCTGGCTGATCACGTTCCTGGAGCCGCTGACCTGGCTCAGGTTCGTCGTGTGGTTCCTGATCGGGCTGGTGATCTACTTCGCCTACGGGCGCCGCCACTCGGCGCTGAACCGCCGCGACTGACGTCCGGCGGCGGGGTCAGTTCGTGTCCTGGTAGACCTTGGGGCCGATCGCCTTGTACGCGGCCTTGGAGGCGTCCTTGAGCCACGGCCGGGTGCTGGTGGAGTTGGCGCGGTTGGTGTAGAGGGCCATGGTGTGCAGCAGGTAGCGGTGGCTGTACCCGACCCATCCCCAGGTCTGGGCCCTGCTCCAGCTCGTCGAGTGGCACAGCCCGGAGCCGGGGCCCTTCCTGGGGCAGACGATCCCCCAGGCGTCGGCGTAGGCGTCGTCGAGGCGCGCGTACGCGGTGTCGGCCCGCCCGTCGTTCTTCAGCGGCACGACCCACACCGAGACCATGATGCGCTTGTTCCCGGGGGCTCCCGGGTTCACGTACGAGCCCTTGACCATCTTGGAGCAGCGCGCCTTGCGCAGGACCGAGCGGACGTTGGCCGCGTGGTAGGCGTCCGGGCACTTGTCCACGCCGCTCGACCGGAGGGTGTAGCGCACGCCCTTGGCCGTAGTGAAGGAGCTGGGAAGCAGGGCGCTCGGCGTGAGCGGGATCGGGTCGGTGTCCTGGCGGTCGAGGTCACCCGGGTCGAACGGCTCCTCGGTGGGCGGTTCGAGCGTGGGCGTCTCGGTGGGCGTCTCAGTAGGCGTCTCGGTGGGCTGTTCGCTGGGCCACGGGGTGGCCGAGGACGGCGACGGTGTGGGGACGACCGCGTCCGGCGAGCCGGAGGACGCCGCGGTCAGCCTGCTGTCCCCGCGCTCGGGGCCGAGATCCTTCACCACCGAGACCACGAACACCGCGGCCGCCACGGCGAGCACCACACCGACCACTCCGACACCGGCCCCCAGACCGACCTTCATCCCCGTACTGAGCCCGCCGCCGGACGGCGGCGGCCCCCCGGCCCCGGGAAATGGCGGCCCCGAAGGCCCCTGCGGCGGCAGCGAAGGTGACGGCGGCAGCAGCGGCGGCCCCTGCGATGGTGCCGGTGGCTGCAGTGAAGGTGCCGGTGGCTGCACAGAGGATGCCGGTGGTGAGGGCGGCCCCTGCAGCGGCGGCCCCTGCGGTGGCGGCGGCCCCTGCGGTGGCGGCGGTGACAGGAGTGAGGGTGACGGCAGCGGCAGGAGCGGGGGCCCCTGCGGCGGTGCCGGTGACAGCAGGGAAGGTGACGGCGGCGGGGGTGATGGCGATGACGCCAGCGAAGGTGACGGCGGAGGTGGTGGCAGGAGCTGGGGTGGTGGGGGCGGTGCGTGGGTGGGTGCGGGCGTGGCCGACGAGGCGGCCTGCCGCAGTTCCTGCGCCCACCACTCCGGACGCGGCCGCTCGTCCGCAGGCCCGTGGAGCGCCGCCGCCGCGAGGTCGGCCGCCGCGGGGGCGACCGCGGCCAGCCGTCCGGGATCCGTGGGGGTCCGGTCGCGGGCCAGGAGCCGTACGGCCAGCAGCGCGAACCTGTAGGCGTCGCTCTGCGGCGTGCCCTCGGGCTCGTCGGCGGGGATCTCCCACCCCGACGTCTCCACCTGGGGTAACGCCGCCGCCCCGGCGAGCCGCATCGCGTCGCAGCCGATCAGGAAGCACTCCGGGGAGCCCTCCGTGGCGAACAGCAGGTGCTCGGGCGACAGGCCGCCGACGACGATGTCCATCGCGTGCAGGCGAGCGAGCGTGTCGGCCAGGTCGGCCAGCAGCAGCAGACGGTCGCGATCGCCGACCCGCCGACCGATGCCGCCGCCACGGGCACCGCCGTGAGCACCGCCATGGGCGCCGGCGTGGGCGGGGTCGTCGGTGCCGACGTGGGCAGGGTCATGGGCAGGGTCGTGGGCGTCGTCGTCGAGCAGGAGCTCCATCGTGGCCGGGCGGCGCTCGGTTCCTGACGGCGTTCGCAGGTCGAAGGAGAACCGGTGGGGCGCCGACCGCATGAGGAAGCCACGGACCGCGCCGCCGGACATGACGATCTCGGCGGGCCAGGCGGCCTTGTCGCACAACCAGGCCGCGTCCCATCCGGGTAGCCGACCGATCAGCCCGGCCATCTCGGTGAGGACGCCCGAGTCGAGGCCCGGCAGGACGGCGGGGTCGTACTCCTTGTAGACGACCTCGAACTGGCCGTTGATCCGGCGGCCGGGCACCTCGTGGACCGTGCCCCGGCCGCCCTGCCCGAGACGCCGTCCGAGGACGAGGTCCGCCCGGTCGGTGCCGCTCGCGGGGCCGCTCGTCGGGCCGGTGCCCGCGTCGCCGAGGCCCGAGTCGCTCATCGGGCCGCGTCCCTCGGCCACAGGGCCGGCTCGGACCCCGGGCGCGACCGCGCCGTCCGCAACCCCGGGCGCGACCGCACGCCCGCGCCGGGTGTCGGCTCGGGCCCCGGGCGCGGTGGCTCGGTCTCCAGGTCGGGCGCGTCGAGCACGACGCGCTCCCAGGCGCGGATCCGGTCTGCCTGCTCCGGTGCGTGCCGCACGTGTGGTCCCCGCCCTTCGAGCCCGCCCTTTTTCGGAGGATATCAGCGTCCATTTGCTGAAGATCAAGGATTTGCGGAGCCGGATCTGCCGGTGCCCCCGGCATACCGTGGCGTTATGGAAATTTGTGAGCTGTTCGCCTGACCACCCTGGGTGACAACTTTAATCAAGCCCCAGCCAAAGGGCTCCTTCGATCCCCACACCCCCGGGGACATGTGAGAGGAGTCACCCAGAGTGAACAGCACGTTCAAGTCGGGCACGATCGCCGTATTGGCGGCGGCGGCCCTTACCGCCTCGATGACAGGCGCCGCCGGCGCCACCTCGAAGGCGCACTTATCCACCGCGGCGACCACCGTCGCCAGGACCGACCCTCCGGCGTTCGCGCCGGCGGACGCCGAATCGCGCGACCGCGCGAAAGTGAACGCCGACGCGGCACTCGCCGCCGGAGCCGAACGCCTGCACAAGGGCTCCGGCGACGCCTTCACTCTCTCGTCCAACGTCGCCGGAACCTACGGCCTGCAATATCTGACCTACGAACGCACGTACAAGGGCCTGCCCGTCTACGGCGGCGAGGTCGTCGTGGGCACCGACCGGGCCGGCCAGGTGATCCAGCAGGTGGTCACCGGCCAGACCGCGAAGATCAAGGTCGGCACCGAGCCCTCGGTCCCGGCCAGGCAGGCGGCGGCCACCGCCAGAGACCTCCTGCCGCAGGTGGACGAGGTGACCACGGCGAAGCTGGTCGTGCACGCCACCGGCGCCACCCCCAAGCTGGCCTGGCGGGTCCAGGTCACCGGGTGGACGTCCACCGGCAGGCCCAGCATCCTCGACGTGTTCGTGGACGCGCGCTCCGGCTCGCTGATCGACAAGTTCGACAAGGTGCACGAGGGCACCGGCCGCGGCTTCTACGACGGCACGGTGACGATCGACACCAGCGGCTCCGCCGGCTCGTACCGGATGGTGGACACCACCAGGCCGGGCCTCCAGTGCGGCGGCCAGAACGGGTCGGCCTACACCAAGAGCAGCGACTCGTGGGGCAACGGCTCGGGCACCGACCTGGAGACGGCCTGCGTGGACGCGCTGTACGCCGCCCAGATGGAATGGAACATGCTGCGCGACTGGCTGGGCCGCAACGGCCACAGCGGGACGGGCCGCTCGTTCCCCATCCGGGTCGGGCTGAACGACGTCAACGCGTTCTGGAACGGCTCGTACACCACCTTCGGCCACAACCAGGCCGGCAACCAGCAGGCCACCCCGATGGACGTCGTCGGCCACGAGTTCGGCCACTCCGTCTTCACCAACACCCCCGGCGGCGACAACGGCAACAACGAGGTCGGCGGCCTGAACGAGTCCACGGGCGACATCTTCGGCGCGCTGACCGAGGCCTACGCCAACAACCCGAACGACCCGCCGGACTACCAGGTGGGCGAAGAGGTCAACCTCGTCGGGAACGGCCCGATCCGGTACATGTACAACCCGTCCCAGGTCGGCGACCCCAACTGCTACAGCACCGCGATCCCCACCACCGAGGTGCACGCGGCGGCCGGGCCCCAGAACCACTGGTTCTACCTGCTGGCCGAGGGCAACAACCCCGGCGGCGGCAAGCCCTCCAGCCCGATCTGCTCCGGCGGACCGTCCTCGGTGACCGGCATCGGCATCCAGAAGGCCGGCAAGATCTTCATGGGCACGCTGCAGGCCAAGACGCAGCCGTGGACCCACGCCAAGGCGCGGGTGGCCTCGCTCAACGCCGCCAAGGCGCTGTTCCCGAACAGCTGCGTGGAGTTCAACGCGGTCAAGTCGGCCTGGGACGCCGTGAGCGTCCGGGGCACCAGCGACCCGACCTGCGTGGCCAACCCGGACACCTTCTCGCTGCAGGTCAGCCCCGGCTCCGGCGCGGCCGACCCGGGGGGCTCGGCCGCCACGACCCTGAGCACGGTGACGACCGGCGGCAACGCCCAGCAGATCCAGCTCAGGACGGGCACCCTGCCGGCGGGCGTGACCGCCCAGTTCAACCCGGCCACCATCCAGTCGGGCCAGTCGTCCACGCTGACCCTCAACGTGGCGGCGAACGCGGCCCCCGGGACGTACACCGTCCAGGTGACCGCGCAGGGCACGGCCCAGACGCAGACGCAGAACTACACCCTGGCCGTCAACCGGCCGATCCCCGACCAGTTCTCGCTGGCGCTGAGCCCCACGTCGGGGTCCGTGGACGCGGGCGGCAGCACCGCCTCGACGCTGACCACCACGACCACGAGCGGCAACGCCCAGCAGATCCAGCTCAGGACGGGCACGCTCCCGGCGGGCGTGACCGCCCAGTTCAACCCGGCCACCATCCAGTCGGGCCAGTCGTCGGCGCTGACGCTCGCGACGGCGTCCTCCGTGCCGGCCGGGACGTACACCGTCCAGGTGATCGCCCAGGGCACGGCCCAGACGCAGACGCAGAACTACACCCTGACCGTCTCCCGGCCCGGTGACCCGGACGCTTTCTCCGTCCGGCTCGACCCGGAGGCGGGCACCGCGACGGCCGGCGGCACCGTGGCCACCACGGTGAACACGGCGACGACCGGCGGACAGCCCCAGCAGGTCACGCTGTCGGCGGCCAAGCTGCCGAACGGCGTCACCGTGGCCTTCGACCCGGCCACGATCCAGTCGGGCCAGTCGTCCAGGCTGACCTTCACGGTGGCCGCGACGGCGAAGAACGGCACGTACCCGATCACGGTGACGGCCACCGGCACGGCCCAGACGCAGACGGCGAGCTACGCGCTCACGGTCACCGGCGGCACGCCGGCGGGCGACTTCACCGTCGCCGCCGACCCGTCGTCGGCCACCGTCACGGCGGGCGCGACGGCGACCACCACGCTGAGCACGCAGGTCACCACCGGCCGGCCGATCCCGCTCACGCTGGCGGCCGACGGCGTGCCGCCGGGCGCGACCGTGACCTTCAGCCCGTCGTCCATCAACTCGGGCGAGTCGTCCACGGTGACGGTGACCACGTCGTCGAGCACGCCGGCGCAGACGTACACGATCACCCTCAACGCGAACGGCTCGGCCAGCCACGGCACGTCGTTCTCGCTGACGGTGAACGGTGGCGGCACCGGTGACACCTGGCAGGAATGGCACGCCTACAACGCCGGCGACGAGGTCAACTACCAGGGTGTCCGCTACCGCTGCGTGATCGCCCACACCTCGCAGCCGGACTGGACGCCCGACGTCGTACCGGCTCTGTGGCAGCGGATCGGATGACGGTCCGCCCGGTGCCCCACGTACCCGGGGGGTGACTGAGGGCCGGAGCGGAGGGGGTCCCACCGGACCCCCTCCGCTCTGGTTTCCGGACGCTCCGGCACGGGCTGTGGTTCGGCGCCGCCCTCCTCGTCTCCGCCGTCGTCCTGACGCTGCTTCCCGGACGAGTTGACGTCCGGCCATAACTTTCACCGCGTTCCCTGCGTCAAACACCACATGAGACGCTTCACCACCGCCACCCTCGTGGCCGGGCTGCTCCTGGCGGGCGGGGCGGCGCCGGCGCTGGCCGGCGAGTCCGCCCCCGTCCGCCGCTGCTCGGCCGCCCAGCTCCAGGCGCGCCTGGGCCCGATCGACGCCGGCGCGGGCAACAGGAACGCGCCGCTGGTGTTCACCAACAGCTCACGAACCGCCTGCACCCTGTACGGCCACCCCGGCCTGATCATGATCGACAAGCAGGGCGACACCCTGCGCACCCGCGTCCGCCGCACCGCCGGCCCCAAGCACCGGGTGACGGTCAAACCGGGCGGCAGCGCCCGCACCACACTGCACTGGACGGTCATCGAGACCGGCGACGAGACCTCCTGCCCGAGCCCTGCCCGCCTGCTGGTCATCCCGCCGGACGAGCGCTCGTACCTGGACGTGCCCTTCGACGCCGGCCAGGTGTGCGACGGCGGACGGCTCGACGTCACCCCGCTGGCCTGACGTCCGAACGCGGGGCGATCAGCGCAGCAGCCAGTTGACGACGACCGTGAGCACGGCCGACAGCAGCAGCGAGACGAGGATCATCGCCAGGCAGCCCGGCCAGCCGCCCAGCGGTCGCACGTTGCAGTTCCCGAACCTCATCCCCGGCCCCTACCCGGGGCGGCCGGGGTCGTACCCGGGCCGGGGCGGAGGTCAGAGCCCGGCGACGAAGTCGAGGGCGACCGCCCAGGCGCGTTCGGCGGCCGGAGCGTCGTAGTCGGGCAGGCCGGGGTCGGTGAACAGGTGGCCGACCCCCGGATAGCGGAAGACCTCGACGTCGGCCCGCGCCCGGCGCATCCGCAGGTACCAGGCGTTGAGCCAGTCGACCGGCTCGTAGAAGTCGGGGTCGGCGACGTGCAGCTGCACCGGCAGGTCGTCGGCGACGGCGCCCTCGGCCATGTCGGAGGTGCCGTGCATGAGCAGCAGCCCCTGGGAACGCTCGTCGCCCAGCGCGAGGTTCTGGGCGATGGCCGCGCCGAGGGAGAAGCCGGCGTAGACCAGGCCGTCGCCGGACAGCGGGGCCGCCGCCGTGATGGCCCGCTTCAGCAGTTCCTCGCTGCCGATCTCCTCCTTGATCGCGATGCCCTCCTCGGGCGTGTCGACGACGCGGCCGTCGTAGAGGTCGGGGACGTGCACCTCGTGCCCCGCCCCCCGGAGCCTGTCGGCGGCCTGGTGGACGGCGGGCCGCAGGCCGTACATCGAGTGCAGGAGGAGAATCCGCGCCATACGCGCAGCTTAGCGGCCCTGGACGGGTGCGCCCGGCCCGGCGGCGGCGGGTCCGCCGTCCCCGGCGGGCAGGTCGTGGGCGGTGAACATGTCGATCAGCAGGCGAACGGGCAGCCCCGCCTCGGTCGGGTAGCGGAACTGCCGGTCGAGGTCGAGGCTGTAGCGGTTGCGGCGGCCGATCCGCTCGCGGGTCAGGTAGCCGGCCTGGAAGAGGTCAGAGACGATGTTCTGCACGGTGCGTTCGGTGACGCCGATGCGGGCGGCGATGTCGCGCAGCCGCACGTCGGGGTCGCGGGCGATCTCCACCAGCACGCGGGCGTGATGGGTCAGGAACGTCCACGTCGCCGGATGGTCTTCAGGGTCGGGCACAGCCTCTGACGCTTTCTACCTGGACGTCCCGGATCCGCGGGGCGGACGAAAATGCTTACCTGAAGATCTTATGACGAAAGCTCTTTCCTGCAACCCTCTTCGCCCCTAGCCTTGGGTCGTGGGGCGGCCCCGACGTCGCCCCTACCGGCCAGGCCCACTTGGGGAACAAAAGATGTCCGTATCCCAGACGTACCTTGCCGTCGCGCCGAGCGCCGCCACCAGGCCGCCATGTCCGTGCTCAGCATGAGCTGCCGGCCGGTTCCGGCCGGCGCGCTGGTCACGGTTTCCGGTGAGCTCGACGCCACCAACGCCGATCGCCTGGAGTCCGCCATCCGCGACGCCCATCGCCCCGGCCGGTCCCTGATCCTCGACCTGGGCGAGCTGACCTTCATGGACAGCAGCGGTCTGCACGTGCTGCTGCGGGCGCACGACGACGTCCACGACGCGGGCGGGAGCCTGCGCCTGGCCGCCGTGCGGGACATCCCGGCCCGCATCCTGCAGATCACCGGGGTGTGGGACACGCTGCACATCCACGCCTGCGTGGAGGAGGCCGTCGGCGCGGCCGCGGACGCCCTGCTCGATCGGCTGCCGGATGACGTGGAGCGGTTGTGATGCACCTGGCCAGCAGCTACCTGCCGGGGATCACCGTGATCACGGTGGCCGGCGAGGTCGACGCCACCGCCTCCGGCCACCTGGAGACCTACCTCGACCAGGTGCGCCGCAGCCTGGACGAGCACCTGATCATCGACGCGCACCGGCTGACGTTCCTCGACAGCTCCGGCCTGTCCGTCCTGCTCGCCGCCGCCACGCTGGCCCGCGCGCACGGCGTCGACGTGCACCTGGCCGGTCTCCAGCCCACGGTGGCCCGGCTGCTGGAGATCACCGGCACCGTCGAGCTCGTGACGATCCACGACCGCGTCTCCCAGGCCGTCACCGCGGTGGAGGCGCTCCGGGACGCCCGGCCCGGCGAGCCGGACGAGCCCGCCGAGCCTTCCGAGGCCGTCTGACCGTCGCGCGGCCGCCGGTCGTCATCGACGGCCGCCGACGACCGGGTGCTGCCCCACCACCTGTTCGACGACATTCGCCGTCGCTAGCAGGAAGTGCACGCGGTGTCCAGACCCAGCCGGCCGTGACCTCCCCTCCAGGTGGACGGCGGCTTCGTTCATGCGCATGAGTGCCGAAATCATCTCCGGTACGGAGTTTTTGCAGGCTGCGCCTCCCTAGCGTGGCGGTCATGAATCGCGCACTCCTCCGACGAGGTCTGGCCGCCGCGGTGACGGTCGGCCTCCTGCTCACCGGACCCGCCGTACAGGCCAGGTCGAAGCCCGTCACCGTGACCCTGCCGCAGCCGACGGGCCCACGCGAGATCGGCACTGTCACACTGCACCTGCGTGACGGCTCCAGGGCCGACCCGTGGATCAAGGCGCACGACCGGCGTGAGCTGATGGTCAGCCTGTGGTACCCCACGCGCCGTCCGGACGGCCACCCCGCCGCGCCCTGGCTGCCGCCTCGCGCCGCCGAGGCCTTCTACCGCAGCAACGGCCTGTCACCCGCGGCCGTCGGCCTGCCCCTGACCCATGGCCGCGAAGGGGCCCGCGTAGCCGGCCGGGGGCTGCCCGTCGTCCTGTTCTCGCCCGGCAACGGCGCCGACCGTTCCATGAACACCACCACGGTCGAGGAACTGGCCAGCTGGGGCTACATGGTGGTCACCATCGACCATCCGGGCGACGCCGGCGAGGTGGAGTTCCCCGACGGCACGGTCACCGGCCGCGTGCTGAAGCCGGTCCCGGTGAGCCGGCTGGCGGAGAAGGCCGAAGAGATCAAGGTGCGGGTGGCCGACGCGCGCTTCGTGCTGGACCGGCTCAAGGAGCTGAACAAGGGGCAGAACCCCGACGCCGAACGCCGGACGCTGCCGGAGGGGCTGCGTGGCGCGTTCGACCTGGGCAGGATCGGGATGTTCGGCCATTCCGCCGGAGGAGCGACGGCCGCCGCGACGATGCTGGCGGACCGGCGGATCAAGGCGGTGCTGAACCTGGACGGACCCGCCCTCGGCAAGGTGGCCGCCAAGGGGTTGACCAAGCCGTACATGCTCATGGAGGCCGAGATCTTCGACAAGCCCATCCGGGGGCAGAAAGCCTTCTGGTCCCGGCTGAAGGGCTGGCGGCTGCACGTGCGGACCAACGGCGCCAAGCACAATTCCTATACCGACCTGCCGGTGGTGTACGAGCAGGCGGCCGCGGTGATGGGCCTGTCGAAGGAGCAGTTGCGGGCGGTGAACGGGACGCTGTCGGCGGCGCGTTCCGTGGCCGTCACCCGCGCCTACACCAGGGCCTTCTTCGATCTGCAGCTACGACGCGAAGGCACCCTGCTCGGCAAGCCGTCCTCACGGTTCCCCGAGGTGCAGGTGATCGCCCGCTAGTTCCTGCCCTGATCTCGTGACGTCCGAGCCGGCGCTTCCGCCGGCCGGAACCCGGCGCCATGAGCCCTGGGCACGGGGTTGACCGCCGAGAGGTGGTCGGCATAGCTTGATCAAGCAAAAGTGATCGATCACTCTTGGCTCCTCCCCGCGAGACGTCGTGGCGCGTCCGGCGGGAGACCGGGAGCGGCGGTCCGGCCGCCCACCGGCCATGCACTCCCCGGCGGCGGCCACGCGCCAGCTGCCGCCGCCCCCCCCGTTCCCAGCAGAAGGACCCGCACCATGCCCGACACCACCCTCGACACCGCCCCCGACACCATGCCTGACACCACGCTCGCCGTCCGCGAAGAGGACGACGCCCTGGCCATCATCGCCGGCGACGTGCGGATCGCCCGGTACGTCCACCAGCCGGACGCTCCCGACGCCGAGTCACCCAAGCCCTACCTCCACCCCATCCGCAGCCTGTCCGGCGCGCCCATGTCGGTCTACCGGCCGCACGACCACCGCTGGCACAAGGGCCTGCAGATGACCTGGGCGCACCTGTCGGGGCAGAACTTCTGGGGCGGCCCGACCTTCTCGGCGGAGCGGGACTACCACTGGGAGGACAACCACGGCCACATCAACCACCTCGCCTTCACCGACGTCACCTCCGACGGCAAGCGGGTCGTGGTCGAGGAGAGCCTGCACTGGCTCTCGGCCCGGGGCGAGCACTGGATCACCGAGCAGCGCCGCCAGGTCTTCCACGGCGTGGACCGCGCGCGCGGCATCTGGGCCCTGGACTTCACCACGTCGCTGCACAACGTCCGCGGCGCCACGCTCGACTTCGGCAGCCCCACCACGCACGGCCGGCCGATGGCCGGGTACGCGGGCTACTTCTGGCGCGGCCCCAGGTCCTGGACCGGTGGCACGATCATCGGCGCCGGCGGTCTGGGCGGCGAGGAGATGATGGGCGTCGAGGCGCCGTGGCTGGCCGTGGTCGGGCAGCACGACGGGATCGACGGCGGCGGAACCGTGCTGGCCGTCGCCGGGCACTCCAGCGCGCCGGCGCCGATCAAGTGGTTCGTCCGCAACGAGGCGTTCGCCGTGATCAGCCCCTCCCCCTCCTTCGACGAGGAGATCGCTCTGGCCGACGGCGACACCCTCGAACTCGCGCACCGTTACGTCTTCATCGACCACATGTGCGACCGGGCCGAGCTCGACGAACTCGGCCCGGAGTTCGCGCTGTGACCCCGCTGTTCCCCGGCGGCACCTCGGTCAGCGATCTGGCGGTCTACGACTGGGAGTGCGCCGACGGTGTGCACGGCGGCACGCCGCACCTGCACACGGTCTCGACCGAGGCGTACGTCGTGACCGCGGGCCGCGGGGAGGTGCACACCCTCAGCGCCGCCGGCTTCGCCCGCGACCGGCTCGAAGCGGGCACGGTCCTGTGGTTCTCGCCCGGGACGGTTCACCGCCTGGTCAACGAGGACGGGCTCCGGCTGCTGGTGATCATGCAGAACGCGGGCCTGCCCGAGGCCGGGGACGCCGTGCTCACCTTCCCCGCCGACGTCCTGCGCGACCGCGACGCCTATCTCGCCGCGGCGACGCTGCCGGTGGGGGGTTCGGAGGATGAACGGGCGGCGGCCGCGCGGGCTCGCAGGGACCTGGCGGTCGCCGGGTTCCGGCGGCTGGTGGCGGACGCCCAGGAGCGCGGCGGGCAGGCGCTGGCGGACTTCCATCGGCTGGCGGCGGCGATCGTGCGTCCCCGGGTGGCGTCCTGGCAGGAGTTGTGGGACGAGACCGTCGCCGCCGAGACCGAGCGCACGGGGTCACAGCTCGACGCGATCGCGGGTGGTGATCCCGCCCATCTCGGGCAGGCCGCCGTGGTGCGGACCACTCCCGGGCCGGGCCCTCGCGCCTTCGGCATGTGCGGCCGGCTGCGCACGTGGGCGCCACGCCACTGATCGGGCGGCCGGCTGCGTACGTGGGTGCCGCGCCCCCGATCGAGCCGCCGGCGGGTCCTGTGGCTGGATCGGCGCCGGCGTGCGGGCCGGTCCTCAGGCGGGCGCCGGACCGGCCGTCTCGCGGACGATGACCCGGTTGATCGACCGGTCGGACGGCGGCGGCGCGGGCTCGCCGCGCACCGCCGCGATGAGCCGGGCCATCGCCTCCCGCCCCTGCACCTCCCGGTCCACCGCCACGGTGGACAGTGAGGGGGTGGCGAACCGTCCCAGTTCCTCGTCGTCCCAGCCGAACACGCTGACGTCGCCCGGGATCCGCCAGCCCCGTGACAGGGCCGCGCGTACGGCCCCCATCGCCACGTGGTCGTTCACGGCCACGATGGCGGTCACGTCACAGCCGTCGGGCAGACCGCGAACGGCGTCGTAGCCGGACCGGGAGCTCCAGTCGCCGAGCGCGACGCCGTACGAGATGAGCCCGCGGCGCGCGATCGTCTGCTCGAAGACGAGCCTGCGGTTGCGGGCCGAGGCCCAGCTCTGCGCGCCCGCGATGTGGAAGAAGACCCGGTGGCCGAGCGAGGCGAGATAGTCGATGATCTCCTCGACCGGGGAGGCGTCCGCCAGCTCGTTCGTCCCGCGCAGTCGGTCGTCGTAGTCGCCCGTGACGACGATGGGCACCGGCGAGGCGGCGGGATCGGTCTCCAGAGGCGTCAGCGACAGAACGCCCTCGACCTGCCCGGAACCGGCCAGCTCCAGCACCCGCTCCGCCCTGGCCCGCGGATCTCCCTCGACACTGAGCACCTCCAGCTGGAAGCCCTCGGCGTGCGCCGCGGCCGCGGCGGCGCGGAGCATGCGCGCCGGCCACAGGTAGTCGGAGGCGGGCAGGGTGACCGCCAGCCGGTTCGTGTGCCGCGTGCGCATGGAACGCGCGACGAGGTTCGGCCGGTAGTTGAGCTCCTGGACGACCAGGTCGATCTTGGCGCGGGTCGCCGGTCTCAGGGTCTCGTTCTTCCTGAAGTACCGGGAGACCGTCTGGTGCGACACGCCCGCGCGCCGGGCCACCTCGTGGATCGTGAGGCGCGGCGTCTCAGCCTCGTCCAAGGGCCCCCTCTCCTCGCGCTGCGCGTCACAGCCTAGCCGGTCGCCCGCGCGCCGCACGACGACGAAGTGATCGATCACCTCGCCGTCGCCCCCGGCCTTCGTGGAGCCCTCAGGAGCCGGACGGCCCCTGGAGCCCGCTGGTGAGTCGTACGGGGAAGTGCCGGCCGGTGTCCTTGCTGTGGCCGATGCCGGACGACCACTCCAGATAGCCCTTCCTGCCGGGGCCGTCGTCGTCGTTGACCAGCAGGGACAGCGCGAACACCCCGGCCGGCGGTCCGTTGAGCCCCAGGCTCTGCCAGGGCAGGACGACGTCGTAGGCGGTGGTGGCGCCGGTCCTGGTCACCGCGAGCCGTTCCGTCGGGGTCGGGCCAGTGATCGCGATGCCGAAGGCGGCGAAGGTGTAGGCGGCCGGCCCGTCGGGCGTCAGCGCCAGGCCGATCTCGGTGCGTTCGGTGGAGGCGCCGGGGAGCGCGGGCGACAGGGAGAGCTGGATGGAGTCGCCGTTGTACAGGTTGCCCGCCGGGTTCTTCTGGGTGAACACGTCGTCCTGGACCGTGGCCTGGAGGCGCAGCCCCGTCGCCGTCTGCGTGATCCGGACGGGACCGCCGAGGTCGGCGGCACCGCCCCAGTCGGCGGTGTAGCGGAACCAGGTCGCGTCGGCCGCCAGGTCGATCGGCGCGACCGTGGTGGCCGTGTCGGGCTCGACGGGGCCCGCGCCGACGGACTGCCGCAGCTGGAGCGCGGGACGGCCGCGCAGCCTGACGGACACGTCGAGGTAGCCCTGCTCCCACACGCGCAGCGACGGGAGGGGGACGGCGTGGGAGACCTGCTTGCCGGGCTGCAGCGTGGTGGTGTCGGCGATCGTGCCCGACTCCTTGCCGAGCGTCCAGGTGATGCCGTCGAGCGTCACGGGGGTCTTGCGGGAGGTGTTGGACAGGGAGACGGACGCCTGCGCCCGGTAGCCGCCGTCGCGGACGAGGTCGACCCCCACGGCGGCGACCACGGGGGTGGTGACCCTGATCGTCGGCGTCGCCAGCCGTGCCACCTTCTCGTTCCCGTTCGCGGCCCAGCCGGTGACCCAGCTCGCCTTGCCGCCCGCGGGGGCGGGGAGGTCGAAGACGGTCTCGGCGGTGCCGCAGCCCTTGACCTTGACGTCGTGGCGCCGCCCGTCCAGGGTGACCGTCACCTTGGCGGGGACGGCGCGGCAGTTGCGGCCGGTGCGGTCGACGACCGCGCGCACCTCGATGCCCTCGCCGTCGGCGACGGTCGGCGACGTCTTCAGCGTGATCGCGGGCGCGGGGTCGAGGACGAGGGAGTCGACCTGGCCCCTGACGTAGACCGGGTGCTCGGTCAGGGTCACCTGGACCGCCCCGGCGTGCGGGCTCAGCGTGGCGGGCACGCCGTACTGGTCGGTGAGGGTGAGCGGCTGGCCGGTGCGCAGCGTCACGGTCCTCGTGCCGTCCGACGCCCACATGACGCGGACGAGGTCGCCCGCGGCGCTCCTGAAGGGGAAGGAGTACGTCGTCGCGTCCAGTGTGTCCCGCTGGGTGATCGTGCGTCCGGCGAGTTCGGCCGCCATCACCGCCTGCGCGACCGCGGCCGGCTTGGGCTCGGCGGCGTAGCGGGCCGTCGCGCGCCGGACCTCGAAGACTCCGAAGTTGTGCTCCTGGTTGTTCGGATCGGTGCCGTCGTCGCGGGCGTCGTACCAGTAGAGGCGGTCGGCGCCGCCGGCCAGGGAGAGCACCGCCGAGCGGACCAGGTAGTCGGCCTGCATGGCGTCGGTCGTGCTGCCCGCGGTGTGGGTCGGCCAGCCGTACTCGGTCAGCCACAGCGGGAGCGGGCGGCCGGCGGCGGCGTCGATGGTCTGGCTCAGCGACGCCATCTGCGTGTCCATGCCTTCGGGCGGCGTGGGGTGGCGGTAGGGGTGGACGGACACCGCGTCTAGCGCCTGCGCACCGCCCTGTTCGAGCACCTGGCGCACGTAGTCGGCCGAGGCGCCGGAGATCGCCGGGCCCACGAGCCGGGCTCCTTGCGGCTTGGCGTCGGCGGCGGCCTGGAGGAGCTGCGCGTAGCAGGCGGGGGTCCGGCCGCACAGGCCGTCGTTGAAGTTGATGTTGAACTCGTTGTAGACCTCGGTCGACCGGGTGTAGCTCGCGAAGTGCTGGTTGACGGCGGCGGTGAAGCGTCCGTAGGCGGCCAGGCCCTCGGGCGAGCTGGGCGTGCGGTTGCCGTCGTAGAGCGGGTTGCGGTAGGCCGAGATCGGCAGCGGCTCGATCCCGGCGGCGTGCAGGGCGGCGAATCCGGCGTCGTAGCGGTCGAAGGTGTAGACACCCGCCTGCTTCTCGACCGCCGACCAGCCCACGTCGTTGCGTGAGTGGGTGTAGCCGATGCGCGCGATGCCGTCGATGAGCTCCTGCTCGTACCCGTGCAGGCCGACGCCGAACGGCGAGCCGGCCGCTTCGGCGGGCATCGGCGGCACGATGCCGAAGCTCGTGCTCAGCGTCCCGGAGGTGAAGGTGTAGAAGCCGTTGGGCAGCGAGGCCAGGTTCACGACGCTGTTCCCGCCGGTGAAGGCGGCCGTGCCGCTCGCGACCTGCGTCCCCCGGGCGTCCTGTACGGCCCAGGGGGCGGGGGCCGGGTTCTGGGCGTCGGTGAACAGTTCCAGGGCGGCCTTGCCGGGGTCGAAGAGCAGGGAGTCGTTCATGACCCCGAAGTAGGTGGAGTGTTCCTCGAAGCCCGGGTTGGCCAGCAGGTTCCGGCCGCTGCCGTCCTCGGTCATGGTCAGGTCGTCCAGCCGTACGCCGGGGGTCACGTCCTGGGAGACGATGCGCAGGGAGAAGCTGGTCTGGGTGGCCGGGGTGGTGTAGGTCCAGGAGACCTGGCGCCAGTCGTAGGCGCCCATCGGGAAGTTGAAGCGCTGGGTGCTGTCCGGGCTCAGCACCGCCTGCAGCGCGGCCGCCTTCGACAGCCCTTCCGAGGCCACCCAGGCGGTGAACCGGTAGAGCGTGCCGGGCTTGACCGGCACGGTCTGGGCGAGCTGCCCGTAGGTGTTCGGGCTGCTCGGCGTCTGGTTGACGATGCGCACCGCCGACCCGGTGTGGCCCTGCGCGGTGGCGGTGAAGGCGACCTCGGCCGAGCCGCTCCTGCTGATGGCCCACGGCTCGAAGGTGTTGGAGTACGGGAGTTTCGGGGCGGCTAACGCGGTGGTGACGAGGAGGAGCGCTGACAGTGTTTTCATCGGGTCACCCCTTGACGGCGCCGGCGCGGCCGGCGCTTCGTAGGAACTGCTTCTGGAACAGCAGGAAGAAGACCAGCGGCAGGATCACGGCGATGAACATGGCGGCGATGAGCGTGCTGGTCTCCGCGGTGGCCGAGATCTTGTAGAGGACGACGGACAGCGGCTGCAGGTCGGGCGAGGGCAGCACAAGGAGCGGCCACAGGAACTCCTTCCAGGCCGACACCAGCGTGAGCAGGGAGACGACGGCGATGATCGGCCGCGACATCGGCAGCACGATGCGCCGGAACACCTCGAAGGAGTTGGCGCCGTCGACCTTGGCCGCCTCGAAGACCTCCTTCGGCAGCTCGGCGAAGAAGTTCTTCACCAGCAGCACGTTGAAGGCGTGCGCGGCGGCGGGCAGCCACACGGCCCAGTAGCTGTCGATCAGGTTGGCCCCGACGCCCGGCACGTCGATCACGGTCAGGTACAGCGACACCAGGGAGACGACCCCCGGGATGAACAGGGTGGCCATCACCGCGGCCGAGACGACCCCGGCGTACCGCGGCCGCAGGATGGCGAGGGAGTAGCCGCCGGTCAGGGCGACCAGCAGGCCGAAGAACCAGTTGCCGGCCGCGATCCAGACCGTGTTGGCCAGGGCCCGGCCGATGTCCATGCCGTTCCACGCCCTGGCCAGGTTGTCCCACCGGATGCCGCTCGGCCACCAGCCGAACGGGTCGCGCAGGATGTCCTGCGAGGTCGACACCGCCGACTTGGCCAGCCAGAGGATCGGCCCGGCCGCGACGATCGCGAGGCAGGCGAGCACGGCCACGATCAGCCCGGTGAACACCACGCGGGTCGCCGGCCTGCGCCGCTCGCCGCTGGACAGGATGCCGCGCTCGTTCATGAGTGCTTCCACCCCCTGGTCGCGCGCAGGTACACCGCGGACAGGGCGGTGAGGAAGACGGCGAGCATCAGACTCAGGGCCGTCGCCTTGCCGAAGTCGCCGGCGACGAAGGCGTACTTGAAGATCAGCATGAGCAGCGTGACCGTGCTGTTGTCCGGCCCGCCGCCGGTCATGACGTAGGGCTCGGTGAACACCTGGAACGTGCCGATCACCTGGAGGATCAGCATGAGCAGGATGACCGGGCGCAGCTGGGGCAGCGTGATGTGCCACACCCGGCGCAGCACCCCCGCGCCGTCGAGCTCGGCCGCCTCGTAGAGCTCGGGCGGCACCGACATCAGCGCGGCGACGTAGATGATCGTCGTCGTGCCGAAGCCCGCCCAGGTCGCCTGGACGACGATGCTGGGCATCGCCGTCTCGGCGCTCTGCAGCCAGGGGAACGGTCCCACACCGGCCCAGCCGGCCACAGTGTTGAGCAGGCCGTGCTCGCTCGGGTCGTACAGCTGCTTCCACAGCAGCACCGCCACGACCGGCGGGATGATGATCGGCACGTAGACGAGCACGCTGGCGATCGTCCGCGTACGGCGCAGCTCCCCGATGAACACGGCGAGCAGCACCGGCACGGGAAAGCCGACGACCAGGGCCAGCGCGGTGAACCAGACGGTGTTCCAGGCGGCGGTGGCGAGCAGCGGGTCGGCGAGCACCCTGCTGAAGTTGCGCAGCCCGACCCAGGTGGGGTCGGTGACCAGGTTGGTGCGCTGGAAGCTGAGGACCAGGCTGCGCAGGATCGGCCACCACGAGAACAGCCCGAACACGATGAGCATGGGCGCGGTGAACAGGAGTTTCCCGAGGCCGCCGCGCTGGGTCCACCTACTGAGCGGCGGCATCGATCAGCGCCTGCGCGTCCGTCCGGGCCTGGGTGAGCGCCGCCGGGATGTCGGCGTCCTGCTTGGTGAGGACCTGCTGGGTGACGGCGTCGAGGAGCGCGTAGGTCTCCTGCGCGGCCACGGGCGGCTCGCCGAGGATGGGCAGTCTGCCCAGGCTGTCGAAGTAGGCCCGGTAGTTGTCCCGCTTGACGTTGACGTAGCCGGAGACCCAGGTCAGGTAGCGGTCGTAGATCTCCGGTGAGAACAGCGGCACCTCGGGCGCGCCCACGGGCAGGCCGCCCGCCTTGGACGTCTCGGCCCACTCGACGGCGGCCTGCTGGTCGAGGAAGCGGTTCAGGTACCGGAACTTCACCCACTCCAGCGCGGCGGCCGCCTCGCTCGGGGCGGCCTTGGGGCTGACGACGGCGATGTCGCCGCCGCCCAGCGTGCCGATGCCGGCGGCCGACTGCGGGAGCGGCGCGATGCCCAGGTCGTCGCCGGGCATGTCGCGGTTTCCGACGAGGTCGCGGTAGAGGTCGGCGCCGAGGACGGTCTGCCCGATCCGCCCGGCGGCGATGGAGTTGCGCATGTCGTCCTGGCTCAGCAGGAAGTTCTTGCCCGCGGCCTGGTCGGTCCACCGGACGTCGTGCAGCAGCGTCAGCGCGTCCTTCACGCCGGCCGCGTCGATCGTGGACGTGACGGTGTCGCCCTGGCGCTGCTGGATCGTGCTGCCGTTGGCGTAGGCCATCGTGGTGAGGATCCAGCCGCCGGAGTTGGTCGTCGTCGCGATCGTGAAGCCGGCCGCGTCGCTCGACCTGCTGATCGCCTTGGCGTTGGCGCGCACCTCGTCCCAGGTCTTCGGCGGGGTGTCGGGGTCGAGGCCCGCCTTCTCGTACAGCGCCCTGTTGTAGATGAAGGCCATCGTGTACGCGGCCGAGACGACGCCGAAGGTGTGGCCCTCCGCGTTCTGCGTCTGCTTGGCGACGGCCGGGTTGAGCTTGGAGAGCACCGCGTCGCCCTTGACCAGGTCGGTGATGTCGCGTACCTGGCCGTTGAGGGCGAGCTGCTGGATGTTGGTGTACGGCACCTGCATCGTGGTGGGCATCGAGCCGCCGGCGACGAGGGCGGCGAACGTCTGCGGGTCGAACTTGGTCTCCTCGCCCACCACGGTGACGTTCGGGTGGAGCTTCTGGAAGGCCGTGACCTGCTTGTTGAACAGAGCGAGATTGTCGGCGTTGTCCTTGGTGGGCATGTTGCCGACGTGGATCGTCACCTTGGCGTCCGGGTCCGTCCCGGCCTCGGGACGTCCGGACGAACACGCGGTGAGAGCTATGATTCCGGTCATCGCGATACCGGCGAGCCGCCAGTTTTTGTGATAAAGCATGACGAATCCCTCTTTGCGGGCATGGTGGCGATCGAGCTCGGGCGGTGTCGTGACCGCTGGGGGCTCACGCGGGCAGCAGTGGCGTGCCGGCGGATTTCGTGGCGATGGTCAACCGGTTGACCATCGCCATGGTCGTGCTGACCCTGGTACTTTGTCAAGAGTCCGGAGAAACGTGGACGTCACCTGTTGTCACCGGGAGGACAGGAACTGATGGCGCGCAAGGCCGCTACCCTCGCGGACGTCGCCGCGGCCGCCGGCGTCTCGGTGTCGCTGGTGTCGAAGGTGCTCAACAACACCGGACGCGCCTCCGAGGAGACCCGCAGGCGCATCCACGAGGCCGTGGAACGCCTCGACTTCCGGCCCAACGCTCTGGCCAAGTCCTTCGCCAGAGGGCGGAGCGAGCTGGTCGGGATCATCATCGAGGACGCCTCGGAGATCTTCAGCAGCATGGTGCTGCGCGGCGCGGAACGCAGGCTGGCCGCGGCCGGGCTGGCCACGCTCGTGTGCGACGCCGCCGAGAGCGACCAGCGGCGTGCCCAGTTCGTCCGGGCGCTCGAAGCCCGTCACGTCGACGCCGTGCTGGTCATCGGGTCGGGGCCGTCGGGCCTCTACCCGTCCGTCTCCGACCGGCTGTCGTGCCCCGTCGCCTACGCCTTCTGCGAGTCCGACAACCCGGCCGACGTCTCGTTCCTGCCCGACGACCACGGCGCGGGGCGGATCGCCGCCGAGCACCTGCTGTCGCTCGGCAGGACGAAGATCGCGCACATCGGCGAGGGCAGCGAGCGGGGCGCCGAACTGCGCACGCGCGGGTTCGTGGAGACCCTGGCGGCCGCCGGGCACGCGGTGGAGCCCATCGTCGGCGACTGGTCCAAGGCGTGGGGCCTGCGGGCCGTCAACCGGCTGATCGAGGCGGGCACCGAGGTCGACGCCATCTTCTGCGCCAACGACTTCATCGCCTACGGCGCCTACGTCGGCCTGCGCGCCCACGGCCTGCGGATCCCGGAGGACGTGGCGCTGGTCGGCCACGACCACTTCTCGATGGACCCGCCGCAGCGCAGGTCGGGGTTCCTGACGACCATCGACCCCAACCTGCCCGCGCTCGGCGACGCGGCGGCGCGGCACCTCATCGCGCCGGGCACGGCGGCCGACTTCGCGCCGAAGCTCGTCGTCGGCCGCACCACCGCGGGCGGTCAGGCCGCCGGCGACCTCGCCACCCTGCTGGAGTTCATCGACCAGCTGCTGTGAAGCGCAGCGTGACCAGCTGGAACGGGCGCAGCGTCAGCGACACGGCCCCCGGCTCGAACTCCGCGCCCGCGGGCGGCTCGACGTCGCGTTCGACCAGGTCCACGAAGCGGGCGTCCCCGACCCCCTCGACGCGCACGGCCGCCCTGGTCCCCTCCGACTCGTACAGGCGCACGATCACGTCGCCGCTGCGGTCCTCGGCGAGCTTGACCGCCTCCACGATCACGGCCGGGTGCGAGACCCGCACCAGCGGCTCGACCTCCCGCCCGCCGCGCACGGCACGCGCCGGCACGTTCGCGCGGTACCCCTCGGCGACGGCCTCGCGGATGCCGGCGTTCGGCCTGATCGAGTAGGCGATCGTGTGCCTGCCCAGGTCGGAGCCGGGATCGGGGAACATCGGGCCCCGCAGCATGGACAGGCCGACGGTCGTGGTCGTGCCGCCGTCCTGGCGGGTGTCGCGCACCACGTCGTGCCCGTACGTCGACTCGTTGGCGATGGCCACGCCGTACCCGGGTTCGCCGACGTGGATCCAGCGGTGCGCGCACACCTCGAAGCGGGCGGCGTCCCAGGAGGTGTTGGTGTGCGTGGGCCGGTACACGTGGCCGAACTGGGTCTCGGCGGCGAACCTGTCGGCGTGCACGTCCAGCGGGAAGACGAGCTTGAGCAGGGCGTGGCGCTCGTGCCAGTCGACCTCGGCGACCAGGTCGAGCGCGGCCGATCCCGGGCGCAGCCGCAGCGTCTGCCTGATCGTCGAGTCGCCGAAGCGGCGGGTCACGACGACCTCCCCGTCGCCGGTCTCCAGGCTCTCGACCTCGTCGACGTCGCGGGCGACGCGCCGGTAGTGCTCGTCGATGTCCCAGGCGTCCCACTCGTTGGGGATGTCGCGGTGCAGCACCAAGCGGTGGCCCGCCGCGCCCGGCGCGATCGCCTCGCGGCCGGTCCCGGCGTCGCGCAGCGACACCAGGTGGCCCCGGCGGTCGATCACGGCCCGGACGAGCCCGTTGTCGAGCACGAACCCGGCGTCCTCCGCGGTGAGGGAGACGCCCGCCGGGTGCGGGGCGCGCTCGCGGATGCCGAGCCCGTCCGTGGCGAGCTCCAGGTCGCCGTCGCCGACGAGGACGCGTACGCTCTCGTCGATCACCCGGTCCAGCCGCTCCAGCAGGTCGGCGTTGTTCTGCTCGACCTCGTCGTGCACCCAGGCGATCGAGGTGCCCGGCAGCACGTCGTGGAACTGCTGCAGCAGCACGGTGTGCCAGCTGTCTGTCAGCTCGGCGTAGGGGTAGGCGGCGCCCTCCCGGACCGCGGCGGTCGCGGCCCACAGCTCGGCCTCGCGCAGCAGGTGCTCGTTGCGTCGGTTGCCCTGCTTGGTCAGGTGCTGGCTGGTCAGGGTCCCGCGGTGCAGTTCGAGATAGAGCTCGCCCGACCACACCGGCGGGTTCTCGTACTCGGCCTCGGCGCGTTCGAAGAAGGCCTGGGGCGAGTCGATCGTCACCGCCGGCGAGCCTTCCAGTGACCTGAGCCGCTCGGCGGCGGCGAGCATCTCGCGGGTCGGGCCGCCGCCGCCGTCGCCCCAGCCGAACGGCACGAGCGAGGTCCCGGCCACGCCCTTCTCCTTGTAGCTGCGCGCGGCGTGGGCGAGCTCGGCGCCGGACAGCTCGGAGATGTAGGTGTCGGCGGGCGGGAAGTGGGTGAAGATCCGGGTGCCGTCGATGCCCTCCCACAGGAAGGTGCTGTGCGGGATCTGGTTGACCTGGTTCCAGGAGATCTTCTGGGTGAGGAACCAGCGGCTGCCCGAGGCGGCGATGATCTGCGGCAGCGCGGCCGAGTAGCCGAAGGTGTCCGGCACCCAGGCCTCCAGCGTGTCCACGCCGAACTCCTGCAGGAAGAACTGCTTGCCGTACAGGAACTGGCGGGCCAGCGACTCGCCGCCGGGCATGTTGATGTCGGGTTCGACCCACATGCCGCCGACCGGGATGAACTGCCCGGCGGCCACCTTCTTCCTGATGCGCTCGAACAGCGCCGGGTAGTGCTGCTTCACCCAGGCCAGCTGCTGGGCGGAGGAGCAGGCGAAGCGGTACTCGGGGTGCTCGTCCATGAGCGTCACCGCGCTGGCGAACGTGCGCGCGCACTTGCGGATCGTCTCGCGCACCGGCCACAGCCAGGCCGTGTCGATGTGGGCGTGCCCGACGGCGACGATCCGGTGGCTGCTGGCCGCGGCCGGGCTGGCGAGCACGCCGGCCAGCGCCGCGCGTCCCGCCGCCGCGGTCGCCGACACGGCGGCGGGGTCGACGGCGTCGAGCATCCGCTCCAGCGCCCGCAGGATCTCCCACCGGCGCGCCGAGTCGGGGCTCAGCTCGCGCATCAGCCCGTCCAGCGTCCAGATGTCCTGCGCCAGTTCCCACACCCCGATGTCCAGCAGCGCCACGTCGAACGCTCTGGCGGTGTACAGCGGCCCGCCGCCCGCCGTCGCCCGGTCGCCCAGCGTCGTCGGCTCGTAGGTGTTCTCGCCGGCGAGTTCCGGGTTCGCCGCCGCCTCGACGTACAGGTCGACGTACGGCTCGGCCGGGTCCCACGGCAGGTGGGAGCTGCGCGGCGCCACGGCTTTGATGAGCGTGCCGTCGGGCAGGTAGCCGAGCCCTTCGGCCTGGAACCCGGGACGCGGCCCGGAGAAGCCCAGGTCGACGACGATCTCCAGCCGGGTGCCCGGGGGAATCTCCTCCGGCGTCCGGCCGGTCACGTGGAACCAGGTCGTGCCCCACGGGTCGCCCCACCGGTGCGGCAGCGTGACCGGCTGGTAGCCGGCCGCGAACGCCGCCTGCGCGGGCACCGGCTCGCCCGGCACGTTCCACGCCTCCACGGTGAGGGGCCGTCGTTCCCGGTAGAGGGCGCCGGGCAGGAACTGCTGGACGAAACGCGCCAGCCGTCCCTCGACGATCGAACGGTTGTCATGCACGATGCACTCTCTCCAAAGTCAGGTTTCGAAGACCCGCACGGCGACGATCATGGCTCGCTCGTCGCCGTTGGTCGCCGTGACGACGACCCGCAGGGCGCCCGCCCGCGTGGCGGGGTCAAGCACATGGACCCGGCGGCGCATGCGGTTGCCGGTGACGGACGCGGCCGTCTCCCAGCCGCCCGTACGCGCCACCTCGATCCGGTAGTCCTTCACCAGTTCCGGCATGACGAGGTACGGCGTGCGATGGTGATGCAGGTTGACCAGGTCCTCGTCGACGTCGTCGTTGAAGATCAGCTCCACCCGGCCGATCGCCCGCTCCTCGCTCCAGCGCAGCTCGACGTGCTGCTCGCCGCCGCCTTCGGAGACCCATAGGTTCGGCCCGTCGTAGGGCCTGGCGAGCCCGCCCGCGACCTGCTCAGGCCGGTAGGCCGCGGTCGCGGGCTCGACCTCGAACCGCGGCGTGCGCCTGCGCAGCTCGAAGGCCGACCACGCGTTGCTCTGCGGCTTGCCGGTGTCGAGCGCCGGTTCCCTGCTGAGCAGCCCGAGGACGCCGTACGGCGGGCGGCCCACGCCGACCAGGACGGCGAGGTCGGCGTTCCGCCGGACGACCACGACCACCTCGCCCCCGTCGAAGGGCACGTCGTCGAAGCGGGCCTCCAGCCGGCCGCGCCCGGCCTCCACCCGGACCTCGCGCCGGGCGAGCGGTTCCACGGGGATGTGGTTCAGCCCGCCGCCCGTGCCCCACAGCTCGACCGTCGCGGTGGTGGCGCGGGCGGCGTCGACGCCGATCCGCACGACGTCGATCCGCGGGTCGGCGGGCAGCAGCAGCCCGAAGTCGGCCTCGCCGATCGGGAGCGGTTCCGGCTCGCCGCCTCCGTCGCCCGCCAGGCGGGTGAGCGTGGACGACGCCGTCACCGCGGCCTTGAGCGCCAGGTCGGACGGGTCCTGCCAGGGCACGCCCAGCAGGGAGGCGTCCTGCCGCAGGAGCATCGACTGCAGCTCGCCCAGGTGCGAGGTCGCGATCTCGCGCGGCGTCACGCCCCTGCGCACGGCGAGCGCGGCCCCCGCGCCCGCGGCCTCCCCCACGACGGCGCAGGTGGCCATCACGCGGGTGCTGCCGAAGGCGACGTGGCTGGCCGAGATGTCGCGGCCCGCCAGCATCAGGTTGCGGACGTTGGCGGAGTACAGGCAGCGGAACGGGATGTCGTACAGGCCGGGGCCGAACAGGTGCTTGGAGGGGCTGTCGGCGGCGTAGATGCCGCCCGGCGGGTGCAGGTCGATGGACCAGCCGCCGAAGGCGACCGAGTCGGGGAAGCGGGTCTGGCCGACGATGTCCTGCTGGGTCAGGACGTGGTCACCGAGGAAGCGGCGGTACTCGCGCTTGCCCGGCAGGCTGCCCACCCACTCCAGCGTCAGGTTGTCGGCGTCGAAGCGGCCGGAGTTCTTGATGTGGTGCCAGATGCCGAAGACGATGCCCCACAGCTCGTCGCGGATGCGCTCGTTGTCGGCGACCGCGTCGAGCTCGCCGCCCCACTCGATCCACCAGTAGTCGCAGCCGTTCATGCCGGGGTCGATGTGGCGGCGCAGCGGCAGGTCGAACGCCTCGACGTCCTTGGTGATGCCCGGCGGGACGAAACGGACCGGGCGGCCGGTGTCCTTGGTGTAGAAGAGGATCGTGCTGCCGAGCATGTTGTCGTCGGCGACGTCGGGGGCCCAATCCTCGCCGTACACGCTGCGGTCCTCCCGGCCGGTGGCGAACCTGGCGCCGGCGAGCAGGCCGACCAGGCCGTCCCCCGTGCAGTCGAGGAAGATCGGCGACTCGAACGTGATCAGCTTCTCCGAGCCGGACTGCCAGCCGGTGACCGAGCGGATCACCCGGTCCTCCTCCTCGCCGCCCGCCTCGACCTCGCGGACCTCGGTGTTGAGAAAGAGGGTGATGTTGGGCTCGGCGCGTACCAGGTCGAGCACGACGTGGTCCCACAGGATCGGGTTGCCCTCCGGGTTGCGCCACTGGTTCTCCGCGAACAGCTCGCCCATCAGGCCGGTCTCGCGGGCGAACTTCTGCGCGCCGTGCGCGGTGGCGCCCACCACCCACACCCGGATCTCGCTGCTGGAGTTGCCGCCCAGCACTCCCCTGTTGTTGATCAGGGCCACTCTCGCGCCGTTGCGGGCGGCGCTCACGGCGGCCGTGACACCGGCGAGGCCGCCGCCGACCACGGTGACATCGGCGGTGTGTGCGATCTGCATCATGATTGCCGACTTTCTTGGTCGAATTGAGCAACGCGGATCTACAATATTTCCGACGTCTTGAATAAGTCAACGACGGGTTGGCTAAGGTAGGCGCAGAGCGCGACGACGGCGAGGGGAACGGGGAGCAGTGGCAGCAGCCAGGCGGGAGTCGACCACGGCCGGGAAGGCAGCCAGGCGCGAGGGCGGGCCGCCGGCCCGATCCTCCGGGCTCCGGCGCGGCTCCAATCTCGAACACGTCGCGGACTTCAACGACTCGGTCGTCCTCGACGCGATCAGGCGGGCGCGGACCGGGAGCTCGCGCGCGGAGCTGGTCGTCGAGACGGGCCTCGCCGCGCAGACCGTGTCGGACGTCTGCCAGCGGCTGCTCGACCAGGGGCTCATCGCGGAGACCGGCACGTCCACGACCGGGTTCGGCCGGCCGCGCCGCACCCTTGAGCTGGTCCCTGCCAGCCGCTACGCGCTCGGCGTGCACATCGACCCGGCCACGATCACGTACGTGCTGCTCGACCTCGGCGGCAACCTCGTGGCCCACTTCAGCAGGCAGACCGCCAGCCCCCAGGACGCCGACGCCATCATGACCGGCATGGCCGCGGCCCTCGACGTCCTGCTCGCCGGATCCGGCGTCGAGCGCGCCCGGGTGCTCGGCCTCGGCATCGCGGCGCCCGGCCCCCTCGACATCGCGGGCGGGGCCATGGTCGACCCGCCGCACCTGCCCGGCTGGCACCGCGTCGAGCTCGTCGACCGGCTGCACCGGGCGACCGGGCTGCCCATCGTGCTCGACAAGGACGTCACCGCCGCCGCGGTGGCCGAGCGCTGGGCCGGCGGCGCGACGGGCAACAGCGACTTCGTCTTCCTCTACCTGGGCACCGGCGTCGGGGTGGGGCTGGTCAGCGGCGACATCGTCGTACGCGGCCGGTCCAGCAACGCCGGCGACATCGGGCACCTGATCGTCGACGCCGACGGGCCGCCCTGCGAGTGCGGGCAGCGCGGCTGCCTGGGCACCGCCTGCTCGCCGCTGTTCCTCATCCAGGAGGCCGTCGCGGCGGGCGTCCTGCCCGCCACGCCGGAGGACGGTCAGCTCGTCCAGGCGGTCCGGCGGCTCGGCGCGCTGTGCCGGGCGGCCGACGACGGCGACGCGCGGGCGGTGGAGATCCTGCGCCGGTCCGGGCGGCGGCTCGCCCGCGCGATCCTCACCATCGGCAACCTGCTCGACACCGAGCTCGTGGTGTGCGGCGGGCCCGCGTGGGCGCCGGCCGCACACCACTACCTGCCGCTGCTCAGGTCGGCGGTGGCCGAGCGGTTCGTGATGCGGGAGATCCACGACCTCGGCGTCATGGGGACCGCGCTGGGCGCCGACGTGGCCGCGATCGGCGCCGCCTGCCTGATCCTCGACGAACGCTTCTCGGCCCGCCCCTAGCTCCGCCCGGGGAGCAGGCGGGCGCTTCTCGGCCCGCCCCTAGCTCCGCCCGGGGAGCAGGCGGGCGCTTCTCGGCCGCCCTGGCCCTTACTGCGGGAGCAGGCGGGCGACGAAGCCGCCGCCCGGGGGCATGGCGGGCAGCCGGAACGCCTCGCCCGCCGCGACGTCGGAGACCGCCACCGCGTCGCGGTCCGCGCCGTCGCCGACCAGGCGCCAGGTGCCGCCCAGCGGCCCGAGGCGCCCGAGGCCGAGGGTGGCCGCCGGGCGCGCGACCGGGCCGTTGATGCCCGCCAGCCACCAGGTCCCTCCCGTACGGCGGGCCAGCACGACGTGGTCGCCCGGCTCCCCCGCCAGCCCGACCGTGTCGTCCCAGGCGGCCGGCACGGCCCGCAGCACCTCGCGCACCTCCGCCGGCTGCGCCCGGTAGGACTCGGGCGAGTCCGCGAAGTGCAGCAGCCCCGACTCGTAGACCACCGCGAGCGCCAGCTCGTGGGCCGCCGTGGTCCTTCGGGGCCGCAGCGCGTCGCCGAAGGTCACCGGCGTGTAGTCCATCGGGCCGATCACGTTGCGGGTGAACGGGAGCACGGTGTTGTGCCACACGGCCTCCTCCGCGAAAGCCGGCCCGAACAGGTACCACTCGGCCCCGCGTACGGCCTCCAGCGTCATCAGGTGGGGCCACGTCCGCTCCCAGCCGCGCGGGATGGTGCTCCCGTGGAAGTTGACCATCAGCCCGGCCTCGGCCGCGTCCCGCAGGATGCCGAGGTAGTGCGCGATCCCGGCCTGCTTGTCGGAGTGGAAGAAGTCGACCTTGATCCCGGCGATCCCCCAGCCCGCGATCCTGGCCAGCTCCGCCCGCCGCGTCTCGGGCAGGTGCATGAGGTCGCGCGGCCCCTCGGTCGAGTCGTTGTTCGGCCCGGCGGAGTTGTACCAGAGGAACAGGCGCACGTCCCGTTCCGCGGCGTAGCGGACCAGATCGCGGATCTCCTGCTCGGTGTGGACCGTCCAGTTCGCGTCGACGAGCGAGTACTCCCAGCCCATCTCGCCCGCCAGGTCCACGAAGCGCCGCAGCGCGGCCAGGTCGCGCGGGCTGGCGTTCTCCGACCACCAGCTCCACGACACGCGTCCCGGCCTGATCCACGAGGTGTCGATGATCGCGGCGGGCTCGGCCAGGTGCCACACGGTCGTGGACCCGATCAGCCCGGCCGCGGTGTCCGCGATCGCGACGAACCGCCACGGGAGCGTCCACGGCAACGTCGAGGTGGCCAGGGCGTCGCCGTGCCCGAGTCCCTCGTCCGGATCGGGGCCCAGCACGCCGTACTCCCGGCCGGCCGGCACGGGGGCCAGCCGGGTGCCGTGGAAGGTCTCGTCCAGCCCGGCCTCGGAGACGAGCAGCCACTGCCCGTTCACCTCGAACGTCGCGGGCAGGTCGTAGGAGCGCGCGCCGGTCGGGGTGCCGATGGGCACGCCGTTGGTGTAGAGGTTCTCGTGCGCGGGGCCGCCGCCGTCGGAGGGCGAGGTCGGCTGCGCCCAGGCACGCCCTTCCGCCGCGAAGGCGAAGGTCGTCAGCTCCCTGGTGACCGTGGCAGTGCCGGGGCCCTCGGGGAAGCGGTAGCGGAAGGCGACGGCGTCGTCCAGGACGCGGAGGTCGAGGTCGAGGCGCGCGCCGTTGCGTCCGCGCACCGACAGCGTCGCCGCCGTGGACCGCTCGCGCAGCACGGCGCGCTTGCCGTGCGCCGCGGCGTGACTCTCGTCCCGCGCCTCGGCCACGGGTTCGGCCACCAGCGTGAGCCCGTCGTGGAACGACGCGTCCTGCCGCTCGACGCCGAGCCTGGACCGCTGGAGGAGGACGACGCCACGCCGCCGTACGTCGTAGAAGAGCCGGCCCCGGTCGTCCAGCGAGACGTCGAGCTCGACCGCGCCCTCGGGCGACTTCACGGTCCACAACACGTTTGGGTTCCTTTAGTCCGATGGGCGGATTAAAAACGGTCTTACCGGAGGGTCAGGAGGCGTGGCGTCAGCGGGGCCAGCTGCGCCCTCGACCGGTCGAGTCGTTCCCCGGTGAGCAGGTCCTGGAGTTCGCGCGGCGCGCGGCCGTGGAGCCTGATCGTCACCACTTCCGTCCGCGTCCCGTAGTTCGTCACGCCGACCAGCCAGCGCCTGCCGTCGTGCACCGGCCGCCACTCGACGGCCGCGGGCGGGCCACCGGACGTACGCTCCAGCGTCACCGCGTCGAGCCTGCTCCGCCGCGCCAGGCCGAGCACGGCGGCCCCGATGCCGGCCGGACCGTCGGCCGGCAGGACGGTCGCCTTCCTGAGCACCTCCGTGCGCTCTCCGGCCGGAAGGGCCTGGTTCCGCTCGTCGGACGTCAGGGGGTCGGCGCCCGCGACGACGAGCCGGACCTCGCGGGCCAGGTCGCGCAGCCCACGCAGGCAGGCGAACGGCAGATGCGTCACCCCTGGTGCGATCACCATCTTCACCCCTTCGGTGGCCTGCCGCCCGGACAGGCCGGACTCGGTGACGAAGTGCACGGGGACGCCGTTCATGGTCAGGGCCTTGTACACTTCGCGCACCGCGGCCAGGTGCTGCGCGGAGTACACCGACGAGGTACGCGAGTACAGGATTCCGACGCCGGCCCCGGCGCCCTGCAGCAGGGCCACCTCGGCGGCGAACCGGTTCAGGTCCAGGCTGGTCCGGCCGGCCGCGGCGACCACGTCCGGCCGGTGCAGCATGCTGCCCGCCAGCGTGGACGCCGCCTCGGTGGTCCGCGCCCACACCCAGAAGGCGGTGGCGGAACGGCCGTGCAGGGCGCCCTGCCACAGGTCCGCCCCCACGTGGGCCGCCTCCACCTTCGAGTACGACGTGCTCCGGTCGGGGATCACGTGGTCCTCGGAGTCGAACACCGGGGTCCGCGCGATGCCGGCCTGGAGGTCGTAGAACGCGAACTTGCCCAGGAAGCCGTCGACGCCCTGTCCCGGGTAGTTGGACGCGTCGTTGCCCGACAGCTGGGAGAAGGTGGCCCACTGCTCGGGATCGGGGCCCCACAGCAGGTAGTTGCGGTCCTTCAGGGTGCTGCCCACCATCTTGGAGTGCACCGGGACGTCCGGGGCGATGTCGTGGACCACCTCGGCCATCCACGCGTGCCACGCGGCGAACGCCCTGGTGTTGAAGGTGATCCAGTCGTGACACCGCACGGTCGGCTCGACCGCCCGCACGCCGGGGGCGGGCACCTCGTCGAAGGTCCGGTGCGCGGTGCCGTACACCTTGTTGAGCTCGGCGATGTCGCGGTACTCCGCGGCGAGGAAGCGCGCCCAGCCGCGCCTGGTCGACGGGCTCGCCGTGTCGACGTAGCGGGGCTCGTTGCTGAGGATCAGGCTGTGCAGCGCCGGCGACTTCGCGATCCTGGGGATGATCGCACGCAGGAACGCCTCGATCACCTCCCGCGCCAGCGGGTGGTGGACGTCGTACCCCTCGGCCAGCTTGAGCTCGGGGTGCCTGGCCGTCAGGAAGGCCGGGAAGTACTGCGGCGCCAGCAGCAGGCTCAGGGCGACGTTCGCCTCGGCCGCCGCCGCGAGCCAGCGGACCGGGCCCCGGTCGATCTCGTACGGCGACACCGCGTACTCGCCGCTCGCCGCGACCGTCACCGCTTCGTCGAACCCGCCGTTGCCCGCGATGTTCTCCGGACCCGTCCCGTCGGCGCGCGTGATGGTCAGGTCGTCGATCCACAGCGCCCCGACCTGGCCCTCGCAGATGATCGAGAAGCGGTAGGAGGACACGTTGCCGGGGTTGAGGGTGAACTCGACCTGCTGCCAGTCGTAGGTGCCCTCCGGCGGGTAGTAGCGGGTGGCCCAGGTGGCGGTGGGGATCGACACCGCGCGAAGGGTGACGTCCTGCCCCTTGATCCACGCGCGGACCCGGTAGGCGGCCCCCGGCTCCACGGTCAGCGGCTGGGAGAACTGGCGGTAGTTGTTCGGCCTCCTCGGACCGGCGAACGACACGCGCAGGGACGCGGCGGAGCCGTGCGCGACCGACGCGTCGCGGGCGAAGGTCACCGCCGCGTCGCCGACGCCCGTCGTGCCCCAGCCCGGGATCGCGTCCGGCGGGACGATCGCGCTCTGCGGCCCCATCTCCAGGGCGCAGGCGTTGAAGCCGAGATCGGCCAGCCTGGGGATGTCGGCGACCACCTCGGCCCATCCCATCGGGCCGCTGAACACGACCGGGCGGCCCTTCGTGGTCGTCGTGCCGTCGGAGACCGTGCCGGTGAACATCCAGTCGTCGCGGCCGATCGGCCCGGTGACGTAGCGCGGCACCCGCGTCCCCTGCGCCTTCCCGGCGGCCAGGGATCGCAGGCGGGTGAGGAGGTGGTCGGCCATCGCCGTCATGGTGACCGTGTTGTAGGTGGCGCGCCACCTCTGACCTGCCGTGACGTCGTCACGGGTGTAGCCGGTGAACTTCTCCAAGGTGGTCGCGTCGACGCGTTCGTAGGGGGTGGGGATCCCCCGCTCCTCGCACTGTGCCAGCAGGTCCCCGGCCGTCCTGACGGATGCGGCGATCCCGGCGAGGTCCCGCGCGATCGCCTCCGCCGACATCGTCACCCGGCCGGTCGCCGCCAGGTCGGTGGTCGCGCCGCCGGTCAGGTCCTGCACCGAGGCGGTGATCGCGAGCTCGCCCGCGGTCGTCGCGGTGATCGGGATCGTGAGCCGCAGGGTGGTGCGAGCCGGGATCGTCGCGGTGGTCGCGGCGCCGTCCGGGCCGGTCACCTCGACGCGGCGCTCGGCGTCGTCCCAGTTCAGGACGTAGATCGCCGCCTCGATCGTGGACCCCGCCTCGACCTCGTCCTCGTCGAGGGTGATCCAGGCCTGGCACGCGCCCGACTCGGGCAGGGCCGCCAGCCGTACGAACTCCTGCGCGGACTTGCCGGTGGCGATGCCGGGACGCCACTGGATCCAGCCCCGCCGGTTCGCGCCGTCGTTGTCGTTGACGATCGCGTTGAACAGCACCGAGCCGCCGGGAGCCGGCGCGTCGACGCCGGTCGAGGCCCACGGGAACGCCGCCAGGTAGTGCGTCTTCGTCCCCTCGCGCCGGGCGGTCAGGGTGACGTCGCCGACCGGCGAGGTGACCGGGCCGTCGCTGAACCGGTAGACCTCGGGGCCGCCGTCGAGCAGCGCGAGGCCGTACTCCGGGCCGTATCCGCCGCCGCTGTCGCCGAAGGCGATCTGGAGCCCGTCGCCCTGCCACTGGTTGGTGCCGCCGATCGGGCGGTGGGCGTCGTCGGTCACCGTCGCGGCGACGTACAGCCGTTCGGCGTCGTAGCCGAGCGCGAGGTCGGCCGACAGGTCGTCCGCGCCGGCCCACCCCGTGATGGACACCTGGTCGTCGCGGCTCGGCAGGCGGGCGCCGAACGTGCCGCCGAGGTCCCCGGCCCCGGCGAGTCTCACGAGCGGGAGGTGCGCGCCCCGTCCGAGCAGCGCTGTCAGCTGTTCGCGGGTCAGCAGGGCGGAGCGCGGGTCGGCGGCCGCCCACTGGGCGGTGACGGCGGGGAGCACGGCGGCGGTGGCGGAGACGCCGACGCCGCGCAGGAAGGTACGGCGGGAGATTGTCACAAGGAGACCTCGAGATAGCAGGTGCGGATGCTGGAAGCGGCGTTGCAGGAGGCGGCGGCCGACCCCGGCGCGTCGGCCAGCGGCACGGTGACCGTGTCGCCGGTGAGGGTCAGCGGCGTGCGCTGTCCGGTCACGTCCACGCGGGCCGCGACGGCCGTGGGCGGCGGCGAGGCCAGGGTGAAGGTCACGTGCGTGCCCGCCCAGCCGGCCGGGGTGTGGACGGCGATGACGATCCTGCTGCCGCCGACCAGGAACCCTTCGACGGAACCGGAGGCCCAGTCCCGGGCCGTCGTGAGCCCGGCGTCGTTGGTGTGGGTGTCGTAGGTCTCGGGCACCACGCCGTCGAAGAGGTCGGCGACGGTGCTGAGGCAGACGCCGTGGGAGGTCGGCGTCCCGTCGGCTTTGCGCAGGTAGCGGCCGGCGTCGGCCGCGGACGCCGAGGCGGGCGCCTGCCAGGCGTACCAGAGCAGCTTGAAGCCGTCCGGCCGCTGCGCGAGGCCGCGCGTGATCGCCCAGTGCAGCAGTCCCGGGTACACCAGGGCGGCCGCCGCGGGGCTGGTCGAGTAGCCGATCTCGGTCTGCCAGATCGGCAGCGACGTCCCCAGCGCGGCGACGCACGCGACCCGCAGCGACTCCAGGTCGGACGGCTTGTAGTAGTGCACGTCGAGCACGTCGATGCTGGACCAGGCGCCTGTCTCGGTCAGCAGGGCGGTGAAGCGGGCGATCGCCGCCACCGAGGGCCAGCCGCCGTAGACGACCTTGCCGCCGTGGCCGCGGATCACCGCCGACGCGGGCTTGTGCACCTGGTCCACGTACTCGTACGGGCTGCCGTACCAGAATCCCGCCGACCAGTACGCCTCGTTCCACACCTGGAAGTACTCGACCCCGTAGGTGCCGCGCAGGATCCCCACGACGTGGTCGACGAACGCGCTCCACCTCGCCGGGTCCGCCGGCGGCGTCCTGTCCTTGGGCAGCACGACGACCTCGTCCTGGAGGATTTCGCCGGTGCTGATCCGGGTCCTGGTCACTTGGCGTGACCAGCCCGAGCCGGCGTTCGCCTGGGCGGCGCCGACCTCGTACCGCACGTCCCAGTGCGTCCAGCCGTACGCCGTCGTCCGGGCGGCCCACGGGGCGGAGTAGGCCAGGACCGGGAGCAGGGTCACGCCGTTCAGCGCGGCGGCGGCGAACCGGGCGCCGAAGGCGTGGACGGCGGTGTCGTCGTACGTCCCCTGGGCCGGCTCGACGGCGGCCCAGAGGACGTCGGCGCGATCCCACGACATCCCGGCCAGGGCGCCGATCCCGGGACCGGCCCCGGCGGCGTGGTTGGTGCCGAGCAGCGCCCCCAGCGGCACGGGCGTCGCGGCGGCGTTCGCCCGCCCGGGGAGCCCGAGTACGGCGGCGGCCGTGCCGAGACCCGCGCCCGCGAGGACGGCACGGCGGGAGAGGGCACGAGGAACGTCGGGCGGATCGGCTGCGGTCACGGGTCCTCCTTCGCGAACGGCGACTAAATCCATCCCCCGGATTAAGTGGAGACTAGAGATCCGGACCACCTCCCGTCAACGGACGCGGACGAGCGACGGATACACCTTCAAGTTGACGCGTTAACACGTTATGATCACCGCCATGAGCGGCATCCTGCTGATGACCTTCGACGACTTCTTCGTCCCCGAGTGGCGCGCGATGCGCGGCCTGTTCAGGGAGTACGGCGCGCGGGTGACGTTCTTCGTCAGCGAGCCGTACAGGATCGACGACGACGGCTGGAAACGGCTGCGCGAGCTGGCGGACGACGGGCACACCGTGGGGGCGCACGGCTACCGGCACCTGTGGGCGCCCGACCGGATCGCGGCCCTCGGCGGCGACGGCTACCTGGCCGAGGACGTCACCCCGTGCCTGGCGGCGCTGCGCGCGCACGGGTTCGAGGCCGCCTGCTTCGCCTATCCCGTGAGCCGCCGCGACGAACGGTCGGACGCGGTGCTGGGCGGGGTGTTCCACCGGTTGCGCGGCGGCGCGCGACACCCGGCCGAGGGCGGCCTGGACACCGTGGACGAGATCTTCACCCCGGTCGCCGAGCTCGCCGGGCGCCGCGTGCTGATCGGGGCCGGGATCGACACGGGCAAGCTGTTCAAGCCCGCCGGGGTCGACGACGCCTCGGTGCGTTCGGCCCTGGTGCGCGCGGCCGGGCGGCAGGAGGCGGTGACGTTCTACGCGCACGCGGTCGCCGACTCCCACGAGTGCAACCACGTGTCACCGGCGCGGCTGGAGACGGTGCTGGCCCAGGCCGCCGAGCTCGGACTCGCCGTCCTGGGCTTCGACGACCTGGACCGGACCGCTCAGACGAGCTGGGCGGAGCGGAACAGCGCCGGGTTCTTGGGCGCGCTGCCGACGCCGCTCCCCCATTCAAGGTAGCCGTCGCGGGCGTCGCCGCCCGTTCCGCCGTCGGCGTCGTTGACGAGGAACGAGATCCCGATCACGCCGGTCGGCGGCTTGTCGTAGCCGAGCGACGCCCACGGCACGGCCAGCCGGTACGTGGTGGTCTTGGCCGTCTCGTCCCTGGTGATGGCGACGTCGGCGCCCGGGGTCGGCCCGGCCGTGCCGGTCCAGGTGTAGGCGGCGGGCCCCGACGGCAGCAGGGCCGCGCCGATCTCGACGCGTTCGCCGGTGAGCTCGCCCGGGAAGGCCGAGTACAGGCTGAACTGCACGGAGTCGACCTGCCAGGTCTGCGACGGGTCGGTGCGGGCGGCGTTGTGCACGTCGTCCTTGATGACCGCGTCCAGGATCAGCGCGTCCGGGCTGTGCGTGAACCGGATAATCCCGGACAGGTCGCCGGGGCCGGTCCGCGTGCCGCCGCGCAGGCCCACCCAGCGGCCCAGGCCGTCCAGGTCGATCGGGTCCAGGGTGGTCGCCCCGGCCTTCTCGATCGGGCTGAAGCTGAGCGACCCGGTGTCGCTCGCGTTCCCGGCCGTGACCGCGTAGCTGTAGTTCACGTACGGCAGGGCGTCCGGCACCGGCACCTCCACCGAGGCCGAGCCCAGCGCGGGCACCTCGGCCGGATCGGCGACCACCCCGCGCCACGAGCCCACCTGCCAGCCGACGGAGCTCAGCTTGACCGGCGTGGACGGGCTGTTGTTGGTCACGGTGACCCGGAGCTTCCTCCCGTCGACGACCGGCCGCCCGTTGACCGTGTACGGCCTGACCACCTGGGTTCCCGAGCGCAGCCGGGCGATGGGGCCGCGGTCGTCGGCGGCCGTCGCGGTGACCGGCCTGCGGCCGGTCACCGGAGTGGCGGGCAGCTCCAGCGTGACCGACGTCTTCCTGCCCTTGCGGGTCACCAGGTCGGCCTTGACGCCGCCGGCGGCCACGGCCAGCCTGCCGGGCAGCTTCGCGCCGCCGGTGCGGTCGGCCGTGACGGTCACGGCCAGGTTCTCGCCGGTGACCGACTGCTCGGGGGCGCTGACCGACAGCGGCGAGGCGCCGGCCTTGACCGAGGAGACGGGGCCGGAGACGAAGACGGGGCTGCCGTCCAGGTCGAGCCGCACCTTGCCGGCCTGCGGCCTGAGCGTGCTGACCGCGCCGAACTGGTCGGTCAGCGTGACGTCGCCGAGCGCGCTGAGCGTGACCGAGCGGGGCTGGACGGCCCACAGCAGCCGGGTGCCGCCGCTGATCGGGTAGGAGTGGACGTCGGCGTCGCCGGTGTCCTGGCGGGCGCCGAGCGTGCGGCCGGCGAGCTTGCGGATCAGCACGGCCTGGGAGATCGCGGCCGGCTTGGGCGAGGGGGCGGCGACGCCGGAGGCCGGGCGGCGGAACAGGCCGAAGCGGTGCTCGCGCTCGCCGGCGTTGTCGCCGTCGTCGATGAGGTCGTACCAGAAGTACTTGTCCGCGCCCGCGCTCCTGGCCAGCGTCTGCGCCCTGATCAGGTAGTCGGCCTGCTGGGCCTCGGTGGAGCCGGCGGTGTGGGTGGGCCAGCCGTTCTCGCTGATCCAGATCGGCATGTCCTTCCTGGCCTTGACCTTCGCCACGAGCTGCGGGAACTCGGTCGTCATCACGGTCCGCTCGGGCGGCGTGCCGGCCCCGGCGTCGGCGTAGCCGTAGAAGTTGACGCTCAGCGTGTCGAGGTAGTCCAGGCCGCCGAGGGCGAAGAACTGGTCGTGCCAGGCGAGCTGGGTGCCGGCCGAGGTCGGGCCGACCACGTTGGCCGCGGGCACGGCCTGGTGGATGGCCGGGTAGAGGGCCTTGACGACGTCGAGGTAGCACTGCGGAGTGATGCCGCAGGCGCCGTCGTTGAAGCCGGTGGAGTTGTACTCGTTGTAGACCGAGACGTCCTTGGTGAAGGAGGCGTAATTGGCCGCCACGGCCGCGCCGAAGCGGGCGAACGCGGCCAGGCCGGCGGGGGTGCTGGGCGTCTTGCCGCCGTCGTACAGCGGGTTGCGGTAGCCGAGGATGGGCATCGTGGTGATGCCGTTCTCATGCGCCTTGCGCAGGCCGGTGTCGAGGGCGCCGGTGAAGTCGTAGACGCCCGCCTGCCTCTCGATGCCCGACCAGTTGGCGTCGGAGCGCACCTCGGTCCATCCGACCTGCGCGGCCGTCCTGAGCAGCTGTGCCTCGATGCCCGGCTGCCAGCCGTAGTGGATGGCGGCGGCGAAGTACGGATCCCTCGTGGCGAGCGGGGTGACGACCCCGAACGAGGTGGAGCGGGTGGTGAGCCCGGTCGAGACGGTCAGCCGGTAGTAACCCGGGCCGAGATCGGAGATGTCGATCTTCGTGGTGCCGCCGGCCACCGCCCGCGTGCCCGACCGCAGCGGGACCCCGTTCGGGTCGCCGATCGTCCACTCCACCTGGTCGGCCGCCGCGGCGACGTCGATCGTGTTCGTCCCCTGGGTGAAGACCAGCGACGGGTTGGTGATCGTGAGCTGCGACGGGTCGGTGAAGTGCACCTCGACCCTGCTGAAGCACACGGCGGGGATCGAGGCGGCGTCGGCCTTGACGTTGAGCCGGAAGTCGGCGCCGTTGACCCGGTTCTTGAAGTTGATGTCGCTGAGCCCGATGACCGAGCTCTTCCACGTGCCGGTGCCGGTCAGCGCCACGTTGGCGCTGCCGGTGAAGGCGCCGGCCTTGCCGTCGTAGTGCACGTCGAGACCGACCGGTCCCGCGTCGAAGTAGCGGACCACGACCCAGGCGCGGGTCGCCCCGGCCGGGATCGCGGCGTCGGCCACGTCCACGTAGACGTAGCGGTTGTACGGCGTGCCGGACATCTGCCAGCACGACTCGCCGCCGCGCTCGCTGACGGCGTGGGCCGGGTCCTTGTCGCCGTCGCCCGGCCACGCCTTGACGACGCCGGTGTAGACGGGGTCGGCGCCGAGCACGGCCGTGGCCGCCGCCGCGGCACTCGCGCTCTGCGCGGGCAGGGCCGTCAGCAGGGCCGTCAGCAGCCCGGCCGCCAGGATGGCCGCGCAGGCGGCGCCCGCCCTCCTTGAGATGATCTTCATCAGCGGGATTCTCCTTGCCGTCCGTAGCGCTCTGCGGCCGCGCGGGCGAAGTCCTCGCCCGCCGCGCCGAGGTCGGCGATCACCTGCTCATGGGAGCGGCCCGCCGCCTGCGCGGCGGGGATGACGGTGCCGCACTCGTTGGCGTCCATGAAGGCCGCCGCTTCCAGCAGCCCGTCCTCGTCCTCGGCCGGGATCGCCAGGAACCCGTGCTGGTCGGCGTGCACGAGCTGCCCCGGCTCGACGACCTGCCCGAACACCTCGACCGGTACGCCCCAGCGCACCGGGCGGACATGGGCGTGCCCCACGCACAGCCGCCTGGCGAGGGCTTTGAACCCGGCGCCGGTCATCTCGTCCAGGTCACGGATCGCGCCGTCGGTGATGGTGCCGACGCAGCCCAGCGCGCGGTGCGCGCCGCTGTTGACCTCGCCCCAGAACGAGCCGACGGTCCTGGGCTTGTCGAGGTCCTGCACAACGACGATCTTCGGCCCGTCGACCGAGGCCACGTAGCGCCGGTAGTCGTCCCACACGTCAGCGGGGTGCTCCGGGTTGCCCGGCTCGATGACGACGGTGACCGCCCGGCCGACCATGGGGCCCATCTGGGGCATGAAGTCGCGCGATTCCTCCTGGTGGAAGGCGATGTCGCGCTGGGTGATCTGTTCCCAGCCGTTGTAGACGGTGGGGGTGTTCCAGCGTTTCAGCCGATGCATGCCACTCCTAGGTGACGCTCGTGATCGGGCCCCGCGCGAGACCGGTGCGGGTCCCGGCGGGCAGGGTGAGGTGGGGGCAGGGGGTTTCGTCTACTGCCCGATGAAGCGGGCGGGGCGGAAGAGGGCGGGGTTCTTCGTCCCGGCGATGCCGGAACCCCATTCGATCCAGCCCTCGCGGCCGGTCCCGTCGTTGTCGTTGGCGACGACGGACAGGCTGAACAGGCCGTCCTGCGGGGTGAGCGGGGCCAGTGCCGCCCAGGGCAGCGACAGCTCGTAGACGGTCTCCTCGGCTGTCTCGTCCCGGGTGACGGCGACCTTGGCGTCAGGTTCCGGTCCGTCGCCGAGCCAGCGGTGGAACTGCGGGCCCTGGGCGGTCAGCGCGAGGCCGAGCTCGGACCAGGTGCGCGTCTCGCCGGGCAGTCCGGCGGCGACGGCGAACTGCAGGGAGTCGCCCTGCCAGATGTCGGCTCCGGTGCTGGTCTGGGCGTGGACGTCGTCGTGGATCCTGGCGCTGAGGTAGAAGCGGTCGGCGTCCCAGGTGACGTGGAGGGTGCCGCTGAGGTCGCCCGGCCCGCCGTACAAGGGGATCTTGACGGTGCCGTCGGCGAGGTCGACGGCCGGGCGGCCGGTCAGGTCGTCGGGTACGCCGTCGACGGTGATCGTGGCGCGGCCGGCCCGGTTGAGCGCGCCGTCGGCGACGCGGGCCACCCGGCCGGTGACGCCGACGCCCGCGACGGCGTCCAGCCGCAGCTCGTACGGCCCGGCGGGCAGGTCCGCCAGCGGAAGGCGCTCGGTGCGCGAGCCGCCCGCGGGCACGGTCCCGGCGATCGGCAGCGTGCCGGTGCGAGCGCCGAAGGTCCAGCCGAGGTCGCCGGGGGCGAGTTCCCTGGCCGACAGGTTGCGCACGGTGATCGCCAGGTCGTCGGGCAGCACGTGCCTGGCGGTGACCGCGAACGGCTGCGTCACCTCGACCCGCGAGCCGAGCCTGGCGACCGGCCTCCCGTGGATCTTCAGGCGGCCGACGAGGTCGAGCGGGCCGGTGCGGGTCACGGCGGGCAGCGACACCGGGATCTCGGCCCTGCGCCCGCCGCGCACCGACACCGGCACGTCGACGTCGCCGACGGCGAAGCTGCCGCGTACGGCGGGGCCGCGCGTGGCGTCAACGGCCAGCTTCAGCTCGATCCCCTCGCCGACGACGGCGCCGCCGCCGGTGATCGTGTAGCGGGCGGCGTCCGCCAGCACGGCGTCACCGCGCACGTAGATCGGGTCGCCGGACAGCGAGAGCGTGACGCGGCCGCCGAGCGGGCGCAGCACCTCGCTCGCGCCGGTCAGATCGGTGACGGTGAGCGGGGCGTCGGTGCGCAGCGAGACGGTCGCGGGCCGGGCCGACCACAGGACGCGCAGGTCGTGGCCGTCCTTGCGGAAGAGCTGACGGCCCTCGGCCTCCTGCCTGACGTAGGCGGCCCCGGTGAGCTGCCTGGTCATGGCGGCGTAGGCGACGTAGCCGGGCTTGGGCGTCCACCGGCCGGAGGCGTCGGCGGTGTTGCGCACCAGGCCGAAGTTGTCCTCGTTGAGCGCCGGGTCGGTGCCGTCGTTCATGAAGTCGTACCAGAAGAACCGCTGCACGCCCTTGGCCAGCGCCGTCACGTGGGCGCGGACCACGTAGGCGGCCTGGACGGCCTCGGTGACGCCGCGCGCGTCGGTGTGGGTGGGCCAGCCCTGCTCGGTGATCCAGATGGGCTTGGACCGGCCGTTGTTGTACTTCCTGACCAGCGCGTCGAGGTCGTCGATGCTCTTGGCGGCCGACTCGGGGGTGCCCGGATAGACGTAGGGGTGGATGGAGACGGCGTCGAGGTACTTCAGGGCGCCGAGCTTGAACAGCTCCTCCAGCCAGGCGAGCGGCACGCCGGCGGAGGCCGGGCCGACGACCGTGACCTGCGGGTGGTCGGCCTTGACCTTCTCGTAGGTGGCCTTCAGCAGCGGGAAGTAGTAGTCGGCGCGCGAGTCGGCCGGGCCGTTGCCGCGGTCGCCGAAGCCGATGTTGAACTCGTTGTAGACCTCGATCCACGGCAGGTCGTACGTGCCGACCAACGCCGAGGCGTAGGCGGCGTAGGCGGCGCGGCCCGCGTCGGTGTACGGCGTGGCGTTCCCGTCGTGGTGGGGGTTGGTGTAGGCGGCGATCGGCAGCCAGCGCATGCCCTTGGCGTCGAGCGTGGCGTGCAGCGGGTCGTAGCGCCCGTACTCGTAGACGCCCTCGGTCTTCTCGATCGACTCCCAGAACGCGTCGTCGCGCACGGTGCGCACCCCGGCCTTGGCGGCCAGTTCGAGAAGGTCGCCGCCGGGAGCGCCCCAGTCGGCCCGGGTGAAGTGACCGGCCACGCCGAACGGGGAGTCACCCGTCGCGGTGAAGGGCGTGAGCACGGCGAACGTGGTCTCCTTGGTGGCGATCGCCGTCCCGGCCGAGGTCGCGGTCACGCTGAGCCGGTAGTGCCCCGGCTTGGCGACCGGTACGGCCAGCGTCCCGGGAGTTCCGCCGCCCGCGGCCACCTGGACGCCGGACAGGTCGCGTACGGTCCAGGTCAGCGCGTCGCCCCGGCTCGTCACGTCGAACGAGGGCTGGGCGGGCTGCACGAACACGTTGCCCACGGCCCGCTGCCCCAGGGCGAGGTCGGGGGCGGGCGCGGTGATCGTGACCCCGTCGAGCCGGAGCTGCCCGGTGCGCTCGACGAGGAACGCCACCCGCTTGGCCGGCCCGTGCCAGACGCCGTCGCCGGCCCCGCCGAAGTGCTGGTAGGACTGCCCGGCGGTGAAGGAGGTGACGGTGAGCCGTTGCCAGTCCCCGCCCGCGGCCAGCGGCAGCCGCTGCTGGTGGGTCTGCCCGGTGCTGTCCACCAGCCGGAGCGTCACCGTGGGCAGTGCGGGCGAGCGCGCCCAGAGCGACAGCGCCTTGAGGTCGGCGGCCGTGGCGTACCCGGCCTCGACGTACCTGCCGCCGGCGGTGAGGTCGGCGGTCAGCAGGGCCGAGCGCGCTCCGGTCCTCGCGTCGGCCGCGTCGCTGGTGAGGGTGCCCTTGGCGCCGGGGAACTCCGGGCCGAGCCCCAGGGTCCAGCCCTGCGTGCCGTACTCGAAGTCGCCGACGACCTGGTCGATGTCGGTGGTCGCGTGGGAGGGCACGGCCAGGAACGGGACGGACAGCAGGGAGATGATGACGGTTCGTAACCAGAGATGGATGCGGGATCTCATGGGGGGTGGATCCTCTCCGTTGTCAGAGCTGGTACAGGTGCTCCGCCTCGAAGCCGAGAACCCGGCGGGCCCGGGTCACGTCGATCGGCACGGCCCGGCCGGGCAGGGCGGCGCGCAGCGGGGAACGGGGCAGGAAGTGGCGGACGAGTTCCGCGGTGGGCAGCGGGACGATGGTGTCGGGGGCGGCCACGAACAGCACGTGGGAGCCGTCGATCGGCCGGGTGACGCCGAGCCAGCAGGCGGTGGCCGCGTCCCGGGAGTCGAGGTAGGCCCACAGGTCGGCGACTCCCCTGGCCGGCTCGGCGGCGAACTCGGCGGCCCGCTCGGGCAGCCGGTCCTCGGGGCCGCCGACGAACGGGAAGCGTAGCGCCACCACCGTCATGCCGTGCAGCCGGTGGATCATGCGCGCGGTGGACTCGTCGGCCTCCTTCGACAGCGCGTACGGGTCGGCGGCCAGCAGCGGGTGCGCCTCGTCGACGGGCAGGTAGGCCGGTTCCAGGCGGTGCGGGGAGAACGGCATGCCGAGCACGCTGAGGCTGCTGGCGATGACCGCCCGGCGCACCCCGGCCCGGCCCGCCTCGTCGAGCACCGCGAACGTGGCGCCGGTGTTGTTGAGGTAGACCTCCTGCGGGGGGTTGTCGTTGGGGCTGGGGATGGCCGCCAGGTGGATCACGGCGTCGACGCCTTCCAGCGCCCGCCGTACGACCTCGGGGTCACCCGCGTCGCCCACGACGACGCGGTCGGCCTTGAGGTCGCCCGGATCCTCCAGGACCAGCGCGGTCACCGGCACGTCCTCGGCCGCGCAGCGCGCGAGGACGGCCCGGCCGATCAGCCCGGCGGCGCCGGTGACGAGCACTCTGCTGAGCATCAACCCTTGACCCCCGTGAACCCCACGCCGCGCACGATGTACTTCTGGAAGACGATGAAGACGAGCACGGGCGGCATCAACGCCATGAACATGCCGGCGATGACCATGTTCTCCTCGGCGAACTCCGCCAGCCTGGGCAGCGCCACCGAGATCGGGTGCAGCTCGCCGTCGGAGATGGCCACCATGGGCCACAGGAAGTCCTTCCAGGCGCCCATGATCGTCAGCAGGGACGTCACGGCCAGGATGGGCTTCGACATGGGCAGCACGATGTACCAGAACATCCGCCACGGTCCGGCGCCGTCGACCTGGGCCGCGCCGAACAGCTCGCGCGGGATCCCGTCGAAGAAACGTTTCATCAGCAGGACGGTGAAGGCGTGCGCGGCGTGCGGCAGCCACACCGCCCACGTGGTGTCGGCGATGCCCACGTCGAGCACCGTCAGGTAGAGCGCGACGAGCGACACGCTGCCCGGCAGGAACAGCGTCGCCAGGATCGCGCCGTAGACGTACTTGCCGTAGCGCGGGCGGAGTACCGACAGCGCGTACGCGCCCATGACCGACACGACGATCTGCGCCAGCCACGACCCTCCGGCCAGGACGACCGTGTTGAGCATGAAGTGGCCGATGCGCAGCCTGCTCCAGGCTTCGGCGAGCAGCGACCAGTCGGGGGCGGCCGGGTAGAGGCGCAGTGGGTCGGTGAGCAGTTCCCGCGTCGGGGAGATCGCCCCCTTGACCGTCCACAGGATCGGGCCGAGCCCGGCGACGAGCACGCCGAGGAAGACGGCGAACTGGGTCGAGCCGAGCACCGCGCGTACGCCGCGCTTCTTGCGGTCGGAATCGGAGATGAGTCCGCTCATGTTGTGCTCCAAGCCTTCGTCATGCGCAGGTACACCGCCGACAGCAGGCCGAGCACGACCGCCAGCAGCACCGACAGCGCGCCGGCCATGCCGTAGTCGCCGTAGACGAAGGCGTACCGGTAGATGAGCAGCAGGACGGTCACCGTCGCGTCCTCGGGGCCGCCGTCGGTCATGACGAACGGCTCGGTGAAGACCTGGAAGGTGCCGATGACCTGCAGCAGCAGCATGAGCAGCAGCACGCCGCGGAGCTGGGGCAGCGTGATGTGCCACACGCGCCGCCGGATCGACGCGCCGTCACTCTCGGCCGCCTCGTACAGCTCCCTGGGGACGCTGGTCAGCGCCGCGATGTAGATCAGCACGGTGCCGCCCGCGCCCGCCCAGGTGGCCTCCAGCACCAGCGAGGGCATCGCCCACTGCGTGTCCTGCAGCCACGGGAACGGGCCCAGGCCGACGAGCCCGAGCAGGCCGTTGAGCAGGCCGTAGTCGCTGTTGTAGAAGAACTTCCACATCATGATCGCCACGACCGGCGGCACCGCCACCGGCAGGTAGACCAGCACGCGGAACAGGCCGCCGCCCTTGCGCAGCTCCGACATGACCACCGCGAGGAGGACCGGCACGGGGAAGCCGAGGATCAGGGCGAGGACGGTGAACCAGAGCGTGTTCAGCGCGGCCTTGCCGAGCAGCGGATCGGCGAACAGGTTGGCGAAGTTCTGCCAGCCGACCCAGCTCGCCGCCTCGACCAGGTTGGTGCGCTGGAAGGCGAGCATGGCGCTCTGCAGGATCGGCCACCAGGAGAACACCGCGAACACGAGCACCAGCGGCGCGAGGAACAACACCGAGGCCACCGCGTAGGGGTGCCGGGCCCGGCGCCGCCGGGGCGGCCGCGGCGTGGTGACCGCCGCGTCCGCCTGCTCGGCCAGCGCCGTCACTGCTGCGACCTGTCCAGGATCGGCTTCACCTTCTCGACGGCCTTGGTGATCTCGGCCGCCGGGTCGGCGTCCTGGCGGGTCAGCACCGCCTGGACGACCGTGTCGAGCGCGGCGTAGAGCTCCTGGCCGGCGACGGGCGGCTCGGAGATGAACTCCTGCGCCTTCACGCCCTCGTTGTAGGTGGCGAAGTGCTCCCAGTCGACGTTGGAGACGGCCTTCTCCGCGGCCATCACCGGGTCGGAGACCGCGGGGGCGAAGAACGGCAGCTGCGGCACGGCGGCCACGAGACCGTCGGCCTTCTTCTTCTCGGCCCGCTCGGTGGCCAGGGCCGGGTCGTACTTGGGCCGTAGGTAGACGGCGTCGATCCACTTGACCGCCGCCTGGCGCTGCTCGGGCGTGGCCTTCGGGCTGACGACGGCGACCGTGCCGCCCAGCAGCGTGCCGTTGCCCGACCCGGACGGCAGCGTGGTCTGGCCGTACACCTCGGGCTTGCCGTTGAACTTGGCGACGTAACTGCCGTAGAGGTTGGGCGCGCCCATCATCATCGCGACCTTGCCGGCGGCGAAGTCACGCAGCAGGTCGTCCTGGTTGCGCAGGTGCTGGGTGCCCATCGAGCGGTCGTCCCAGCGCATCGCCTTGAGCAGGCCGAGGGCCTGCCTGGTGGGGGCGTCGTCGAAGGCGGGGACGACCTTGCCGCCCTCCTCCTTCTCCATCCGGCCGCCGTAGGAGTAGGTCATGGTCGTGAGCATCCAGCCGCCGGTGTTGGCGGTGGCGTGCATGCCGAAGCCGGGCACCCCGGTCCTGTCGCTGATCGTCTTGGCGGCGGCCCGCACCTCGTCCCAGGTGGTGGGGGGCTTGTCGGGATCGAGCCCGGCCTTGGTGAACAGTTCACGGTTGTAGACGAGGCCGGCGGCGTACGCCTCGGTGGGCAGGCCGTAGATCTTGCCGTCCGGGGTGCTGCTCGGGGCCAGGATGCGCTTGTCGAAGTCGGACTTGGCGAGCAGCTTCAGGTCCGCGGTGAGGTCGGCGACCTGGCCGCGCCTGATCATGGCCTGCGGGTCGGTCAGCGGGACGCGGAAGACCGTCTCCAGCCGGCCCGCGGCCAGGCGCGCCGCGAACGTCTTGACGTCGTACTGCGTCTCGGTCGGCTTGACCTTGATGGTCGGGTTGGCCTTCTCGAACTCGGCGACCTGGGCCAGGAAGTTCTTCTGGCTCTCCGGCTGGGTGCTGGGCGGCATGCCGGAGACGGTGATCTCGGTCTTGCCGCCGGACGTGCCGTCCTGCCCGCCGCCGCACGCCGCGACCGCGGCCAGGAGCAGCAGACCCGCGGCTCCTCTAGCCATGTACGTGTTCATCGGGACTCCAAGTTCATGCCGGGGGGCGAGTCGAGTCGAACGCTATATATGACGCGTTAACGTGTAAAGCACGGGATGGTAACGCGCACGAAATGCAACGGGTTAACGCGTCAACTATGGTGGCTCTATGCCGCCGTCGGGGCGGCGGACCCGCGCGGCCCACCGCTCGTGCAGGTGCGTGACCGGCGGGTACGCGGCGGCCAGCTTCTCGTCCAGCTCGATGCCCCAGCCGGGCAGGTCCGCGGGACGCAGGTGACCTCGGACGGGATTGAGCGTGCCGGGGAACACCTCGCACACGCTGTCGGGGTAGACGTGCCCCTCCTGGATGCCGAACGCGGGCGTGGTGACGTCCAGCGCCAGGTTCGCCGCCACGCCGACGGGCGAGACGTCGCCCGGGGAGTGCCAGGCCGTGCGCACCCCGGTCAGCTCGCAGAGCGCGGCCAGCTTGCGCGCCGGGGTCAGCCCGCCGACGGCCGAGACGTGGCAGCGCAGCAGGTCGACGCCGCCGCCCAGGATCAGTCTGGCCGCGTCGGGCACCGAGACGAGCAGCTCGCCGACCGCGATGGGCACGGGCGAGGCCGCCCGTACCTCGGGCAGCCGGTCGTAGTGCTCGGGCGCGACCACGTCCTCCAGGAAGAACAGCCGGTACGGCTCCAGCGACCTGGCCAGCAGGATCGCCTCCTTCGGCGTGAGCCGGCTGTGCACGTCGTGCAGCAGCTCGACGTCCTCGCCCAGGACCTCGCGGGCCCGGTCGAACAGGGCGGGGGTGGTGCGCAGGTAGTGCCTGACGTCCCAGCCGTCGGGATGCGGCGCGTCCGGGTAGGCGTTGGCCCTGCCGGGCGCGCCGTAGCCGCCCAGCCCCGGTTGCCCGGTCTGCAGCCTGACGTGGCGATATCCGGCGGCCATGAGCCGCTGGGCGTGCTCCAGCGTGCCCTCGACGGTGGCGCCCTCGGCGTGCAGGTAGACGGGCGCCGCCGCGCGCATCCGGCCGCCGAGCAGCTCGTACACGGGCATGCCGGCGCGCTTGCCCGCGATGTCCCACAGCGCCATGTCGACGCCGGACAGCGCGTTGTTCAGCACCGGTCCGCCGCGCCAGTAGGACGACAGGTGGATCATGCGGGTGATGTCCTCGATGTCGGCCGGATGGCGGCCGATCAGCATCGGGCCCACGTGCTCGTCCACGGCCGCGGCGACGGCGTGGAAGCGCTGGGTGAAGGTGGCGCAGCCGAGGCCGTACAGGCCGTCGTCGGAGGTGTCGATCCGCACCACGACCAGCGGGATGCCCTCGGGTGCCGTGACGACGGCACGCACCCGCGTGATCGTCAGCCCGTCCCTGGGCGGCCAGGGGGCCTGGGTTTCCTGCATGCGGGGACGCGCCTTTCAGAAGCGGGTGGGACGGGCGGGCACGGCGACCTCCAGGCCGCCCCACGACCAGCGGACCTCCTCCTCCCCCACGGCGCTGAGCAGCGCCTGCGCGGTGGGTTCCGCGCCTTCCGCGAGCAGTTCCACGGCGAACCCGGCGCGCAGGATCGCGTGGTGGAAGTCGACCGGCCGGCGCGGCCCGCTGTACAGCACCGCCTCGACGGCGACCTCGTCCTCGCCGGTCGTCACGGCCCAGGTGGCGGGCTCGCCGAGGAAGGCGGCCGCGCCCGTGTGCACGACCGCCCGGCGCGTTCCGGCGGCGAGCTCGAAGACGCCGTCGCCCAGCTCGCGGCCGTGCACGCCCCGGCCGCGCAGCGTGACGCGCAGCCGCAGGTCGCCCACGTCGAAGACGCTGCCTTCTGGCTTGTCCAGGTTCGGATGGAAGTCGCCGGAGTCGTAGGTGAGCCACCATCCGGCCAGCGCCCTGGGCCCGTCCTGCGCCTGACGGCACCACGCGGCGGTCAGGTCGTGGCCGTTGTGCATGATCCGGGCGCGCAGCACCACGGCCGGGTCCTCGGGCGTGCGCCAGTAGCCGAGCAGCGGCCTGCGCTGCACCCAGGCGAACTCCTCGTTGACCGTGCCCAGCGTGGCGTCCTCGCCGAGCCAGGTGGTGCCGGTGGTCTGGCCGTCGAAGACGGTCCTGACCTGCACCTCGGGCTCGGGCAGCCGGGCGAAGCGCCCGGCCAGACGCGGCGGGCAGGGCAGCGTGGGCACCATGCGCGGGGTGTCGTCACGGATCCCGACGCCGGGGCGCGCCTCGATCGGCGCCCCCGTCTGGGCGGCGAGATAACATGTCAACTCCTCGCTGAGCCAGTCGGTGTACGCGCGGGCGTGCGGTCCGGCGAGCTGCCCGGTGCCCGGGTGGAAGCGCTCGGCGAGCGCCGCCCACACGCGTTCCCGCATGACCTCGATCTGCTCCAGGAAACCCTGGTCGCGGACCACCACGTGGGCGCGTTCGCAGATCTCCAGCAGGAACGGGCTGTAGGCGGGCGAGTTGTACTCGGCGAAGGCGTCGCATTCCAGCATCGCGGTGAGCTTGCGCCTGCCGTAGGCGAGGAACTCGGGCGTGCCGAGCAGCTCGCCGGCGCTCGCGCAGGTGACGGAGCCGAGCAGGGCGATGTTCGTGTAGCGCGGGCCGACGTTGCGCCGGAAGATGGACAGGGCCGCGTGGCGCAGCGCCTCGGCGATCCGGCCGTCGAGGACGTCCCCGTGCGCGGCCAGCACCTGGGCCAGCCGTATGCCGATGAAGTCGGCCCAGTTCCAGTCGGCCGGCGCCATGGCCTGGGGCGGCTCCTCCATGAAGTAGCCCCAGATGCCGTAGTGGTCGTCGAGCGGGTCGCGCTCCTGCAGGTCGACGATCGCGCCGAGCACCTCCTTGGCCCGGTCGAGGCGGCCTGCCTGCAGCAACGCGATCGCGTAGTCGGTGGAGGCGCGGGTGTCGTGCACGCGGGTGCCGGCCGGGATCGTGGTGTGGTATCCGTTGCTGCGTGACAGCTGCCACGGCAGCCGGTGTTCGGGGTCGTAGCGCTCGTCCTGAACCTTCAGGAACTCCTCGGGTGTCACCGCTGGGTGTCCTTTCGCCGAATGCGGCCCGACGTTAGTCTTAGCGTGTTAACGTGTCAACGATCACGAATGGGACGGATGGGGGCAGGATGAACGAATCGTCCGACAGCCAGGAGCCGCTCTACCAGCAGGTCAAGCGGGATCTGGTCGCGGCGATCTCGCGCGGTGAGTACGTGCAGGACGAGCCGTTCATCAGCCAGCGCGAGGTCTGCGAACGGTTCGGAGTGAGCACCACCACCGCGGTGCGCGCGCTCAACGAGCTGGTCACCGAGGGCTACCTGGTACGCCGGCGCGGACGCGGCACGTTCGTGGCCGACCGGCCCGTCCCGGCCGAGTCGACGCGGGAGCGCTCCATCGCCTACATCATGCACGGGCACGGGCCGCACAACTCCGACGTGATCGACGGCATCGAGTCGGTCTGCGCCGAACTCGGCTACCGGATGTTCCTGTCCAACACCAAGGGCTCACCGGCCGCCCAGGAGAAGGCGCTGCGTCAGGCGCTCGACACCCAGGCCAGCGGCGTCGCGCTGTACTCGGTCGACGCCCACCACGACTCCCCCGCCCTGGCCGAGCTGAGACGGCGGCGCGTCCCGCTGGTCATGGTCGACCGCTACCACCCCGAGTCCCCGACCGACGCGGTGCTCTTCGACAACTTCGCCATCGGCTACCGGCTGACCGAGTACCTCATCGGGCAGGGGCACCGGCGCATCACCGCGTTGTGGGACGCCACCGAGTGCACCTCGGTGCAGGAGCGCCTCACCGGGCACGTGCAGTCGTTGCGCGAGCACGGGCTGCCGGTCTCACCGGAGCTGACCGCGCTCAAGACCTACCTGCGGCTGCCGGAGGACCGGCGGCGGGAGATGCTGGCCGGGCTGCTCGACCGGCGCGAGCCGCCGACGGTGCTGCTGTGCGCCAACGGGTTCGTGCTGGCGCACGCGGCCTCCGACCTCACCGCGATGGGCGTCGAGGTGCCCGGCCAGGTCGAGCTGGCCGGCATGGACGACGCGGGGCCGTTCGACCTGCTGCCGCTGACGGTCGCCGCCGCCCGCCTGCCGTCGCGGGAGATGGGCGAGCGGGCGATGCGGCTGCTGGCCGAGCGCATCGACCATCCCGAGACGGCGTCGGAGGTCGAGCACGTGGTGCTGCCGATCGAGATCCGCACCCGCGAGTCGGCTTCCGCCTATCTGCGCGTGGTCTCCGCCCAAACCGCCTGAACCTCCCGAGGTACCCCCCATGCCTTCCCCTCTTCGCGTCGTCCTGGTGGGCGGCGGTCAGATCGCCGACTCCACCCACATGCCGGCTTTTCGCGAAATGTCGGCCGATATCGAGGTTGTGGCGGTCGTCGACGCCACCGTCGAGGCGGCCAGGTCGTTCGCCGACCGGTGGGCCGTGCCGCACGCCTCGGACGACCTCGCCGCGACGCTGCGGGACCTGCGCCCCGACCTCGTCGACATCGCCAGCCCGCCCGCGCTCCACCGCGACCAGGTGGTCGCCGCGCTGCGCGCGGGCGCGTGGGCGTGGTGCGAGAAGCCGCCGTGCCTGTCGCTGGCGGAGTACGACGAGATCACCGCGGCCGAACGGGACGGCGGCCCGTACGCCGCGGTCATCTACCAACAGCGTTTCGGCTCGGCCGCGCAGCACGCCCGCGCGCTGATCTCCGCCGGCGCACTCGGCCGGCCGTACGTCGCGCACTGCCAGACCACCTGGTTCCGCGACCCCGGCTACTACGCGGTCCCGTGGCGCGGCCGGTGGGAGACCGAGGGCGGCGGCCCCGCCATGGGTCTCGGCATCCACCAGATCGACCTCATGCTCGAACTGCTCGGCGACTGGAGCGAGGTGCGCGGCATGGCCGCCAGGCTCGCCCGCGACGTGCGGACCGACGACGTGACGACCGCGCTGGTCCGCTTCGACTCCGGCGCGCTGGCCACGCTCGTCAGCACGTCGCTGGCGCCGCGCCAGGTCAGCCACCTGCGCGTCGACCTCGCCGCCGCCACCCTGGAGCTCACCCACCTGTACGGCTACGCCAACGAGAACTGGACGATCACCCCCGCCCCCGGCGTGACCGGTCTCGACTGGCCGCCGCCCGACGACGTGCCCAGCTCCCACCTGGCCCAGCTCCGGGGCCTGGTCTCCGACCTGCGGGCCGGGCGGAGGCCCCGCGGCAGCGGCCAGGACGGCCGCAGGGCGCTGGAACTGATCACGGCGATGTACAAGGCGGCGCTCACCGGGCAGCCGGTGCGCTCCGGCGAGATCGGTCCGGGCGACCCGTTCCACCGGAACCTGCACGGCGACAACCCCGAGGTGTTCCAGTGAAGATCATCGGCTTCGAGCTCTTCACCGTCACCCCGCGCTGGATGTTCCTGCGCGTCGACACCGACGAGGGCGTCAGCGGCTGGGGCGAGCCCATCGTCGAGGGCCGCGCCGAGACGGTCGCCGCCTGCGTGAACACGCTGATGGAGGCGCTGGTCGGCGCCGACCCCGGCCGCATCGAGGACCACTGGCAGGTGATGTCGAAGGGCGGTTTCTACCGGGGCGGCCCGATGCTGTCCAGCGCGGTCGCCGGGATCGACCAGGCGTTGTGGGACATCAAGGGCAAGGCTCTCGGCGTGCCGGTCTACGACCTGCTCGGCGGCCCGGTGCGCGATCAGGCCAAGGTCTACACGTGGGCGCACGGCGACACGGACGCGGAACTGGCCGAGAACGCCGTGGCCCGGGTGGAGGCGGGCTTCGACACGCTGAAGTTCGCCGCCTGGGAGGGCCGGATGCCGCCGATCCCGTCACCGGCCCTCACCAGCCGGATCGCGGCCCGCTTCGCGGCGGTGCGCGACGCGGTGGGCGACGGCGTCGACCTGGCCGTCGACCTGCACGGCCGCTTCACGTCGGCGGCCGCGCGCAAGGTGCTGCCGCTGCTTGAGCCGCTGTCCCCCTTGTTCGCCGAAGAACCGGTGCTTCCCGAGTTCTCCCGCGACCTGCGACGAGTGGTGGAGTCCACAACGATTCCCATCGCGACCGGCGAGCGCCTGTTCTCCCGCTGGGACTTCCGCGACGTGCTCCCGACGGGCGTGGCGGTGATCCAGCCGGACCTGTCGCACGCCGGGGGCATCTCCGAGGTCCGCCGGATCGCCGCGATGGCCGAGACCTGGGACGTCACCCTCGCTCCCCACTGCCCCCTCGGCCCGATCGCTCTGGCCGCCTGCCTGCAGATCGACTTCGCGACCCCGAACTTCCTCATCCAGGAGCAGTCGCTGGGCATCGGCTACCACGACGGCAGCGAACTCCTCGACTACCTGGTGGACCGCTCGGTCTTCACCTTCACCGACGGCCACCTCGACCGCCCGACGGCCTCCGGCCTGGGCATCGAGGTCGACGAGAAGGCGGTGCGCCAGGCGTCGTCGCACGCCTGGCGCAACCCGATCTGGCGGCACCGGGACGGCTCGTTCGCCGAGTGGTAGCCGCCGGTCGTCATCGACGGCCGCCGAACTCCCAGTCGTGCACCTCGATCCCGGCGTAGCGGTCGGCGGTGAGGACCGCGCGGGCCGCGTCCGCGTCCGGCGCGCGGACCAGCAGCGCGGTGCCGACCCAGGTGGCGCCGTCGTCGGACAGCAGCGGCCCGTACGCGATCAGCTCGTCGCCGTCGGCCGGCGGGACGAGGTCGGCGGGCTGCCCGGAGCCGAGGCCCAGCACCAGGTACCGGTTGCCGCCCTGGCGGCCGCCGGGGAACTCCCACATGGTGCGCCCCAGCACGTTGCGCCAGCGGCGGAGCAGCACGTCGCGGTAGACCCCGGCCTGGTAGTTGGGCTCGTCGAAGGCGAACGCCCGCGCGGCGGCGGGGTCGGGCAGGTCGACGATGTGCACGCTGCCGGTGGCCGCGTCGGTGTCGCGGTCGAAGGTGGGGCCGCGGGCGATCAGCTCCGCTTCGTACCGGTCCATGTAGGACCAGTGCGCTTCCCCCAACTCCCCGCGCAGGGGGCCCGATCCGGGACGGTCACGGTGGTAGCAGAAGAACTCCATGCCGAGAGTACCTACCACGAGATCTTCACCCGGTCACAACCGTCGCGCGGCCCGGCGGCTCAGCCGAGCATCTGCTCGACGAGGTCGGCGGCGCGGGTGGTGCCGCCCTCGGCCCGTGCCTCGGCCTGCAGGCGCGTCAGGCGGCGGGCCACGTCGGGGTCGCCGGTCAGCTCGGCCAGCGCGGCGCGCAGGGCCTCGGCCGTGGCGTCGGCGGTGTCGATGCGGCGGGCCACGCCCAGCTCCACGAGCCGGTCGGCGTTGGCGAACTGCTCGGCGCCCTGCGGGACGGCGATCATCGGCACGCCCGCCAGCAGCCCTTCGCAGCAGCCGCCCATGCCCGCGTGGGTGACGAACGCGTCGGCCTGGTCGAGGATCGCCCGCTGCGGCACCCACGGGTGCACCTCGACGTTGGACGGGATCTCGCCCAGCTCCCCCACGTCGGTGTACTTGCCGATCTGCAGCACGACGTGCCAGCCGGGCAGGTCGCCGAAGGCCGCCAGGCACCGGCGGTAGAACTCCGGCTGACGGGTGTAGGCCGACCCCAGGGAGATCAGCAGGACGTTCGCGGCGTCGCCCGGACGGGTCCAGCCGCCCTGCCCGCGCAGGTCGTGGCAGGGGCCGACGAAGGTCACGGTGGCGGTGTCGACCTGGTCGGCGTGCGGCTGCATGGCCCGCGGGATCAGGGCCAGCGCGCGGGGCGGACGGCCGGAGAAGGCGTCGACGTCGGTGGTGGCGGCGCCGGACCCGGCGAGCCAGCCGGCGAACCTGGCCCGGTAGGCGTCGGCCCCCGGCAGCCGCCACAGCTGCGCCGCCACCTCCTCCTGGTAGCCCTTCCAGGCCACGAACGTCGGCGACAGCTGCAACAGGGGACGGCCCTGCGCCTCGGCCAGGGCCCGCGCGGCGTAGGCGCCGATGTCGTACAGGTAGAGGTCGGCGGGGTCGTCGTCGTAGGCGGCGCGCAGCTGCGGGAGCGCCTGGACGGCGTCGTCCAGGAAGAGGCTCATCGCCGCGATGGGGTCGTCGGGCCAGTCGTTGTCGGCGACCGGCAGCGTCGAGGTGCACGGGACCAGCTCGGCGCCGGTGCCTGTGACCAGGTCGGCGACCGCCGGGTCGTTGGCGTACGTCACCCGGTGTCCGCGGGCCACCAGCTCGCGGACGATCTCCAGGCTGGGCAGGACGTGGCTGACGGCGGGGATGCCGACCATGGCGATGTGGGCGCGGCGGCGAGACATGGGCGAATCACTCATTTCGGGTTCTGCGCGGCGGGACGGGCGCTGGACGACGGTCAGGCGCGACGCGCATCCGGCGCGGCGGCCTCCAGGTCGGCGACGCTGCCCGACATGATCGTGCGCACATGCTCGGTGATGTGCTCGGCGGGCCAGTCCCACCAGGCCACCGCGAGCAGGCGGGCGACGTCGTCGGCCGGGTAGCGGGTGCGGATGAGGCGGGCCGGGTTGCCGCCGACGATCCCGTAGTCGGGCACGTCGGAGGTGACCACGGACCCGGCGCCGATGATCGCGCCGTGCCCGATCCGCACGCCGGGCAGCACCGTCGCGCCGTGGCCGAACCAGACGTCGTTGCCGACGACGGTGTCACCGCGGTTGGGCAGGCCGGTGAGCAGGTCGAAGTGGTCGGACCACGAGCCGCCCATGGTGGGGAAGGGGAAGGTCGAGGGGCCGTCCATGCGGTGGTTGGCGCCGTTCATGATGAACCGCACGCCGGTGCCCAGGGCGCAGAACCGGCCGATGACCAGCTTCTCCGGGCCGTAGTGGTAGAGCACGTTGCGGGTCTCGAACGCGGTCGGGTCGTCGGGGTCGTCGTAGTAGGAGAACTCCCCCACCTCGATCAGCGGGGACTTGACCAGCGGCCGCAGCAGCACCACCCGTGGCTGGGCGGGCATCGGGTGCAGGACGGTGGGGTCGGCGGGGACGCGGGCGTTCATGGATCTCTTCCTTCCGCCACTGCTAATGCGACAACTTGTACATTAAGATGGTGGCATGCCGACGTCCGCCTCGCAAACGGGAAAGGGAGCGATGACGCCCGAGAGCCCGTCGTCCGGGCCGCGCCGCCGTCCTGGTGGCCGTACCGGTCGCATCCGCGCGCAGGTTCTCGATGCCGTCCGCGCCGAGCTCGCGGAACGCGGCTTCGACGGGCTGACCCTCGACGCCGTCGCGGCCCGCGCGGGCGTGCACCGCGCGACGGTCTACCGGCGCTGGCGGGACGTCGGCGGCCTGCTCGCCGACGTCCTGGAGGCGACCGGCGACGACGACTGGCAGCCCCAGGACACCGGCTCCCTGCTGGGCGACCTGGCGGCGCTCAACCACGAGAACCAGGCGGCCATGACCGCGCAGCCGTCGATCGCCGCGGCCCTGATCGCCGCCTCGTTCCGCTCGGAGGAGGCCGCTGGCGGCGTGCGTCGGCTCTGGGAGGACCGGTACACCCGCTGCGAGGTCATCGTCAGGCGGGCGGTCGAGCGGGGCGAGCTGCCGGCCGGCACCGACGCGCGGCGGCTGCTCGTCGCCGCCACCGCGCCGCTCTACCACCACCTGGTGCTCCTCCGCACGCCCCCCGCCCCGGACCTGCCGGAGCAGGCGGCGCGGACGGCCGTGCTCGCCGCCGCGGCCGGCGCCTTCGCGCCTCCGCCGGGGCGGTGAGGCCGGGCCGCGGTCAGGAGGAGACGGCGACGGGCAGGCGGCAGGTCCGCGGGTCGTCGAGGTGGCCGACGATGAAGGCGGCCAGGTCGGCGCGGGACGTACGGGCGCCCAGGCGTTCGGTCGCGCCGATCGAGACGCGGGGGCGGCCGGTGCCGGGCCGGTCGGTCAGGCCGGTGGGGCGGACGGCCGTCCAGTTCAGCCGCGTCCTGGCGAGCGCCTGTTCCATGCGGGCCATGTCGGCGTACGGATGGCGCATGACGTGGTGCAGGACGCGGCCGAGCAGGCGGGCGACGGGCCCCGCGCCGGGCGGGACGGCCAGCCCGGCCGAGGAGATCACGACGAGCCGGGCGGACGGCGGCAGCGCCGCGACGATCGCGGCGGTCCCCTGCGAGTAGACCGTGGTGGGGCCGCGGCCGGACGGGCCGAGGGCGGAGATCACGGTGTCGTGTCCGGTCAGCGCGTCACGAAGGCTGATGGGGTCGGTCACGTCGGCGGCGCGGTGGACGAGCCGCGGGTGGTCGAGGTCGAGGCCGCCGGGGCGGCGGGCTGGACGGCGGGCTTGCTGGCGGGCTGGAACCGGAAGGAGATGGCCTCCATGAGGGCCTGGTGCTTGGTGTTCTGGAAGGCGGCGATCTTCCAGTCGCCGTCCGCCTGCCGGACCATCGTGTAGGTCTGGATCTTGTGCAGCTTGCCGGGCTTGCCTTTGTAGGTGTCGCCGCGGGTGATGACGAGGGCGGTGTCGGGGCCGGCGAGACGGATGCCGACGGTCTCACTGGCCAGCCTGGTGCCCTTGACGAAGCTGTCGAACAGCGCCTGGTGGGCGTCGCCGATCTCGCGGGCGCCGGTGTAGAGGGTGCCGACGTAGGTGATGTAGGTGGCGTCCTCGGTGAACAGGTCGCCGTACGCGCCGCCGTCGGCCCGGCTCCAGGCGTCGGCGAGACGGTCGAGCACGGAGGTGATGGCGGCGGCGTCGGCGGCGGTAAGGGTGTTGCTCATGGTCGTTGCCCTTCCTCAGGTAACTTCACGGAAGCATTTACTTCCTTGAAGATTTATCTTCTCCAAAGAAGAGATTAGGAGAGGCGTCGGCCACTGTCAACACGGGGCGCCGCCAATCGCCGAGCCGCCTGCCGAGGCATGATCCAGGGCGGCGGGCTCACGTATGCTTGCGGTCCCATGAGTGAGCAGTTGACGATCGGCGAGCTGGCCGAACGCACCGGCGTCGCCACCTCCGCGCTGCGCTACTGGGAGGAGCTCGGGCTGATCCCGGAGCCCGAGCGCGTCTCGGGGCAGCGGCGGTATCCGCCGTCGGCGGCCGAGCTGGTCGCGGTGATCCTGTTGCTGCGCGAGGTCGGCCTCACGTTGCGCGAGATCAGGACGTTCATCGCGGCCCGGTCCGAGCCGGGCGACGGGTGGCGGGAGCTGTACCGGCGCAAACTCGCCGAGCTGGACGAGCGCATCGCCCGCGCCCAGGTGGCGCGCACCGCCATCGCGCACGGCATGGCCTGCCCGCACGAGAACGTCTTCGAGTGTCCCGCCTTCACCGGGGCGGTCAGGGCGCGGCTGGCGGGGGCGTCCCTGGAAGAGGCGCACCAGCACTGAACGGCGGCCCGGCGGGCGCGGACGCGGACGCGGTGACCGCCGCATGCACCGAAGGGGTGCTCGCGGCGGCCGAGGCGCGCGTCAGGGGAAGGCGGTCAGGAGCGGACCGTCAGGGGGTGCGGCGGGGCCGGGTGAGGGTGACCAGGAGGCCGGCGATCATCACCGCCGCGGTGAGCAGGACGACCAGGAACTCGCCGTCCGCCGTGGCGGCGCGCAGGGCCCGGCCGGTCCTGCCCGCGGCGCCGAGGTCGGCGATGACGGTGAAGACGGCCAGGCCGATGGCGTTGCCGATGTTGAGCGCGGTGGAGGCGATGCCGTTGGCGACGCCCTGCTCGTGGGCGGGGGTGCCGGTGGCGGCGGCGATCCACATGGCGGTCCAGACGACGCCCTGACCCAGGCCGGAGACGACGAGACCGGGGATCAGCAGGCCGTACCCGGCGTCGGCGTCGAAGCCGAGGGCCAGGACGGCGGTCCCGGCGACGCCGACGGCGAAGCCGATCAGCAGCGTGGTCCGGGTGCCGATCCGGGTGGCCAGGCGCTCGCCGCCCTGGGTGCCGGCGGCGATGGCCAGCGACGGGACGAGGAAGGCCAGCCCGCTCTGCAGGGCGCTGTAGCCGTGGACGCTCTGCAGCAGCACGGTGAGGAAGTACGGCAGGACGCCGAACGTGGCCATGTAGACGAAGGTGACCAGCATGCCGACGGTCAGGCTGCGGTTGCGGAACAGCCGGAACGGCATGAGCGGATCCGCGCTGCGGGCCTCGACCAGCGCGAAGATCACCAGCAGCACGGCGGCCACCGCGAAGGCGCCCGCGACCAGGGGGCTGCCCCAGCCCAGCGCGGGCCCCTCGACCAGGGCGAAGACCAGCAGCGTGGACCCGCCGGTCACGGTGAGCGCCCCTTCCTGTCCGGCGCCCGCACCGACGCCGCCACCCAGCAGCCCGACAGCACCACCCCGGCCACCTGACCCACCGACCCGGCCCGCACGTTCGGCCCGGCCCGGGTGCTCGGGCGGCCTGGGCGTTCGGGCGGGCCGGGTGCTCGAACGGCCCCGCTGTTCCGGACGGGCCCGCTGTTCAGGACGGACGCGGTGTTCTCGGCGGGCCGCCTGTTCCGGGCGGGCCCCGTGTCCCCCGCCGGGCCGTAGCTTTGGGGTGGGCCGCGGGTTCGCGCTGCCTCGCGTGTTGGGGTCGGCGGCTCGCCCGTGTCGCTGGAATGCCGTCGCGTCCCCGCGCGGCCCGGTTACCCTCGCTGCCGTGAGCACTCCGCCGTCCGGCTCTCCCGAACGTCTGCGCGCCGACCTGGTCGCCGAGCTCCGGCGAGCCGGCTGGATCCGCTCCCCCGAGGTCGAGGCGGCCTTCGCGAAGGTGCCGCGCGAGCGGTTCGCCCCCGAGGCGTCCCCGGAGGCGGCCTACGCGGCCGACGACGTCGTCGTCACCAAACGTGGCCCGGACGGCAGGGCCACGAGCTCGATCAGCGCGCCCTGGCTGCAGGCCGACATGCTCGAAGCAGCCCGGCTCCGCCCCGGCGCGAAGGTGCTGGAGGTCGGTTCCGGCGGTTGCAACGCCGCCCTCATCGCCGAGATCGTCGGGCCGGACGGGCTGGTCGTCACCGTCGACATCGACCCCTTCGTCACCGAACGCGCGAGCCGCTTCCTCGCCGCGACCGGCTACGGACAGGTGCGGGTCGTCCTCGGCGACGCCGAGCACGCGGCCGAGCGGCACACGCCGAGCGGCGGCTTCGACGCCGTGATCGTCACCGTCGGTGTCTGGGACGTGCCCTGGGGGCACCTGCTCGCCCCGGACGGCCGGATGGTCGTCCCGCTGCGCTTCTCCACGATCAGCCGGTCCTTCACCTTCGTCCGCGCGGGCGGCCACTTCACCGGGCTCGACCCGACGGTCTGCGGCTTCGTCCCCTGCCAGGGGGCCGGCAGGCTGCCCGATCAGGAACCGGTCCTGGCCGGCGGTGCCGTCAGGCTGACGCTGGAGCACGGGCCCGCCCTCGACGCGGCCCGCCTCGACCAGGCGCTGGACGGCGACCGCACGGAGCTGTGGACCGGCGTCACCGTCGGCCGTGGCCGGCCGTTCGACACGATGCACCTGTCGATGGCCGCCGACGACGAGCGGTTCGGCATGTTCTGGCAGGATCCCGATCGCGACTGCGGGCTCGTCCGACCGGCCATGCGCTGGTACTGCCCCGCGCTCATCGTCCCGGACAGCTTCGCCTACCTCGCCATCCGCGAGACCTGCGGCCCGCACGACGCCGAGCGGCGCTGGGAGTTCGGGGCCTGCGGCCTCGGTCGCGAGGGCGACGGGCTCGCCCGGCAGTTGCACGACCATGTGCTGACCTGGGATCGCGATCGGCGCGACCGCCCGGACCCGGTCTTCACCCTCCACCCGGCCGACGCCGCGGTACCGGCTCCCGCCGACGGCCGCGTCTTCCGCAAACGCCACACCCAGCTGGTCATGGCCTGGCCCTGAGCGCGCGACCGGGCCGCCGGAGGTGTCACCGCGGCCGACGGACGCGCGGTTGGGGAGCAGCCCCACCGGAGGAGCAGTCCTCCCGGTGGAGCAGTCCTCCCGGAGGGGCGGCGCGGCCGGCTTCCGGCGCGTACATTGCTGGCATGTTGCTGCGCGTCGGCCGGGTGGTCGCGGGTGTGGTCGCGCTGGTGCTGGGGGCTTCCGCCGCCTTTCCGCTGAACGCCCTGGGGCCGCGGCTCGGAGCCGGCGGTTGCCCGGTCTCGTCCGCCGGCGGGTGGGAGCGCGGTGACCGGCCCGGGGAGCTGGTGCCCGCCGACGGCGCGGTGTCGGTGACGATGTGCGAGCTGCCCCTGCCGTACGCGTCAGGGCAGGCGGCGGCGCGGATCAGGAGGCTCACCGCCGGGGCCGGCGCGATGGTCTCCGAGCTCAACGGCCTGCCCACGCGCGACGCGCTGGAGGCCGAGCTGCGCCGGAGGGAGTCGGCCAAGGGCCGCGTCCTGGGCGACGACCTCCGCCTCGGCGAGATCTGCAACGCGGTCGGCTACGGCACGAGCCTGTCCTTCGTCGTGCACTACGGGGACCTGCGCCGGCCCGCCGTCGTCCTGGTCGATCGCAACTGCGGCACCGCCCGGTACGCGGGCCGGACGCGGTTCGGCGATCCGAGCGAGGACTTCCTCCGCCGTTACCGGGCGCAGTTGGAGGCACGGCCGGCGCCCGTGCAGCTTCCGGATGCGCGGACGCGCTGCGGGCCGCCGCCGCCTGCCGGTACCGGCTCGACGGGGATGTCTCGACGGCCGTGGACACGGTGACCGACCCTGGCGGACGGGAGAGCGTCACCGACCGCGGGCTCGGCAGGTTCACCCGCCCGGCCGCCCTCGACGTGGTGTGGGCGGGCGACACCACCGGCGCCGTCGCCGAGGTGCGGGTCTGGCGCGCGCCCTGCCGGGCCGTGTACGCCGGATCGACGGGCGGCAGGATCCCCACCCCGGAACTGCTGTCCCGCCTGGACGCCTGGCTGGGACGCTGAGCAACCTCCGGCGCGCGGTCAGGCGGACCTGACGGCGGAGATGTCGAACTCCAGGGCGATCCGATCGGAGATCATCACGCCGCCGGTCTCCAGCGCGGCGTTGTACGTCATGCCGAAGTCCTTGCGGTTGATCGCCGTGCCGCCCTCGAAGCCCACCCTGGTCACGCCCTGGGCGTCGACGGCGGTGCCGGTGTAGTCGAGCGGGACGGTGACCTGCCGGGTCACCCCGCGGATCGTCAGGTCGCCGGTGACCTCGAAGGCGTCGCCGCCCGCGTGCTTGACGGACGTGGACTCGAAGACGATGTGCGGGTGGGCGGCGGCGTCGAGGAAGTCGCCGGTGCGCAGGTGGCCGTCGCGCATCTGGTTGCCGGTCTGGATGCCGGCCACGTCCAGCACCACGCGGACGGCGGAGGCCGCCGGGTTCGCCGCGTCCAGGCGGGCGGTGGCCTCCAGGACGGGGATGCTGCCGCGCACCTTGGTCACCATGGCGTGGCGGGCGACGAACCCGAACCGGCTGTGGGCCGGGTCGAAGGTGTAGTCGCCGCTCAGCTCGCTGGGATACATGCCGCACTCCAATTAGTTCAGTACTGGAAGATTCGGCACGACAGTACATAGATTTATTTCAGCACGCAACCTTCCAGTACGATCGGGGCATGACCCGCTGGCTCAACGACGACGAACAGCAGGCGTGGCGCAGGTTCGGGCTGGCCACCCGCCTGCTGACCGACCGCCTGGAACGCGACCTGATGGCGGCCGCCGACATGCCGCCCACCTACTACGAGCTGCTCGTCCTGCTGTCGGAGGCCCCCGGGCGCACGATGCGCATGAGCGAGCTGGCGCAGTGGACCAACTCCAAGCCGAGCCGCATCTCGCACGCGGTCAACAAGCTGGAGCAGAAGGGGTGGGTGCGCCGGGAGCACTACGCCGGCGACCGGCGCGGGTGGCTGGCCGTGCTCACCGACGACGGGCACGCCGCGCTCCGGGCGGCCGCCCCGAAGCACGTGGCCAGCGTCCGTGAGCACCTGGTCGACCTGCTCACCGCGGAACAGCTGCGGCACCTGGCCGACATCAGCCAGGTCCTGCTCGACCACCTCGTCGAGCAGGAGTGACAACGTCCGGTCAGCCCACGCCCGACCGTCTCACCCGGCGGGGGTGACGCGGACGGGCGGGTCGGTGGTGAAGGCCGCCAGGGCGTCCGGGTCCGGCGTGACGCCGACGCCGGGGCCGTCGGGCACCACGATGGAGTCGCCGGTCAGCTCGATCGGCGCGGTGATGTCACGCTCGTAGTAGCGGGCGGTCGCCGAGATGTCACCCGGCAGCGTGAAGCCGGGCAGGCTGGCCAGCGCCAGGTTCGCCGTCCGGCCGAGCCCGGTCTCCAGCATCCCGCCGCACCACACCGGCACGTCCGCGGCCAGGGCCAGGTCGTGGATCCGGCGGGACTCCAGGTAGCCGCCGACCCGGCCGGGCTTGATGTTGATGATCGAGCAGGCGCGCGCCCGGATCGCGGCGGTGGCGGCGCGGGCCGAGGTGATCGACTCGTCCAGGCAGATGGGGGTGTCCATGCGGGCGGCGAGCCGGGCGTGGCCGTCCAGGTCGTCCGGGGCGAAGGGCTGTTCCAGCATGGTCAGGCCGTAGGCGTCCAGGCGGGCCAGGTGGCGGGCGTCGGCGGGGGTGTAGGCGGTGTTGGCGTCGGCGGTGAGCATCAGGCCGGGGCCGAACGTCTCGCGCACCAGCCGCACCGGCTCCAGGTCCCAGCCGGGCTCGATCTTGAGCTTGATCCGGGCGTACCCGGCGCCGACGTGCCGGTCCACGGTGTCGAGCAGGTCGTCGAGGGTGTCCGCGATGCCGACGGACACGCCGACGCGCACGCTGGACCGCACCCCTCCCAGGTGGGCGGCCAGCGACAGGCCGCGCGCCCTGAGCACGGCGTCCAGGACGGCCGTCTCGACGGCGGCCTTGGCCATCGGATGGCCGCGCAGGTGCGCCAGCGCGGGCGCGACGCCGGCCGGGTCGAGGCTCGGCACCGCGAACAGGGCGGGCAGCAGGAAACGGCGGATGAGGTCGGCCGCGCCCTCCAGGTACTCGGGGCTGTAGGTGGGCTCGTCGTCGGCCACGCACTCGCTCCAGCCCTCCTCCCCCTCGGCGCCGCGTACGCGCACCAGCAGCGCCCGGCGCACGGTCTGCGTGCCGAGCGAAGTGCGGAACGGGGTGATCAGGGGCAGCGCGACCGTGCGCAGCTCGGCTTCGGCGATCCTCATGCCGCGCGCTCCAGCACGTACCAGCCGTCCCTGGTGAAGGCGGCGATCCGGTAGCCGCGGGCGAGCGCGCCGCCCAGGGCGGCCCGCTGGGCGGCCCGCCACCGCGCGGCCTCCGCGGGCTGCTCGCGCCGCAGCCGCTCGGCGTCGGCGGGCGTGGCGCAGCGCAGCACGGCCGCGCCGCCCGGCTCGCGCGGCGCCCCGGTCTCGTCGAGGATCACCTCGGCCTTCCGGGTCCCGCCCGGGGCCGACCGCTCCGGAGAAGGGGCCCGGTTGACGGGCCAGTGGGCGAACAGGCGGTCGGTGACGTCGCCGCCGTTGATGCCGTCGTTCATCGGCCCGTAGAAGTCGGGCACGTACCGCTCGGCCCGCGCGCCGAGCCGGGCGAGGTTGAAGAAGGCGTTGCGGCGGACGAGCGGGTCGAAGGTCCAGGAGATGGAGTTCAGGCCGCGTTCGGCGGCCCACTCGCGCTGGTGCGCCTTGATCGCCTGGCCGATCCCCCGGCCCCGCGCCTCGGCGGCCACGCCCACGACGTGGGAGTGCAGGCTGCCCCCCTCGGCGAGGAACCCGGAGGCGGCGGCGACGAGCACGCCGTCGAGGAAGGCGCCGCCGACGTAACCGCCGGTGTGCTCAAGGGCGCACATGAGGTCGACGGCCACCGGCGGGTCGTCGCCCGCCCTGGTGTTCCAGACGCGGCGCAGCAGCCGGTCGGCGGCCTGGAACTCGGAGGTCCCGTGGAGGATGCGGATATCGAGCATGGCACCAGCATTCCGCCGGACCGCCGCCGGATCGTTGGCGCGCAAGCCCAACTTCAGCCGCCGCCGTTTGTGCCGGACGCCGGGCTCTGACCGCCGCCCGTGCCGGACGCCCCGATCTCGGCCAGCCGCAGCTGAAGGCCCAGCACGAGCCGGACGTCGGGCTCGTCGAGCGCGATCAGCTCGCCGATGCGGCGCAGCCGGTACCTGAGCGTGTTGGGGTGCAGCGACAACGTCTCGGCCGCCCTGGGCACGTCGTAGTGGGCGGCCAGCCAGGCCCGCAGGCTGCGGACGTAGTCGGTGCCGTGCCCGGCGTCGTGCTCGGCCACCAGGGACAGCGGCTCGCCGGTCAGCGCCGGACCGGACCGCATCGAGGCGGCCGCGTCCAGCAGGAACAGCGCGGCGGCCAGCTCCTCGTGCAGGCCCACCTCGCCGCCCGCGAACGGGCCGCCCATCGCGCGCAGGGCCTCGTCTGCCTGCCGGGCGGCGGCGGGGACCTGCGCGAGCGAGGCCGTGACCCGTCCGACGCCCGCCCGCCAGTGCCCGCCGAGCCGGTCGGTGATCCGGCCGAGGGTCTCGGCGGTGACGCGGCGCAGCAGCGCGGTCCCGGCGCCGGCCGCCACGATCGCGTACGTCCGGCCGTCCACGGCGCCGACGGCGGCCCTGATCCGGTAGACGGCGTAGGCGGTGCGCAGCAGGTCGGCGGCGTGCGTGGCGGCGAAGACGTCGGTCCGCCCGGCCGGGTCCCCGGCGGCCACCACCCTGACCGGCTCGTCCGGGCGCAGGCCCAAGGAGGCGGCCAGCTCCCCGGCGGGGCCTGCGCCGCGCAGCAGCCGGCCCACCCACTCGTCCCTGGTCCGGCGGGCCTCGTCGGCGGCCAGGCTGAGGCGGGCCAGGTGCGGGGCGGCGGTCCTGGCGGCCTCGGCGAGCACGGCCTCGGCGTCGGGCGCGAGCGGCTCGTCCGCCTGGATGGCCCAGATCGTGCCGAGCGCCTCGCCCCTGGCGCGGACCGCGATGGCCAGCCGGGGCAGGTACTCGCGCGGCTCGTGGCTCCACACGGCCCCCTCGCAGCGCAGGACGGCGGCGTACTCCTCGGCGTTCGTCGGGTGCTCGGGCACGCGCCGGCCGAGGATGCCCTCCCTGCGCAGGTCGTCGATCGGCTGGCCGATCGTGGAGTAGGCCAGGACGCGCATGGCCAGGTCCTCGATGGCCACCGCGCCCCCGACGCGCGCGGCGACCTGGTTGGCCAGCGCGAACAGGTCGCCCGCCTGGCCGCCGCCCAGGTCCGCGGCCGGGGCGACGAGCGCGAGCAGGGCGTCCACCAGGGCGTAGAGCTGGCCCCAGGCCAGGCCGGGGGCGGCGGCCAGCAGCGCCACGCCCGCGCCGCGGGCCGCCTCGGTGAGCGCGGCGGCGTCGCCGATCCCGGCCCGGACGACGACCGCGCTGACGCCCGCCCCGGCCGCGCTCTCCAGCAGGGACGGCTCCGGCCTGCCGGTGGCCAGCAGCAGCGCCCCGGCGTAGGCGGCCAGCGGCTCGTCGGAGCCGTGGATGACGGGCGCGCCCACCGTCGCCTGGCGGCCGGACGGCAGGCACAGCGCGCTCACCGTCTCCGCGCCGAGGCTGTCGAGCAGCACGCCGAGCGTCACCCGGCCCTGGCCGCTCACGCCCGCCCCCCGCGCAGGAGGCGTCCGTGGCGGCCGCCGGTGAACTCGCCGTCGTCGATCACCATGCGGCCGCCCAGGAGCACGTGGGTGACGCCGGCCGGGCGGGTGGCGGGCTCGTCGTAGGTGCCGTCGTGGCGGATGGCGGCGGGGTCGAACACGCACACGTCGGCGACCGCTCCCCTGCCCAGCCAGCCCCGGTCGGCCAGGCCGAACTGGGCCGCGGTGGCCGAGCCGACCTTCCTGATCGCCTCGGCCATCGGCACGAGCCCGCGTTCGCGCACGTACTCGCCGAGGAAGGTGGGGAAGGTGCCGTACGTGCGGGGATGGGTCGGCCCGTCGGGCGGCCCGCCGTCCGAGCCGATCGACACGAGGGGGTGCCGCATGATCCGGGTGACGTCGTCGTCGTGCATGGTGTGGAAGACGCCGTCGGCGTGCGGGTCGGCCATGAGCAGGTCGCACAGCGCGTCCCAGGGCTCGCGGCCGTCCAGCAGGTCGGCCAGCGAGCGGCCGGTGACGCCGGCGGAGGCGTGCCGCAGCAGCCGCACGTCCTCGGGGTGCGTCTCCCGCCACAGGCCGACGCCGGTCGTGCGCTCCGGGTCCTCGGCCAGCGCGCGCAGCGCCCGCCGTTCCGCCGGGTCGGCCAGCCTCCTGAGCAGCTCCGGCTCGCCGCCTTCGCACGCGGCGGGTGGCAGCAGCGCGACCAGCCCGGTGCAGAACGCCCGGTACGGGTACACGTCGGCCCGCACGTCCACACCCCTGATGCGGGCGGCCGTCAGCTTGTCCAGCAGCATGGCCGACGAGCCGTGCACGGCCCGGCCCGACGCCTTGCAGTGGGAGACCTGGAGCCGCACCCCGGCCGCCGCCGCGACCTCGACGGCCTCGTCCAGCGCGCCGGCCAGCCCCTCGCTCTCGCTGCGCAGGTGGGTGGCGTAGACGAGGTTCCAGCGCCGGGCCGCGCGGGCCAGCGCGATCAGCTCGCCGGTGCCGGCGTAGGCGCCCGGCACGTACTCCAGGCCGCTGGACAGCCCGCACGCGCCCGCGGCGAACGCCTCCTCGGCCAGCCCGGTCATCCGGTCCAGCGCGCCGGGCGGCGGCGCGGCGTCCATGCCGCAGACGGCCGTGCGCAGCGTGTTGTGGCCGACGAGCGCGGCCAGGTTGTTGGTCGTGCCCTCCCGCTCCACGGCGTCGAGGTAGCCGCCGAAGGTGGTGAAGGCGTGCTCGCCGAAGATCCCGGGGGTGAAATGGGCCGACTCGGGGTCGGCCGGTCCGCAGGAGAAGCCGCAGTTCCCGATGATCTCGGTGGTGACGCCCTGCCACAGCTTGAACGGCTGCGCCCCGGCCATGAACGGCACGGTGTCGGAATGGCTGTGCGGGTCGATGAAGCCGGGCGCGACGACCATGCCGTCCACGTCCACCACGCGGGCGGCCCGGCCGAGGTCGCGGCCGGTCGCGGTGACGCGTCCGCCGCCGATGGCCACGTCCGCGGTACGGCCGGGCGAGCCGAACCCGTCGTGCAGGGTGCCGCCGCGCAGGATGAGGTCGTGCATGAAGGTATTACCTTTCCCGGGTACGAGATTCGTCGGTCATGTCAGGGGACGGCCGCCACCAGGCGCCTGGTGTAGTCGTGGCCCGGGGCGTCCAGGACGGCCGAGGTCGTCCCCTCCTCCACGACCGCGCCCTTCAGCAGCACCACGGTCCTGGCGGCGACCTGGCGGACGACCGCCAGGTCGTGGGTGATGAACAACATCCCGGTGCCCAGCTCCCGGCCGATGCCGCGCAGCAGTTCGAGCACGTGCGCCTGGACCGACACGTCCAGGGAGGCGACCGGTTCGTCGCAGATCAGCAGCGCGGGCCGGACGGCCAGGGCCCGGGCGATGGCGACGCGCTGGCGTTCGCCGCCGGACAGCGCCTTGGGGCGGCGGGCGGCGTACGCGGCAGGCAGGCCGGCCAGCTCCAGCAGCTCCCCCACGCCGATCCGGTCGGCGGGCGCGGCCCTGGCGATCGCCTCGGCCAGCGTCGCGCCGACGGTCATGGCGGGGTTGAGCGAGGTGGAGGGGTCCTGGAAGACGCACTGGACGAGCCGGTGCACGCGGGCGCGCTCGCGCGGGTCCAGGGCGGCGCGGTCGGTGACGTCGAGGCCGGCGAGCCGGATCCGGCCGCCGTCGGGGGTGATCAGGCCGAGCACCGACCGGGCCAGCGTGGTCTTCCCCGAGCCCGACTCCCCCACCAGGCCGACGGTCTCGCCGGGGTTCACGTGCAGGCTGACGCCGCCGAGCGCAGTGTGGGCGCCGTACCGTTTGCGCAGGTCCTCGATGTGCAGCAGCGGTTCGCCGGCGGCCGGGGCGGCGGGGGGCGCGGCCTCGCGCAGCTCCACACGGGCGGCTCCGGCGGTGTCGTGCACGCAGGCGCTCAGCCGGTCGGGGCCGATCGGGCGCAACGGCGGCCTGGCCGCGGTGCAGGCGTCGGCGGCCCGGTCGCAGCGGGTGGCGAACGCGCAGACGCCGGTCACCGCGCCCGCCCGCGGCACGGCGCCCGGGATGCCCACCAGGCGCTCCAGCGTGCGTTCCGCCGAGGGCAGCGCGGCCAGCAGCCCCGCGGTGTACGGGTGCGCGGGCTCCGCGGCCAGCTCCGGGCCCGGCCCCTGCTCGACGACGCGCCCGGCGTACATCACGGCCACCCTGTCGCAGACGGCGAACGCCACGCGCAGGTCGTGGGTGATGAGCAGCACGCCCATGCCGCGCGCCTCCTGCACCCGGCGCAGCAGCGCCAGGATCTCGTGCTGGGTGGTGGCGTCCAGCGCGGTGGTGGGCTCGTCGGCGACGAGCAGCTCGGGGTCGCCGGCCAGCGCGGCGGCCAGGGCGACGCGCTGCCGCATGCCGCCCGAGAGCTGGAACGGGTAGCGCCCGGCCACGGCGGGGTCGTCGATGCCGACCTCGGCCAGCCTGCGCGCGATCTCCTGACGGGACGTGCGGCCGCGCAGGGTCTCGGCGATGTGCGCGCCGGCCGTGCACAGCGGGTTGAGCATGGCGAAGGGGTCCTGCATGAGCAGCGAGATCCGCCGTCCGCGCACGCCGCGCAGCAGCCGCTCGGACGCGCCGACGAGCTGCGCGCCGCCGACCTCGACCGACCCCTCGGCGCGCAGGCCGCGCGGGAGCAGGCCGACGAGGGCGCGGGCGGTCAGGGACTTGCCGCTGCCGGACTCGCCGACCAGCCCGACGGTCTCGCCCGCGGCGACCGTCAGGTCCACGCCGTCCACGAGCACCCGGTCGCCGACGACCCGCAGGCCGCGTGTCTCAAGCATCGGAGAGCCTCTCGAAGAGCTGGTCGCCCAGCAGGGTGGCGGCGGTGGCGGCGACGGTGACCAGCGCGGCGGGCACCACCGCGGCCCACGGGTTGAGGTCGAGCAGGCCGCGGTTCTCCTCGATCATCAGCCCCCAGTCGGGCGTGCCGGCGGGCAGGCCGATGCCCAGGAAGGACAGACCGGACAGCGCGACCAGCGCGGCGACGAAGCTGAGCAGCGCGCCGGCCACGACCGTGGGCGCGATGTTGGGCAGCAGGTGCCTGAACATGATCCGGCTGCGGCTGAGCCCGAGCGTGCGGGCCGCCTCGGCGTAGGCCAGCTCGCGCTGGGCCATGGTGAGGCTGCGCACCACCCGGATGTCGCCGGGCGTGAACAGCACCGCCATCGCCAGCACCGCCCAGCCGATGCCGCCGCCCAGCACGCCCACCAGGACGATCAGCATGAGCAGCCCCGGCATCGCGATGAGCAGGTCGACCACGCGCATCATGACGGCGTCGATCCAGCCGCGGCGGTAGCCGGCCAGCAGCCCGAGCGACGTGCTCATCGCGCACGTGCCCAGCGCGACGACGAGCGGCCACAGCAGCGCCGAGCGGGCTCCGGCCAGGCAGCGCGACAACACGTCCCGGCCCAGCTCGTCGGTGCCGGCCCAGTGGGCCCAGCTCGGCATCGTCGCGCCGAGCGCGAGGTCCTGCGCGGCCGGGTCGTAGGGCGCGATCCACGTTCCGAACAGGGCGGCGAACGCCATCAGGGCGAGGATCCCGCCCGACAGCAGCGTCAGCGGCCCCGGCCTGGCCCGGCGCAGCCGCCGCGCCCGTCCGCCGAGGCGCACGGTCCCCGTCACGACGCTCACGCGGCCACCGCCCCGTGCCGCACCCGCGGGTCCACCGCGAGGTAGGCCAGGTCGATCAGCAGGTTGACGGCGACCACCACGGCGCCTCCCATCAGGACGAGCGCCTGGACGACGGGCAGGTCCTTCTGCCCGACGGCGCTGACGAGCAGCTCGCCGACGCCGTGCAGCCCGAAGGCCCGTTCGACGAACAGCGCGCCGGTGAGGTTGGCGGCCAGCAGCAGCCCGCCGACCGTGAGGACGGGCAGCGCGGTGTTGCGCAGCGCGTACCCGATCCAGTAGCGGGCGCGGCCGACCCCGCGCGCCCGGGCGAAGGTCATGTAGTCCTGCCCGGCCAGGTCGAGCGCGGCCGCCCGCATCTGCCTGATGACGACCGCCGCCTGCCCGGTGGCCAGCGCGATCGCGGGCAGCGTCAGGTGCGCGACCCGCTCGGCGAACGTCTCGCCCGCGCCGAAGACGGGGAACCAGCCGAGGGTGACGGCGAAGCCGTACAGCAGCAGGATGCTCATCGCGAACGGCGGGATCGCGAGGCCGACCAGCGCGGAGAGCGTGATGCCCCGGTCGAGCGGGCCGCCCCTGCGCATGGCGGCGGCCAGCCCGGCGGGCAGGCCGACGGCGAGGGTGAGGATGATCGCGTAGGCGGCCAGGCCGGCGGTGACGGGCAGCCGGTCGGCGATGACGCTGGTGACGGGTTCGCGGCTGTAGAGGGAGGCGCCGAAGTCGCCGCGCACGGCGTCGCCGAGCCAGGTGGCGTAGCGGACGGGCAGCGGGTCGTCGAGGTGGTACTGGGCGCGAACCGCGGCGCGCGACTCCGCGGTGGAGGGCCGCGGCCCGAGCAGGACCTGCTCCGGATCCCCCGGGGCGAGCGCCAGTAGCGCGTAGGTGAGCACGGACAGCACGCCGAGCAGGAGCAGCGCGGCGGCCAGGCGGCGGGCGACGAAGGCCATCAGACACCGGCCGCCGGGCGGATGGTGCTGAAGACGTTCATGGTCCAGGTGCCGAACTGGCCGGTGAACCGCTTGCGCAGCGCGACGGCGGCCTCCTTGGTGTAGAGCGGCACGTACGGCACCTGGTCGGCGATCTCGGCCAGCACCTCGGTGACCGCGGCGGCGCGGTCGGCGCCCTCGCGCTTGCCGAGGTCGTCGAGCCGGGCGTCCATCTCGGGCGAGCCGTAGCCGCTGAAGTTGAAGCCCTGGGGCCCGGCCGAGGCGCGGCTGACCAGGTCGGGCAGCACCTCGCCGGGGTCGGGGGTGCCGTAGAGCAGGTCGACGAGCTGCAGCGGGGTGTCCTGGTGGCTGAACATGCGCTGCCGGTACTGCTCGGTGGGCAGCGGCTGGAGGTCGAGCTTGACGCCGATCACCGCCAGGTCGGCGGCGATGGCCTGGAGCGCCTTGACGTCGTCGCTGCCGCTGTCGTACGGCGCGGCCAGGGTGAAGCCCTCGGGGTGGGCCGACTTGGCCAGCTCGGCCTTGGCGGCGTTCACGTCGTGGGGGTAGGCGGGCAGCTTCGGCGGCGTGCCGCCGTACAGGGCGGCGAGCTGCGGCTTGGGCAGCATCAGGTCGGCGATCCCGCCGTGGCCGCTGGTCATGAGCGTGGCCAGCGCGTCCCGGTCGAGGGCGTGGGCGATGGCGCGGCGCACGTGCACGTCCTTGAGCGGGCCCTCGCGGACGCCGAGTGACAGGTAGGCGATGTTGTTGGCCGGGTAGAAGGCGGTCGTGACGCCGGACAGGGCGCTCCACTTGCGCGTCTCGCTGACCTGGATGTCGTTGGTGCCGTCCACCTCGCCGGAGGAGACGGCCAGGCGCAGCGTCTCGGGGTCGCCGATCGCCTTGATCTCGATCCTGCGCAGCGCCGGCTTGGGGCCCCAGTACAGGTCGTTGCGTTCCAGCGTCACCCCCGAGGTGAGCGAGAACTTCGTGACCTTGAAGGGGCCGGAGCCGAGGGTGCCGACCTCGGGCGAGCCGAGGTCCTTCGGGTGCGCGGCGGCCAGCTTCTTCGGGACGATCTGCCAGGCCAGCGCGGCGGTGGCCAGGAAGCTGGCGCTGGGCTTGCTCAGGGTGACCGTCACCGTGCGCGGGCCGGTGGCCTCGACCTTCTTGACCTGCGTGACGTAGCTGGCGGCCTGGGAGGTCACGGCGGGGTCGAGGTGGCGGGTCAGGGAGTAGGCGGCGTCCTCGGCGGTGACCGGCGTGCCGTCGCTGAACCTCGGGCCCTCGCGCAGGGTGAAGACGTACGTGCGCGGGTCGGGATGGGTCCAGGAGGCGGCGATGCTCGGGATGACCCTGCCGTCCGCGCCGAGGGTCACCATCGTGTCGAGGACGGCGAACTGCACGGTCGTGGAGGCGTCGTTGAAGCCGTGGGCGATGTCGAGGCTGTTGGGGGCCGTCCCCGTCGCCCAGCGGAGCGTGTCGGGGGCCGCGCCGGAGCTCGCGGCTCCGGCGCAGCCGGCCACCAGCACGAGCAGAGCGCCCGTGGCGAGCCTGGCGAGTGCGGTCGCGGATGTCATGGAACCACCTCGGGGAGTGAGCGGGGGGAATAGTCGGACGCTAGAAGCCCGGCCTCCCTCGTTCACTGACCCGGCAGCCAAACTCTGCGCGCCCCGGCTCGTGCTGCAGGCCAACACGGCCCTAGACCAGACCAGGGGGGATGCCGACGGGCGCGGTGCCCTCGGGCTGGGCGGCGAAGCGCAGGCCGAGCAGGCCGAAGCCGCTGAGCAGCAGGTCGCCGTCCCCGTCGAGGCGCAGGGTGAACGGGCCCGCCCGCCACGTCCCGGCGGGTGCGGGGGCGACGGGGGCCTGGAAGGTCAGGCCGACCCGCAGCGTCCCCTCGTCGATGACGGCGAGCACGCCCGTCTCGTCGTTGAGCCAGGCGCCCTGCGGGGCGGGCTCCTCCGCCGGCGGGTCGCACGGCTCGTACACGTGCGGCCATCGGATCGACCCGTCGTGGCCGAACAGCAGCCGCCCGTCCTCCGGCACGAGCCAGATCCGGCCGGCCGGGACCTGGGCGTACCAGCGGCCGTCGTCGTCGAGGGCGAGTTCGAGGTCGGTGGCGCCGGTCAGGGCGATCCCGCCGTCGTCGGCGGCGGGTTCGAGCGTGAGCGTGGCGTCGGTCTCCGGGTCGTGCCAGTGCCCGAGCAGGGCGGGCCGCGCGGCCTCGGCGTCGGCCCGGGAGGCGGGGGCCGGACGGGGGGCCGGGTCCTGGCCGGTGAGGGCGCGGGCCAGGCGGAGGCTGAGGCCGACGGGGTCCAGGCCGCTGTGGTTGGTCAGGACGGCCACGCCGAGGCCGGGCTCCGGCAGGTGGAGCAGGTTGCCGACGTAGCCGTGCATGCCGCCGGCGTGGCCGTACCCGTCCAGCTCGCCGACGGTCAGGTGGCAGATGCCGCGGGCGTACCGCAGGACGGCGCCGTCGGCGAGCGTGGTGCGCTCCAGCAGCGCGCTCCGCACGTCGGCGCCCAGCACCCGGCCGTCGGCCAGGAAGCCGAGCCAGGGGGCGAGGTCGGCGACGCCGGTCACCAGGCCGCCGTCGCCGACCGCGCTCTCCTGCGTGTCGGCCCGCGCGCCGGCGCCGTCGTAGCCGTAGGCCATCCGCGGCAGCGGGACGGAGGCGTCGTCGCGGAAGACGGTGTCGTCCATGCCGAGCGGCTCGAAGAGCCGTTCGCGGGCGAAGTCGGCCAGCGACCGGCCGGTGAGCCGCCGGACCACGACGGCGGCCAGGACGTAGCCGGTGTTGGAGTAGGAGAAGCGGGTGCCGGGCTCGAACGTGGTCCGGCGCATGCCCGCCACGATCTTCATCAGCCGTTCCTCGTCCATCAGGGTGAACGGGACGCCGGTGACGGCCTGCAGGCCGTACCACTCCGGCAGGCCGCCGGTGTGCCTCAGGCACTGGTCGAGCGTGACGGGCACGCCGAGCCGCAGCTCGGGGACGTGCTCGCGGACGTCGTCCGACAGGCTCAGCCTGCCGTCGCGGGCCAGCAGCAGCAGGCACGCGGCGGTGAACTGCTTGCTGATGGAGGCGATGTCGAAGCGGGTACGGGAGTCGATCGGGACGCCGAACTCGACGGTGGCCACGCCCCTCGCCGCGGTGTGCAGCACCTTGCCGTCGGCGTAGACCCCGACCGCCAGACCCGGCCCGCCGGAGCGGAGGCCGGGAAGGGCGTCGAGCGCGCGTTCTACCTGCTCAAAATCCATCGTTCAAGTATCTGGATGTCCGGGTTCGAAACGCTTGTCCGGAGCGGCAAACCTGGGGGCTACCTGGTTGGTCTGCCGTACAGGGCCATTCTGGCGATCATGGCGTCCGCCGCCAGGTGGTAGCAGGTCGTCACGCAACCGAGCACCTCCCTCGGGGTGGTGAAGGTCGCCGCGAGCGTCTTGTCGGCGATCCGGCGCACGCCCGGCACCAGCTCGCCCAGCTCGGCGGCGGGCGTGGTGGGCATGTCGATCTCCAGCTCCAGCACGCCGGGCAGCTCGACCGGCCGCAGCTCCCCGGCCGAGCGCACGGTCTCCGCCGCCGCCTCCTTGATCAGCCGCCGCGCCTCGGACGGCGAGAGGCTGTCGGCCGCGGTGTGCCCGTGAGCGATCTTGACGGCGACCGTGCGCGCCCCGGGGAACGCCTTGCCGGCGACGTCGCAGATGACGTCGTCGCCGGTGAGCAGCCCCACCGGCACGCCGACGGCGGCCGCCTGCAGGGCGTTGACCTCGGCCTCGGAGACGATGGCGCCGTTGAGCCGCACCTCGTAGAAGTGCGAGGAGTAGGTGTGGGCGAGCACGCCCGGCGAGCCGGCGGCGGCGTGGTAGCCGAGGAACATGGCCACGTCGTGCTCGGCCGAGATGCCCTCGGCCATGCAGTCGAGCTTGGGCGTGCCGAAGATCAGCCGGGCGCGCGGGTCGAGCTCCTCGTGCAGCAGGTTGTCCATGGTGCCGTGGCTGTCGTTGACCAGGACGCTGGCGGCCCCGGCCGCGAACGCGCCCTCGATGGCGGCGTTGGCCTCGGCGGTCATCAGGCGCTGGGCCCGCGGGTAGCCGTGGCCCGCGCGGGAGACCTGGTCCATGGTGGCGATGCCCGCCACGCCTTCCATGTCGATGGAGATGTAGACGTTCGTCATCGTCACAGGCTTTCACCGGGGCGGACGGACGGCTTCGTCGCCAGGGCAGAAACCGCCTGCCCCGCTTGCGTCTTCCGCACAGTCGCGGGGATCACGAAGGCGGCGGCGACGGCCAGCAGGCCCAGCACCGCCGACAGCAGGTACGTGTCGACGAAGCTCTGCTCGGTGGGCACCCCCGCGACGGCGCCGGAGGCCAGCACCATGGCGCCGAGCTGGGCCCCGAACGTGCCGCCGATGCTCTTGGCGACGAAGACCACGCCGCTGACCCCGGCCGCGCGCTCGCCGGGCACGTCGGCGGCCACGGCGTTGAGCCCGGCGGTGAGGCCGATGGAGGCGCCCAGCCCGATGACCGTCACCGCGGCCATGACCTGCCAGGGTGCGGAGTGCCACAGGGCCAGCCCGCCGGTCCCGGCGCAGACGAGCACGCTGCCCAGCACCAGCACCGCGCGCCGGCCGAGCAGCCTGGTCATCGGCCCGACCAGCGGTGCGATCACGGTGCCCGCGACGCCCATGGGGAACATGTAGATGCCGATCCACAGGGTGTCGGCGCCCTGGCCGTACCCGGTGCCGGCGGGCGCGGCCAGCATCATCGGCAGGGCGACGACGAGGCCGAAGGAGGCGAAGCCGAGCAGCACCCCCATGGCGGTCACCCCGGCCGGGGTGCGTCCGGCCAGCAGCCGCAGGTCCACGAGCGGGTCGGCGACGCGCAGCTCGACGACCACCCACGGGCCCAGCGTCAGCGCGGCGGCGGCGAAGAGGGCGAGCGTGGCCGGGGACGTCCAGCCCCAGCTGGAGACGGCGGTCAGGCCCAGCATGACCAGGGCCACGCCGCCGCCGAGCAGCAGCCCGCCCGCCCAGTCGACGCGACCGCCGGCCGCGCGCGGGGTGGACGGCACGGTGAACCAGGCCAGCAGGGCGGCCGCCGCCACGCCTGCCACGGCCAGCAGGAACAGCGACCGGTAGCCGAGGGCCGAGGTGATGGGCCCGGCCAGGATGAGGCCGAGTGCGCTGGCCAGCGCGGCGACGCCGACGACCAGGCCGTTGCCGGTGGCGGCGCGCTCGGGGGTGAGGGTGTCGCGGAACAGCCCGACGGTCAGGGGCAGCACGCCCAGCCAGATGCCCTCGATCGCCATGCCGGTGATCAGCAGGGTGATGTTCGGCGCCAGGGCGGAGAGCAGGACCCCGGCGCCGCTGATCGCCATCAGCGCGAGCAGCACGCGCCGCTTGTCGTACATGTCGGCCAGGCGGCCGACGATGGGGGTGCTGATCGCCGAGCTGATCAGCGAGCCGGTGAAGATCCACGCGAGCGCGCCGGGCGAGGCCCCCAGGTCCTGCTGGACGAGCGGGAGCGCGGGCGAGAGCGTCATCTCCATGGTCTGGAGGACGCCGATGTACAACACCGGCGCGCCGATGACGCCGAAGCCGGATCTGGACATGGTTCTGCCTTTCGGGGTGGGGTGACGTGCGGCCGTGTGGTCCCCCCGAACCCCGGCCGTGATCTAGGCCGGTCCGAGCACCGTCGGCGTGATCAGCGCCAGGGCGGTCTCGACGAAGAACTCCTCGTCGGCCTCGTGGGCGCCGAGCACGACGCTCTGGCCGAGCCCGGACAGCAGGGCCTTCAGGGCGCGGGCCAGGCGCAGCGCCTGCTGCGCGGTGACGGCTGCCCCGTCGTGCTCGCGGCCGGTGAGCAGCGCGGCGAGCTCGACCTCGGTCGACCTGATCGAGGTGTTGAGCCTGCGGCGCAGGTCCGGGTCGTTGAGCACGAGGTCGAGCACGCGCGTCTCGAACAACATCCGGCCGGCCGCCTGCGGGTCGGCCGACATGCGCAGGTAGCGGCGGGCGATCTCGGCCACGGCCTCCGCCAGCCGCGTGCCGAACCCGCCGGTCTCGGGCGTGCGCAGGTCGAGCGGGCCGACGTAGTCGTCGACCATGGCGGCCATCAGCCCGTTCTTGCCGCCGAACAACGAGTAGACCGCCCCCGTGGTCAGGCCGGCCAACTCGGTGATGTCCTCCAGCTTGGCCTTCGAGCCGTCCCTGCCGACGATCTCGCGGGCGGCCTCGATCAGCGCGCGCTTGTTGGCGGCCTTGCTTTCCGCTCTGGTCAGCCGCATGACATCTCCTGCATGCCGTAAAGATAATCTGATTTACTAGAATAATCCAGATTATCAGGAGGCCCGAAATGGACGTCGCCCCCCACATGAGCCGCGTACCGGACTTCACCGCGTTCCCGACGGTGGACCAGATGCACGCCGAGCTCGACGACCTCGCCGCCGCCCACCCCGACCTGGTGCGCCTGCGCCGCATCGGCACCTCCCGCCTCGGCGAGCCGCTGCGCGTGGCCACCGTCGGCGCCGGCCCCCATGACGCCGTGATCATCGGCGGCCCCCACCCCAACGAGCCCATCGGCGCGCTCACCGTCAGCACGCTGCTGCGGCAGCTCGTCGAGGACGCCGCGCTGCGGGAGGACTTCGGCTTCCGCTGGCACCTCGTCCCCTGCGTCGATCCCGACGGCGCCCGGCTCAACGAGGGCTGGTACGCCCGCCCGAGCGACCGCCGCGCCTACGCCGAGCACTTCTACCGCCCGGCCGAGGCCGACCAGGTCGAATGGACCTTCCCGCTGACCGGCGAGGACTACTTCTTCGACCGCACGCTGCCGGAGACCGAGGCGCTGATGCGGCTGATGGACGAGGTGCGGCCCGCCCTCGTCTACTCCCTGCACAACGGCGAGCTCCAGGGCGCCTTCTACTACCTCAACCGGAACGACCCCGCGCTCGCCGCCCGCCTGACCGCCATCGCCACGGCCGAGGGCCTGCCGCTGCACATGGGCCCGCCGGAGCTGCCGGGCGCCGTCCAGATCGCGCCGGCGGCCTACCTGACGCCGCGCGGCGCCGACATCGCCGCGACGTACGGCATCGGCGGCGGCAGCGTCGACTACGCCGAGCGCTTCGGCGCCCTGCACCTGGTCACCGAGCTGCCCTACTGGGCCGACCCCCGCGTCGCCGACCAGACCCCGACCGGCCAGAAGTACCACGAGACGATCCGCGACTTCCTGGCCGGGCAGCGCGACCTGATCGGGGAGCTGGCCGCCTCGCTCGCCCGCGCCAAGGGCGACCTGACCGTGTCCTCCCCCTTCCGCCGGGCGCTGGAGGACTTCGTCGGCGCCCACGACGAGTTCATCAGCGAGTGGGAGGACCTGCCCGGCACCGACCGCCCGGCCACGGTGGCCGAGGTGGTCGGCGGCCGGCAGCTCGTGCACCTCATGCGGCTGCGGTACTGCGGCACCTACCTGCGCATGCTGGACGCCGAGCTGGCCGCGGGCAACGCGACGCCCGCCGTCCGGGCCGAGCGCGCCCGGCTCGGCGCGCGCTTCGACGAGTGGTTCGAGCAGGCCGAGGCCGACGCGCAGAGCACGCCGATCCCGCTGCGCTCGCTGGTCGCGGTGCAGCTCGGCGCGGCGCTGCTCGCGGCGGACGCCGTCAGGCGGGCAGCAGAGCGGTCAGCTCACGCCTGACCAGCGGCCAGGTACGGCTCTCCGGGTCGATGAGCACGAAGTGGCCCGCCCCCGGGACGCGCACCAGCGACGTCCCCGGGTGGGCCGCCAGGTACGACTCCGAGACCTGGACGGGGACCCGCTCGTCCGCCGTGCCGTGCACGATCACCAGCGGGCCTCGCCGGTCCGGCAGGCGTACCGGGTCCAGGCCGGGATGATCGTCCGGCGGGCCGCCGAGGAAGTCGGCCACCGCGCCGTCGTCGAGGTCCAGCCGCGCGGCCAGCCGCAGGTCGGCGACCGGGGCCAGGGCGAGGACGGCGGTCCCGTCCGGGGCGGCGCACATGGCGAGATGACCGCCGGCCGAGTGGCCGACGACCACCGAGGGACGCAGCAGGCCGACCGCGGCCCGCAGGTCCGCGACCGCCGCCGCCGGATCTCCCGGCCTGCGGCGGTACTCGACGGCGGCCACGCCGCACCCCGCCCGATGCAGCGCGTTGGCCATGGGCCGCAGGTGCGTGCGGTCGTACTCCGGGCGCCAGAACCCGCCGTGCACCAGCGCCACCAGGGGTCCGTCGCCCGGCCAGAGGTCGATCACCTGGTCGGCGTCGGCCCCGTACCGCAGGGTCCGGAGCGGGCCGGGCGCCGGGCGGGTCAGGACGGCACGGTTCTCCACCCTCACCTCCCGCCGGACCGGCGGGAGCCGAGCCGGGCGAGCCCGGCCGCGCCCGCCGCCAGCAGCGCGGCCCCGGCCCCGGCGGCCCCGGCCAGCAGCAGGTGCTGCCGCCGGACCCGCCGCCGGACCTGCGCGTACGGCACCGTGGAGAACGACACCAGCTCGTACCGCGACACGTAGCGGCCGGGCAGCGCGCGTTCGAGGCGGTGCTCCACGCTCTTGGTCAGCCGGTGCACCGGGGAGGCGACCTTGTCGCGCATCTCGACGAAGTTGGCCAGCGCCATCTCGGCGATCGCGTCGGTGTCGTCCCTGCGCCGCAGCTCGAACAGCGGCAGCGCGCGGGACCAGTCGCCGCCGGTCTCCGTCAGGCACCGGTCGAGCACGGTCACGTCCTCGAAGCCGCAGTTGGCGCCCTGGCCGTAGAAGGGCACGATGGCGTGCGCGGCGTCGCCGATCAGGCCGACCCGGCCGTCCGTCTGCCATGGCGCGCAGCGGACGGTGCCGAGCCGGCCGACCGGGTTCTCCATGTACTCCTCTACCAGACCGGGCGCGAGGGGGGGCACGTCCGGGTAGTGGGTGCGGAAGTGGCGTTCGATCGCGGCCGGGCCGCTCAGCGAGGCGAAGCTCGACGTGCCCTCGGTCGGCCAGAACATCGTGCAGGTGAAGGAGCGGTCGGGGTTGGGCAGCGCGATCATCATCGAGGTGCCGCGCGGCCAGATGTGCAGGGCGCCGGGGTCGAAGGCGAACTCGCCGGCCACGGGCGGGATCGTCAGCTCCTTGTAGCCGTGGCCGAGGAAGTCCAGGCTCTCCCGGATGCCCCGGTGGGCCACCAGCTCGGCCCGTACGGCCGAGCCGGCCCCGTCGGCGCCGAGCACCACGCCGGCCGCCGCGCGCACCGGGCCGGCCGCGGTGTCGAACTCCATCGCGCCGGTCGCCGGGTCCAGGCCGGTCAGCCGGTGCCCGAAGAAGATCTTCACGCCGGGCGCCGACTCCGCGGCGTCCAGCAGCGTGTTGTTGAGCGCGCCGCGGCTGATGGAGTTGATCGAGCGCACCCCGTCGTGGCTGTACGGCTGGAAGTTCAGCGGGCCGTCCACCGGGTGGATCATCCGGCCGCGCATGGGCAGCGCGCCGGCCATGACCTGCTCCTCCAGGCCGATCCGGCGCAGCGCGTCCAGCCCGCGTTCGGAGATCGCCAGGTTGATCGACCGGCCGCGCTCGGCGAGCCCGGCGCGCGGGTCGGGCCGCCGTTCGTAGACGGTCACGTCGAGGCCGCGCCGGGCCAGGTAGCAGGCGAGCAGGCAGCCGGTCAGGCCCGCGCCGACCACGGTGACGTTCATCGGTCCTCCTCGACGCACTCGGCCAGCGCGACGGCGGCGCGCCAGCAGTCGTGGTAGGTCGAGTACAGGGGCGTCGGCGCCAGGCGGACGACGTCCGGCTCGCGGGCGTCGGCGATCACCCCGTGCTCGTGGCGCAGCCGCCGGGTGAGCTCGGCCGCGCCGCCGCGCTCGACGCGCAGGGAGAGCTGGCAGCCCCGGCGGGCGGGGTCGCGCGGCGTGACCACCGTGAGCGGCCTGGTGGGGGTGATCCGGTCGAGCAGGCTTTCCAGGTAGGCGGTGAGCCGTACGCTGCGGGCCCGCAGGGCGGTCATCCCGATCCGGTCGAAGACGCCGAGCGAGGTGCGCACCGGGCCCATCGCGTAGATCGGCGGGTTGGACACCTGCCAGGCGTCGGCGCTGGCCGGCGGCCGGGAGACCGGCGCCATCTCGAACCGGGTCGCCTGCTCGGTGCTCCACCAGCCCTCCAGCCGCTGCAGCGCCGGGTCCCCCAGGTGCCGCTGGTGGACGAACACGCCGCCGAGGGCGCCGGGCCCGGAGTTGAGGTACTTGTAGGAGCACCAGGCGGCGAAGTCCGGTCCCCACGCGTGCAGCTCCAGCGGGACGTTCCCGGCGGCGTGCGCCAGGTCCCAGCCGACGGCCGCGCCGCTCGCCCGGCCGGCCGCGGTGATCGCCGGGATGTCCATGAGCTCGCCGGTCAGGTAGTTGACGCCGCCCAGCAGGACCAGCGCGACCGTGTCGCCCTCGCGGTCCAGGAAGTCCAGCACCTCCCGGCCGTCGCGCAGCCGGACCACCGTCTCGTCCGGGTCGAGGCCGTGCAGGCGGGCCTGGCTGCGCACGGCGTAGCTGTCGGAGGGGAACGCGGTGTCCTCGATGAGGATCCGGGTCCGCGTGCCGCGCGGCCGGTAGAACGAGACCATCAGCAGGTGCAGGTTGACCGTCAGCGAGTTCATCACCACGGTCTCCTCGGGCAGCGCGCCGACCAGCCGGGCGGCCGGGCCGGTGAGCCGCTCGTGGTAGGGCAGCCACGGGCGGGCCCCCTCCAGATGTCCCTCCACGCCGAGCCGGGCCCATGCCTCCAGGTCCTCGGCCAGCTCCGCCGCGGTCGCCCGGGGCTGCAGGCCCAGGGAGTTGCCGGCGAAGTAGGCGCACTCGGGATGACCGCCGCCGTCGGCGGGCGGGATGAGGAAGAGCTCGCGGTGGCCCGGGTCGTCGCGGTCGCGGCGCAGGGCGTCCTGCTCGGCGGGCTTCCAGTCGTCGATCACGTGTCGTCCGTCCTTCACATGTGGGTCCGGGCGGACCACAGCTCGGGGAAGACCACCCGCGCCATGCTGCGTTCCAGCCAGGCCAGGCCGTTGGAGCCGCCGCTGCCGGGCTTGGCGCCCATCGACCGGCGGACCGCCGTCACGTGCTGGTAGCGCCAGTCGCCGAACTGCTCGGCCACGTCGGTCAGCGCCTCGCCGAGCAGTCGCGGCGCGTTGCCGGGGCCGGTGTCGCGGTACACCTCGACCCAGGCCCGCTCGACGGCCGGGTGCGGCTCGTGCTCGACGGCGAAGTCGCGCTCCAGCAGCTCGCGGGGGAGGTCGTGGCCGAGCCGGGCCAGCAGGGCGATGGCGTCGTCCCACAGGCTCGGCGACTCCAGGGTGGTGAGCAGGTCGCGGTGGGTGCGGTCCTGGCGTCTGAACGGGCGCAGCAGGGCCGGGTTCTTCAGCCCCAGCAGGAACTCCACGTGCCGGTACATCGCCGACTGCAGGCCGCTGGCCTCGCCGAGCTCGTCCCGGAAGCGGTTGAAGTCGGCGGGGGTCATCCAGCGCAGGCCGCGCCAGCTCGCGTTCAGGCCCTCCAGGTGCAGCACGGTACGGCGGAGCGGGTCCAGCGCGGCCCACACGTCGTCGGCCCGCAGCCGCTCCTGCGCGTTGCGCAGCTCGAAGGCGATGAGCTTGAAGTACAGCTCCATCACCTGAGTGATCATCAGGAACGACATCTCGCCCGCGTCGTCGCTCATCGGGTGCTGCAGGTCGTGCAGCACGTCGGTGCGGACGTAGGCGTCGTAGGGGGTGCGGGTCTGGAAGTCCAGGGTGGGCGCTCCGCCCGTCGCCCTGGCTCGTTCGGCGCGTTCCTCCGCCGTGGTCGGCCGCACTGCTGCTAACTGTCGCGTCGCGTCCACGCGCTTGCCCTTCTCTTAGCCTTGCTGTCCCCATGATGGCGTCGGGATGATGGAGAAGGAATGCCCTATGGAAGGCTATATCGCCATATAGGCTTATGTTTCGGTATAAATCGCGATTTGGGGCTTACGAACGGAAGGCATGATCGTGGACGAGACCGACTGGGAGTTGCTGCGCGAACTCCAGGACAACGCCCGGCTCTCCCTCAAGGAGCTGTCGCGCCGGATCCACCTGTCCGCGCCCTCGGTGGCCGACCGCGTACGGAAGCTGGAGGAGTCGGGCGTGATCACCGGCTACCACGCGGCGGTGGACCCGGTGCGGGCCGGCTGGCCGGTCTCGGCCTTCATCCGCATGTCCTGCTACGGCACCCGCTGCGTGCTGCGCGACCCCGAGGTGGCCGGCTGGCCGGAGGTCCGCGAGATCCACCGGGTCACCGGCGACGTGTGCAGCATCCTGCGGATCGTGGCCGTCTCCATGGTCGCCTTCGAGGACCTGATCGACCGCCTGGCGGTCTACGGCCCGCCCTCCAGCACCATGATCCTGTCCACCCCGCTCCCCGGCCACCCCCTCACCACCCCCGACGGCCCGTGAACCCGTCCGCCTCGCGGCCGGCCGTGGTGATCCACGGGCCCGTGCCGTCGTGGCAGAAGCGGGCGAAGGTGGTGCTCATCGCGTGGGACAGGGCGTCCACCTGGGGGCCCGTGCCGGTCAGCGGGGTTCCGTGGGTGCCGAGGTAGAGGGGGACGTCCGCCAGGTGGCAGGCGCCCAGGGCGACGCCGGCGTGGCTCATCGGCGAGCGGTGCCCGCAGACGTGGTGCCCGGCGGGGCCGTGATGGGCGTCGGCGAGCTCCTGGGCGGGCCCGGCGAAGAGCTCGCCGGTGTCCAGGCCGTCCTGGCCGATCGCGGTGAACAGGCGGGTCTCCTCGGCCGTCGTCGTCACCAGCAGCGGGACGCGCGCGGCGGCGCCCGTCCGGACGGCCTCCACCGGGTGGACGGCCAGCAGGTCGCCGTCCACGACGGGTGCCGCGGGCAGCAGCCCCGCGGCCGGGGCGCAGGCGCGGACGGCGGCCTCCTCGGCGGCCAGCAGCCCGGCGAGCGGCACGGCGTACGGGTCGCCGCCGAGCGCGGAACGTGCCACTGAGGTCCAGTCGGCGGCCTCGGCGGGCGTGCGGAACCCGTACGGGACGGGGCTCATCGCCGCCGCCCGGGCGAACAGGCCGGGCGCGCACGTCATCAGGGCCAGCACGCAGGTGCCGCCCGCCGAGTGCCCGGCCAGGGTGACGTTCGCCGGGTCGCCGCCGAAGGCCGCGATGTTGGCGCGCACCCACTCCAGGGCGGCGATCTGGTCGCGCAGCGCCAGGTTGGCCGGCACGCCGTCGCCGTGCCAGAAGCCCGGCAGGCCGAGCCGGTAGTTCACGGTCACCACGACCAGGCCGTGGTCACGGGCGAGCGCGGTGCCGTCGTACATCGCCTGGGAGCCGGAGCCGAAGACGAACGCGCCGCCGTGCAGGAACACCAGCACCGGGCGGCGCCCCTCGGCGGAGGGCGTCCAGACGTTGAGGAACAGGCAGTCCTCGGCCGACGTGGCCGGGTCGATCTCCAGGCCCGGCACCCAGGCCATGCGGCCGGGCCGCTGCGGGGCGGGCGGGCCGGGGGTGCGGGCGTCCGCGACGCCCCGCCAGGGGCGTGCGGGCTCCGGCGCGGCCAGGCGGCGGGCGGGCGCGGCGTAGCGCACGCCCTTGAACGTGCTCACGCCGCCGGCCCGGACGCCGCGCAACACCCCGAGCGGCGTCTCGGCGACCGTCATCCCCCGAGCCCCAGGAAGGCGGCGGCGTTGCCGCCCAGGACGGCGGCGCGGCCCTGCTCGTCCAGCTCGGCGCAGGCGCGCACGACCGCGCCCGGCTCCTGCTCCCCCAGCGGGAACGGGAAGTCGGTGCCGAGCATGACGCGCTCGGCCCCCATCACCTCCACCAGCAGCCGCAGGGCGCGCGGGTCGAACACCGCGGAGTCCACGTAGAAGCGGTCGGTGTAGGCCGACGGCGGCCTGGGCGAGTGCTCGCGGACGATGTCGCGCTGGTGCCAGGCGTTGTCGGCCCGGCCCAGCAGGTAGGCGAAGCTGCCGCCGCCGTGGCAGAAGCACAGTCGCAGCGAGCCCGGCAGCCGCTCGAACGCCCCGGACAACATCAGCGACAGGATGCCCAGGTGCGTCTCGGCCGCCATGCCGACCAGCCACGGCAGCATGTGGCCGCGCATGCGGTCGGCGCCGAGCATGTCCCAGGGATGGACGAGCACCGGCATGTCCTGCTCGGCGCAGTGCGCGAGGAAGGCGACGATGTCGGGATCGTCCAGGTTGCGCGGGCCGACGTGGTTGCCGATGTGCACGCCGCGGTGACCGGCGGCCTTGGCCTCGGTGACGGTCTTCGCGGCCAGGGCGGCGTCCTGCAAGGGCACCTGGCACAGCGGCAGCAGCCGGTCGGGGGCCTGCGCGCAGTGGTCGAGCACGCGGTCGTTGACCATGGCGCACCACTCGGCGGCGCGGGCCGGGTCGGCCGCGTAGCCGAACAGCAGCGGGGTCGAGGAGACCGCCTGCACGGCCACGCCGATGCGGTCCATGGCGGCCACGCGGGCCCCGGCGTCCCACAGCTCCGGCGTGACCGGGCGGTAGTCGTCCTCGCCGCTCATCATCATGCCGTCGCGCAGCCACGGTTCACCGGCCCCGGCGAGCGTCCTGGCCTCCTCGCGGGAGATCCGCGGGAAGACGTGCGCGTGCACGTCGATCATGGTCACCGGACCACCGGCCGCAGGTGCTCAGGCCAGTCCTTGCCGGGGTGCTCGGCGCCGCAGTGGGGGCAGGTGCGGTCGCCCTCGTGGAAGGCGCGGAAGACCGGCGGCAGGTCGTCCACGATCGACTGGAGCTGCACCTCGGCGCGGTGGACCAGGCGGTGGCAGTTGACGCAGTACCACTCGAAGGCGTCCAGCGCGCCCTGCGGGCGGGCGAACTCCACGACCAGGCCGATCGAGCCGGGCACCGGCCGCTGCGGCGAGTGCCGCACGTGCGGCGGCAGCAGGAAGACGTCGCCCTCGCCGATCTGCACGTCCACCGGCGGCTTGCCCTCCTCCTCCATGACCCGCAGCACCATGCCGCCCCGCAGCTGGTAGAAGAACTCCTCGATCGGGTCGTCGTGGAAGTCGGTGCGCTGGTTGGGCCCGCCCACGATCGTCACCATGAGGTCGGCGTCCTTCCAGATCTGCGCGTTGCCGACCGGCGGCTTGAGCAGGTCCTGGTGCTCGTCGATCCACTTGTTCAGGTTGAAGGGGGGGATCATGCCTGGCTCCTTCGGGGGATGAGGGCGGTGCAGGAGATCTCGATCAGCAGGTGCGGGTGCGGGAGCTGGTGGACGGCGACCGTGGTGCGGGCGGGGCCGCTCTCGTCGAAGTACTCGCCGTAGACCTCGTTGTAGCCGCCGAAGTCGTTCATGCTGACCAGGTACGCGGTCACGTTCACCACGTCGTCCAGGCCGCCTCCGGCGGCGGCCAGCAGGTCGGCGATGTTCTCGATCACCGCCCTGGTCTGCTCGCGGATGTCGAGGCTGGTGGTGCCCAGCTCGTCCGCGCTCGCCCCGGCGAAGGAGCCGTCGGGGCGGCGGGAGCTGGTGCCCGACACGAACACGAAGTCGCCGGCCCGCTTGACGTGCGGGAACCGGCCGCGGGGCCGGGCCTTGCCCTCGACCAGCAGCGCGTCGCTCATCGGGTGGTCACCTCCACGTGTCCGAGGCCGGCGGCGCCGACGCGTACGTGCGCCCCGGCGGGCAGCGGCAGCGCCGCCGTGGCCGCGCCGGCCAGGACGATCCAGCCGGCCTCCATCTCGATCCCGGCGGCCCTGGTCAGCCGGGCGGCCGCGGTCAGCGCGCGCAGCGGGTGGCCGAGGATGGCCGCCGACGAGCCGCCGGCGACCTGGCGGCCGTCGATCTCCATGACCAGGCCGAGGTTGCCGATGTCACCGGCGTCCTGCGGGCGGTGCCAGGGGCCGACGCCGAAGCCGCTGGCCGAGGCGTTGTCGGCGATGACATCGGGCAGGGTGAAGCTGAAGCCCTCGTAGCGGGAGTCGAGCACCTCGTACCCGACCGCGACGCCGCCGACGGCCGAGGCCACGTCGGCCGTGCCGCGCACCGGCCGGTCCAGCAGGAACGCGATCTCCGGCTCGATCCGCGGGTGGATCAGCCCGGCGGTGTCGAGCCGGGACTCCACCAGCATGGCGTCGGTGAGCAGGCCCCAGATGACGTCGTCCACGCCCATCTGGGCCATCTTGGCGCGGCTGGTGAAGCCCATCTTGACGCCGATGAGCCGTTCGCCGCGGGCCAGCCGCCGTTCGATCAGGGCGCGCTGGACCTCGTACGCGGCGGGCACGTCGAGGTCGGCCGTGTCGGTCAGGCGCGGGATGGCGCGGCCGGTCAGGGTGGCCTCGTCCAGGCGTTCGGCGAGCGCGTTCACCGCTCCTCCTTCTCGTCGTCGGCCTTCTCGTCGTCGGCGGCGAAAGCGGCGCGGACGTCGCCCAGCCCGTCGATGCGGGCCTCCAGCACGTCGCCCGGACTCACCGGGACGACCGGGCCGAGCGCCCCGGTCAGCACGGTGTCGCCCGCCCGGAGCGGGCGGCCGAGCGCGGCCAGCGTGTCGGCCAGCCAGACCGCGGCGTGCAGCGGGTGGCCCAGGCAGGCCGCGCCGACGCCGGTCGAGACCTGCTCGCCGCGCCGTTCGATGACCATGCCGGCCAGCCGCAGGTCCACGTCGCGCAGCGGGACCGGGCGGTTGCCGAGCACGTACAGGCCGGAGGAGGCGTTGTCGGCGACGGTGTCGGCCAGGGTGATGTCCCAGTCGCGGATGCGGCTGCCGACGACCTCGATCGCGGGCAGCGCGAACGCCGTCGCGGCGATCACGTCGGCGACCGTGTGGCGCTCGTGCGGCAGGTCGCGGTCGAGCACGAGCGCGACCTCGGCCTCTGCGCGCGGCTGGAGCACCGCGCCGGCCGGGATCTCCGCGCCGTCGGGCACCGCCATGTCGGCGAACAGCACGCCGAAGTCGGGCGAGCCGACGCCGAGCTGCCGCTGCACGGCTTTGCTGGTCAGCCCGACCTTGCGGCCGGTGATCCGCCTGCCCTCGCCGAGCCAGTGCTCGGTGAGCAGGCTCTGCACCGCGTAGGCCGCCTCCAGGCCGTCGACCAGGTCGCGGACTGGCTCGCACGGGCGGCCGGACGCGTACGCCTCCAGCAGCCGCGCGGCGGCGGCGCGATGGTTGTCTGTCACTTCTGTCCTCATATCTTGACGCACACGTTGACCGGCTCGGAGAAGAAGTCGAGCGAGTACTCGCCGCCCTCACGCCCGATGCCGGAGGCCTTCACGCCGCCGAACGGGGTGCGCAGGTCGCGCAGGTTCCAGCAGTTGACCCAGACGATGCCGGCCTGGATCCGGGGTGCCACGCGGTGGGCGCGCGACAGGTCGGTGGTCCACACGGTGGCGGCCAGGCCGTACGGGCTGTCGTTGGCCAGCCGGACGGCCTCGTCCTCGTCGTCGAAGGGGGCGACGTGGCAGATGGGGCCGAAGACCTCCTCGCGGACGGTCCTGGCGTGCGGCGGCAGGCCGGTGATCACGGTGGGCTCGACGTGGAAGCCGCCGTCGCGGGCGTCGCCGAACTCCGGCACGCCTCCTCCGGCCAGCACCGTCGCGCCCTCCTCGACGGCGAGGCGGTAGTAGGACAACACCTTGTCGCGGTGCTGGGCCGAGATCATCGGCCCGTAGCCGCGCAGGCCCCTGGCCCGCTCGGCCAGCGCCCGCGTGAACGCCTCGAAGATCGGGCGCTGGACGTAGACGCGCTCGGTGCACAGGCAGATCTGGCCGGAGTGGGTGAAGCTGGAGCGGATCGTGCCCTCGACGGCTTCCTCCAGGTCGGCGTCGGCGAAGACCAGGGCCGGGTTCTTGCCGCCGAGCTCGAAGGAGACCGGGGTGACGTGCGCGGCGGCGTTGCGCATGATGGCGCTGCCGGTGGCCGAGGCGCCGGTGAAGGCGATGGCGTCCACGCCGGGGTGCGCGGTCAGGTGCTCGCCGGCCGCCCCCGCGCCGTGGCCGTGGACCAGGTTGAACGCGCCGGCCGGCAGGCCCGCCGCGTCGATCACCTCGGCCAGCAGGGTGGCGGTGGAGGGCGTCTCCTCCGACGGCTTGGCGACGACGGCGTTGCCCGCGGCCAGGGCCGGCGCGACCTTCCAGGTGAGCAGCAGCAGCGGCAGGTTCCACGGCGAGATGACGGCGACCACGCCGAGCGGGCGGCGCACGGTGTAGTTGAGCGCCTGCCCGCTGCCGCTCCAGGCCGGGACGCTGGTGTTGTAGGCCCGTTCGGGACGCCCGTAGGCCAGGTCGGCGTAGGCGCGGAAGTTGCCGGCGGCGCGCGGGATGTCCACCGTCGCGGCCAGCTCGCGCGGCTTGCCGGTGTCGGCGGCCTCGGCCTCGACGAACTCCTCGAACCTGGCCTCGATCCCGTCGGCGATCCGGCGCAGGTACGCGCACCGCTCCTCGCTGGAGGTGGCGCCCCAGGGGCCGTCGAGGGCGGCGCGGGCGGCCCGGACCGCCTCGTCGACGGTCTCGCGGGACGCCTCGGGGACGGCTCCGACGGTGCGGCCGTCGACGGGCGAGATGAGGGGGAAGTCGGTCCCCGCCGTCGTGAAGACGCCGTTGACGTAGTGCGCGGGCTTCATGGTCGACATTCTGCTGATCGCTCGACATAACAGTCCAATACCGAAATGTCGCCTGGCTATCTTTATTTCGTTATATGTCGGTTCTGCTATGCCTGCCGACCGAATCGGTATTCGTTCTGGCATACCACCAGCGTGCATCCTCTTCCGTACCCTCATTCGGAAGGCACAGAGAGATGGACACAGATCGCCGCCTGGCCGCCCGCCGCGTCTCGCGGGCCGCCTTCATCGGCACCGCCATCGAGTGGTACGACTTCTTCCTCTACGGCACCGCCGCGGCCCTCGTCTTCAACAAGCAGTTCTTCCCCGCGATGGACCCGGTCACCGGCTCCATCGCCTCCTTCGGCACCATGACCGTGGGATTCCTCGCCCGCCCGCTCGGCGGCATCGTCTTCGGCCACTTCGGCGACCGGATCGGGCGGCGCAACACGCTCGTCGTCTCGCTGCTCATCATGGGGATCGGCACCACGCTGATCGGCGTGCTGCCGACGTACGACAGCCTGGGCGTGTGGGCGGCGGTGCTGCTCGTGGTGATGCGCGTCGCCCAGGGCATCGGCCTGGGCGGCGAGCTCGGCGGCGCGGTGGTGCTGACGATGGAGCACGCGCCGAAGGGCCGGCGCGGCCTGTTCGGGGCGTTCCCGATGATGGGCACCCCGGCGGGCATGTTGTGCGCCAACGCCGTCTTCCTCGGCACGTCCTCGCTGCTGGGCGAGGAGAGCTTCATGGCCTGGGGCTGGCGGGTGCCGTTCCTGCTCAGCATCGTGCTGGTGGCGGTCGGCCTGTACCTGCGGCTGCGCATCGAGGAGAGCCCCGACTACGCCGACCTGGTCGAGCGGCGCAAGCCGGTCAAGCTGCCGATCGCGGTGGTGCTGCGCGACCACTGGCGCGAGGTGGTGCACACGATCGGCGTGATCATCGGCAACAGCGCGCTGGCCTACATCTTCATGGTCTACATCCTCGGCTACGGCGAGGCCGCGGCCGGCCTGTCGCGGACGTTCCTGCTGAGCTGCGTGATCGGCGGCGCCGCCGTCTGGCTGGTCACCGCGCCGCTGTGGGCTCACCTCGGCGACCGGCACGGGCTGCGTGCCGTCTTCACCTGGGGCTCGGTGGTGCTGCTGGCCGGCGCCCTGGCGATCCTGCCGGTCGTCAACACCGGCAACAAGCCGCTCATCGCGGTGTTCATGCTGGTGATGGGCGCGGTGCTGGCCATGACCCACGCGCCGCAGGGCACGCTGACCGCCAGCTTCTTCCCGGTCGCCATCCGGTACTCCGGCACGTCGGTGGCCTACCAGCTCGCCTCGCTGCTGGGCGGCGGCATCACGCCGCTGGTGGCCGCCTCGCTGTTCGCCTCGACCGGGACCTCGCTGTCGATCACCGCCTACCTGACCGTGGTGACGGTCATCAGTCTGGTCGCCGCCCTGGTGATCCCGCGCAACGACGCCGAACGCCTGGGTGACCAGCCGGTTCCCGCCAACATAGCGAAATAGGGCAGGTTCGCCCTGGTCATATGATGATTTCGTGATATCTCGTCCGCTGGACCTGCTGAGCGGCCGGCTCAAGCTGCGGCACCTCGTGCTCGTGACCACCATCGCCGAGCAGGGCGGCGTCCTGCGCGCCGCCGAGCACCTCCACCTGGCCCAGCCCGCCGTGACCCGGGGGCTGCGGGAGGTGGAGCAGATCCTCGGGGTGGAGCTGTTCACCCGCGGATCGCGCGGCGTCACCCCCACCCTCTTCGGCGAGGCGTTCATCGACCACGCCCGTGCCGTGCAGGCCGAGCTGCGCCGCGCGGGCGAGCGCATCGCCGGCCTGGCCGACGGCACGGCCGGCACGGTCACCGTCGGCACCCTGCTGGCCGCCACGAACGTGCTGCTCCCCCGCTCGATCGCGGCGCTCAAGGCCGAGCGGCCGGGCATCACCGTGATCGTCAAGGAGGGCACGTTCGACTCACTGGTCCCCCAGCTCACCGGCGGCGACCTCGACCTGATCCTCGGCCGGCTCAACCCGATCGAGGACCGCCCTGACCTGCGCCAGATCCCGCTCTACAACGAGCCCGTGCTGCTGGTCGCCCGCGCCGGGCACCCGGCGGCGCACGCCCGCGCGCTGGCCGGCCTGCTGGACTACCCGTGGATCCTGCCGCTGGAGCAGACCTCGCTGCGACGGGAGCTGGAGCAGGTGTTCCACCGCAACGGGCTGCCGCTGCCGCCCGACCGCACCGAATGCAGCTCCATCCTGACGATCCGCTCCCTGCTGCTCGGCACGGACATGATCGCCGCGCTGCCCGCCCTCTTCGTCAGGACCGACCCCCAGCTCCTCGAACTCCAGGTGCCGCTGCCGTCGGTGCGCCGCTCGGTGGGCGCCACCCTGCCCGGGGCCCGCGCCCTGACGCCCGCGGGCAAGGTCATGCTCGCCCACCTCCAGCAGCAGGCGCGCCGCCTCGACACCGGGGACGCGGACAGCCCGTCCGGTGCGGCGCCGGTGGGAGACTGAGGGCATGGTGGCAGGAGCCGGGTTCGAGCCCGAGTCCGTACGCGTCATCCGGCGGCTGCGCGACGACATCCTCGACGGCGTCCGCCCGCCGGGCAGCAAGCTCGTCGAGCGCGACCTGGCCACCGAGCTCGGCGTGAGCCGGGTGCCGGTGCGCGACGCCCTGGCCACCCTGGCCGCCGAGGGGCTGGTGACGTTGCGGCCCCGCACCTGGGCCGTGGTGCGCGAGTTCACCGCCCGCGACGTCGCCGACCTGGTGGAGGTGCGTTCGGCGTTCGAGGCCGTCACCTTCCAGCTCGCCGCCCGGCGGCACGACGCGCAGGGCCTGCGGCGGCTGCGCGCCGACCTCGACGCGGAGCTGCGGGCGGCGCGCGCCGGCGACGCGGTCCGCGCCCGGCGGGCCGCCGCCGACTTCCACGAGACGGCCACCGCCATCGCGGGCAACGACCTGCTGGTCGAGGTGGGGCAGGTCCTGCGCAGCCGGATGCGCTGGCTGCTCGGCCGGCACGACGACCTCCAGGCGGTCGCCGACGAGCACCGCGAGCTCTACGAGGCGATCGCGGCCCGCGACGTGACCCTCGTCGGCGAGCTGGTCGCCCGGCACGTGGCGACCAGCGGCCGGCTCATCGGGGAGCACGCCGACCGGCTGCGGTCCGGCGACCCCTGACTCCGCGCGGGCGTCCGGCGACCCCGCGCGGGCGTCAGGCGTCCAGGAGCACGTCGTGGGCGTCAGGCGTCCAGGAGCACCTCGCCGTCGCGGGCGACCACCCGGCCGCCGGCGACCACGAGCGCCCGCGGCGGCACCCGCACGAGCGCGTCCGGCACGTTCTCGGCGTCCACGAGCACGACGTCGGCCCGCGCCCCCGCGACCAGGTCGTGCCGGTCCCGGTGCACGAACGGCGCCGCCTTGGTGGTGGCCAGCTCCACGGCGGCGGTGAGCTCGTCGTCGGAGCGCAGCCCGTGCAGCCGGGCGAAGCCGAGGGCGATGCGCAGCAGGTCGCCGTCGCCGAACGGCGACCACAGGTCCCTGATCCCGTCGGTGCCGAGGCCGAGGCCGATGCCGCGCTCGGCCATGCCCCGCCACGGGAGGGGCGCGGTGCGCACCGGCGCGACCGTCGCCCAGGAGATGCCCGCCGCGGCGAGGTCGTCGAGCAGGCCGCGCTGGCGTTCGGGGGCCAGGTCGCCGAGGGCGAAGCCGTGGGAGACGGTGACCTTGCCCTGCAGGCCGGTCCTGAGCGTGCGGTCGATGATCAGCTCGTACTGGAACGCGCCCAGCTCGCCGCCGTCGTGCAGGTGGATGTCCAGGCCGACGCCGCGGCGCTCGGCGATCTCGAACAGGCCGTCGAGCTGGGCGACCGGGTCCCGGTCGATGGTCGCGGGGTCGATGCCGCCGATGCTGGCGGCGCCCGCCCGCGCGGCCTGGTCGAGCAGGTCGAGCACGCCGGGCCGGCGGACGACGCCGTCCTGCGGGAAGGCCACGATCTCGACCTCGATCGCCCCGTCGAGCCGGGCCGCGGCCTCGCGCACGGCTTCGATGCCGCGCAGCCCGACCCCGAGGTCGACGTCGACGTGGGTGCGGGTGGCCGTGGTGCCGTGCCGCAGGAACTCGCGCAGCACCGCCACCGTGCCGTCGACACCCGGGATGCCGTACTTGTCCCGTTCGGCGCGCTCGTGCTCGATGCGGCCCTGCGTGGTCGCCACGCCGCCGTACGACACCCAGGGCCGGCCCCACCAGCTCTTGTCGACGTGGGCGTGGGCGTTGACGAATCCGGGCAGGGCCAGCAGGCCGCGGCCGTCGATGTGCTCGCCGGCGGGCGGGGTGGTCCCGGCCGGGAGCACGGCGGCGATCCGGGTACCGTCGATGGTCAGGTCCACGGGCGCGCCGCCCCAGGGGCGCACGTTGGAGATCGTCCAGGAAGTCACCCGAAAAATGGTATACCAAACGCGGATCGTCCCTGGCAGAGGGCCCTGTTCCGTCGTCGTGCAGCCGTTGTCGTAGCCGTTTGGGAAAATCGGCACGGGCCGCGGCAGGCGCGGGTCCCCCCGACCGGAAAGAGGTGGTCCGATGGGCCCAGAGGTCTTCGACAGCCGTGACATCGGCCAGACGGAGGAGTTCCTCAGCAAGGCGTACGCCAAGATGCGCATCGGCTCCGACGTGAAGAACCCCCGCACCCAGATCTCCCGCCAGGTCATGGGCTCGGTCAGCATCGACCGGCTCAACCTCGAATACGCGATGAGCTTCGACGTCAACCCGCTCGGCAAGGTGTGCCTGTGCGCGGTCGAGAGCGGCACCATCGCCCAGCAGGTCGCCGGCGGGCCGGACGAGCTCTTCGGCCCCGGCGACACGGTGTTGTTCGCCCCGCACGACCTGCCCTACACCGGCGAGATCCGCCGCTCGCGCTACGACATCATCATGTTCGACCCCGCGCTGCTGCAGCAGGTGGCCGGCACGCTGCCCGGCCGCCGGGCCGAGCCGATCCGGCTGGTGGGGCACCGCCCGGTCTCCGCCGCCGCCGGCCGCCACCTGCGGCGCACGCTCGCCTACCTGCGCGACGACGTCCTGGCCGCCCCCGAGCTGGCCGCCGAGCCGCTGGTCGTCTCCACCGCCGGGCAGCTCCTGGCCGCCAGCGTGCTCACCGCCCTGCCCACCAACGCCGACGACGCCTCCCCCGGCTCCACCCGCCCCGAGGCGCTGCGCCGGGCGACGGCCTTCATCGACGACCACGCCGACCTGCCCATCGGCATCGACGAGATCGCCACCGCCGCCCGGGTCAGCGCCCGCGCCCTCCAGTACGCCTTCCGCCGGCACCTCGGCACCACGCCGCTGGGCTACCTGCGCCAGACCCGGCTGGCCCGCGCGCACGCCGAGCTGAAGACCGGCGATCCCGCCACCACGGTGACCGCCGTCGCCGCCCGCTGGGGCTTCTTCCACCCCGGGCGCTTCGCCCAGCTCCACCGGGCGGCCTTCGGCTGCTCGCCCGGCGACACCCTCCGTTCCGCGGCCGAGCTCCGCCGCAACTGATCCTCTGATGCCCGTTTCGTTCTGCGGACAGGAGTGAGCCGGATTCTTCGCCTGATGTGCTGACCCGCCACCGCCGAAGGCTCAAGGGTTGGAGGCGAGCACCGATCGCCGCGGCACGGAGGAGATGATCGCGATTGAGTCCCGGCCGTAGCGGCGACATGGCGCGTCCGCGGCGAGGCCGTAGCCGCAGGCCAGGCGATCGAGAAGGACCACAGTCGGGGTGGCCGCGCCCTCCGGGCGACCGCGTCGGTCCCGTGACCGAGCCGATCCCGCCGCCGGCCTGTGATGCCTGATTTCCTTCGTCCGCCGCCACACCCGTCCCCTTTCGGCCGGACGGGCCTTCGTGCTGCCCGGCCTCCGGTGACAACGTGACCCCTCTGAGCCTGAGCTGCCGCGACCTGCCCGGCGGCGTGCTGGTGACCGTGATCGGCGAGCTCGATGCCTCCAACTCGACGCGGCTGGAGTCCTTCGCCGAGCGGCACCTGCGGCCCGGGGCGGGCATGGTGCTCGACCTGGGCGGGCTGAGCTTCATGGACAGCCGCGGCCTGCACGTGTTGTTACGCCTCAACGCCGCGGTGCTCGAACACGGGGGCGTCCTCCGCCTGGCCGGCGTGCAGGAGCTGCCCGCGCGCGTCCTCCAGGTCACCGGCGTGTGGTCCTCGCTGACCGTCCACGCCGACGTGGGCGACGCCGTGGCCGCGATGGGCGCGCAGCGCCCCGACAGCCTCCGCGAGTCGTCGTGAGCGGTCCCCGCCGCACCTCGGCGTTCGGGGCTGAAGATCATGAGTACCGGCTCTAGAATCCGGATGACCAACAACCACGACTGTTCCGTCGACGACCTCGATCATGGCCTCCTGATCAGGGCCGTTCGCGAGGTCACCGGCAGGACAGTCCTGACAACGTCGTAGGACACGAGGGTGACATGAGCGAAGCGATGACCGGTGGCTCCCGTTCCGCGTCCGGGGGCGCCGAGGTCGGCGAGCTTCGGCTGCGTCAGCTGCTCGGCGGGCTGACGGCGGTCCGGGACGGCGATTTCCGTACCCGTCTGCCCGAGGACGCCGACGGGTTGCTGGGTGAAATCGCCTCGGTGTTCAACGGCATGGTCGACCAGTTGTCGTTGTTCACCTCCGAGGTGACCCGGGTGGCGCGTGAGGTGGGCACGGACGGGCGGCTGGGTGGTCAGGCCGATGTGCCGGCGGTGTCGGGCACGTGGAAGGACCTGACGGAGTCGGTGAACGCGATGGCGGGCAACCTGACCGATCAGGTGCGCAGTATCGCGCAGGTGACGACGGCGGTGGCGCGGGGTGACCTGTCGCAGAAGATCACCGTGCATGCGCGCGGGGAGATCCTGGAGCTGAAGAACACCGTCAACACGATGGTGGACCAGTTGTCGTCGTTCGCCGACGAGGTCACGCGGGTGGCGCGTGAGGTGGG